>JAHDIN010000006.1 GCA_020630775.1 Saprospiraceae bacterium | reverse complement strand
TGATTTATTTTGTTCTGATAATTTCTATTTAGACTTATTCTGGTTTGTTTTTTTTGTCAAGTAGGTAAAGGGAGTCACACCCTAAACCTCTCACAGAACCGTACGTGATAGTCTCCCATCATACGGCTCTTATTATACAAAGGTTAAGAGTCTATGAATCCATATTTCCAATGCACAAACAATTCAGGGTTTTTCTCTTTATAACCCCTTAGCCATTTGCACGCCTTAATATACGACTTATTTAGTCTCTTATACCGATTCCTTACCCAGTTAGTCAGTCGAGAATTAAATAGTTTAAATATGCGATTTAGGTTTCTTCTCCTGAATTTCCCAAAATAATTAAGCCAGCCTCGAAGTTTAGCATTGAAATATTCCGCTATCTCTTCTATACTTCGTCCTGTCCATTTCTGAAAATTTGTAGATCGTAGTTCCTTCGCAATCTTCGCTTGACTCTCTTTACTAATAGCACAATCATAACCAAGAAATAACTTCCCTGATTTTGTCGCACTTGTCCTTGGTTGGAATCCGTATCCAAGAAAATTAAAACTCACTTGACCGTGACTGCTCTTTCTCCTCCCACTTTTACAAAACACAATCTTTGTCTTCTTCTCGTGAAGATCCAATTGACAACTCCTTAGTCGACTCCTGATAGACTTCAAAATTTGTTCTGCTTCTGACTTAGATGCACAATGCACAATTATGTCATCTGCGTATCGAACAAACTTAATTCCTGGATGGGTCTTATCCATCCATCTATCAAAAGCATAATGTAAAAACAGATTCGATAACAGTGGACTTATCACACCTCCTTGCGGTGTCCCCTCGCCTAATTCCTTGGACACAACTTCTCCTCCAACTTGCTTCGGACAATTCAGCCATCTGCCTATATACAGATTAACCCAATTCTCTTCAACATGTCTAGTCAAGGCTCTGCCAAGTAACTCGTGTGAAACTCTATCAAAGAAACCTTTAATATCCATATCTATCACCCACGCTTTCTGTCGTACATTATAACGTACTTCTTCTAACGCTTGATGCGCATCACGATTAGGACGATAGCCATAAGATGAATCATGGAACTCCTTCTCTAATCTCGGCTCCAAATAGTCTTTGACTACTTGTTGTGCAATCCGATCTTCTATAGAGGGTATACCTAATTTCCGTTTACTACCATCTTTCTTTGGAATTTCTACTTCTAGTACCGCCTGAGGATAATAACTCCCCGATGTAAGTCTATTCCAGAGCTTATAAAGATTCTTGGATAAGTTCTCAGAGTAGTTTTTCAAACTAATTCCGTCGACCCCTCCACTACCTTTATTACTCTTCACTTTCTTGTACGATTCCCAAACCATACGCTTGGTTATCGGTATTCCTTTTGATGCAACCTCCACAATCTTCCTTCCTCTTACAGAAGTTGTAAATGGTAGTTCCATCTGTATAATCCCAACCCTTCGCTCCTCTTCCATTACAGAAGTCTCTTTGCTAATACGGTTGAGTCCGCCATCAAATAACTCATCACTATTCGAGCTCTTCGGTGTTTGTCCGAATTGTGTCTTTCGCTTAACATTGTTATTTGACTTCCCCTGTTCCATAAATAAGCCTAAATAGAAATCATGCCCCCTAAATGACGTCTGCCCCATAACCAGTAAATCAGGTTGCCGTTATGGTCGTCCTGCGAACACAAGCTAATCACAGTTTCGACAGAAAGTTCGTTTTCACGGCACTTCATCGGAGGTTCAATTGCTTCATCTTTTCTATTCATATCTGAATTGTCTCATCAATCCTTTTCCTTTTCGCTCAATACCAAGAAATCACTTACTCAGCACCAAAAGGCGATTTGTTGGCTCCGCCTGTACAGCGCCAACGGAGGGCCTTCCTCCATCTTATTTACAGCATTGGTCATCGAACTAGTTGATTCAATCAATGGTTCTCTTTCCATTCAGGGCACACGCTTGTCGCTAACGGTTCTGTGATATGGAGCGGACGCAGCGTTAGCAAGTCTGATCTCATATCACTTGTTATATGGCGTTATTCAATAGTTTACTTTTTCAAATTTCTCATTGATTATGGTTTCTTCACATTCTTCAAATTCATTCCCAATCAATCTCCAAACTCGATACGGTTTATTTGGGTTATGATTTTGAGCTTCATCGTTTAGTTCATAAAGTATTCCATGACTACCATCTGAAATTTCACTAATCCATTTATAGAATTCTCTTAAAGTTGGATTAAAGTGATTTCGAGATAGTTGAAGTGATAAAAAGCTTTCGAGGTTATTCATTCCTTCAATGAAATCAAATCTTAATATTTCGTTTGAGCTCTTGATCTCTTGTAATCTTTGTTTCACCTTTTGATCAAGCTCAATGTCCAATTTATCTATCTGAATTTGTAATTCTTCATCCATTATATCAGTTCCTTTTCTGTTCATCCCAAGTTGTATCCATCCGTATGAATTAAACATATTTTTATTTAAATATTAGATTTAGTCAAAATCATATACGGTTGTTTCAATATTGAAAACACCTAATTCATGATCTATTATTGGTTGAATTTGATCCCATTTTCCTCCCGCTAATCCACAGCCAATTCTGGGCATATGAACAGAGGCGTTTAGTTCTTTTGCAAGTCTATGAACTTCTACGATTCCCAATTTTATTGCACTATATCTAATTGGAGGATTTCCCTCTTTGTCTTTTCTTATATTTCTTTGTCCGATTAAGTTGGCAACCCAAATGTCATCTTCAACTTTCACTAATTGGACTTTACCTAATTCGAAATTATCTTTTGATTTATACCATCTTCTGTATTCACTTTCAGGTTCTTTCCATTTTTTGGATAAAGCCATGACAAATCCTTTCCCCCAAGCCCCAATGTCATTACAAACATGAACAATAATTTTATTTCCTTCTCCAATTGGGCTGGTTGCATCTCCTTTTATATATCTTATTTTACTCATTAATATTGAGTTCGATTTTATGCCATATAACTCCCCTATAACCAGAACCTTGCATAACATAGTTCCGGTTATCACCCCAATATCACCCAATAACCGGACAAACATAGACCTTTTCATATCATACAATGCACCGCATTAACTAAGGAGGTACATATGTAAGTTAGCAAATCTTTCTAGCAAACAAAACCAATTGAGGCTACTTAAGAGCACCCAATTTCAGCAACAGCCAATAGAAAAATTAAAACAAAGCAAGATATAAGGAATTAACGTTGCCCTATTATCAAAGCAGGCACTCAAAAGAATAGTTATTAGGAATTGCCTAAGTCCCCTTCGACAAATTTTTGAAAATTATCCATCCACTTTTGCACTTGCCTTTTAAAAAGACCTGGAAAAATCCATGAAATGAATTTAGCAATAGGATGACTGATTTCTGTATAATGGACTTCAGCAATATAGCGTGTCGTACCATCACCTAAGTCTTGAAAACTATTTGACATCGTGTTGGTCATATGTTTATGAACGTAAAGCCCTTTACGTTCTTGCGGAAGATCGTCCACAAGAATTGTTTCTATAAGTTCTATATCATTTCGTCCTTGTTTGTAGCGTAAACGGGTTTTAGAATCCATCGTCCCGGGCTTACCTGAGATGGATGTATAGCTTATAAATCCTTGTTGCCAATATTGGAGATTATTCGGATTATCAAACAAATCTAGGACCTTATCTATAGGAGCATAAATATCTACATGGCATTGAAATTTCATACCATACCGCGCGCTTGCAAAATAGAAGCCATAGTTTGCTGAAGGGCTTTAGCTTTATCGCGACTGGCCTCACCGAAGTTTGCACCGTCACTGGCAAAAATGATCGACCTTGAAGAATTTACAAGTAAGCCGACTTGATCATTCATACCATACTTGCATACATCTTCTAAACTACCACCCTGCGCTCCCACACCAGGCACCAAATAAAAATGATCGGGGGTAATTTTTCTGATATTTTCGAAGTACTCGGCTTTAGTAGCACCAATAACAAACATCGTATCATCTGCAGAACCATAAGTCGCCGCTGTACTTAAGACAGTTTCATATACTTTATGGCCATTTTGTAATTCGAGGGTTTGAAAATCTTTACTGCCGCCATTTGAAGTCAAGCCCAAAATAATCACCCACTTACCATCATATTCTAGGAATGGCTTTACAGAATCGGACCCCATGTATGGCGCTACCGTTATAGCATCGACAGCATATTGTTCGAAAAAACTTTTAGCATATAGTCGGGATGTATTGCCTATATCTCCCCTCTTGGCGTCAGCAATCACGAAAATATCTTCTGGAATATATTCTATAGTCTTCTTCAATGACGCCATCCCCTTTGGGCCCATAGCTTCATAAAAGGCTGTATTAGGCTTATAAGCCACAACAAGATCCTTAGTAGCATCTATGATCACTTTATTAAACTCATAAATGGGATCTTCTAGAGATTTAAGATGAGATGGTAGGCGATCCCAATCAGAATCGAGACCCACACATAAAAAGGATTGTTTTTTGAGAATTTGTTGAAAGAGATCGGATCTGTTCATTAAGCTATGCCATTGATGGCTTCTACGGCCTGTATTTCAGGTAATTTTGATTTAATGGTTTGCTCTACCCCAGCACGCATCGTCATCGCCGACATCGAACAATTTTCACAATTGCCCATCCACTTTACTTTCACGGTCATATCATCAGTGACGTCAACCACTTCAATATTGCCACCATCTACAGCTAAATGTGGCCTTATATCATTTAAGACTTCGTCGATATTGGCTAAAAGGTCCTTTTTTTCTGCGTCTGACATGGTGTAAAATTAATAAAATTTGAAGTTTAAGATTAAGTAAGTTTAAGTCTAAGCTTAAGCTTAAATCATTCTTAATTATTCATTCTTAATCCCAAGGTCATTTGTTTTGATTCTGCACATTAACCCCCACTATCTGCGTAGGCGGCAACATCTCATTTCTCAAATTCACCTGTTGTACTAAATTCTTTGCCATTTCTAAGTACGCTTTCTGAGCGGGGTGATTATCATTCATGACAATAGGTTGACCTGCGTCTCCGGCTTCTCGGACATCTGTGACAAGGGGCAATTGCGCAAGTAAAACACTATTGGCCATTTTGGTTAATGCTTTGCCTCCGCCTTCTCCAAAAATCTTGTATCGTTTATCGGGAGCATCTTCAGGGATAAACCAAGACATATTTTCAACGACGCCAACGATAGGTACTTTTATAGTATCCATTCGGAACATATTCATGGCTTTGACGGCATCTCTTACAGCAACTGTCTGAGGCGTTGTAACCATAACGGCGCCTGTTATTGGAATTGTCTGCACGATAGTCAATTGAATATCACCTGTCCCAGGAGGAAGATCTAAAACTAAGTAATCTAACTCTGGCCAAATGACATCATTAATAAATTGCTTGATGATACCACCGAGTCGAGGACCTCTTAATATAACCGCTTGCTCTGGTTCGACGATATTGCCAATCGAAATGGTTTGAAGACCATATTTTTCCAAAGGCACAATCCGATGTTTACTATAAAGCTGTTTGATCTGAGGCCTTTGACCCGCCAAGTCAAGCATGGTAGGTATCGAGGGTCCATATAAATCCGCATCAATCAATCCCACTTTAGCACCCATTGATTTCAATGCCAATGCCAAATTAGTCGAGACGGTAGATTTTCCTACGCCACCTTTTCCTGAAGCAACAGCAATGATATTTTTAATTTGCGCCAATGGACGACCTGCCGTTTTATCTGTCACAAAATGGATATCTAATTGCGCATTAGGATATACAGATTGTATCTGACTTTGAATCGCTTCGTTTAACTGAAACTTAGCGACATCTTCCATGCCCTTCGCTAAGATTGAGAAAGAGATGGTTTGATCATTAATTTTCAGACCGCTCACACACTTAGAAGAGATAATATCATTTCCAGAATTGGGATCCGTGACACCTCTTAATAATTCAACAACTTTATTATTATCGATCATAGTTCTTTGGTTAAATACCTAGGGTTTCTAAGTTTTTCACTTTATGATAATTCAATGTAGCCATGATACATTTTTTTAAATCGCGTTTTGGAATCCTTTGTTTTGGTTTGAATATGATTGCTCTATGCCCCTCATATTCAAATCTAGATGGATCAAATACAGTCTTGAAAGTTTCTACCAAACGGCTGGTGCATTTAAAATACATCGCGTATTGATCAGGCTTTTTGGCCTTCCAATCCATTCTGAGCGTACTTCCATGTTTTGTCAAATAACTAGGCTCACCCCACTTTAAAGTCTCTTCTATCCATTCTACCTCATCCATTTCCTTAGCTGTTTCTAACACCATTTGCCTCAAGTTCAACATTTGTTTACGTATAAAGTCCGGATAGTTGTCAAAGACTTCCTGTACTTTAGAACTAGTCCTAATCTCTAATGTTTTCATGAATGCGTCTTGATTATTTAACAATTACAGGCGAATTGTGTTTCATTTTTTGTGCGAATATAATATTTCGTCAAAGAGAAGTGATTAATAGCTAAAAGTACACGGAATAAGCAGATATATGTAATTTTGCAGTAATACATGTGATTGACTTTAATGAAAGTATTTAGAGATTTATCAGAGTTGCCGGCGTTTGAAAATACGGTTGTGACCATTGGGTCCTTCGATGGCTTACATAAAGGTCACCAGAAAATCTTGAATCGCCTTAAGAAAATCTCTCGAGACAATAAAGTTGAACATGTAGTTATCACATTCCATCCGCATCCCCGATCTATTATTTACCCAAAAGATAAGTCGTTGGTTCTTTTAACTTCTTTAGAAGAAAAGATTCAATTACTAGAATCGATGGGTATACAAAATTTAGTGATCGTGCCCTTTTCTGTAGAATTTTCTCAACTTTCTGCCGAGGAATATATCGCGAATTTCATTCATAAATATTTTAAGCCCAAAACCATCGTCATAGGATATGACCATAAATTTGGCCTGAATAGATCTGGCGATATCAACTTACTAAATCTGAAAGCACCTGACTATGGTTTTGAAGTTGTTGAAATTCCAAAACAAGAAATAGAAGAGATAACGATTAGCTCTACCAAAATTAGAGCTGCCATAAAAGAAGGACATCTAGAACACGCCAATGTATTACTTGGTCATCCATACCCCTTGGCAGGTCATGTCATAAGAGGTAGAAAACTAGGTACTGAAATTGGATTTCCCACAGCGAATCTAGATTTAGAGAACGCAGGAAAATTAATACCAAAGGATGGTATCTATGCGTGCTATGTGCATCATGGTAAAAAACGATATGAAGGCATGTTGTACATAGGAGACATTCCGACTATTGGCACCGATCGTGACAAAGCTATTGAGGTCAATATATTTGATTTTGACAAGGATATTTATTCTGAAAGAATCACGGTAGAAGTGCTGCGATTCTTGAGAGAAGATCAAAAGTTTGACAGCATAGAAGCGTTGAAGGCCCAACTGCATGAAGATCGAAAATCAAGTCTAGCTTATTTTGATTCTCTCAAAAAAAAAGTCAAAGCCAAAGCGACTATAGCCATTCTTAATTATAACACTAGAGATTATTTAGAAATGTTTTTGCCCGGTGTTGCATTTAGCAGCACTTTGGAAACCGACATACTGGTTATTGATAATGCAAGCACAGATGATTCTGTAGAGTATACGCGTGAATGGTTCCCAGAAGTCAATATCACTGAATTGGACAAAAACTATGGCTTTGCCGAGGGCTACAACCAAGGATTAAAAAAGGTAAATACGCCATACACTATTCTATTAAATTCAGATGTAGAAGTTACCGAAAATTGGCTAGACCCTTTAATTGAGTTTTTAGACAATAACGAAGACGTTGCTGCCGTCATGCCCAAGATCCGAGCCCAACAAGACAAAAGCTCTTTTGAATATGCAGGTGCTTCTGGTGGTTACATGGACGCATTGGGCTTCCCCTATTGTCGAGGACGAATCTTTGATACCGTAGAAAAAGATGAAGGCCAATACGATACTGCTCAACAAGTATTTTGGGCCACTGGAGCGGCTATGGTCATACGCACCGATGTATTTAAAAAATTAGGCGGTTTTGACCCTAGTTATTTTGCCCATCAAGAAGAAATTGATTTATGCTGGAGAATTAATAATGCAGGCCTTAAGATTTTCTGCATACCTGAATCTGTCGTCTATCACGTCGGTGGCGGCACATTAAATTACAGCAATCCTCGCAAGACTTATCTTAATTTCAGAAATAGCTTTTCAAACTTAGTCAAAAACGAAAAAGCAGGAAAGCTTATCTATAAATTACCATTGAGATGGATATTGGATCTCACTGCAAGTTTCAAATTTTTATTGAGTGGCAATTTAAAAGACACCTTCGCTGTTTGGAAGGCGTTAATTTCCGGCCTAATAAAACTCCCCACAAACATAAGTAAGCGTTTCTTTTACCAATCAAAAGTAAAAGCACTTAACGGGCAATCGCACCAAGCCCAAGCTAATTTGCATTCGATCATTTGGAGCTATTACGTGAAGGGAAAAAAGAAGTTTGGGGATTTGTAATTAGTAATTGGAGATTGGAAACTTGTAATTAGAAAATTAAAGCCCCCTTTTAATTGGATTTATGGGTCCAAACAAAATAAAGTAGTAAAGTGGTTGAGTGGTTGAGTGGTTGAGTGGTTACATCACGACGCTGCGGTCGCAGATTCAGACTTCTACGTAGGATGGAAATTAGTAATTTAAACCGCAACACTAAACTTAGACTTAAACTTAATCTTAGTCTTAATCTTAGACTTAAACTTATTATTTTTTCCTTATCTTCGTACTTTATTCACTCGGCGAACATACAGACTAATCATCCCACCTCGCCAGAATTACAACAAAAATGAAGTTTAGAGAATTGAAGCTGATTGATCCGATATTGCGTGCACTGGATGATCTTTCTTATGAAACACCAACCGAAATTCAACAAAAAGCTATACCTGTCATCTTAAATAAAAAGGATGTAATGGGTTGTGCCCAAACAGGTACTGGTAAGACAGCTGCATTTACATTACCTATCATACAGATGATAGATAAAATTGATGTGCAACAAAAAAAGCCCGTCAAATTACGCGCACTTATATTGACACCAACAAGAGAATTAGCCATTCAGATTGGTGAGAATATTGAGAATTACACAAAGTATACTAAGGTAAAACACACTGTGATCTTTGGAGGTGTTAAGCAACATAGACAAGTACAAGCAATAAAACCTGGCGTCCATATTTTAGTAGCGACACCTGGAAGGTTGTTAGATTTTATTTCGCAGGGCATCCTATCGCTTGATGATATCAAATTATTTGTGTTAGACGAAGCCGACAGAATGTTGGATATGGGTTTTATCCATGACATTAAAAGGCTACTTAAAATACTTCCTAAGAAAAGGCAAACGCTATTTTTCTCAGCTACCATGCCTGACAACATCATGGAGTTGGCCAATCAGATGTTATATCATCCAAAGAAGATTACTGTAGCGCCTGTGTCTTCAGCAGCAGAGACTGTACAACAATTTGTTTACTACACCAACAGGACAGATAAACTGAACTTGCTGTTACACATTATTAAGAAACACGACATAGACCAAGCATTGGTCTTTTGCCGAACAAAACATGGTGCAGACCGCGTAGCACGTCAATTAAAAAAGAAGAAAATTAGTGCTGTATCCATTCATGGTGATAAAGCACAGAATCAACGACAGAAAGCTTTAAAGCTTTTTAAAGAAGGTCAACTTAATGCTTTAGTCGCAACAGATATTGCAGCGAGAGGCATCGATATTGATAAAATGGAATTCGTTATCAACTACAACATTCCCAATGAAAGCGAAACTTATGTTCATCGTATAGGTCGTACTGGACGTGCTGGTGAATCTGGACTGGCTATCTCTATTAGCGAGCCAGAAGAAAATGCTTATGTCAAGGATATCGAAAAGCTTATCAAGAAAAAAATTAAAGTCGTCAACAACCATCCTTTACCACAAACTGACAAGCCGATGACAGCCGCAGAAAAGAAGGAATGGAATAAGGAAAAGCAGAGGCGTAAGCAAGAATTTTTTGCGAATAGGAAGAAGAATAATAAGTTTAAGGCTAAGGCTAAGTCTAAGTCTAGGGTTAGATAAGTTGAAGGTGAAGTTGAAGCGATAACGCAAACTTCAATATCCGACCGCAGTGTAACGAAGTGGCGGTATGTTGCTCGGTTGCTCGGTTGCTCGGTTGCTAAAGACTAAGTTTTTGACTCATTAATAAAAAGACAATGATCTGTTCTCGATATAAGTTGATTAAAACGTTTTAGAATGGATTTGACTGCTTTTAGTTTTTCCGAACGTTTTGAAGAAGAAATAATAACTTACTTAAGTTCTTTATTTCTTAAACGTTTTATCTCCTTGACATGATCTTTTTTGCCTTTGCTGTGTAAATGCATCTTTATTGTTTAGCTTAAGTAACTAAGATAAAAATATCCCTGATAAAACTTCTAAACCTTATTCGCTAACAACAACTTGCTATCCACGGGTAATTTATATCTAGGATCCTCCACTACATTCACATCAATAATAGCTTCGGCATTAGACAACAATCGGACACAATCTTTACTTAGGTGTTTTAAGTGTACTCGCTTACCGACATTGGCGTAGCGTTCCGTAATTTTATTGACGGCTTCGATAGCGGACATATCGGCTATGCGGCTTTCTTTGAAGTCGATGACTACATCTTCCGGATCATTCTGAACATCAAATTTTGATGCAAACAAAGTTGTAGATCCAAAAAATAAAGGGCCATAGATTTCATAATATTTAGCACCATTATCACCAATGCGTTTACGTGCTCTAATCCTTTTAGCGTTTTCCCAAGAATAGGCCAAAGCAGAAATGATAACGCCCAATAAGACAGCGACTGCTAGATTGTGGGTTATCGCCGTGATTAATGTTACCAAGACCATTACAACAACATCAGAATTGGGCATTTTTCGAAATGTATTAAAGCTCGCCCACTCGAAGGTGCCAATAGCCACCATAAACATCAAACCCACTAAAGCTGCCATTGGTAATCTTTCTATAAGGTCAGAACCGAACATGATAAAAACTAAAAGCATGACGGCAGCGGTAATTCCAGACAGCCTAGCTTTGGCTCCTGAGGAAGTATTGATAAGACTTTGGCCAATCATCGCACATCCACCCATACCTGACAAGAAGCCAGATAGGATATTCGCCGAACCTTGAGCGATACACTCTCTGTTACCACTTCCTCTAGTATCCGTGATCTCATCCACTATATTCAGCGTCAATAAACTTTCGATAAGACCCACACCAGCGACAATACCTGCATATGGTAAAATGATCATTAAGGTCTCAATACTCAATGGAATTTGCGGAATGGTGATAGGTGGCAAACCACCTTTAATAGATTCACCAGCAGCCATCGTATCAGCTACTGTCATCGTTTCGATGCCTCCAAAAATCACAATACACGAAACGACCAATATCGCCACCAAAGACGAAGGCACCGCTTTAGTCAATTTTGGCAAACCCCAAATAATGAGCATTGTCAAAATTGTTAAACCCAACATGATCATCATCGGTTGACCCGACAAAAGATCACCCGAAGCTTTATCATAAAAATTTGGAAACTGAGCCATAAATATGATGATGGCTAGACCATTTACAAATCCGAACATCACGGGATGAGGTACGAGTCGGATAAACTTACCCAATCGCAATATTCCTGCAGCGATTTGAAATAAACCAGCAATGATTACAGTAGCAAAAACGTATTGTAAAATTTCATTAGGTGTGATCCCAGGAAATACTTCTTTAAGTTTGACTATCAAACCAATAAACACTACAGCTACAGCTCCTGTTGCACCCGATATCATGCCTGGCCGTCCACCAAAAATGGAAGTAATCAAACACAATACGAATGCCGCATAAAGACCAGTCAATGGTGAAAATCCAGGAATTAAAGCAAATGCAATCGCCTCTGGCACCAATGCCAAAGCCACCGTCAATCCTGATAAAATTTCAATTTTGTAATCAACTTTTTGACTGAAGTCAAAGATGTTGAAGAGCTTCTTCATAAATTAATCTTTCTGCACAAACACCCGATTTCACTTGGTAACAATGTGCTCTTTTACGTAATGAATACAAAATTATACTTTGTTGATTTAATTAATTCTCAACAATTATTCATGTTTATTTTGCCCAGAGAGCTATTATTGAAATATTATATTAGATTTTTATGACAAGTGTGTAAACATAAAGACGACAACAAGTTTGAGACAACTTTATTTCGAATAGAAAAAAATTAAGTTTTTTAAGCTTTAGGAAGGAAATAAGCAACAAAAGCTGGGAATGGGAATGAGTTTTATTCATCTTAAAGCTTTATACTTAGATCGCCAACGCTACGTTGCACTTCAATCAGAGAGTTAACCTTAAGCTTAAACTTAAGCTTAAACTTATCACGCCGACGCTGCATTTCATTTCGGTCTGAGATTTAAGCTTAAGCTTAAACTTAGACTTCAACTTAATACTGCATCTTTATAAGCAATTCCTCCTTACGCTTATCTAAGAGCTCGAACTCACTATCAATAGTTAAAAGCCCTCTTTCTAATGAATGCATTAATTTATTTATAGCACTACTGGCATTGAGCGAGGTTGTCATGGCAGCCATAAGATTGTTATTCTGCATCCAATCATTAATAAGATCTCGATAGTATTGGATATTAAAACTTTTGATCATGACTTCAGAGGTCTTAAAATAAGATCTGACTTCTTGCACATCTTTTAACTCTGCATTTAATATGACGAGCAGTTTATGGATATAATACACTTGCTCTTGAGCCGCATCTATTTCAGACTTCTTATATGCTTTTCCTTGTTGCTTTTCAGCATAGGTGTTTCCCCAATTATTCATCTCTTGGGCTTGATTGAGGTGTTTGATCATTTGATTGAAATGGGTAATCATTTGCCTATTAACCTCCAGCGCTTCTTCAATTTCTAATCTTAACTTAATTAGAGCACTATAGTCTTTTAGAAGTTCTTTATACTCAGCAATAAATCGTCCTGAAGCATCTACAGTTGCATCTTCATGCTCCTTAATCTTCTTTTCAAGTACATCAAGAATAAGCACCCCTTCCTTTGATTTCTTCAACAACAATTCATATTCATAATTGAGCACCTCGAGTATACTTATACTTTCATTGTACTCGATGGACGCTTGCAGATACTCTTGCTTTTCAATTTGCAATCGGTCCGATTCGTTCTGAAGAAACATGCTAAACAATTTGAATAAAGGCTGATTCTCAATGCGCTTAACATCTTGGTATTCTGACTCTACTTTTTGAGCCAACAGTTTCGATCGATCGATCTGTAAGTCAATTTCCTTCTTCAATAATTTAAGCCTCGCTTGACAGTTCATTATCTCATGATAACGTCGTGTCAAGGATCGTATTTCTTCAAGTTTTGACATTAGAAGAACAATATAGCAACTTTTAGCTCTTCATACACAAGACTACTAAAAGCACATAAATGCAGGCCTAAACAATATTCAAACTAATAAATTAGTTTATAAACTAACCAATTAGTTGGAAAACTAATTTATTAGTTATAGATTTGAATCACAAAGTTATATTATGCAAAAATTAGCTAAACGAGAAGAACAGATTATGCAGGTACTATGGGACAGAGGACCTTCATTCGTCAAGGAGATAATTGAAGACCTTCCTGAACCTAAGCCGCATTATAATTCTGTTTCTACGATGGTGCGTATATTAGAAACCAAAGGGTTTATAGACCACAAAGCTTTTGGAAAATCGCATCAATACTTTGCTAAGGTCGAAAAGGAACAATACCAAGGCAAAGCAGTCAACGATTTGGTTGACAATTTCTTCAACAACTCTTATTCGGAAATGGTCGCTTACTTTGCTAAGAAAGAAAAGATAAGTGAAGCTGAATTGCAAGACATCATTAAAATCATTAAAACCAACAACTAATGTTACCTTACATCCTCCACTCCTCTATCCTATTGGCATTATTTTCTGCCTTTTACTGGTTATTACTTAGAAAAGAAACCTTTTATAAACTCAACAGATTTTTCTTAGTGTTTAGCTTGATATTGGCTTTGCTATTGCCTCTATTAAGTGTGCCTGCTTTCCTTTCTTTTCATGCACCTGATACCATTGAGGTCATTGACAACATAAAGCAAAGTAATGAAAGCCTCATGAACGCAACTCCAAATGAGATTGTCATGAATGAAAAAGAACCTCCTGTTCCACCTACGCCTTCATCGACACCTCAGCCATTAAGTCAACCCGATAATTCAAATGCTGAAAATAGCGAAATCCCAGTGATCACTGCCAATAAAAAAACATCTGGATTGATGCACTACCTCTCAAATTTAAAAATGCAAACAATATTATGGTACGTATACATCATTGGTGCCATTATATTCTCTTTGACATTCTTAATACAACTATCCGTTATTCTATTTAAGCGTTCGAAATTAGAATACATTCAAGATGGTCATATTAGAATTTATGAGTTAACTGATGAAGCGTCTCCATTTTCATTCTTAAACTGGATTTTCATCAATCCTGCAAGCTATGATTACGATACGTATACACAAATACTAGAACACGAAAAAATTCACGTTAATCAATCACACTTTGCGGACAAATTATTAGCCGAATTTATGGTCATCGTTTTCTGGTTCAATCCTTTCGCTTGGATTTACAGAAAAATGATCACCAATAACCTAGAGTTTTTAACGGATTCTGAAATGCTGAATAAAGGAACTGAAAAGGAAATTTATCAAATGAGCTTATTGCGTGTATCCGTTCCAGATCATGCGCTCAACTTAACAACCAATTACAATGAATCATTCCTTCAAGAAAGACTAAAAATGATGAATTCTAAAAGATCTTCTGCAAAATCCAGCTGGAAGTACTTAATGCTTTTTCCAATAATTGGCTTATCTGTATCCTCATTAAATGCTGTTATTCCAATTGAAACAGTCATTTCAAAAATTGCATTAGCTGATGAGTCTACCGACAAAGAAAAAGACAAGAAGCAAAAGAATAAAACTAAAAAGCTAAATAATAAAGAAGCTCAAAAACCAAAAGGCGAAGTGTCCACAGATGTGGCCCATACACAAATAAAATCGAACGACGAAAACATTATGTTGGACAATCGATCTGATGAGGATATATTGAAAATGCAGCAAAACCTAGATAAAGCATTACGTGCAGAAGCATTATCTAGAAATGCATTTAACTCAAATAAAGTAAATACGGGAACACAAAACCTTGGCCAAGTCATCAGCGATGTTGTCACTGAAGCCGTTACCGAGTCAACAAAACAGACTGCTAAAAACGCCAATCAATGTGATTCAGAATTGCATACTTCATGGGCAGTTAAAAATGCAGTAGATTGGAATGGCGTCAATATCGACCCAGGAGAATGGGAAGGTAAACTAAAAAACAATCAACTGTGTGTTTACATGGACAATTCTAAAAAATGGAACAGATGTACCATTAGTACTTGCTTCGATAAAAATGAAATAAGCAATTTTAAAACCGATGGAAATGTGAATTTTAGAATTAATAGAGATCCAGGCACCTTGGTTTTAAATGGCACATTTAATGGCAAAAAAGGATCAGGAACATATGAATTTGAACCTAACAAATCATTTGTTGCTCAATTAGAAAAAAGTGGATACAGTGATTTTGAGGATGACGACTTGTTTAGCATGTTCATTCACGAAACGGATCTTTCTATGGCCTCTTTATTAAAGCAAATTGATTCTGGTGCTGATCCTGGTGACATAGTCAGTTTGAGCATCCACGGCGTAGACAAAGACAGACTCAAAGAATTTAAGCGCATGAATGAAGCTATGGGCGGCAGAAACATAGACGCAGGAGATTTGGTTTCTATGCAGATTCATGGTGTTGATGAAGACTTAGTCGAAGCATTTGCTGAAGCGGGCTTAAGTAATGTAGACACGGATGATTTGGTCTCTGCAAGTATCCATGGTGTAGATCCTGAATTCATCACTGCTGTAAAATCTTATGGATTTACAAGGTTTGGGATGGACGACATCGTCTCTATGAGTATCCATGGCATCGACGAAGATGACCTAGAGGGCTATTATAATGCGGGCATGACAGATCTGTCCGCGGATGACATCGTTCAATTTGGTATTCATGGCGTTAAACCTCATGATATTGCCAAGGCAAAAGAAAATGGCTTTGAAAATGTTGATGCAGACGAACTAGTCGCCTTTGAAATACACGGTGTTGATTATGATGTGGTTACTGAATTTCAAAAAATGGGTATCAAAGAATTAGATGCTGATGACATAGTCGCACTAAGTATCCATGGCGTGTCTCCTTCTTATGTGAGGGAATTTAGAGACATGGGATACAAAATCGATCCTGATGAAATGACGGCCATGGCCATCCACGGCGTCAGAGCAAGCAATGCCAAAGAATTTAAACAAATGGGCTTAGATCTAGACGCCGATGACTTGGTCGAATTTTCGATTCATGGTGTAAGACCCGAATTATACAAAGCAGCTCTAGATGCAGGGTTTGACGATCTAGAGCCATCACATATGACTGCAGCAGCCATCCACGGCATTAGTCCGAATTACATTAAAGACATTACAGACATTATCGGTTCAGATTTCGATTTCGACGACTTAGTATCTGCAAGAATCCATGGCGTCAACAAACGCTTCTTGCAACGTGTAACAAAAGACAGTAAGAATAAAGAGCTAGACGATTATATTAAAATGAAGATACACGGGTTCTAAAAAGCTTTGGCTTTTTAGGAGGGTTGCTCGGTTGCTCGGTTGCTCGGGTTGCTCGGTTGCTCGGTTGCTCGGGTATCACGGTATTACGGTTTAAAGGCTTATAGGTATATAGGCGTAAAGGATTAATGGATTAAAGGCTTATAGGTGCTAATTAATTTAACCGAGTCTTCCGAGACACCCGAGAAACCTGGAAACCTGGAGACCAGGAAACCTAGAAACCTAGAAACCTTGCCCCTTTCACTTCTCTAAATTCTATTAAATGAAAAATCTATTTTCTACGTGCATCTGCGCGATGGGCTTCGTATTTATTATTCAAACCTTAAAAGGACAAGACACTTATGTGCCTCTAAAGAAGAGAGTATTTACGACGAAACATGTTACAACTGAAGATTTTAAATTGGACGGCAACTTGGCGGAATCATTTTGGAATGACGTTGAATGGGAAACAAGTTTTAGAACGCGTCGACCTACGTTTGGCGAAATTCCATCTGATTCTACCAGTTTTAAAATCGTCTATGACGATAAGTTTATTTATGTGGGTTTGGAATGTCACGATGATCAACCTTCTACAATCGAAAAGAGACTATCGAGACGGGATCAGATAGATGGCGATTTTGTGGTAGTTAGTTTTGACAGTTATCATGACCTCCAAACCTGCTTTTCATTTTTAATTACAGCTTCTGGTGTGAAGGGCGATGAAATTATTTCAGATGATGGCAATGGAAGTGATCAGAACTGGAATCCAATTTGGTTTGCCAAGACACATGTTCACGCCAGTGGTTGGACTGCGGAACTGAAGATACCTATGTCACAATTAAGATTTACAAACGAAGCTTCACAAGTTTGGGGTATGCAAATAGACCGTCAGCACTTTAAAGAAAATGAAAGATCTTCTTGGCAGCCCTTCCCTCAGAATGCACCTGGCTGGGTGAGTACGTTTGGTGAATTACATGGCTTAATAGATCTAAAATCACGGAAACAAATCGAACTGCAGCCTTACACCTTGACCCAACTAGAAAAGAAAGAAGAAAACCCTGACAGTCCTTTTAGTGACGATTCGGATATGTCTATTAATGCAGGTCTTGATGGAAAAATTAGTGTTACCAACGATCTTACTTTAGACTTTACGGTCAATCCAGATTTTGGACAAGTTGAAGCGGATCCTGCGGCATTAACTTTAGATGGGTTTCAGATATTTTTCAGTGAACAACGCCCCTTCTTTGTTGAAAGCAGAAACCTCTTTGATTTTAGAGTAAGTCAAACTGCTCCTGGAAATACTTTCGGTAATGATAATTTATTTTATTCTAGGAGGATCGGTAAAAACCCGAGTCACTACCCTTCTTTAGAACAAGACGAATGGGCGGATATACCTCAGAACACATCTATTTTGGCTGCCGCCAAATTAAGCGGAAAGACTCAAAAAGGTTGGACGATTGGTATCATGGAAACAGTGACACAAAGAGAACATGCAACGATTAGAAACACAGAAAGTGGCGAAGAACGCAGAGAGGTGGTCGAACCATTAAGTAATTATTTCGTAGCGCGTATTGGAAAAGATTTCAACGAACGCAACTCATTTATTGGTGGGATCATTACATCTACCAATCGACAAACAGAAGAACATATAGACTATCTACACAATAGTGCGCAAACAGCAGCTATAGATTTTCGACATCAATGGAAAGACAGAACGTGGTATGTCTCTGGCAATTTTATAGCCAGTCATGTTCGAGGTAGTCAAAATGCTTTATTTAATACGCAAAGATCCATAGGGCATTTATTTCAACGTGCAGACGCGGAGCATTTAAATGTGGATACAACCAAAACCTCTATGACAGGAAATGGAGGGCATGTGAAGATTGGAAAAAATGGCGGCAATCTGATGTTTCAAAGCGGTGTTACTTGGCGATCACCCGAACTAGAACTCAATGATGTTGGTTTTATGAGGCAGACAGATGATATTCGGCATTTTACATGGGCAGGATATAGATGGCGTCAGCCGTTCTCCATTTTCAATTTCGTAGGCGTTAATTACAATCATTGGTTGGCATACGACTATGCAGGCAATCGAAACAGTACCGCCTTTAACGTCAACGCTTTTGCCAATTTCAAAAACAATTGGGGTGCAGGCTTCGGTATGAATATCACACCTTACCACTTTTCAAATTTCGAAATGCGTGGAGGTCCAAGATTTAGAATGCTCCCAAAAAATGGCGGTTGGTTTTGGTTCGATTCTGACGGCAGAAAGAAATTTCAGTTTGGCGCCAATGTCTATATCGACCGCACTAAAGACCAAGCCAATGAAGTCAACAGTTTGGATGTATGGCTATCCTACGTACCATCTGCTGCAATACGCATCAGTATGAATCCATTTTACAGTCAATCTTCCAACAAACTGCAATACGTTACCCAATACAACGACGGCCAAGATCAACAATATTTGTTGGCTTCTCTAGATCGAGAAACATTTGGCGTCAGCTTTAGATTTAATTACACCATCAATCCAAACATGTCATTACAGTATTACGCTCAGCCTTATGCCAGCAAGGTTTTATACAATGATTACAAATTACTGCAAGATGCCACCGCTGTAGATCTCAACGACAAGGTTTTAGAATTAAGAAACAACCACTTAATTGCGGATGAGTCAGGGTACTTCATCGACGCTAATGGCGACGGCCGAAATGAGTTCACCTTTAACGCTCCAGACTTCACCTACGTCCAATTCCGATCAAACTTAGTTTTTAGATGGGAATATATTCCTGGCTCAGAATTATTTGTTGTCTGGTCTCAAAGCACCAATGCCGTCAATGAACCCGACTCCGGCTTATTCAGAAGCTTGAATAACCAAGTTTTCGATGAGACAATGGATAATATATTTTTAGTGAAAATGACTTATAGGTTGGCCATGTAGGTTTGATTAATAATGAAGAATTAATAATTAAGAATGAATAATTAAGAATTAGGAAACCTTAGGCCTCAGACCATAAACCCTAAACCATAAAAAACCGGGGGCTTGACTAGTTAGTGAAGAATGTATGTGTTTAGTCAAGTCTCCTGTTTTTATATTAAGCTATAGTTAAATAAGAATACTGTATCGATTAATTCTCTATCTTTCTTGTAGAAGGAAACATACATGAGATTTATTACCACCACGATTTTATGCATTTTTTTATTTAACCTAGTGCAGTCGCAAGAACTAGACAAGTGGCAAACGATTAGCAAAAACCTAAGCTTTAAAGATTTTAGAAAAGCCAACATCATGCAAGTCGTAAAAAAAGATGCCGATGTAGAAATCAAAGTATCCAATGACACCTTGGTCATGGTTTCAATACAACCAGTTGGGTCAATGGCGGTGCAAATGGGGAAGCCACCGAAGTAAAACAAATGATGTCATGCCACGTACCTATCAATGAAATTAAATCTATAAAAGTAAGCCATACTAGATTGCATGGAAATAAGGATTGTGATACTTGTTATGTCGATAACAATTCTTTTATCATAAACGCCAAAAATCGACAAAAGACATTTCTTGTAAATTCCAATATGCGGAAAAATAAATACACTTCTTTCATTCAATTCCCCATCGCCAGAACGCAAGACACCTTGCATTATCAAAAATTGGTAGCGCTGCTGGTGGAGATCAATGAGGAGATTTTGGTGAAGTAGTTGAGTGGTTAAGTCGCGACGTAAAGTCGCAGATTCCGACTTCTACGTCGGATGGTTAATTGGTAATTATAAATTGGAAATAGGAAATAGGAAATAAGTATTTCCTAGTTTCTAAAAAAAAATTTCTTCATAGATTAATGAAGTGTACGGAGATAACTTTTTGCCGATAAGTGGTGAAGTAGTTAAGTGGTGAAGTAGTTAAGTAGTTAAGTAGAAATCTGAAATCAAAAATCAAAAATCAAAAATTGGTATTACCTGGTTTCCAAAAAAAAACTTTTTCTCATCGACTAAACGAAGTGCACGGAGATGACTTTTAAATCAATGAATCTGATTAGTCTTTATAACAGAAAAACTAATTGGGACATATTTTAAGTTATTCAGAACTAAATGGTTCTTTAGACTTTGAATTTTAGAAAGATTATATGATCTTAGAACACTGGGATTCATCATATCAAGTAATGGAGAAAGGGCAACTTATTTATAAATCAGAGAAATCAAAATTTGAGATTTATTTGATCGACGATCAAATAACCATCAATGGTATCAATGGCAATAAAATCTACAACACCTTTTCATTAGAGGTTGTAAACAGAGAAATGCGATACTACAACAGTAGCCTTATCTTTATTCTATATGCGCTGATTCCCATTGGCATAATATTAAAAGAGATTTACGATGTAAAAGTACTAAGTGAAGAAATGTCTTTGCGTCAGATTACTTTTGCAATTATATGCGCTCTAGGAACTTTAATAAATATCATTTTCATTAACAAAGGATTTAGGGGTATAATGAAATTTGCAGAGCGACAAGAAAATTTTATTTACATATACAAAAAGGAATTTGAAATAGTATCTGCACTAATCAATAATGTAATAAAAGATGATTTACAAAGAGAAGCTTTGGCTAAGAGAACGGATATTCACTATTGATGATTTTGGTGTATCCGTATATGATAAAGGTTTTTTTAAAACCTTTAAGCGACATTATAAATTTGATCAAATTGGAGAAAGTGTCAATTTCATTAGCAGTGATTTATTAAAGAATATCATTTATTCAATTTTGTGGATAGGATTAAGCATCTATTTCTTCCAATCTCAAATCAAGTATAGCCTCATATTAACATTGGCTTCAATAATGATATTAATCATTTACTTAGTTAGTATTATTAAAAATTCAACATATCTTGGAACGATTTTTTTTAGTAATAATAAAAAACCAAGAGGTCATGATATTTATTTAAAGTCACAGTATCCTTTCCCTGAAGAAACGAATTCTTTCCTCAAACTATTAAGACAAAAAACTATTGACTACAGTTACAATAGCTTTATTGAAAGAAACAAAGTCCACAAACTCTACAAAGAAAATTATCGGAACAACTTACTCAGTTTGAAAGAAAAATATAAGTTAACTGAAAAAGAATACAAGGCCTTATGTGAAAAATTGAATGACTTTCTCGACCTCAACAACATTTCTAACAACCCTTATTATGACGAAAGACATAATGTTTAAAAGAGCCATCCGACATTACAGTCGCAATCTGCGACTTTCCGTAGCGACCTAACCACTCCACTACTCAACCACTTAACTAACCACCCCCATTTGTCCCCACCAATAATTATTAATTATTCATTATTAATCATTCATTAATAAGTTTTAAGATATTTACTATCTATTACCTACTAATGAAGATTCTATCCGTATTTACCTTCATTTTTGTGCTATCAGATGTCTTTGCGCAAACACCTGAACCTTGTGGACCCAATCCAGAAATGACATCCTTTTGCGCTACTGCATGTGTTGTTTGTGACATTGATGGATTTACTGGTGTTAATGACCTTACAGCACCAGGACAGGATTTTGGTCCAGAATGCGATGGAGGATTCACGACGGATGACCTACCAAATTGTTTTTGTACAACGCAATATAACAACATGCAGTACATTGCCTTTATCGCAGGCAGCACAAGCTTGACTATAAAAGTTGATGTTGGTAGTTGCGTAGGTGGCGCAGGTGGATTGGAATTAGGTTTTTTTGAAACAGATGACTGTGAGACTTTTCAAAGACTGACATTCTGTAATACAGATGTAGATTCTGGAGAAAGCGAAACTTTTATAACTGGAGATGTAGACGGAGATGGTATAGCTGAAGATCCCGACCCCCTAACAATAGGACAACATTATTATTTGGTAATTGATGGATCAGGTGGCGCTAATTGCAGCTGGACTTTTACCGTGCTCGAAGGAAGTACACAAGTCACTCCATTATCTACATCAGGCATCATCTCCATCTCAGAAGACCCCTGCACCGATGCGCCTATAACTGTGTCTACGACTGGAGAAGTTGGTGCATCACAATTTTATTGGACTTTGAATGGTGATGCGATAAGTGATCTTTCACAAACTACAGAAATTAGCGTTCCTGAGGTGGGCACATATGAACTGTGTGTTACGGCAGCCAATGCTTGTGATGAAGCGCCACCTACTTGTACAACTTTCGATGTCCGTGAAGTAGGCACCACATTGATATTGGAAGATCTTTGCGAAGGTGAATGCATCGAAGCTAATGGCAATCAATATTGTGATGAGGGTATTTTTCAAGAAGTGATCACTTTACCCAATGGATGCGATAGCATTATCGACATTGAATTAGCTATACTCCCTCAAGCAATCGCCAATTTAGATGTCTGGATATGCAATATCGATACTTTCTTTATCGGAACCACACCGTACACCGAAACGGGCAGCTATTCGGAAACCATACTTTCATTTGCAGAATGTGATAGTTTGGTCAACTTAGAATTGCTTGCTATAGAATGTGAAATTTTAGCAACGGCAAATGAAATCCCAGTAGTTTGCAATGGCACTGCCTCAGGCACACTCATTTTTTCAGTTGATCAAGGCACACCACCTTTAAATTACACCTACACCAATATTGAAGACAATTCGATTACGGGCATGGGGACAACGAACATTCTAATAAACAATGAAATACCTAATATTCCCATTGGAATTTACAGAATATATATTGAAGATAATTTTGGCAACGACGCTGTGGTACTGCAAGAAATTTCTGAGCCAGAACCATTAACTATAGACCTTATCCCATCTGACTTTGGAGGATTTAATGTCTCCTGTTTTGAGGACGAAGATGGACTAGACAGAAATGGTACATTAAGTACCATGGTCACAGGCGGTGTACCGCCCTACGCTTACTTATGGAGTGATGGACAAAGCACCGAAATTGCTATAGGATTAGCAGCAGAAAATTATACAGTTACAGTAACGGATAATTCTGGTTGCCCTATCACATTGGATTACACTTTAACAAGCCCTGCTCCAATACTACCAAATGTCGATTTTGTAAATCCAAATTGCGATGGATTTGATACCGGTATGATTGAAATACTGAATGTAGATGGCGGTGTCCCTAATTACACTTACTCTTTATCAGGCACTAATTTTAGCAGCAATGCAGTATTTACCGATTTACTTGAAGGCAGCTATTCCGTTTATGTGCAAGATCAAAATGGATGCCTCGTTCTAGTAAGAGATGAAATATTGGCCCCTCAAATTCCAATCATCACTTTTGAAGAAGATTTGGAATTATGCTTGGGAGACAGCATCATGCTTGAAGCTGACATCAATGACATAAACATAAAAAGCATTTCTTGGGTAGAACCAGAATATCTTAATTGTGATACTTGCTTGAGTCCGATTGCAAGTCCAGTCAACACAAGTACTTTTAAATTGACCATCGTATCTGAAACAGATTGCAGCACTAGCGAATCCATTAGGGTAAACCTCATCAAGAATAGAAACTTTTATGCACCAAACGTTTTCACACCTAACGAAGATGGCTTAAATGAACGCTTTACTATTTTCGGATCCAAAGAAGTCGCTCAGATTGCTAACCTTAGCATTTATGACCGCTGGGGCAACCTGGTATTTAAAAAAGAAAATCTCTCTCCTGATGACGTACAAAACGGATGGGACGGTCGCTTCAATAATCAAGAAGTGGATGCTGGCCATTATGTTTGGTATGCGGAGATAGAATTTTTGGATGCGGAGGTGATTAGTTATTCGGGGAGTGTGACTTTGTTAAGATGAAGTTGAAGTTTAAGTTTAAACTGAAACTTTAATATTCGACCGAAGGTCAATGAAGCTTAGGTACGTGGTATAAACGAATGTAAATATGTGATCAGCACACAGGATGCATTAAAAGAAATAATTATCTTTCGTAAAAAAATAACGAATGGCAGTTTCAACGATAAGACTATTATTAATCGCTATTATTTTCTTATTCTTTAGATGCACAATTGATGACAGCTGTGATACCATTGTTTGCCTTAATGATAGCACATGCAATTCTGGAATATGTGATTGTTCATTAGGGTTTGAAGGCAATGACTGTTCAATTGATAGTAGAGATAAATTTATTGGATTTTACTTACTCGAAAATTCATCATGCACTAATCCTGACGAAAGCTTTGAATTAGTAAAGGACAGTACAAGTAACATTGCGATGACTATAATAGCACAACCTATAAATTCTCCAGCGTTATTTATCGATCTTATTCTTACAACCTCCCAAACATTTGAAAGCGGAACTAATATGAGTGGCACATTTACAGATGGCAAGATTAACATTAATATTTTTAACTGTGGATCAACTTATGTAAAACAATAATATGCCATTTTTTTATCGTAGATAAATATTTATAATCCATATTTAATGAAAATACTCTATTCAGAATATCTTGTAATTGATTTTGAATTAAAGGTACCAGAGGGTCTAATTACAATTTTTACAAAATTCTTAGAACACAAAATACTTTCATAAATATAGGAATGGCTAATTCCAAACACTCATATGTCTTTTAAAAAAAATAATGGTACCCTGAGATTGAGTTTATAGAAACAGAAGTAATTAGTTTTCCAGGGAGTCAGTCTTTGTTGAGTTAAATTTTATTCCATTCAATGCAATACTTAAGAATTGGAGTTAATGTCTATAATCTTACCATTTTAAATCTAAAGTGATTTAATTCGCAAACATGTGTTTACCTATAACTTGATATAGTATCGTTTGCGTAGAGAGTTTTTCTCGTATGCGCGAACAGGCAGTCTGTTCAAAACACATTATTATGAATAATTTCAAAATTTATCTATCCATTTTGTTTTTAGGTTTTGGCCTTCTTACTTTTTTCTCATGCTCTGATGAGTTGAACCCTGAAGAAGCCTCATTGGATAATAATCTCGAGTTGAGATTAAAAAATCGCACTCGAATGCCCTCTTTCAAAGTTAAAAATGGCATTCTTTACTTTGAAACTAAAAATGACGCTAATACGATGATCGACATGATTAGAACAAGAGAGTCCAAAATCGAGAATCCCACTTTTGAAGATTTCGTGGACATCGAAAGTTCGTTAGGAATCAAAACGCTATATGTTAGTGAGTATACAAAAGGCATTCGCAACATTGAAGAAGAGTATACATCAGAGGAGATCCGATATTTACTAGAATCTGATTATATAAATGATCCTATACAAAAACTTATTTTAAATGAGCATTACCAAGTGGGCATTGGAGATGATGTAATTATCCCATTTGGCCCAGATATTCATTTAACTATTCTAGAGAGTGATCCACAAACTTTGAAAGCGTTTCAAGAGACTCCCAAAGGAGGAGATGTTATACCGTCTGATTTAATTAATGAACACGTAATAGCTGACAACAACAATCATGTTATTAATCATGACACGAGTAATTCAAACAATACAGATGTTGATCCACGTTCAAGTGATTATACTTTAAGTGCATGGTCTACCCCGGTTCCATGTAGTCCTTTAGAAATTGATTTATCTGCAAAGGTCGAAAGAGAATGGTTTGATGAAAATGGCTTTCATACTGAAAATGTTGATGCATCATTTACAATTGAATGGGGAGACGGAACTGTATCGACAGCATCTAGCGCTTTAGGTCTACCAATACTAGAGCGCCACGAATATCCATCTTTAGGTGAATATAAAATTAAAGTAACTGCAGTATACACTGATGATGAAGGCGATACTCAAACAGCAACAACATTTGTTGATATTGATTTAAATGAAGATTGCTCTTCAGCTGATACATTTGAATCTGGTGAATTGGAAACTCCGAATGGAAAATACAAAATGAGTTATAAGCTTTGGTTTAATAATGGCTACTTCGCTCATTCTTGGATTGGTGGCTATACACATTCATGGAGATGGAAGGCTAGTAAATCAAAATGGGTAAGAGATCGAGCAGAATTAGATGTTGACTTTACAGCAGTGTGGCTGAATGGAGATTGCACATTAGATGATGACAAAATAGGTCAAGACGATTGTAATAATTGCAAAAAAGTACAAGATCTAAAATCAATTTTCATGAATCAAAATCGAAGAATTAAAGAAGGCGATATCACATCTCAACACAGAGCAAAATTTGATGATGGTCAAATTTTATCAATCGCTTTGGTGTTAGATCCTTGTGGTTAATAAAACATCGAATGGAGGGAGATAAATTCTCTCTCCATTATTTTTAACATTAATCCCTTTAAATAAAATTTAGAAACAATAATCTATTAAATTTATTCTTTCCATCGTGCCTGAGGATAAGATTTATTGCAGAACTTTATGATGGAAGAAAATTTCGCGTTAAAGCAAATATACTTCACCGAAAAACCAGCCAATTACAAATGTACTAGATATATAACAAATGAAGATTAGCATTACTCTATTTATATTTACGCTTCTAATCCCTTCCTCATGCCATCAAAATTCATCAGTAGACAACACCTATATTGACACAATAATACCAGATCTAAAACCCGTAATTTTTGCTAAAGGATTTATATCAAAAGATTCTATCTCAGAATTTGGATCGATATTTAATAAAGCTAATGATGAATTTTACTTCGCTATTGATTCTGCAAATAAAGCTTATATAAAATGTTCTAAATATATAGACGGCAAATGGACAATACCTAAAACGATTGTTTCTGATTCAACATATAGCTTTAACGACCCATTCCTTTCAAATGATGAAAATAGACTCTACTACATTTCAAATAAACCCAAAGACGCACAAGACACTATTAAAGATTATGACATATGGTATTCTCAACGAATTGAAAACGGTTGGTCTAAACCGATAAACGCAGGCACGAAAATCAATACGGATGCTCACGAATACTATATTTCATTTACCGATAATGGTGCCATGTATTTTGCATCCAACAAAGGCAAAAGCGATAAAAGGCGTCGTGATTTCGATATTTATACATCAGAATTTAGAAACGGCAAATTTGAAAATCCCCGCAAATTAAATGACGCTATAAATTCAAAGAGATACGAAGCAGATGTTTTTATAGCCCCAGACGAATCCTATATTATTTTTTGTGCTGCAAGAAAATCAGGATTTGGCGAGGGGGATTTGTACATAAGTTTCAAGGATAAAAATGGCGATTGGACACCATCCAAAAATATGGGCGCAACAATTAATACAGAAGCACATGAACTTTGTCCATTTGTAACTAAAGACGGCAAGTATTTATTCTATACTAGCAAGCAAGACATCTATTGGGTAAGCGCCGAAATCATCGATGAACTAAAAGCAGAAAGTAAAAAGATAAATTAGCACATTTCTTCTATTGCCAACCTTAGTAGTAAATTCAATTACTGGTGCAACTGGCGCTCTTAAATTAAAAATAAATGAAATACTTATTATCGACAATATTACTATTACACATTGTTCAATTCGTATTAGGACAATCTACAAATAATAGAGACAGCGACGAAAAAATAAACCTCAATTGGAAACTCGATAAAGGTGATACGATATTTTATAAAACACTGATGCATAATGTCAAAACCGAAATTGATGGACACTCCCCTTTTCAAGAGCTAATAAAAAATACAGAATTTGCAGAAATGCTTAAAAAGCAAATCGAAAACACAAATCTTATAACCTACTTGACAAATTCTGAAAATTTCGAGAATGTAATTGACATAGAACTGGTTGGAAAACATAAAGAAAAAAGCAACCCAACCGACGATGTCGAAATAGATTTTATGAACGCGTTTATGCAAGGGACCTTGGTAAGAGGGGCCATTAAAAAATCAGGCGAAGTATATAGCTTCTGGCTTAATAGAGCCCAACTAAATTTAATATCAATGTTCTTTGAATTGCCAGGTCAGCCGATATCAGTTGGTGATACTTGGCAACTTAATAATTTATCACTTATTGGCAATGACCAAAATTTCAAATGCGAAGAAGCTGAAAGAACAAATCGCGTGGAGCTTATAGAATTGCTTACAACTGAAACAGACACCATAGCGATATTAGACTATAAAATCAGAGAATATGTCAAAGGCACCTTTAGCATGAACAATCCATTCGGATCAATATCAAATAAAGATAACGAAGCAACTGAATACGTAAATGAATTAACTAAAGCAAGATCTATTACAATTGACTATTCGTTTAGTGCCACCGCAAAATTCTCAATCACGAAAGGTAGATGGACATCATTAAATGGAGTACTTTCTGCAAAATCAACAGGGATTATGGGCAATACTTCCACAACGCAAAATTATGCTTTAGAAGAAATTAAATAAAAGCTGTGACTAAAGTTTTATGCGTAACGAACTGACGATAATAGCCATTAACTTAATTTGGTTTATGAATAAAATTCAGGTAAATAAGACAAAGATTAATAATTTAACGCACATACCTGTCCAAATGGAATTAAAACAACACTTAGCAGATAGAGGCAAAAGATTAGGGGCATACGTCATTGATATTATACCCATTGGTTTAATAATATTTGCCATTGCCTACTTTTTCTTTGGCTTCGATGACACCCTAAGTGCTTACCTTAACAGAGGCGAATCAATTGAACCAAGAATAAAATTTTTAAAAGAGCGGAACTGGATAAGAAATATTTCATTTTTAGTTTGGCTCATCTATTGCATAGGCATGGAGTCTTCGGAAAGACAAGGAACTTTTGGAAAAATAGCGATGGGCATTAAAGTCGTTAATGAAAATGGCGAAAGAATGACTATTAATGAATCGATAGGCAGAAACACCTCGAAGACGATATCCTTTATAGTGCTTTCATTAGGTTTTATATGGATCTTATTTGACAAGAACAGACAAGGCTGGCATGATAAGATCAACAATACTTTCGTGGTTAATGAAAATTTCAATCCTTGATTAGCTTATCATAGCTTAGTTTTCTCTTAATAATTCCAAGAAATGAACTACGAGATCATAAAAGACAAGAATTTATTACTGGACTTCATAGATTGGCTTCCAGATCTAAAAGAAAATGAAAAATACTATTGTTCATTATTCAGCAGAAAGAAGTATTCACAAAACTCTAAACTAAAAAGTGATAAAGCACAGCTTAAACGTTTCTTAACTGATAAAGAACGTATGTATAACAAAATTAGTCAGCTTGAGGTCAAGAAAGGTAATTATATTCTTTTTGGAGAAACTGTTGAAGAACAATCACTAGCTCTTTACATTAATCCCAATCCAAGATCCCTTTTGAAGGCTACTTACAGTAGTATCATAGAATTAACGAAATTACTACGTGATGAAAAGCGTTCGTTTAACCCTCATGCTGAAGTAATAAGCTGCATTCAAAGAAGCGTAGGGAGTAAAATATATCTTGATTTTGATATTGACTACAAACCATTTGACCCTACAAAACTTGATGAATTCATCAATAGAGATTGTGTAGAAATTTTAGAAACACGTGGAGGTTACCACATCCTTGTGAGAGTAAATGATATTAAACCAGAGTACAAATCAAAATTTTACAATGGCATAAAGTCACTTAATGTAGATCAAACTGGAGACCAAATGATTCCGATACCAGGCTGTACACAAGGAGGCTTTATTCCAAAATTTATTTCACATTATGAGAAATGAAATAATAAAGCATATTAAACAACTAGAAGAAAAGCAGAATATTAAAATTCTTCTTGCAGCTGAAAGTGGTAGTCGTGCATGGGGCTGCCCTTCACCGGATAGTGATTATGATGTAAGAATCATATACAAAAGACCTAAGTCGGACTACTTAGAAATTGACGACAAACCAGATAGCATTAATTACTTTCACGGAGAATTGCTTGATATTAATGGATGGGATATTAAGAAAACGTTGAAATTGATCCGAAAATCTAACGCAACTCCATTTGAATGGGCACAATCCCCTATCATATACACAGAAATCGAAGATTTTAGATCAACTCTCCTCAATTTGTGCAAGGAGTATTTCAACCCAAGACATACAGTGAATCATTATAAAGGTATAGCCAAGAATAGCTTCTCTAACAATGATTTATCAAGTGCGATTAAATTAAAGAAATTATTTTATGTCCTAAGACCCATTATGGCTGCAAAATGGATAATCAAAAAAAATGAAATTCCGCCAATGGACATTCCAAATTTAATATCAATCGTTGAAGATGATACAGTAATGAATCACATAAACCATTTGCTAGAAATTAAAAAATCGGCAAATGAGGATTATGTTCATAAAATGGATAAACTAATTATTGATTTTATTGACCAAGAATTTAATTATTTAAATTCAGTCAATATGCAGGATACTACTGAACTACAATCATCAGAAAAACTCAACACTAAATTCAAAGAAATAATTGAAAACTAAACTTAACATAGAATTTATAAGAGAAAACAATCTAATATTACTCGAATGCATTTCAGGAAGTAAAGCATATAATCTAGACGTTCCAAATTCAGACACCGACATCAAAGGTGTTTTTTATTTGCCGAAAGATATTTTTTTTGGATTTCATTATTTACCACAAATATCGAATGAAACAAACGATATCGTTTTTTATGAAATTGGAAGATTCTTAGAATTGTTATCTAAGAACAATCCCAACATACTTGAACTACTTGAAACACCGAAGGACAAAGTTTTGATAAAGCATCCAATTATGAAAAAAATCAAAACAAAGGACTTTATTTCAAAAAAATGCAAAGATACATTCGGCGGCTATGCATTTACTCAAGTAAGAAAGGCTAGAGGACTCAATAAAAAAATTGTAAACCCAATGCCAAGACTAAAGAAGTTGGTAACAGACTTTTGTTATATACTTAATAAACAAGGATCTATACCTCTATCACAATGGTTGAAAGAGGAAGGAAAATCCCAAGAAAACATCGGATTAGTAAAAATACCTCACTTCAAAGACACTTATGGTCTTTATTACGATGATTCAAAACAACTTGGATACAATGGGGTAACAAAGAAGAAAACTGCCACATCTGTATTATTGAGCAGCATTCCAAAGAATGAAAAACCTCTAACACATCTTCAATTTAATCAGGATGGCTATATTAAATACTGCAAGGACTATAAAGCGTATTGGGATTGGGTGGATCAGAGAAATGAAAGCAGGTATGAAAACAATATACAACATGGAAAGAACTACGACTCTAAAAACATGATGCATACTTTTAGATTATTAGACATGGCAGAAGAGATACTAAGAGATGAAAAGATTAATGTCAAAAGAGAAAACAGAGACGAACTTCTCAAAATAAGGAATGGAGAATGGCAGTATGACGAACTAATCAAAATGGCAAATAGTAAAATGTCACTGGTCGAACAAGCTTATATCACATCAAAATTACCAGATGAACCTAACTATAAAATGATAGAGGACTTACTGATTAAAATAAGAAAGGAACTTTACACATAAATAAAAGTCGAGAGGCATTATTATGTAGTTATAGGACATCTTCTAATTATTGAGGAAGGCTATAAATAAACAACTACTTTCTTTAGATCAAAACCAAATTCAATGAATGACGCGCAAATACTAGATTCAGAATTTATAAAAACTAAAAGAAACTAGTCTTTCGTACAAATTGATGGAAAATCATTAAACCTTTCAACCCTACCACTGTCTAATAAGCATATTCCTAAAATGAAGTACGCCAAACTATTCATACCATTTATACTCGGCACTTTTCTTACAATCAGTTGCGAAACAAATGACGATAATTTGTTACCACCTGCAGAAGAAACAAGCGTCTACTTCCCTCCTATCGACTCTGATGAATGGCAAACGACTTCACCTCAAGATCTTGAATGGAACCTCACCGAATTAGAAAACTTAAAGCAATTCTTAATTGAAGAAAACTCTAAATCCTTTATGGTATTGCATAATGGAAAAATTGTAGTTGAAGAATACTTTAATGGGCATAGCCCTAGCTCAACTTGGCGATGGAATAGTGCAGGCAAAACTTTAGTGACAGCGATCACAGGCATCGCTCAACAAAATGGATTTATCGATATCAATAATAAAGTATCAGATTACATCGGCCAGAACTGGACAAGCACCACCCCCGAACAGGAAGCATTAATAACAGTTAAAAGCTTATTGTCCATGACATCCGGCTTAGATGACGTGCCCCAACTTGTCATCCCATCCAATTTAACTTACATCGCTGACGCTGGCACCAGATGGGCATATGGCAACGTTTTTCAACGGTTAATGAATATCATTGAAACTGCAAGTGGCATCGAATTCGAGAACTATTTCAACACCAGATTAGCCGATAAAATAGGCATGGACGGCTTTTGGAATAACGGCATCATATATCGCATCTACCATAGCAATACACGAAGCATGGCACGATTCGGCTTATGGGCTTCTCAAAATGGACATTGGGATGGAGAACAAATTCATGAAGAGGACTTTTTTGTCGAAAGCCAAACGAGTTCTCAAAACATAAATCCATCCTATGGTTACTTATGGTGGTTAAATGGAAAGAGCCAACACATGTTACCCGCTACGCAAACAATATTTCCTGGCGCACTTGTCCCTAATGCACCCGCAGACATGGTAGCTGCTATGGGTAAAGATGAGCAACGCATCTATATTGTCCCTAGTCAGCAATTGGTCATTATCAGAAATGGAGAAGCGACGACGTCGGGAGATAATTTTGCCTTATCGTCTTTCGACAATCTCTTTTGGGAAAAATTTAATGCCGTTATCAATTAAGCATTGCAGGACGCTAACCAACCACATTTCACCTTATCACTATAAGTTCTAAAGCTGCAAGACTACAAGGCGCGGAAAACATAGCATATACACAGATACAGACACGCTGCCTAATCGATTACCGTTCATTCACTACCTGAATCATTAAGCTTTTATTTACACAAGTCGCTTAAACAATAAATTGATGCGCTAGAACTGAACAAAAGACTAAAAAAGCTAAATTTACGAACGTTAACTTCCTAAACTCAAAATCATAAACATGAATAAACTATTCCATTTCTTTGTATGCATCACATGCGCTATCAGCCTACAAGCTCAAACCTTAAACTCTATCATTGAAGGCGTCGACCCTTCAAATACATGGTCATGGAATTGGGACTTAATCACCAATCAAGACCAGCTTATAGCTGTTAATGAAAACGGCACTTTAAATATCCGAACCAATGGTGTTTGGGAAAATATAGAAGTAGATCCCGATGATCCGCGCATAGAACCAAGGGGCGTTGCCACAGATGAAGACGGTACCATATGGTTTACAACGACAGAACGAGGTCTTTGGACATACAAGGATGGCATGCTAAACAACTACAACAGCTCTAATTCTTTTTTGCCTGTGGACAACCTAAGAGACTTAGCCATTCAAAATCAAATACTTTGGATATCTACTGATGGCTTGGGCTTGATACGTCATGATTTTAGTACCGATGAGACGATACAATTTACTACCGCGGACTACCCTGACTTAAAGTCGGACTTTAATCTTGACCCTTACATTGATGCCTCTGATAATGTATGGTTTGGCAATAGAGAATTCCTGACAAGAATATCTCCAGACTTAGAATGGACAAATGAAGACATGCGTACGCACATCTCCGGCGCTAGAGTCAATGACATACATATCGAATCAGAAACCGAAGTATGGCTAGCTATGAATGGCGGCGGTGTCGTCCTATATGACGGTACAAATTATAATGTCATCATACAAGATCAATTTGACAGTTATATCAATGTATTTAAAGATTCCAAAGAAGATGTTTGGCTATCTAATATCTCAACTATAAGTGACGAAGGCATTACGGTTATTCGAGACAACCGAGAATATTTCTTTGACCGAGAAGAGATTTCAGATATACCGAGTCAAGTATTTGAATTTGCCGAATACCAAGACACCGTTATCGCTGTTGGGACGATAGGTAATCACATCGCTAAACTTGTATTTAATGGGCCGTCTTCTGCGGATAATCTTGATGCTGCTACATTGACCGTATTCCCGAATCCCGCATCTGATGAAATTCATATTGTAGAATCATTACCAAAAACTAACGCAAAATGGGTGATCAGAGATTTAGATGGAAAAACTGTACTTACTGGGAATAGCGCGCCTAGTAAGGTGGACGTATCTACTTTAAAGTCGGGCGTATATATTTTGAATTTGGATACCAAGGATGGGGTTTTATCTAAGAAGATTACTATTGCAAACGGTAAGTGATAGATTAACCAATGAACATTGCGGCAGTAAACACTTTCAAGAATAAATAAAACAGTCTGCTACAATAAATCAACATGAAAGGAACAGCAATCATCTTAATTACGCTATTATTCACATCAAATCTATTATCGCAAATAGAAGATGGAAATTTTGAAAAATGGGATACCGCTTACCATTGGATGTATTCAATAAACGGTATATCTGCAGTTGTCCCTGCTGTTTGGGAATCAAATAACAACCCAAATGATCAGAATACAACTCTGTTTTCAGTCCCAGCTACAAGATACGAAGGCAGTCCTGTCGATTCTTTTTCATTGAAACTAGAATCAAATTCATTAGGGATTGATGCTAGTTATTCTGGACTATTATACCAGGATATCCCTTTAAGAAATTTACATGAAATAACTTACCAAGCCATGTGTGATAGTTTAGCTGGCAACTCAGGTTGTTATGTTGAAATTTTTGGGTTTAACTCCGAAATAAATCTCTTAGATCCGAATATAATTTATCAAGACTCCATAACTCAACAAGAAGATTCATTTAATGCATATAAAATAAATATTAACGATTTGTCATCAACAAATTATGATTCTATCAGACTTCAATTCAGAGCAAAAGGAGCCGACGGTTTTGTAGAAGAGGCGTCTAAAGGACATACTATATTTATTATAGACAACGTCAATTCTAAGTACACAACCAACACCAAAGAAATAAATAACATCACTCAAATTAGTCCCAATCCATTCAATGAAATACTTACTGTTAATAGCACTGCACTAAAGATTAATAACTTGACTTTGTTTGATCTTTCAGGTACTCAAATTATAAGCAAATCTTGCTCAAATACACGCTGTATTGCAGACTTCAGTCATTTGCCTGACAACATGTATTTATTAGAAATAAAGTATTCAGACGGTTCAAAATTTATAAGGAGAATTATAAAAAGTGGTTTATAATAAGCGATCATGACGGCATATTTAATAGTTCCTTGCAGATATGCCAGATATCAACAATAGACTACACCCAAGATGAAAGACTCCATTAGAATCCCCTACACAATTCCAGAAATTAAGCTCACATAATAGGAATTAAAAATTGTGCACTTTATGTCCAGCCAACTCTTTATAAACAAATTTGTTTATTTATTATTATCTTTAAATTATAAACAAATTTGTTTACTATGATGCCACAATTAAACAGGATAAAGGGCATTCATCCTGGAGCTATATTGAAAAGAGAATTAAAAAAACGTAAAATAAAAGCTATAACTCTGGCTAATGACATCAAAGAACACCCCCAAACGATAAATGCAATCACAAAAGAAAGAAGAAAAATCAATCCAAAACTTTCTTACAAACTTGGAAACTACTTTAAGATCAATCATGAATATTTCATGTTGGTTCAAGCGACTTATGACGTTCATGCATATAAGGAATCAGAAAGAAAAATCACTAATCCTTTGATTGGAAAATTTAGAAGTTCAATTTTCTGGGATACAAGAATGGAATTAATAGACTTTGAAAAAAATAAAAGATCTGTTATTCAAAGAATATTGGAAAGAGGTAATCAAACAGAAATCAAAACAATGATTAAAATTTACTCCCTGCCTGTGATCAAAAATGAAATAAAAAACATCAAGCATTCTTTTATCCCAAAATTTGAGGAGAACATTCAAAAATATATAATCCAAAAAGCATAATGCCCATTCAAATTCACAAAGAAACTGTTACCGATTTACTTTGGGATCAATTACAAGTCTTAATGAAAATGAAATCCCTAGACACCTTTCGTCTTGTAGGCGGCACTGCATTAAGCTTACAAATTGGGCACCGCATGTCCATTGATATAGATTTGTTTACAGATTCAAATTACGGCTCTATTAATTTTAAATCTATTTACAATGAGCTTAAAAAAGAACTGAACTATGTAAGTACTGAAAAGTGGATCAATGATACTATGGGAAATTCTTGCTTTATTGGTAATCATAAATCAGAGGCAGTAAAACTTGATCTATTTTATACTAATGATTCTTTTATATACCCTATCGTGAATTTTCAAAACATCAGAATATCGAGTATTGAAGAAATAATTGCTATGAAACTAGATATCATTGGCAGAGATAATGGTGGTAGAAAAAAAGACTTTTGGGATATTCATGCTCTATTAGACAATTACTCATTATCGAATATGCTAAATATTTATCAATCAAGATCTCCGTACAATCACTCAAGGCAAGAAATCAAAGATGGTCTAGTCAATTTTAAAAATGCTGATCAGGATCCCGATCCGAACTGTTTGCTAAATAAAAAATGGGCTTTAATAAAATTAGACTTCGAGGAATTAATAGAACAATCATCATCAGACTAAAAGATTATTTCTTTGAGTTAAAAAGCTCTTTAGTTAGATATAAGCAAATCGACTTTAATACCATAGGTATACACCGGTATGAGTGCCCAAATGAAAACTATACTCATCATAATCAAATTCCACATAAGAAAAATTGGCTCACATTATAAATTTATTGGCTTATATTGGTTCAATTGTTCCTAGCTTTGTAAAGTTCTATGAAGAAGATAGACCAGAACATAAAAATTAATTATAAAAGCATATTCCCCGAAGTCGAACAAGTCCGATACTTTATCTTTAATAAAAAATAAATCAACTAAAACCACACACTCAATTCCATAACAACAAACCACAACCCTTTACACATGCAAGACTTACAATTTCCCATTAGGTTTCAATTCAAGATCTCTACCCTTTCAAATGACTTTACTGCAACAGATGCTCAAGGCAAAGTCATTGCTTATGTCAAGCAAAAGATGTTTAAGCTCAAAGAGGACATCGTCATTTATAATGATGAAACTAAATCAAAAGTAAACTATAGAATCAAAGCAGATCGATGGTTGGACTTCTCAGCGGCATACAGTTTCTCAGATGAACATGGCAACAGTTTTGGTAAAATTGTACGTAAAGGCTGGCGATCCATTTGGAAAACAAATTATGAATTGATTGATCAATTTGATAAAGCGCAATACACCATTCAAGAAGAAAACGCTTGGATAAAAGTATTGGATTCGATCTTTGGCGAAATTCCAATCTTAGGCATATTGACAGGTTATTTCTTTAACCCCACTTATCTCCTCACCAATCACCAAGATGAAGTCATCATCAAGCTTAAAAAACAACCTTCTTTTTGGGGAAGAGAATTTGAAATTGAAAAGATCAAAAACATAGACAGTGACGACGATGATCGAATTATGCTGGGTTTAATGATGATGATTTTATTGGAGAGGCGTATAGGTTAATGCTTAGTTAGTTCCTATATTTAAATTTCCAACACAGCAAATCATGAACAAACTAACCCTATTCATTTCTATAGCCCTTTGCATAGGCGCATGTAAAGTCTAGAGCATAAGTCCTGAGGCATTAATTGACAACATGATAGCGCATTATAATGCCAACCCTTCTATGTCTTATGTCTCTAATTCTAAAATCAAATACGTTGGTGATTTAGATACTATAAGTTTTAATGATTATGAAGTTGATCTAGTGAGAACAGAAGACAAGGTATTCGGTGGGCATATATGGATCAAAAAAGACGCTTCCGAAAAATTCTTTGATGGTCAAAACATCTACTCTATAAGTGGCGAGAACAAAGTTATAACCAAACATCCTAATGGTGAAATTGGAGCTATAGTAGGTGGCCCATTTGGAAAATCAATACAAAACTTCCTCTTAGATATCGAAAAATTAAAAGGTATTATCCAAGACACCACTATAAAAGTCGATGTCATCCCTAGTCAAATTAAAGCGCATAAAGTTTGGGAATTAACAATGGCTGTCACTGGAGAAGAACATCAAGAATTCAAATTTTTGGTTGATAAAAAGAACTACCAAATACATCGCATCACACAGCAAGTTGGCACTGGTATAGAAAGTCAATTTGCGCTATACAATTTTGACAAAATCCAATACACTTCAACAACAGAAGAAGATTTACTAGATCGATTCAATAAAATCAAATCAAGCTATGAGAGTAAAGATGAGGTCTATGAAGAGATTAAATTATTACCAAAAGGCAGTAAATTCCCTCCTTTATCAGGCACACTATACAAGCAGAATACCATGAGGGATATCAAAGCCTTTAAATCCGATTTTTTATTAATTGATTTTTGGTACATCGATTGTCCACCATGCATTAACGCCATACCACACTTAAACGCACTCAGCAAATCCTATTCAAATAAAGAACTTCAAGTCATCGGCGTCAATCCATTTAACAACAACGAAAAGGACTTATCAAGACTCCCTAATTTCCTATCAAAACACGAAATGAGCTATCCCATAATGTTTATTGACAAGGAAGCGCCCCCTCAATATAAAGTAAAAGCGTACCCAACGGCTTACTTACTTGATAGCAATAGAGAAATCCTATATGCCACCATAGGTTTTAACGCGTCCACATCAGAAACTATTGACAGTTTGATTCGTGTGCATCTTGGTAAATAGCAAGCCCATAGAGTTACAACCTTATAAAATATAGAACAATACACTTGATACCTACTTATGGTTATAAAGCCAAGTTATTATGTGCACTATAGACAAAATGAGACGCCAACATCTATATAACCGTTAGAAAAGACAGTTATTATAAGACCTAAACCTAAGCATCATACACGCCCCTCACCCATTTAGGCATGAATTAATACAATGAATTGCACTGAAAAAGCAAAATATTAATTAATTTAACAGCTATACCCCTCTAAACTTAATCTGTAAATAATTTATTGGACACTGGAATCATTCCGGTTATTGCCCTTATATGGGGTTTATTGCGACATTGGGTTATGCAAGGTTCCGGTTATAAGGGAGTTAGAGTCAATCAAAACTTAGCAAAATGGCAACAAGTAGAATAGCAATATGCCTTTTTAAAAAAGGAATCAATCAACTTGATCAGAACATTCTTCTTGGCAAACGCAAACTCACGGAAGTCAACATTACAGAAGATACACCTGAAGACAAATTACTTGTAGTTCGGGAAACAGAAAACAATATCCCAGGTTGGTTCGCGATAGTGGAGGGGTTTAGCGAATTGGAATCGAAAGATGTAGTAAGTAGTTCATCAGGTGCAATACTATTCTTTAAGTACAAGAGAAGAATAATTGGATGTTGTTTTGGAACTTCCATAGCATATATTAACAGAGAGAATACTGTATCTGATTTCGGTTTAGGCGCAGCTTTTGAAGAAATAAGAAACGAAAACACAAAATCAATTGAATCATTTACCCTAAACAGCAACCCTTTAACAATCAACAGAGTCACTACGAATCCCACTCAAAGACACAACTACGAAATAGATAGGCAGTCAGAAAACATAACCGAGTTATCCGGATTTCATTATAGAGACAATAAAAGAATATTAATTAAAGGCAAAGAATTCTATTCAACGCCATGCCCAATCGCTATCAATGAAATCATTCAAGTAGGCAAAGTAGCTTTTAATAATTATAACAAAGCGATTAAAGACAACGCTTTCAAAAGTTTAACTTCTTCTAAACTTGTTAAAGATAAAGAGGTAATCGCTGAATTAGAAAATGAACTTTGCAACAGAATAAATGCTCGCAATGACGAAATAACCCTATGTGACTACGAATATTTTCCAAATATAAGCGAATACAGATTCAAAAATGATGGAGCCTCTTATGAGCAAGTTTCTATTGATGATTTTTATGACATAATTAATACTAACAATGTAACTATACAATATCTCAAAAATAAAAAGCTCATTCCGTACGAAGCTGGAGGAACTGCCTTAACAACTTGGTCGATTTTCAAATCATTATTTGCGCAATTAGTCTTTGGAAACGATGTTTATATTCTTTTCAAAAGTAAATGGTATCAAATTGACCAGACTTATTTGAAGGGACTAAAGCAAGAAATTGAAGATTGCGAAATAGATTTAACCGGAGTCACTCCTTGGGACGGAGCACAAGAAGAACAAATAATTAATCAACAGTTAGCAAACGAATTAAATGGACAATTCTGGGATCGAAAACTTTACAGGAATCATCCTGACTTCAGGCATGGAATAGAGTTTAGTGATGTACTAACCACAGACCGTATTATACACGTAAAAAAATACAAAGGATCTAGCCTGACTAGTCATCTTCTGAATCAAACATCTGTTTCTGCAATTCTACTCAGAAACGATCAAGGAATGCGTGATTGGATTTCAGACCGCTCTACACAGGATTTTGGTGGAGCAAACTTGATTTTAGATGCAACGAACAGCCTAGTTAATGACAATATTGAGTACCTAATACTATTTATGTATGATGGAGATAAAAAACCAAGCGAATTTTTACCTTTCTTCAGTATGGTAGCTTTACAAATAGCAATAAAAAGAATAAGACAATTAGGATTTGAAGTGAAAGTCAGCAAAGTATAAATGACTGACTCTAACAAGGTGCGTTCACAGCATATCTACTCGTTCCTCGTAGAGTTGCTGGATTCACCCGATCCGTTAGAGGTCACTTGAATAAAAAATAATATCAATGGAAAATAAAAATGTTGGTATAAAATTACACGATTGCCATCATGGATTGAATACGGCAATCGGGGGAATTACTGAAACCGAACTTTACTCAGTCAAAAAATTAGGTGCAGCTATTCATATTGGGCTTTTGATAAAAGACCATGAGACAATAAAAGATATGACAACATTTTACTCTGCAACCGGAGAATTAAAAATCCAAAAAGACAGAGCGGATAAATGTTTAAAGACTTTAGAAGAATTGGGCTTTGTTAGGCTACAATATCACACTGGTAATGAACAAATAAAAAGAATTGATATTACAGTTCCTAGTCTACCTAAAATCTATGAAGACTTTGGTGATTATTTTAATAGCGAAAATCCTAATGTGTTGAGTAGGGAATTTATTCAAGTCATTGATAGACTAAGTCAATTCCCGCATAAAGAAACTGATATAATTAGTGATTTAAGTCTTGACCATAAAAATTATGACATAATAAAAGACATTGGTAAAAAGACCGCAATACTCGACACATACAATTCTCCTATAGATTCCAAAAGCATAATATTTTCTCCTTTATATTGGGATGAAAATCCTCAAAAACTATTTGAACTTCAGAATAAATATAACTCTAAAGATGTCTCCGAAGCTGTTGAAGAAATCAAAAGATATCAAGGAATTTCTTCAGACTCATTAAACAAGAATGTGATAAAGGATGGAATTCTACTTGGTTGTTTTCCAACATTAAGTGTCAATTCTACAAGCGGCAATAAGAAATTTGTATTTACACCTAGGATAGGTGTTGGAAAAGAGGAAAAGTCTATTCTTCACAAAGCAAGAGTTTTAATGTCTTGTGTTCGATATGGTGAAAACTTTGCTGGAATCACTAAAATATATAATCCAGAAAAATTGATTAATGCTTTATCTGGTAGAGGATATATTAAAGGACATTCAGAAAGTTTAAAACAATATGAATCTGCACGTAATCTAGGATTAGTTAAATTAATACCAAATAAGGCAGGAAGATATGAAGTACATTACATAGATAATGTTGAAAATAACAAAGCTGTTCAAATTGCAATTGAAATGTTACAAGTTGGAGAGACAGCAAAAATGGACAATACAAAAGACATTGCTAAGAAAATACTATTGCCTGGACAAATAAATCATCCAACTCAAACTCGTTTACATATAATTCAAGATGAGGAGGTTGAATATTCACAAAGCACTGCAGAAAAATTAAATGACTTAATAAGAGGAGTAGACTTATGAGCAAAACAATTTTAAACAATCAGGACTTAGATCTAAAAAATTTATGTAAAGCCTTATTTGAGGATATGGGCTACTGCTCGTATTACGAAATTCAACTTAGATCTAAATCATATATAGACCAGTATAAAACACACGATATTTCAGACATAGATGTTCTTGGAATTAGATTCGAAAATGATCTTACATATAGCAAAATTGGCTCAGAATGCAAGAGTGGTGATACAAGTGCACTAGATGAATTATACAAATTTTACGGCGTCTCCAAATATTCTAAACTTAATCAAGCATATTTCATCAAATCAAAAATTCATACGAACGCAAGATTAGTATCAGAAGAACTTAAAGTCAGAAGCTTAAGTGAAGCTGATATACGAAGAATGCTAATTGGTAATGAATACGATCCAGATAAGATTAGAAAAATAGAACAGGCGAAATATTTAAAAAACAAGGATATTGTTAAATGGTATTCTACTCGAAACAAAAAATTAGTTGACTATATTAAATACGAGTTTTGGAATAAAGAATCATGGAGAAACATTCATAATCTTATTCATTTACTTCAAGTATCAAACAAGGACTTATTTAGCGAAAATAACATTCACTTGAAAGAAAAATACATGTCATTATATGTCATCGAATTATTCAGCATCTCTCTTTTAAAGTTGATAAATAATTCTATAACATTAAACTATTCAGATTTTAGAGGCTCTTTACTAAATAATTTGTACGGTGGTAGTGAAAGTTTAAACGAGAGAAGAAAGATGTTTGACATAGTAAATCAAATTAAAGGTACAACAGAAAACTTTGCAGCACCTTGGGAAGAAAACCTTTTAGAAATGTCTGAGAGATTTGCCGATAAAACAAAGTTCTCATCTAAAATTCCAAATTTTCTCAATATGATTCGTGAATACTTTTTCTATAAAAGTGATATTAAAATTGTAAAAAAAAGGACTAATTTATACGATGATTTGACTAGAAAGTTCTCACAAGATTTAATTTTCTTTTTCACGCAAAATAGGATAGTTCCTGAAAAGACATTTGAAGAATTAATGAAAATATAAGGACCTTTAACAATAGATACCACAGCATATCTCCCCTTCATCGATAGACGCAGGGTATCATCATACAATAGAGTTAATATACTATGCAAAATATTAAAGACATACTACTATTAACAATAGGAATTATTCTGATTTGCTTTGCCTGTGTATTTGTTTTTACACGTGTAAACATATTACCACATTTTGATCTAAGTGAAACAGGTCAAATTGGCGATACGATTGGAGGAATTACTTCGCCAATAATAGGATTATTTGGAGCAGTATTGGTGTACCTTTCATTTAAACAACAATTTGAAGCTAATAAATTACAAAGGGAAGCGCTAACAAAAGAAATAAAAGATCAGAGTGTCAATAGAGAGATAAATCAAATTGAAACTTTATATAGTCAAATAAAAGAAGATATTAATAATTTGGAATTTCAGGGAATGCGAGATGACAATCCATCTTACAGAAGAAAAGGATTTGGAGATATGTCTTTTGAATATTATACTGTAAAAGGAATCAATGCAATTCATGAGTTCACTCAAAACTTTCACAGTGGTCAAGTAACTAATGAATTCAAAATTTATTTTTTCAGACAAATCAATCATTTACTTTCTCTCATTAAGTATTTAGAACAGAAAATTATTAACATTGATATTCCAAAAGATGACAAAGAACATCTTATCATGATAATTCAATCTTACTATAAAGACATAATTGAAAGTAAAGTGTATGAACTAGAAAGAAAAACAAAAGAAGTAACTTGGATAAAAGAAGAATTTAAATTTGAATCAAATAGACTAAGTGAACTTGTTGGCTATTTAGGTAAAATGTTTCAAAAAATTTAATGCAAAGAAAATTAGGAATAATAGCTTTTACAGATATTCCTGGTTATTCAGAATTAATGAAGAATAATGATGTAGGAGAACAGTTAGAAAGTGTTTTAAAGTTAATTTATGAAATTCCAGATCGAATTTCTCCTTTTATAATTACTCTCTTTGACGGTAAGGCATAATTAATGAAGACAAACTTGGACTTGAAAAAATTTATACCCAAGCAAAAAGATATACCGAAAAGAAAGTACGTGAAAAGGATATTAGGAACTTTATAGGTGCGATGAGTGGCGACACCACAAAAGGAGTCTTTATTACAACATCTACATTTGACAATTCTGCAATTAAAAAAGCAAGAGAAGCACATCATTCAATAATACTTATAGACGGACTCAAATTAGTTGATTTAATGCACCACTACAATGTAGGGATTCAAGTAAAAACAATGTATGAAGTAAAGGAAATTAATAACGATTTTTTTGAAGAAGATTGAGAAAATATTAATACAATGAACAGAGATATTTGGAAAACAAGAATGACAACTCAAGAAATAGAAGAATTGCCTTGCCCTAATTGCAATTCCACGAAACTAAATATCGAAAGCGAAGCTTCATATACTTATGAACAAAGAGAGCCAAAGAGTAGAAAGCGATTGATTACAAAAGGAGCAAAATTCTTAGTAGCTGGTATATTAAAATGTAATAAATGTTTTTGGAGAATTACTTTCAATGGATTTAGTGAAGAGAAGTTTTTTGTTTACTCAGATGTTACATCATTCAATAAAGAGTTCATGGAGATGGAATACGAATTCCGATCACTGCATCCTAACTTAAGAATATTTAAAATTAAGAAAGAGTATCCTGAAAGTGTTGTTAATGAATTAGACTTATCATTTAATATTTTTTTTTCAGATTTAAAATCAGCAGCTAATAGACTGAGAAACGCAATTGAACATTTACTAAATGAAATTAAGTCTCCCAAAAAATTTAAAACCAAAAAAGGAAAATTCATCGCTTTCCCAAACCTTCATCAAAGAATTGAAAATTACAAAAACAAGAAGAATAAAAAAATTGGAGAATTATTGATGGCTAACAAAATTATTGGCAATGAAGGAAGTCATATAGGACATTTAACTAAAAGCGATTTGTTAGATGCTTACGAAATTATTGAAGAAGCCTTAAAGATATTGTATGATAAAAAATCAAAAAGAATTAAAAATATGGCGAAGCAAATTGCATCACAGAATAAGGTTCGTTCAAAAATCAAAAAATAACTATGCATAATAAGTTATATGAATCAGACTTGCTATCGCAGCGTCCGCTCCATATCACCATTCGGTAATCACAAAATGAAAAGAAATGATAAAAATGAAACAAATAAATGCATTAATAATTATTCTCTTTTTAAATTCGAATTTACTGGCTTGCTATTGCTCATACTCTGAATTTGAACCTAATCACTACTTCAATTCCAAATACATTTTTGAAGGAGAAGTAACCAAAGTTGAAGAATGCAGAGTTTACTTTAAGATAATTGAAAACTATAAAGGAAACTTGACGGATGAAAAAGCATATACAGATTCAAAATGTGACTACTACTGTGGTATCATGGCAACATTTGAAGTCGGTCAAAAATGGATAATGTATGGGGACGAAAAAGAAGGCATACCATTTTACACAGATGGTTGTTATCGCAGTTCTATGAAAAATAAAAAGAAAGAATTTGAAATTGAAGAAATCAAAAAATTATCCAAAATTAGAGGATATACAAAATTCTATTCCAAAGATTCAATACTCATTGCAGAAGGAAAGGTGAATAAACAACAAAGAGAAGGAGAATGGAAATTCTATGACCAATATGGTTTCATAAAGCAAATTGCAACTTTTAAAAAAAATAAAATAGTAAAACAAAGCATACTTTTTCACATACCTCCAAATCACGAAACAATACCAAATGGTTTTGTTCCTTCATACATTGGCAAAATCAAATCTATAAATATATACGATAGAAAAAGCCGCCTAGAATCTTCAAAATCATATAATCAAAAAGGAGAACTAACTTCTCAACAGTTGTACAAGAACGGCAAGAAGCATGGTCAACACTTTACGAGGCACTATTCATGCTTTTACATAAATGGTCAGAAAGATGGAAAGTATTGGATAAATCATTATCCCACTAATCAACTTAAAATAGAAGGTGCATTCAGCAAGGGAAAACCTATTGGAACTTTCAAGTACTATGACAAAGAAGGAGAACTAATTTATGAAGTCAAAGACGAATATTTAGATTATAAAGAAGTATTAAAAAAATTGAATAATGAGAGATAGCAATAGAGACTGACAGCATATATCTCCTTTCGTCGAGAGACACTAATACAATTATCCGTAATAAATAATTAAAAATGAAATAACATGGGAGTTTCAACAAATTGCAACATCGCTTATTTTTCAAAAGACCTTGATCTAATAAATAGATACACTCTAGAAGGTAGGGCTGATAATTTTATTTATGGCTTAATCGGTGGAAGCGGTGCTTATTTTGATCCTGAAAAGCATGGAGGTTTTACTGATGAGGAAATGAAGATAATGAAGATTTATTTCGACGAAAATAGTTTATCTGTATCTGAAGGCTATGCTCGTATAACTCCTAATGTTCAAGATCCAAATGAACTTCTAAATATTTGGCTTAAGATAAGATCAAATCTAATTAAAGAGTTCAACTTGAACTTAGCAGAATATCGCCAAAGCCTATTGGATAACATATCGGAATTAAAGTCAACTATTCAAGACAAACCTAGGAACCTACTTAGCTTCTTGCCAAATAAAAAATCAATCCAAATTCCTCAACAGCAAAAAGAAATTAGCGATGACAAATTTAAACGTATTTTATTTGACTACACCTGGTCTCTTGATTCAATTTCAATGATAATAAGTGCGCTTACCATAGCAATTAAAAATGAATACTTAGTTGAAATAACAGCGTCAGATTGGTAATTTACCATTAAATAAAAAATTCAAAATGAAAATTAAGTATGAAGAAGCGATTGGTATTTGGAAAATCATATCGTGGGATTCAAAAGTAATAAATACAGAAATAAAGATAGATTATAAAAACCTAGACAATAACGTCATTTCAAACACAAAGGTTTGGGACTTGAACAAGTCGTATTCAGTACTTTATGATTCAGTTTTTAAGGACAATTTGGCGAGCGAACATGAATTCAATAATTACATTCTATACTTAAAAAAAGATGAATCGAATGACAATTCCATTATGATCGAAATCTATCATGTTGATAATAGAAATAGGTCAGGTTCATTCCCATACAATTATGATGAATATTATTCTGACAGTAATCTTGGTTATATATCTGATGAAGATTTTTGGATAGGAAAACTAGAATTCCTTAGTAAGAATACTTTGAAAATCACAGAAACAAATGAAGATACCCATATTTTTAGTGACTCAGGAAATGAGTATGCAACTCACGAAATTATATGCGAAAGAATTGAAGATGAAGATTTAGTCAAACTCATAAAATCCATTAGAGTAGAGGTTGAGGAAAAAATAAATAACGAATTAACATCATTTTACGCTATAGACTCGCATGGGAATGAAACTCAGCTAACATTTAAAGAAGCGGTTGATACTCTCATTTCTCTAAAAGGTAAAAGAAGAAAAAGAAAAAAATGGTGGGAATTTTGGAAATGAAAATTTCGACAATATCATCTAAGACGGAATACTCCCTGCAGGCATCCCCCGCATATAATTATCAGTCAGTGAAAACTTTTAAGTAAATAAAATCAAAATTTTACTTTTATGCTCCGGTGTAAAAAAATGGATTTGACTGACCAACTCTTGATAATACGTAAAGAAAATCCAATAGAACTAAGATTCACCAAAAAAGATAGTCTATAAATTTTAAACCTTCAAACAACGAATATGAACTACGGCACATCAACTGACATTACAATTTCGTTAATTATAAATTTTGTTGCTATATACATTTTGTTTTCGGCTGTGAGTGAACATCGATCAAAACTATCAGTGTATGGGCTAACACTCTTAACCTCTTTTTTCGCTTCATTATTTGCTGCCTTATTAGGTACTAACATTTCTTTTATTATTAGAAATATTGGAATAGTAATTCCAGGGTTACTCATTTTTTCTTTAGGAATTGGAACAATTTACTTTATAATCTGTATGCTTATTTTTATTCATAAATTCAGATCTTGAGCTATTTCTAAAGCGAGATCACGGTAAGTTCAGCAGATAGTATTTGTAAATATTCAGTTTTTGACTACTCAAAAACTTTGAGGCATTTAGTAATAGTTTAGTTCAAAATTGTATATGAAAAAAAAAAAAAAATAAACCCTAACAATTCGAAAGATGATCACAGCCAAAAAATATTGGCAACACCATCTACAGGAGACAGTTTCATAGCAGTTAAAAATAGAAATTAATCATAAATAACAAATGCAAAAACTAAATAACAAAACACTTAGCATAGCCTTCATACTATTCACATCCCTACTCAGTTGCGCTGTCGAAGGCACCATAGAAGACAAAAAGCAAATTGAAGAAACTTGGACTACTTACTATAGCCCAACAACAATGGCTGAAAAGGACAAGTTACTCTCAAAAGAGTACAAGGATGCGTATTTAAGACATCTTGATTTATCAATTCGAGGAAATAGAAATGAAATAAACAAACTCAGTTTTGCTGATAAATTAAATGTACTAACTAGAAGAATTATAATTGACTCCTTAAATCTATCCGACGACCAACTAAATACTTTTGAAAAGGCTTTTAATGAACTAGAAACAACAGACAACTTCTTAATCTCAACAGATGCAGGATTGAGTGACATAATCTTTACAGACAAAGAAGTTGCGTATGGCATATTCAATATGTTGATTACTAAAAAGAGCAACCAGTTTGTAAAAGAGGAGGGGCAATGGAAAATAAATCCTAACAAAGAACATCCAAAATTTAATATGTCAAGAGCGCTTATAAAGAAAAAGTACATCAAAGAATACGGCAGCGAAAACGCAGCAATAGAAGCACTGATAAAATTGACAACTGGACAACCAGTAAGATGGGAACCACTAAGGAATTAAATCTTATAAACACAACTTATCCAAATAAACATAACCAAAGAGTCTACGAAGACGGTGAACTCAACCACCTCTTCAAGCTAAACGGCGAATGGTATGCCGGCTCAAACAACCGAATCCTATGTTCCACTCAGAACACTTGTATACAGTTGTGAACTGATGACACCTTGTCAAGCTCACGCAAAGGGAAAGTACGATTACAAAAAGTGGGGCAAGCATTCAATTACAGAATCATGGAATTAATAATTTATTTATAACTTGATAAGTATCAACCTTTTTTAGTAAGTGACAAGTCCTTTTTCTCAGCCGCATAGGTTTAACGCGTCATACGAATATAAATCAAATTTGTTTTCGGGGACAATCCAATACAATTATGCGATAGGACGTCCATTTACACAAGCCAATGGATTAGCCATGGATGGAATGCAGACTTCTATAATATTAGAAGAACTATTGGATCAACGCGTGGACGATTACCATCGCGTTGATCTTATGCTGAAATTATTTCCATTTAGAAAGAATCGAAAACATTCTATGGGCATATACAAGTCAATAATCTTTTTGACAGGCAAAACATTATTAAAAGTCAATATTTTATCAATTTCTTAGCGAACCCTACGGAACTTGGCAATCTTCAAAAAGTAGGAATACCTAGATCATTTAATTTCTTTTTGGAATTTACGATTTGAGATATAAGTAGGATAGCTATATGATTTTGAAGGTGCTAATGACCAATGGAATAAATCGTAGACTGGTTAAGGTTCTATAGTTACCAATTAACTTTCATTTAAAGGCAATGAAAAGATTAATCTATTTATAGGAAATACAAAACCATTGATTAATTTAAATCACTTAAACAAGTAAAAGTCTACTCAGAACAAGTTTTAACTACGGAATATCCTCCCTCATCTGAGATGCTAGGTACACAAAATCTGTTCTCAGCAATAAAAAAACATGAAAAAAGTATTAATCTTATTAACAGTTTCCCTTTTAATGCAACTAAATATTCAAGCTCAAAATATTGATAAAAATAAAGTCGAGATTTCTTTACTAGAAGTTGTTGATGCATTTAAATTGAAATCATTTTCAGACTTAGAGAAGGTACTTTTTAAAAAAGAGCATTACTTAGAATTAGTGAATCTTAGAAGTAGAAAATCTGGCATTGAAGACGCTGAACTAGACAAAGCCATACAAACATTGAATCAGAAGATTAAAGAGAACTTTCAGCAAATAATCAAAAAAGGAGAAGCCAAAGGACTGAACTGGGAAAAAGTGGCTTTTGAAGGTTATGTTTTTAACAGTGAAGAATTACAAATGGGAAATGAAACTAAGTCGGAAGGCATTTGCACAAACTGCCGTTATCAATAATTAGAGATTAGAAATATGTCTTGACTTGCTGGACATTTTTCTATATATTTAAGAAAACTTACAAGTCATGACTGCAGCTAAAGTATTATCCAAGTACAAATCATCTATAAATAGTGACTTATCAATTGTTAAAAGCGCCAATAAAGGAGTTAATTCTGTCATATTTTCTGAATTAGTTGAAATCTCCGGCATGAATCGAAATTTTCTAGCCGAACAAGTATTCGACATATCATTGAAAACTATGCTTAGATACCAAAGGGAAAAGAAAAAACTTAACCCACGAAATAGTGAAATAGCATTAAAACTGCTTAAACTTTTCAACAAAGGAATTGAAATATTTTCGACCATGAACACATTTATGTTATGGCTTAATAAACCAGCCTATGGATTAGGTGACCAAGTTCCAATCACATTGATGAACACGAATACTGGCATTGATTTAATAGAAGAAGAATTAATTAGAATCGAATTTGGTGCACTTGCCTAAAAATGGAAGTTTATAGAATAACAACTAAAAAATGGTCGAAGTCTCTTAAAGGATCAGGTTATCCAGGTAGATGGAATTCCAAAGGAGTCTTCGTAGTTTATACTTCTAAGACAAGAGCATTAGCAAGTCTTGAAAATCTAGTACATAGAAGTGGTGAAGGATTGAATCAAGTATTTAAAACTATGAAAATTGAGATTCCTAAGGATTTGCAGATCAAAGAAGTTAAACAAAGTCAACTTTCACAAAAGTGGTATGAATATGAAAATTATAGCGAATGCCAAAAAATTGGTGATGAGTGGATAGATGATTCAAAATATCCAATTCTAAAAGTCCCTTCTGCGATCATTAAAATGGAACACAATTATTTGATAAATCCAAATCACCATGATTTTCAAAAAATTAAAATAACGCAAGTCGAAGATTTCAACTTCGATCCAAGACTAAAAGGATAAATATCGATAACACGTGATCCTATGTAAAGCCCTAACTTTAACTTTTGATACAACCCCTTTATTTTCTTTATATTTTTCTTCCGAACACTAGATTGAGAAATACGAATAGCCTTCATTACTAAATTATTTCGATCAAAAAATCATGAGAAAGATTAAAAAAACAAATAAACTTGAAATAGTAAGCAATGAACTTAAAGTTCATGTGGTTGATTGAATAAATATGTAAAGCAAACAACTATGATATTATTTCCACTCATTCCTTATGTAGACAGTCAATAGCCAATAGCAAGAAAAAAAACATAAATAATTGAAAGACCTAAAAGCCATATCAATAAAAGAAAATTTAATATTACTCGGAATAATATTAACCATTCATCTTGGATGCACAGACAAAGAAAAGTCACCAATTGAAGTCTTAAAATTAGACAACCAAGTTATAGCCGAAATTAGTGATCCAAAAAATAGTGACAGTATTTCTATTGAATATCCGAAAGAAAAAGACATTTGGAGTATTGAACATTATTACATTGAACCAAACAAAGAAAATCTGATATTTCGAGATTCGCTGAAAAATGTAGTTGGGTACTATAAAAGAATTGATGGAAAAAACTATGAAGGAGCAGAATACTATCCAAATGGACAAATCATTGGAAAGTTAAATTATATCAAACCAGGCGTCTTTGATGGTGAAGCAAAATACTTCTATCCAAACGGACAAATCAAAAGCATTGGGAACTGGAAAGGGTTCAAAAAAATTGGAACCTGGAAGAATTATAAGACCAACGGCGATATCAAATCAATAAACGAATACGACGATAAAGGAAAACTGCTGAACGCAGAAAAGACAAATCACTAACAAGCGTTTTTGATGTAGCGTCTACGCTTTGCTTATAGGCATCAATATATAGGCAATAGATTAACCTGAAATAAATAAAAATAGAAACCAATGCAAACAAAGACTACCCTCTCTAAAGCTTACTTATTGCTTATTGTCATTGTTGTATCAGCTTTTATAGTTCGATGTAAATCAGACACAAGTCCTGTAAAGTTATTTGATTACAATTCGCTTTTAGTCAATAGATCAAATGGTTGCGATGCTTTCAATTTAATAAGTACAAATTCATCGAACGATACATTTTTTATAAACTATGAAACACCATCATCCTATATAAACGAGCTTGCATTAACACAGCATTTTCAGTTTCTAACTCAAGATATTATTGATTCGGACTTTTTAACCGCAAGTTATATATCATGTAATTTCAATTATCCTAAAAGAGAGCAGCCCATTATCATAAACAAAACAAATACAATAAAATCTATCAAAAAGAAACTAGAAAGGTTTGAAAACGAAAAATTTAGAAAAACGATAAACAAAATATATCAACTTGATTCAGAATACAACTATTACGATCTCATCGAAATTCTTAATATTCAATACGCGCTTGCAGATGAAAAAATAAATCAGAAGAAATTCGACCTCTTCGGAAAGGATGTATTTGAATTGATTTACAACCTATCTATTGACTGTAAAAACAAAACTCAAACATCTACACCAATTAAAAATGCAATCATAGAAAGCATGAAGAGCAATGAAGAATTAGGTCAAATTATGGTTCAAGAAACCGAAGAAGTGCTAAATGCGTTATGCGAATAGCACGATGACACAAGTAATATGGCCACAACAATTATCAACTTCTTAAACATAACAATAATTAAAGAGGCAAAAAGAGTACTTAAAAAAAAAGACATGAATCCAATAAATGTTACAGTGACACACTTATTCTAAAGCCTTCTATAAAAAACCAATATCCAAAAAACTATGAGCCAATCAAAAAGCAGTAAAAGTCGTTTAATCAAGATAATTGGAATAATTTCTCTGATACCTTTAATCATCTATCCGTTTATTATCTTGGCAAATTTTATGTCATTACTAGGGCATCGTAGTGGCAGTGAACCTGTCTCATTGATATTTATAACATATTTATTTTTAATTGTCTCAACGCTCTACCCTGTCTCTGTTTTCTGTAGCTACAAGTTGAATAAATCTAAAAGTGTTTTAGTTGCATGCTTGCCATTGATCCACTTGATTATAATTATTATTCTTTTTCAATTATGGTCTTATATGGAATAAGGGCTTAGACGAATTGTAATCAAATGAACACGCCTGCCTTGGATAATAAGCCAAACAACGCTAAAGAAAAAATAGACGACTAGATTATGCTATATACCCTCACTCCTTGCGACTACCGTATTCTATAAATACACTTGAGACACACAATCTATTGTTACTAATTCATCATAACTTAAAAATGTTTAACTTATTCACTTATTCAAATTAATTAGAGTACTTTATTAAGCAAACGCGATAAAATAATATGTTCAACCTTTTCAAACATTTGATACGACTTGAGAAATATCGAGAAAATCAAACTGGCAAGTCGCTATCATATTTTTCATAGTAGTTAGTTTGGTATTTGTTTTCTTAAAATATATTGTGAGACAAAAACAACATTACACAACCATGGATATCGCTAAAAAGCTATGACCTTGAAATATATCAATATATAGAACAACATGAAAATTAAGACAAAACACATCGCATTTATACTTCTTTTAAGTTCATGCAGGAATGCTCCAAATAATACCGACAATGATTATTTTACTATCCCGGCTAATGAATCAACACACAAAGTCGACTCTAAAGCGGAGTTCGAATTTCAATCATTAGATGCAAAGAATCTCAATACAAAAGCTATAAGGTTCGCACAGAATGGAAATGTAGCAAAAGCAGATGCTTTACTAAAAGAGGCCAATGAACTAGAACCTAATAACCCCGTGATAATCTCCAATATTGCAAATGTTGAAGTTCACAATTCAAACCTCGAAAAGTCTATTGAATTATATAATCAATCAATTAAATTATCCGACAGTCTCTATTATCCAGCAATTGTAGGATTAGCACTAGTTTACGCGAAGACTGCAGAATATGATAAATCAATTAGCCTTTCTCAATTTGCAATTAAGAAAGATGCAAACAATCCTGATCTTTATTACAACCTCATATTGGCACAAGTATCAAGTGGAGCATGTTCATCTGGAGAAAACAGCTTAAATAAACTCAAACAAATAGTAGGAAATCTAAAAGGTAAGAAGAAAAGTCAAGGCGAGTATGTCCTGAATGCCTCGTCACAGATTGTATTGACATGCGAATAAATATGATTAATCAAAAATATAATTTTAGCAACCTTCTTCATCTTTATTGAAACACACATACGATGGATGAAAAAAAATGGACAACAGGTATCATTGGTGGCGTTGAAAATAGATATGTTTATACTTCGAAATAGAAAGCCTATGAAAAATGTTTTGTACTTATTATTCATTGTGCTCACGTTTATCTCGTGCAAGCACAATCATGAAGTGTCTGAAGCATTAAAAAAAGCACACAGCATTCAATTAGAGGCGCTTGAAATATCGAAAGAAGTAGATACCCTGATTCAACAAAACGTGTCAGACATGTCAGCAGTGAAACGAAAAAAGGATGAGTGGTTAAAAAATATGATCGAAATTGAGGGTATTGAACACGACCACAGCAATTGCAATCATAATCATAGCAGAATGACTTATGCCGTTACTGATGAAGAGATGATTGAGGTGCAACGTACTTGGAAGGATAGTATCATTCAAATTAAAAATGATATTCTGGCACTTAATAAGTAAATGGCTACTTTTATTTTCATCATGTATATGTTTTTAACGTAGACTTTCCCCCATCATTAATTAACTACTGGTGTTACAGGACAAACACAAAAACTGCAATCAATATAGAAACATCTAGATGGACAACTAAATCATTTTCTACAATTCATCAGAATTTGGCTTCTTAACCCAAGTCAATGACTTTCGAATCTTACTTCAAGATCTTCACTAAATCTTATTCAATTAAAATTTACAGAATGAAATTTAGCAAGCTGATATTAATTGTATTGATTATACATATTGGAGAAAGTGGACATGCACAGACTATGTGCACCGACGCCGATCCAAAATCACAATCCCAATTTTCTTTTTTCACCACTTGGCTATCACTAAGTAATTTTGGTAACGAAGAAACAAACACGCAACACTATGAAGTACAAACCCGATATCACTTAACAGAAAAAGATGCTATAGGTATCAAGCTAGCTACATGGAAGTTGTTTGCACCAATGGGCATACCTATTTGGAATGATGCGTTTTTAGATCGTCAGGCATTTTACCCTGGCAGATTAAGAGAAACAGGAATGGGCATTACTTATCAACGTAAACTATGGAAAAGTCTATTTACAACTTTGGAAGTGATGGCTAAAAAAACGACTTATCTCGATAGCCACAATACAACAATAAGCAGTGGTTTTAAACTCTATAATTCATACCATATCGGCTATCATATTCCACTATTCAAGAATAAAAGATTTTTTTTTTTAGAGCCACAGTTACACGTCAATCACTGGCCGGTGAATACCAATGTTCCTCATGCATTTTAGATTGAAGAAGATAAGTGGAGCAATTTCTTTTTAATTGAACCTAATCTCTATTTGGGCATAAAGTTTTAAGTCATTTGTTTAATTGAAAAACGATTCTAAACAATAATTAAAATTATTTCACAACATAGCCGTTATATAATTCATCTAGAAATAAAATCTGAAGGCTTTCATCATAGCCAAATAGCTTTCAATAATCAAATAATACTGAATGAAATCAGCAAGATCAATAAGTATAATGCTTTATATAGTCTGCTCATTCAATAATTTTAGCTTAGCACAAAAAGAGGCTTCAAATGCATTTATAACTCAGCAAGATTGTGTTTCTTCCAGTTTCGTATCTGAGACTAGACTTTTCATATACCCAAAGCAACACTTGAAATTATTCAATTATGAATCTAATCTAGATTCGATTATACTAAAACTGAATGGTCGTATTTTAACAAAAAAAGATACGATTCATTACAATCCAGAGAAGAATTATAGACTCAAAATTGAATCTATTGTACCTATGCAACAACTGAATAAATATTTGCAATTTGAAACAGACAACTCAAATTATAAGACATATAATATCCCCATACATTTTGGACATTATGAGATTAATAGTATTTCTGAGACATTTCTAATCGAAACAGAAAAGATTTGTCAGGATAGTTTTACCATCATATTTCCATACGCTGGCACTCAAACAGATATTGAATTATTTGATGAAAATGATGTAAAGCAAGAAAAACCCATATGCCGACTAAGTTATCTGCTGGGATGGGGAGGAAATAAAATCAGAATTTCAAAGAATCAAACCGGGTGTTATACAACTAATCTCAGAGCGTGTTACTCGAGTGGAAGATTTGACTTAATTATTGAGTAAATTAAAATCATTAGATTCGATAAAAAAAATGCATGAAAGGTTTTCTACTAATTCTATTCCTACTATTAAGCTATCAAGCATTCGCCTGTTCGTGTTTTGGGCCCAATAATTTCACCGAAGAATTAAAAGCCAATCAAATCATATTTAAAGGAAAGGTAATCAAGGTTATCAAGCAACCTGAAGCATTAAAGCAAACTGCTTTCTTTTTTAGCTATACTGTTATAAAAGTCGAACATTGGTACCAGAATGACCTGCAAGTCGACACCCTACTCTATGGGAATGGCAGTACAAGTGCTTGCCAAACAAACATTGAAGGTTATCCAATAGGGACAGAACTCATTTTAAAAACGACTTTAGAAAAAAATTTAACAAGTTATAATTCGAGTATTTACGAAAAAGAAAACAACCCTGATAATGCAATAGATCTTCAATCCATTTTACCTAACTACCCTATCGTTGAATACCATGTATGCGATCCAGGTATTTTAGAAGTGAAGGATAATAAAGTGATTGGTAACATCACCAAACAGAAAAAGAATTTCAAGCCACAACAGATTAAATTCTGTAGATTTAATAGGATTATGAGAAGGAAGATGTATTATCTGAAGTAAAATAGTGACTAATAATACAACGTAAAATCATTTTATTTGCTTTGGAACAAGCGCGCTTAATCATTAATTTCTAAATCAAAACAACAATCAATGCATTTACTCTTCTCTATTATACTTTTACTAAGCGTCGCATTAAATTTATCCTCATGCCATACCAAAACAACGATTCAACCAACCGCAATTCAAAATACCATTAAAGGCGACACCGTCAATCAGTTAGGCAAAAGCATCATGGTGATTCATCAAGATCAGAATAATAACTATTGGTTTGGGAGTTGGGACACTGGCGTTTATAAATACGATGGAGAAACATTAATTAATTACACCACAGCAGACGGCTTAGCTAATAATCGAATTGATGCCATAGATGAAGATACATCAGGAAATTTATATTTCACTAGTTGTCATCCCTACTCAACAATAGTTCAATTTAATGGCAAAGGCTTTACAACGCTTGAGTCTACTCCTAGCAAAGACTGGAGACTGCAATCAACTGACTTATGGTTTAAACATGCATACAGAAACGAGAAAGTCTATCGATATGACGGCACCATTCTACATGAATTGAATCTAGCTCAACCATCAAACTTCCCCGTACCATTTGAAGTCTATAGCATTTACAAAGACAGTAGAAATAATATTTGGTTTGGGACAAATCCAGTTGGTGTCTGTCGCTATGACGGACAGTCTTTTGAATGGATCACTGAGGAAGATGTAACTGAATTTCGAAATGAAGGTGCTAACGGTGTCCGTTCAATTACCGAAGATAAACACGGTGATTTTTGGTTCAATACAGAAAACACCTACAGCATTTATGACAGTTCAACTTTAAATAGTAAAAATTTCTATACCAGAAAAGAAAGCATTGGCAGTCTTGATGGACAACCAGACGGTCCATTAGACGAATACTTATCTATTGTAAGAGATGATAATGACCATTTATGGTTTGTTACATATCTAGATGGTGTATGGAGATATGATGGCACAGCAATTAAACATTATACAGTTAAAGAACAATCAGAGCAAATCCCCATTTTCAGTATTTACAAAGATAATATCGGCCAACTTTGGTTAGGGACACATGAGCATGGTGCTTATAGGTTTAATGGTCAGGAATTTGAGAGGTTTATTCCATAATATAATGTGATGTATTTAAGGGAGGTCATTATGATGACGAAATAAATGCCTACCTTAATTGTTTTGAAAGTAGACTATAAATTAGCAGCCATTTTACCAAACTATGAAGCTCGCCAATTAATCAAACAAACAAAACATGAAACAACTTCTACTTAACACAGCTTTCTTTTTTCTTTTTCTACAAACAAATTATTCTCAAGAGTTTGCCAACAAAAGAGTATTAATTAATGACCTTGGCGCATCTATCGGCAATAACGACATCCAGAATGTAGAAGATGTTGTTTATGCAAAAGTGCTTAACGGACAATTACATTTTCTCGCACATATTGATGAAGTCCTCACTTTATACAAGTTTGAAAATGACCAAGTAATAGAAATAGGTAATATAGGCGAATTATCAGGTTTTGTAGTTGATGCTTTTGATCATGATGGAGATAACCTTTCAGACATACTCGGTCACTTCCAAATAAAGCTTGGTGTTTCCGAAACTGAGTTTGCAGATCAGAGTAATCCAGCAACGGCACCTTTAGAGGGAAGAATCTATCGAGCAGCGGACTATAATAATGATGGCATAGTGGATATATTGTCTAGAGATTTGACTTTTTCGGGAGGTGCCTTTACAGAGACCATTCATGTTTATTACCTTAATGATGATCAGTCGATTCAATCTAACGATTCATTCTTTTCTAGTTCAGAACTAAAAGGTGCCCAAGCATTTGATTTAAATCAGGATGGTCTTACTGACTTCGCATACATCCAAGACATCTTTGGCGGCAATCGATTAATTATCCAAATGAATAATGGCAACGGGTCGTACACAGAACAAGACATAAGTGTATCAAATCCAGAATCTTTAATCAGTGCTAATGATGTTGATAATGATGGGGATTTAGATATAATTATCACAGGTTTTAATGGCAATGACCTTAATGTATTAGTCAATGAATCTGGCAGTTTTTCAAACGCACAAAAAATTGTTGATACAGGAAGGATTTTTAGCATAAAAACTGCGGACATGAATAATGATCTGAATCCTGATTTGATCTACCTCGAAAATGAGAGTTTCGACTCACTCAAAGCCAGTATACTCATTAGTAACGGTGATGGTACTTTTGGAGCACCCAAGACTGTAGGTAAAGTGCAATTCGAAGGCGTTTCATTCACAAATTCTTTTGAGCAAGCTGCAGAAGATTGGCTAACCATTTACGACTATAACGAAGATGGTAATCTTGATGTATTCGTAAACGCGATTTTAGAACAGTCATTTGTAGTTTTTGAAAACAGAGGTGTCATTAGTTCAGCAAAACAAGAGTTACTTGATAAAAAGATAGAGGTATATCCTAACCCTAGCTCTGGACAGTTTGTAATCAACAACATTGAGCTTCCAAGTGCAGTAACATTAATTGACATGAATGGTTATGTACATCCAATAAGATCAGATAATAATCGACTAGATATATCAAATTTGAATGCAGGTCTATATTTCCTGAGAATAAAATCTAAGGATAATGAAATCCACAATATTAAAATTGTAAAAAAATAAAACCTTGGTTCTTTAAGACAATCCACTTACGGCTATAGTTTTTAATCATGAAAATATATTTGCACATACTACTTTTATTTGGTGGAGTTATAATACAAACAAGTTGTACACGAAAAGCATATACTAATCTACACAAAGAAGAATTTACTGCCATCATCGAAGATTTACAACAACCCAATTTTGATTTCATAAGATTCAAAAGGAAGCATTTCAGAAACTATGAAATCAGTTCCACCAGCCATAGAATATCTGACTTGAAAACTGTTTTGGAAAAAGCATCACAACAATTAAAAGAAGGTGAAGTTTCAGAATTTTTAGTGAATGACGATAACACCTGTGGTGTAGTCAAACTAAGGTCCATGAAAGAGAAGGATTTTGGAAGAGTACGTATCATTACATTGAAGGACAACAATGAAGAAACAGCCGACAAAATAATTGAAGCATACAATGATGGCGTTACATTCGACGAGTTACTTAACACTCACAGTAAGTTAAAGGAGAACGATGGAGATACCGGCTGGGTTGCTCTAGATACTTGGAAAATACAATTGCAACGTGCCCTCAGAAAACATCAACAAGGTCAAATTTACAAGTTAGTAGACCTTAGTAAACAATGGCAAGTAGTGCTTCAAACACATGACGTAGAAGCTTTTCCGTCGGTGGAATTAATAAAGGTTTTGCGGGAGGATTGTTTAGGAAAGTGATGTCTTGAACGGGGTAAAGGTTTCTCGGGGGCTCGGGGGCTCAGAGACTCGTGGGCTCGGTTGTTCGAGGACTCAGTTGCTAAAAGGCTTGATATTACTTGGTTTGATTGATGGAATACTATTTATGAAAAGTTAACTACAACAAATTAAATTCATCTATATACCCCACTCCATAAAACCTTTTTCAAAATGTGATGTTTTATACACGATTTAGGAAATATTCAATTAAACATTAACACAACCAAGGCGATAGATAAACTATATGCAGCCATAATTGGCACCTGCGTAACAATATTGTTTTGGCCAATACAAATGAAATTATGCGTGTAGCAGACAAATTAAAAATCGAAATTGAAGGTGACAACCACGTTATGACAAGCATCGAAACACCAATGAGAGCTGATGCTTTTGACAAAACCGATGATGAAAAAATCAAAATTATTCAAGACTGCTTTGCAGTCATTATGGAAACATTAGGTTTAGACCTAAATGATGACAGCCTTAAAGGTACACCTTATCGCGTAGCTAAAATGTATGTGAAAGAAATCTTTGCTGGACTAGATCCAAAAAACAGACCTAATATCTCTGTTTTCGACAATAAGTACGGCTATGGTAAAATGTTAATCGAAAAGAACATCACCTTACGTTCTTCATGCGAACATCATTTCCTACCAATAACAGGGATTGCACATGTTGGCTATATCTCATCTGGCAAGGTGATTGGCTTATCAAAGCTTAATAGGATTGTTGATTACTACGGCAGACGTCCACAGGTACAAGAAAGAATGACAGTTCAGATTTACAATGATCTAAAAAAGGAATTAGAAACAGATGACGTTATAGTCGTCGTAGATGCGGAGCACTTGTGCGTACAAGCCAGAGGTATAAAAGATATCCAAAGTTCTACAGTCACCATGGAATACGGAGGCAAATTCAACGAACCACACCAAAGAGAAGAATTTTTAAGATTGCTGGAGAAATAATTTTCCAGCTTTCAACCAACCCCATCAAACCAAGAAAACAACTCCTAAAAACCAAAATCATCAAAATGACTTCTAGGTAACGATTGTTCACCCATAAGCCACAACCTACCTAAACTTACCCTAGACACAGAGTGGCAACACCAAAAAAACCACAAAGTAGAGACAACCGAATAACCACAAAGTGACAAGACACGTATAGCCACAGAGTGGCGACACCCGAATAACCAAAGAGTGACGACACCTGGATAACCACAGAGTAGCAACACCTAAATAGCCACAGAACGGTAACACCCGAACAACAAAGCATCCTAGATCAACCCTAGCCACAGAGTGACTAAACCCGAATAACCACAGAGTGGCGACATATGAATACCCCTAACCTATCATCTAATTATGCATTATCAATATTAAGTCCAATTACAAATGTTCAATATCTTAGTCATAAGATAACCAAAATCATGGACCTAGAAACCCTAGCACAAAAAGAATTAGACTTACTCAACCACCTACAAACATTCGAAGGAAGCACCGAAGAAAAGAATGACATGGTCGTATACTTTGGTATCGCAGATGCATATGAAAAGATACACAAAGACTATACACTAATCGCCGATCGCAATCTAGAAGCCCTCAAAAGAGCAATATTTATCATTTGGTACGGCATTGCTGAACCAGCATGCCATTCTGGAATCGTGATATTGGATGAAGAAGCAAAAAGCCAAACATTCGAGATCCTAAATGAGATAATAGAAAAAGGCAAGTTAGATTTTGAATTAAAATGGATGCTCTATCATTATGACAGATTAGATCTATTATTTCAGCAAATTGAAAATTACACTCATATAAAGCAATTCCTTTTAAAACAGGATAAGGTTAACTTACCAAATAAAATTGATAAAGAAAAAATGAGACAGCGCGGTCAAATGGGGCATTATTGGAACAGTTTAAATATATTTAACCCTTAAAAATGCTTCCTTAACCTTAGTCTTCTGAGTAAGCATCATTTTACAGCAACAACGATATGAAAGTAACAGCCGAGAAAAACGAACAAGTAGCCAATTTGATTTTTGGCAATATCTATCCCCTATACCTCAATCGTTTAGTAAAAAACGGCAGAACGAAAGAAGAATTAGACGAGGTATTAAAATGGTTTACCGGCATGAATCAAAAGACCTTAGACAAACTCATTGCTGACAAAGTAACCTATAGAGCATTCTTTAAGAAAGCTAAAATTCATCCTAATGCATATATGATTAAAGGTGTTGTTTGTGGCTATAGAATCGAAGAAATAGAAGAAGAGTTTGAATTATACAAACAATGTCGACAAATGGAAAAACTCATTGATGAATTAGCAAAAGGTCGTAAGATGGAAAAGATCCTGAGGCAAGAAAAGAAGTAAGCCAAAAATTTAACTTCATACATTTAAATCCGTTTAGCTATATACCGAATCCCACAAACAAGTAATACCTTATACTATCTTTGCAACGATTTTAAATCTCAACACGTTTTATAGTCATTGTATACACCACATTAAATCATTAACATAATGAATCACTTCTCGCTGCAGATTCAAACAGTCCTAATTACCTTATGCTTCTCATTTTTATTTACTCCCTTCATTAAATCCCAATCCTGCCTACCTAATGGCATTCGATTTAGCAATCAATCACAAATTGATAATTTCCCTACTGACCATGCCAACTGCACCAACATTGAAGGTACCGTCACCTTAGATGGTCTAATCACAAATTTAGATGGCCTAGCGCAAATCCAAACTATTAGTGGCGATCTCGTTTTTGAGGGTGTCTCAGGTCTGCAAAATTTAGAAGGATTAAATCAATTAACTCAAATTGGTGGTTCTTTGATATTTGAAAGTTCATCAATGTCATCTATTGAAGCATTAGCTAATCTTGAACACATAGGTGACAATCTTTTTGTGGTAAGAATGGCATCTTTAGAAAACCTAAAAGGACTAGAAAAAATAGATTCCATATTCGGGTCATTAGCCTTAGGATCGAATCCGTCATTTCAAAGCCTAAGCAACTTATCTGGATTAGATAATTTAAAATTCGTTGGAGGAAATTTGTCACTAACAAAAAACATGAAACTTCAGGATATCTCAGCATTATCTAATTTAGAATATGTAGGAGGAATTTTTGGTATAAGTGAAAATGATATGTCATCATTAGAAGCTTTAAGCAATTTAAAACACTTGGGCTCATTTGTACTAACGCTCAATGAAAGTCTAACTAATCTCAAAGGCTTGGAGAATGTAAATAGTGATTTGGAATTCCTAAGAATACTAAATAATCAGCGTCTCGAAAGTCTTGAAGGATTAGAAAAGATAGGAAGCATTATTAATGATTTGGAAATAGAACTCAATAGTCAATTGAAGACCTTGACCAATTTCCCAAACATGACCTCTGTTGGAAGAAATTTTATTATCGAGCGAAATAGGTCATTAGAAAATATTGATGGCTTCAACAACATCACTTCTATAGGTAATGAGTTGGACTTATATGACAATCAAAGCTTGGTCTCTATTGATGGCTTCTCTAGCTTAAAATCAATCGGGGGCTTTTTCAATTTATCTTCCAACCCTAATGTAGCGAACTTGAGCGGACTAGCCCAATTAGAAACAATTGGCTCAGAGTTTTCAATCGTAGGTCATAATAGCATTATCTCATTAGATGGATTAGATAATTTAAAACAAATAAACGGTCGATTGACGATTAGGAGCAATACCAACTTAGAAAACATGATTGCATTAAATAACTTGAGATCTATAAATGGTCGCCTTGATATCTCTTCTAATCCCAATCTTACTTCACTGGAAGGTCTCAACAACTTAGATCCACAATCGATATTTAACCCTAACAATAACAGTTTACCAGCATTGTCTCTTGATGGAAACTCTATGCTTTCCGACTGCGCCGTATTCAGCGTTTGCGGTGTTTTAAACGGTTCAGAGAATACAGAAATATCTTTCAATGCACCTGGATGCAATAATGAAAGCGAGATCAACTGTTCAAATTTTGGCATCTCGGGTGATGTATTTTATGATACTAATGAGAACGGCATTCAAGATAGTTTAGAGTACGGCATCGGACAATGGCCGATCAGTTTTGTACCAACAGACAATATTGCCGTTACCGATCAAGATGGGTCGTACTTCCAAATTGGTAACCAAGGCGCTCAATTTGTTGTCGAACCAATATTAGACCCTGAATGGATAATTACAACAGACTCCATGGCTTATTCATTTCGATACTTTAATTGGGGCATAGATAATATCAATAAAGATTTTGGATTGGTGCATTCAGGTGAAGTTCATGACATGGAAGTCGTATTAAGTTCTGAGCTAACAAGATGTAATACAGAGGTCCCTTTTTATCTAGACTATGTTAATAAAGGATCTGTAATAGAAGCTGGTCAGATCGTACTAGCATTGGACCCTCAAGTAAATTTTATCTCTGCCACACCCAACTATTCAGAGATTGACAACAATATTGTCATATGGAATTACGAAGACTTAAGGCCCTTTGAAAACAGACGCATAGAACTTATTTTGGAAGCGCCTGATGAAACGGCTACCGGTAATTTCATCAATTTCACTACAGAAATATTAAGAGATTCATCTAATGTAATTGTGCCCGCAAGTTCTGATTTTTATGAATCATTAGTCCGATGTTCTTATGACCCTAACGACAAGGGCGTTACTCCAAAAGGTGAAGGCATTAACAATGAACTACTAATAAACGATTTGACATTGGATTATCTCATTCGTTTTCAAAATACAGGTAATGATGTTGCAATAGATGTCAGTATTAAAGACACCTTGGATGACAACTTAGATTGGAGCACATTTAAAGTATTATCTACAAGTCATCAATTACAAACTTATATAGACGGACCGGCTATTGAATTTTTGTTCAAAGACATCTACTTAATTGACAGTCTGACCAATGAGCCCGAAAGCCATGGATTTATAAGATACAGAATCAATGCAAAAGCCGACATCCAACCAGGTACAACAGTAGAAAACACAGCGTATATCATTTTTGATCAAAATGCGCCGATCATCACAAATACGACCAAAAGTACTTTTGTAGATAAAATCACCTCCACTTATGAGTTCTTAAAATTGGGAATAAAAATATATCCGAATCCCGCTCAGAATATTTTGCACATAGAGAGTGATTATCCAATACAGCATTATCAAGTTTTCAATGCATTAGGTCAATTGTCCTTAGAGGATACATCATCATATGTAGATTGTGCCGGTTTAATGCCCGGACATTACCAATTGATAATTAGAATCGAAGACAAGCTGATTGTTGAGAAATTTGTAGTCGTTCGGAGATAGACTTTATAAGAGCCTATGCTTCGATCAGTATCTCCGACTATAGTTACAACCTTAACGACCTAACCATCCGATGCTTCGATCGGAATCTACGACTATAAATCTGATTGATAAAACCGGATAACGTCGTGACCTAAAACCCACCCATCCGACGTTAAAGTCGGAATCTTCGACTTGGCGTCGCGACTTAACTACTTAACCACTTAACTACTTAACTACTTAACCACTTAACTACTTAACGACTTAACGACTTAACCACTTAACCTCTCAACCACCTAAAATAACCCTACCTTTACCCCAAATTCCACTATAAAAAAGTACACGTTGAAAAAAATAGAATCCATCCTTGTCCCAAAATTGGAAAAAACCGAAAGGCTCTCAGATTACCTAGTTGGCAAATTCCAATCAGTTTCATCAAGAAAAGGTATTAAAAAGGTCATTTCCAAGAAGTTGATCAAAGTCAATGGGAAAATTGGCTTTAGTGGCGATTACATAAAAGGTGGTGAAATCATACAGCTTTTTCGTCCAAAAGAAAAAGAAGCTATCCAACTAGATATAACAGTACCTGTATTATATGAAGATGATGACTTAGCTATCATCAATAAACCTGCAGGACTGACTGTTAGTGGAAATATGAATCGTACCCTGGTGAATGCCTTACCTAACATTCTAAAGAAAAGCTCTAAAAAAGATGCACTTCCTATACCTCAGCCTGTGCATAGATTGGACAGACCAACAAGTGGTGTTTTATTGATCGCCAAGACAAGACAATCGAATGTCCTTTTGAGTCAGGCATTTGCAGAAAGACGGATTAAGAAAACATATCACACTATTTGCATCGGCAAAATCAATGACTCAGGAAAGATCACAACACCCATTAAGGAAAAGAACGCTGAAACTAATTATAAAAGAATCGATTCTATAGATTCAGACAAATATGATGGTCTAAATTTATTGGAAGTCCAATTGATAACTGGAAGGCGACATCAAATTCGCATTCATCTCTCAGAATTGGGTCATCCTGTCTTAGGAGATAAAACGTATGGTATAGAAGGCAAGATATCTAAAGGCCAAGGATTATACCTCCACGCCAGTTCAATAGAATTTGAACATCCAATCACCTCTGAAAAAACATCAGCGAGTAGTCCATTGCCTGAGAAGTTTAAGAAGTTATTTGCGGGTATATAATCCTACGCATACTGAAATTTTGCATTACCAAAATGTATACATGATTGACATTTTTGTATAAGAGAATGGGATAAATAGGTCTTTATCTTTGAGAAGTAATATTTAAAATACTTTTATTACTTCATCTTAATTAAATCATTTTGAGAAAGAATGCATTTGGACCTAAAGGCTGGCTGCCATCGAGAATTGAAAATCTAACTGGTCAAACTTTCGTGATTACTGGCACAACAAGTGGCACTGGCTTTGAAGCAGCTAAAATCCTTTTATCTAAAGGGGCACAAGTGGTCATGCTTAATAGAAATCCTACAAAAGCCGCAGGAGTCATCACAACTTTAAAGGATGAATTGGGTCCAGATATAAATATCGTATCCATACAAATGGATTTATCCGAACAAGCTTCAGTAAAAAAGGCCGTTGAAAAAGTGATGCAAAAAGTAACGAGAATCGATGCGCTTCTATGTAATGCAGCTATTGCACAAGTACCTCAGCGTAAACTCACCATAGATGGATGGGAAAGTCAAATGGGCGTAAATTACTTTGGACATTTTACATTACAAGCTTTATTATTTCCATTAATAGAAAAGTCAAATGGTCGTATTGTTACCGTCAGTAGCATGGGTTATAATATGGGTATAAAAGCCATCAAGTTTGACGATCTTAATTGGGAAAAGGATTACACTCCAAATAACGCTTACAGTCAAAGTAAATTAGCACAAATCATGTCTATATATGAACTACAAAACAGACTTTCAAAAGCAGGAAAAACAAACGTAAAAGCATACGCTTGTCATCCAGGATCTTCAAGAACGTCCTTAATAACAACAAGTGGCAGTTTATTGATGAGATTTATTTTTGGCTTAATGAAGTTATCTCCACTAACACAACCAGCTGAAAATGGGGCTTATCCACAATTGATGTGTGCAACTGAAAAAGACCTAGATCAAAAAGAATTTTATGGCCCGACTGGCAGGGGGCACTTTGTAGGACCTGTCGGTGCACACGAAATCAAACCCCATGCAAAAGATAAAGATGCATCAAAAAAATTATGGGTCATTTCAGAGCAGGCTACGGGAATTAAATGGAATATATAAATCTAAATAATGGAAATAATTAAGTACTTTAATGAGTGGGCAAAGGCCGAAATCATCGCCTCATTTTATTTTATGTTTATTGGCCTACTATATGCGTTAGGCTCTTTTTGTCTGTGGAAAATTGGTGAGGCCCCATTATCTAGAGCTTTAATCATCCCATTATTAGTTTCAGGAATTTTGCTTTTAGGTGCTGGAGTAGGCTTTTACGTAAGCAATAAAACCAAACTTAATAACTTTGAAATGGATTATAAAAGCGATCCCGAAAAAGTGATAAATGCAGAATTAGAAAGAACTAGCAGTACAATAAAGACATATGAAAATGTAGCACTGAAAATTTTCCCTATAATTATTATCATTACGGCGCTTATAGCATCATTCACTTCTAATGTAAATGTCAAAGCTATTGGTATCGCAATAATTGCTTTCTTTTTAGTCCTTGTACTTTTAGATAGTCAAGCTTTAAAAAGAATGCAGATTTACAACAGACAGTTGAATGTTATGCAAGTTGATCTGAAATAAAAAATATATGCAACACTTTAAAACACTATCCGCTTATTTCAAATACTTGGAATTGCCTAAGCCAGAGCATCCTATGCTTAGTGTTTTATGTTCGCAAGAAAACAACTTTCTACCCTGTCCTAAAAAAAGCTCCCCACCGATTACCAGTGACTGCTACACAATAAGCTTAAAGAAAATTATCAAAGGAGAATTGAACTACGGACGCACACAGTATGATTTTACCAATGGTACTTTAATTTTTATGGCGCCAAGACAAGTTATGCAATGGGATAATCAAGCAGCATTTGAACAAAAAGGTTTTTCAATTAACTTCCATGAAGACTTTATTAAAGGCACTGAACTCGCATCGAAAGTAAAGAAGTATGGCTTCTTTTCTTACAGTGCTAACGAAGCATTGCATTTATCCCCAAAAGAAGAAGCTCAAATTGAATCAACTGTAAAAAGTATTGAAACCGAGTATCATAATAATCAAGATGTATTTAGTAAGGATATCATTATTTCTCAATTAAGTACTTTGCTCAAATATGCGCAGAGATATTATGAAAGACAATTTATTAATAGAAAAGAATATTCTAATAATCTTCTTGAAAAATTCAACAATCAACTCGTTGATTACTTTAGTTCTGGAAACCTATCTCATAACGGCATCCCTAGTATAGAACAACTAGCTAAAAACATGTCCGTATCACAGAGATACTTGAGTGATACATTAAAAAAAGAAACAGGAAAGACATCAACTAAGCATCTACAACTATACTTAATTGACGAAGCCAAAAACATAATTTTGAATCCTAATAAAAGTATTTCAGAAGTAGCCTATGAATTAGGATTTGAATATCCTCAATACTTTTCGCGTCTTTTCAAAAAGAAGGAAGGCTTAAGCCCTTCGCAATATAGGGATCAATTTAAATTGAATTAATTTCAAAACTTTCTAGCGAATAAGTAAACCTATCCGTAGTCTTCGAGTTGATTTATGAAAGATCAGGCTCATGACAACAATGAAAATGATGTATGTCGCAAATATTATAGTTGCAGGTTGGATAAGTATCAGTTCCTTTATTTTATCCTGAGAAAGCGACAAGCAGCGTATTTGAAAATACATTTGATTATTCAGAAGCTGTAAGATTGGTAGGTGCCTTATGGTTTGCCATATTCATCTTGTCAATATTTGGACTTATCTATCCTAAGCAAATGAGTTTAGTATTCGTATTTCAATTGATTTACAAATCAAGTTGGCTTTTAATAGTAGCTCTGCCAGCAGTGATGAATGGCCAAGCTTTTCCAAAAGGTATGGCGTCATTTTTCTTGGTATGGGTTTGTATCTTACCTTTTATTATTCCATGGAAGGAAATATTTAATTTATCGAAAATGTAGGCAATTATGAAAATCGCTTGGTGCTATATGCTTTCTCTGATGCTTGTTTCATGTTCAAGTAATTTCGATATCACTCAACATTACGACGCTAAACTGCCATTTAAAATCATTGATGTCGAATTACCCAACTCAGACGCTACTCCTCAATTGATAGTTGCGGATGATCTAAAACACCAACAATTAGTAACTTGGCTTAAAGCCAATAACAATGGTTGGCAAAAAGCAGATCATAATACACATGCAGGACTCGTCATTGTCAGTCAACAAGATTTTAGATTGATATTCTATAGAGACAATGACTTTATTGTTTGTGGATATGATGATACTGAGAATAACATGCAACAATATATAAGAAAGATGGACTCGAATGAACTACGATTTCTGCTTGATTATTAGGTTTATCCAATTCAATCAATTTATCAAGCTAAGTTTTAAACTAATTTAAATAACCGAACGTTTGGTAAATATCAAAATTGCTTTATATTTGTGTTATGAGACCACAAAAAGTACATGATGAAGACGTGCTCAATGCTTTAACTAAGGTATTTAGAGCAAAAGGATTTGAAGGTGCGAGTTTATCAGAAATAGCTGAAGAGACTGGACTCAAAAAGGCAAGCCTATACCACCGATTTCCAGAAGGAAAAAAGCAGATGGCTGAGGCGGTGTTTGATTTCATTGGAGAGTGGGTAGATAATAACATATTCAATGTAATGATTGATGAGAACATCTCACCTACCCGACGATTAGAGAAGAGCCTAGCAAATATCAAATTCTTGTATAATGGAGGAGGCTCTTCTTGCATACTAAGAACCTTATCCATGAAAGTAGGCATAGAAATGTTTGGTAGTCAAATAAAGGAGGGAATGGAAATGTGGATAAAGCATTTTAATGAGCTTGGACTAGCATTTAAACAAACTAAAGCTCAAGCCAAAGCGAATGCTGTTCAATCGCTTATTGATATTCAAGGGAGTCTTGTAGTCGCTCATGGTTTGAATGATTTAAGCATTTTCGATAAAACAATAACTGGAATTAAACAGAGGTATAAGTAGAAAAAAAATTATCAATATATTTTACCGTACGTTCGGTATTTTATCTATTTCTTTAATAACAAAACAATTAAAACATGACGAAGAAGTATCCACTACCACCATTTACAGAAGAAACAGCAAAACAAAAAGTGCAGTTGGCTGAAGATGCGTGGAACAGTAAAGATCCCATAAAGGTGTCAGAAGCCTACTCCATTAAAACCATATGGCGTAATAGAAACCAATTTATTAATGGAAGAGAAGAAGTCCAAGCCTTCTTAAAAGATAAATGGAAAAATGAACTTGATTATAAACTCAAAAAAGAACTATGGCTCTATAATGATTATCGCATAGCTGTCAGATTTGAATATGAATATCATAATGCGGCAGGCCAATGGTTTAGAGCGTATGGAAATGAAAATTGGGAATTTGACGATAACGGATTAATGGCAAAAAGATACGCCAGCATCAACGACTTAGAAATAGAAGAATCAGAAAGAAGATTATAGTATAACAATTATAAAACTATCAAAAATGAAAAATTTAATCATTACAGCATTATTTATTCTACCCTACTTATTAACGTCACAAACATCATTGGTAGAACTTGGAAATATAGAAGTAAAATATATTAATCATAGATCTATAAAATACAAAAGCTTAAATGTCGACGGTATCAATATAGCTTACAGGGAAACGGGAAATCCAGAACGACCAACTATTGTTCTTCTTCATGGCTTTCCGTCATCTTCGCATCAATACAGAAAGGTGCTCAATCAATTGTCTGATAACTTTCATCTTATTGCACCAGATTATCCAGGCTTTGGCAATAGTGATTTTCCGTCTAGAGATACCTATAATTACACCTTCGATAATCTAGCCAAGACTATAAATGCATTTTTAGAAAAGAAAGGCATAGATTCTTACGCTATTATGATTCAAGACTTTGGTGCACCAGTTGGATTTAGACTCGCAACAAATAATCCAGATCGCATCACAGCAATTATCAATCAAAATGGCAATGCATATCTAGAAGGTTTAGGAGTCGCTTGGAAGGATATTAAAATGCTATGGAACGAGCGAAATGAAAAAACAGAAGCGACTATCCAAACAGCATTCTCCTTGGAAGGATTAAAGTGGCAATATACGCATGGGACCCGTAATCCTGAAAACATCAATCCCGATACTTGGCATCTAGACTATTTAAGATTATCAAGAACGGATGCAGATAAAATGGGAATTGACCTATTGTATGATTATCAAAATAATTTAAAGCTGTATCCAAAGTGGCAAAAGTATCTAAGAGATTACCAACCACCTCTTTTAATCGTATGGGGAAAAAATGATGCCTTCTTTCCAGAAAGTGGCGCCGAAGCCTTTAAGAAAGATGTCAAAGTTATTGATTATCACATCTACAATACTGGCCACTTTGCCTTAGAAGAAGATGGTAACGATATCATTTTGAAGATCAGACATTTTATGGATGACTTAATCTTAAAGACTCGAGATTAGAGATTGGAGACTGGAGATTGGAGACTAGATTAGATACTAAGATTAAGACTAAGATTAAGACTAAGACTAAAGACCAAAGACTAAAGACTAAAGACTAAAGACCAAAGACTAAAGACTAAAGACTAAAGACTAATATCACATAACAAACACAAACTAAATAAAATGAAAAATATAGCAATCAACGGAATGGGACGCATCGGAAGAGCCTCATTAAAAATAATACTTGACACACCAGAATTAAATTTAGTAGCCGTAAATGACATAGCTCCAATTGAGGATATCGCTTATCTACTGAAATACGATAGTGTCCACGGCCTTTTTGAAAAAGAAGTTAAAATAGAGGGACAAAACTTAATCATAGATGGACATACTATTCCATTCTACAATAGAAAAGATCCTGCTACCCTGCCTTGGGGCGAACTGAATGTAGAGCTAGTTATAGAAAGTACTGGCGTATTCACTAAAGAGGAGGATGCTCAAAAGCATATAGACGCAGGTGCAAAAATAGTTGTCCTATCTGGTCCTACCTCAAGTGGAGGTGTGCCAACTGTTGTACATGGTGTCAACACAAAAGATGGCAAGAGCACTATATTCTCATGTGCTAGTTGCACAACCAACAACATAAGTCCTGTTATCGAAATAATCGGAAGACGATTAGGAATTCAGAAAGCCATTATGACAACTATTCATGCCAACACTTCTTCTAATAGTGTTGTAGATGCTCCGCATAAAAAAACGCGTATGGGTAGAACAGGATTCAATAACCTCATCCCCACGACTACAGGTGCCGCTACAGCAACAACCAAAGCGATGCCAGAGTATGCCGGTATATTTGACGGAATGGCTATCAGAGTACCCGTTGCTATCGGTTCAGTATCTGATATCACAATCGTAACGGCCAATAAAACTTCAAAAGAAGCATTAAACCAAATACTCACTGAAGAAGCTGCAAGTGATCGGTATAAAAATGTTATCAGAGTCACCAATGATCCAATTGTATCGAGTGATATAATCAAAGATCCTCACGCAGCTGTAATAGACCTAGAAATGACGAAGGTTGTTGATGGTGATCTTGTCAAAGTACTCGCATGGTATGACAATGAATGGGGCTTTGCCAATCAAATGATAAGGCAAATCTTAGAAAATATTTAATAGACTTTAAAACTGAACGCATGAATATTGTAACAGCAAAAATAGGCAGAGATAATTACAAAACTATATTGACAAATGGTGCACATCAAGTGATCGCAGATGAGCCCGCTCCCTATGGTACAGATGAAGGGGCTGACCCTTACAGCCTCCTTCTTATGGCTCTAGGGAGTTGCGTCGCCATAACCATTCGCATGTATGCTGATAGAAAAAAGTGGGAACTTGAAGGCGTAGAGGTTGAATTATCGCAAAAGAGAGTGCATCATTCAGATTGCGACGACTGTATATCTGACAAAGGGCATGTTCATCTGATTGAAAAAAAGGTTAAACTAATAGGTAATCTTGATGAGAAGCAGCGGGCAAGACTAATGGAGATTGTCGATAAATGCCCCGTCAACAAAACTTTATTAAACGAAATCAAAATCACAACCACAACCTTATAAAAGGCATATTATTTCACAAATGAAAAATAAATAAAATGAAAAAGACACTTATCATAAACTATACGCCAAGAGAAAATTCAAACACTAAGAAAATGGCAGATTATTTCATTCAGAGAAATAAAGACAAAACTCAAATAAGTATTTTAGATTTAGCAGAAAACACACCTGATTTATTGTTAAAAGAGAATCTAAACCCTTTAGTTGCAAGAAATTTTGGAGGCATCACTCCATCTGATGCGCAACAAAGTCTTCTCGATAAAAACGATCAACTCACTAATCAATTATTAGAAGCAGATTATATTGTTGTTGTAACTCCTGTATATAATTACTCCTTACCTGCAACTGTAAAAGCTTGGTTTGATGCAGTTATTCAAGCAGGTAAAACTTTCACTGCAACAGAAAAAGGTCTTGTTGGATTGTGTGAAGGGAAACAGGCTTTAGTTCTTACAACAAGCGGAAGTGATTTTGGGTCCGAACCAATGAAAAGTCTAAATTTTGCGACACCATTAGCTGCAACTTGCTTCAGCCTAATGGGTATCACAACTGAATCAATTGCTTTATTTGGCACACAACAATACGCCGATAAATTAGAAGAATTGCTTGAAACAAAGAAAACAGAAATTGATACTTTTAGTAAAAACTGGTATTAAGGCAAATGAGAAATATAATTACTATCACTCTCCTTTAGTGCTAGTAATTATATTCAATCATCAAATTACTTGTTTTGATATTTATAAAATAAAATAGTCATGAGTTTAAAATATGTGAGCGACATAGCATTTACAGAATCTGTCAAAAGCAGGCAAGAAGAAATGGGATCAAGAGAAGCCTATCAAAATATGGCAGAACGAAGAGATTGGCAATCAACTATAACTGAACAATTGGCACATTTTATCAGTCAAAGAGATTCGTTCTATATGGCTTCGTCAAATGCAGAAGGCCAGCCATACATTCAACACAGAGGTGGGCCTAAAGGATTCTTAAAAATATTAGATCAACACCATTTGGCCTTTGCAGACTTTTCAGGAAATCGACAATACATCTCAGTGGGTAATTTTGATGAAAACAATAAGGTCCATCTTTTTCTTATGGATTACCCTAATAGACGAAGAATTAAAATTTGGGGAGAAGTTAAAGTTATCGATGATCAAGAAATTATGGATAAATTGAAAGATAATGAATATGATGTCCCTATCGAAAGAGTGATTAAAATCAAAGTAACGGCTTGGGATGTTAATTGTCCTCAGCATATCCAACAAAGGTATACCGTAGAAGAATTTGAGCATTTACAATCATAGCAGCTACTGAGTAAAACTCAAATTTTTCTTACCACTTCTTTCGATTGATTACAAGACAAATTTTACTTTTGGACAACTATGAAAACAAAGAATCCATTCATACAAATCCTTTCCAATTTTAGAAACTTTGAACTTGAGGAAGAAAAGCTTATTACAAAGCATCTTGAACTTAATAACTATAGTACACGAGACACCTTCTTAAAGACTGGCGAAAGAAATGATCAATTAGGATTAATTACTAGTGGCGTATTCAGGTACTATTTTTATGACGAAAATGGTAGTGAAATAACAGCGCACTTTATGGACGTTAATGAGTTTGTAGGCAATGTTGCATGTTTCTTTGAATACTCAATCAGCGCTGGTACAATAGAAGCGCTTACAGACTGTGAAGTCATTCAGATTTCAAAAAGCAATTGGGACATTTGTAAAAATGAAATTAAGGACTGGGAGGTAATATTTCAGAAAATTATAAATAATGTACTCATCAAGAAAACAAACTTCCAACGAAGTTTACTCAATAACACAGCCACTGAGTCCTATTTAAAGTTCTTAAACTACTACCCTGAATTAAGCAATAAAGTACCATTGCAACACGTAGCCTCTTACCTTGGAATGACACCGTTTAGCTTAAGTAGAGTACGTAAAACAATCTCCACGCTTTAAATAATTGCCAAATGGCAAGTCTTTTCATTTAAGCTTCACTTTACTTTGTGGTCTAAAATAAGCAAGATGAACAAAGTACAATTAGCTACACAACAAGAAAATAGAATAAAGGCATTTGTTTACGAATGGTATAGTCGGTTCGATAAAGGTACAGATATGGAAACATTGAAGCCATTTTTACCGGACGAAGTAGTAGAATTTGTCTATCCTCAAGAAACCCTTACTTCCGTATCAGAACTTGTCAAGTATGCTACAAAAACATTTGACTTTATTAAAAGTAGTGCGCACTATATAGATGAAATCTTTGTCTTTGAAATAGGAGAAAATAAATATGAAGTGATTTGCCCTCACAGTTATCATGCACTTCAACAAAGTGGAGAATACATTAACATGGACTTCATAGGTAGAATGCGGTTAGATACAGCATTAAAAACAGCTTTAGATCCTGAAGCTAAAAATATTAAAGTAACTGCTTATAAAGTAGCATTACAAGGACAAGTAAAACCTTCATCTCAAGATAAAATTGATGCGATTAATTTAAGTACACATTCAGAAACAGATGCCAAGGCTTTTGTGCATAATTGGTTTGCTCATATTGATGTTGGCAACGCTGAGACACTTATGACTATGACTAGTGACTCAGAACTAAATATTAATATTCTGGGTAATCAGATGACTTCAAAAAACGAATTAAAATCATTTTTACTCTTGCAAAAAGATAGTCAAACCTACTCCAGTCATAAGCCACAAAACATAATTGCAAGTAAAACCAATGATGGTTTTATCGTTAAATTTGTCTTACACTTTGAAGGAGAAATTAATGAAATGGGGCTCATGCATTTAAGTAATATAACCACTTGGAAACTCATTGACGAAAACAATCAATTAAAACTGAAAGAATATACCCTTGAAATACTCTAGCGCAGAATTAATATATTGGATAAGCACTTCAATCTTAGTCCTATTTTTACTTTGGAGTGCTTATGCTTACACTTTTCAAAAAGCCGCCATTGAAGGATTTAAGGAGCTAGGATTTCCTAATTTCTTTAGGCTTCAACTAATCATACTAAAAGTCATAGCTGCTGTTTGCATAGCATTGCCTTTCATACCTCTCCTAGTAAAAGAATGGGCGTATGCGGGTGTAGCCTTATTTCTCCTTACTGCTATTGTAGCGCATGTAGCACATCAAGATGCACCTATCATAACAATTATCAATATCATTCTATTAGGTCTTTTAATAGTCTCCAATTACTACCTAAAGGTTTAAAAAAACTATATCATTGATTAAATCATTTAGACTAAATTAACACAGATATTAAATCAGCGTTAAGCCACTACACAAAGCTGCAATAAGTAACAAGTAGTTGATATATTACAAATAAATGTCATGATCAACTATCCAATAAAATTCACGTTAATAGTCTTTAGCTATTTATTATTATCGCTACATCTCCACTCGCAAAAACCAACACTTGATAGAATGACAATTCAAATCGATTACTCATATTATGGTAATAATTATTTTCAAAAGGTGCTCATTTCACAAACAGGTACAGCATCCAAAGGCATAGTCATAATGCCAGATAATATGAGTAAGAGACTAAAGAAAAGTTATCTTAAGCGAGGATTCGAAGTAAAATTTTATCCTTTAATTTCACAATACGACAATGCTGAAATACTTAATATTTTGAAGGAGTATGAGGATGATGGCTGGCTCATTGAAATATTACAATTTCTAAATCCTGAAAAAGTCCGAAGTGAAATAAGAGGTTCTGATGAACAAACCAGTTCAACAATTACGCGATCTTCATTTTTTGCTTTAAGCAAAATATCCAACTAGCCTTTATTTGCTACCATTGATAGTATATACAAATTGTTCTTTAAGATATCATATTAAGTCAACAAGTTGGATTCCATGCATTGACAAAATTTCATTACCTTAACGACATCACGTGCCTGAGCTGGTATAAATTGACGTCGCTAAGTAACGAATGAACGAAAACAAAAGCACTATACAATCGTGGCTAGATAAACTACAACAAGATAGTTGGCAGTTGGAGTTAATCATATCTAGTATACTGCTTTTCATCATCAACAGTTTTGACGACAAGGTCCCCGATTTGATCATGAAGTATCAGTCTAGTGAAGGATTTAATTTTGCATTTGTAGTAGCAATAATAGTCCCCATACTCCTATTCCTAAAATCAAATTTAATCGTCCATATATTTTTGAGAGGATTATGGATTGGCTGCATTGGATTAAGGTCTATATCAACTGACATCCGTTATGAATCGTTTGATTACGGACATAAATTTGATCGCTTTTTAAAAAATAATGTTGGAAGCTTTGATGACTATATTCAAAAATTAGAAAGCATTTGTAGTATTATTTTCAGCTACTCATTTTTAATGGCTTTTCATTTCTTTTCATTTTCATTTTTCATCACAATATTCCAAAGCTTAAATTTCTTCGGATGGCAAATATTGAATAATTCAATTCTAGAACCTGTTCTAAATATTTTATTGATTGTCTTGACAATAAGTGCAATATTAAATTTCATTGACTTTCTCACCATTGGTGAATTAAAAAAGGCTAAAAAATTCTCTTCAGTTTACTATCCATTTTATAAAATCTACAACACGCTTTCACTTTCCTTTCTCTACAGGCCCATACATTATAATTTCATAAGTACTAAGCTGGGCAGGACCTATATGCTTTTAATGTTGCCCTATATGTTTCTACTCGCATTTGTCGGCAACGCAATTGACTACAAGAAATATATTTACATACCTAAAAAAGAAGACAGGTCAAATTGGGTTATCGAAAATTACTATGACAGCTTAAGAGATAAATCACTTATCAAAGATGCATCCATAAATAAATTATTTTTTGAAGAAAATGAAACGATTAAATTATTCTTGAGAGTAAATGATAATGAAAAGACAAATGCTTTGATTAAATCATTGTGCCCCGAAATTACCTCTTATGATCGTCAACCATATACCATAAGACCTTTCAATACATTAAGAGTCAGTACTAATGATGATTACTATGAAAAAGTAAGTCCTGAAATCCATAGAAGTAAAGTTGAAACTTCTATAGACTGCATTTCAAAAATGTATGAAATAGCTATAGATGACAACATACTAGACGCCTTAGACTATGTCTTTTACCAGCATCCTAACGCTTCTGAAAAAGGCATTTTGACAGGTATTAATATCAACAATTTACCGAAAGGCAAACATACCTTGAGCATCTACATAAAAACCTCCAAAGAGAAAAACTTAAAAAAAGACAAGATTATTGAAATTCCTTTTTTCAAAAATTAGCATCCATGTTGTGAGCTACAAATTAATGCACCACTAATAATTATGGAAGAACGAAACATTTCAAAAAATATCAAAGGGGTTATTTATGGTATCATATACGGATTGGTTGCACGAGGTATAATTGAATTAGAGTATAATGTCTTGGAGTTTAAAACTTCAGGTTTGATGACACTAAGCTTTATGTTCTTAGTACCTATTATCATTGGTGTAATTACAACTTATAAACATAGAGAGGTTAAGAGTGCATTTCGTTCTGTTTCACTGAGCATGCCGATCTTTTCCATACTAGGGTTTGTGCTCATTACGATCCTCTTCGAATTGGAAGGATTAATCTGTGCTATTATGGCTATACCAGTATTTGCCATCCTTGCTTTCATAGGTGGATTCATCGGTATTAAAATGTTTAGAAGAACCGACAACCATGCTAAAATTTCCTTGCTCATTTTATTACCCATAATCTTAGCGCCATTAGAACAACAGTTAGGATTGAAAGAAAAAGTATTTAATGAGAAGACAAGTATAATTGTAACTGGAGGTGAAGCTCAAATATGGGATAACATTACTAGAGTCTATTATATTGAAGAAGATGAAAATCAAAGATCGTTATTTCAATTAATGGGATTCCCTAGGCCATTGGAAGCTACCCTTGACACGGTTGCAGTCGGCGGCATACGAATAGCCAAATTTGATCGAGGACTTTTCTTTACGGAAACGGTAACTGAAATGATAGAGAACAGGAAACTTAAATTTTCTATTGTCGCTGACCCCAACGCTATTCCGCCTAAAGCCCTTGACGAACATGTCCTGGTAGGTGGTGCCTATTTTGATGTTTTGAATGGCTGTTATGAAATTACTCCTTTATCAGAACCCAACACCTACCGTATAGATCTAACCTCAGAATTTAGACTCTCAACAAATTTTAATTTATACAGTGGATTTTGGAGTAAACTCATAATGAGAGATATTCAGAATAATATTTTGGGGGTACTTAAAAGAAGAGTTGAAACCAGACATCAAAACAAATGAAAATTTAAAAAACAATAGTTCTCCAATCATGAAACAACTCCTTTTCTATTTTACAATTATAATAAGCTTATTCGCTTGTCACATAGATCAAAAACAGAAGAATTTCCAGTTCGAAAATGAGATTAAATCCATACAAGAAAATAAAAATCTAGAGTTAACAAGTCACATATACATAAAAGGCAAAATTAATGACACAATAGATGGTATTTTCTTATTCGATACTGGTGCAAATGGCTTAATACTAGATAAAACATTTCTATCCAAAAATCAACTAACATCGAATATCTCAAAGGAGGCGCACTATGCCTATGGTGTAGGTGAAAATAAAACGAAATTTCAATCAACTTCTGACATTAGTCTTGAGATAAACAACAAAACATTTAAAGATCTGGAATTAAGAGTCATGCCTTTAGACTCCATTTTTAGTAAAGTTTTGAACCATAAAATTGATGGCATTATAGGTGCAGATATTTTCAACGATCACTTATTAAAAATCGATTTTGACAAGGCGACCTTCGAATTGTTGGATAGTATATCTGTAAAAGATATGGAGCTATATACTAGACTTCAGTATAATTCAAATTATAGGAAACCCATTGTATTGGCCGCCATTGATATTAATACTGAAAGCTCGATAAATTGTCATTTAATTTTTGACACTGGTTCTGGAAGGGGCATTTCGCTTACTCATAAAAAAGGTATTGAAGAAAATCTTTTCTTTGAGCATATAGCTTGTGAAGAAGATTCCGTTTCAGGCATGGGTGGCATATCCACTTCTTGTTATTTACCCATAAAACAAGTAGAGCTTTCAAATATTCAAATAAAAGCAGATACAATAGAAATAGGAAAAGATAAAAAAGGCGCGCTTGGACTGCATGATATGTATGATGGATTGCTAGGTATGCGCATCATTGAAAAATTCAATCTCATTATCGACAATAATAGTGAAGTCATTTGGTTCAAACAGAGATAATATAATTCTTAATTACCGAAACGATAATCTTTTACTTTACCAAACAAATAGAAGCACAGCGTATTAGCTTGATAACTTGTAAATAAAATGTGCAATAATTACTAAAAGATAAACATATATTCAATAAAAAATGTTATACTTACATACATATTAGTAATACTAACATTTTTTATTACAAACCTCTAAAATAAATACAACATGAAATCACAACTTCTATTCCTTTTGTTATCATTTGTATTCACTCAAGGGTTTTCACAAAACTCGGAAAGAAATCATGATAACACTAATGTTTATCACTATGGGAATAACATTTCTGTAAAGAATTATGATAATTCTCGATCTAGTATTTACATAAGCGGCAACTCCGCCAGACTTTTTAATCCCGACGGCACACAATCTTCTATTGACTTTATAGACAATACAGCCAATTTGATTTTAATTGATGGGACTGCCTCCACTGTGACTTACAATGGCGCATCATCTACCATAGTCAATACCGACGGGTCACAAGTTGTTGTTAATCACAGAAACCAAACATCGTCATGCTATGTATCCTTTGGTAAACATAACATCAATCATACCTTTGGAAGAGCCAAAGAATTGAAATATAAAAAGCACATAGATATATTACTCAACATGAGTTGGTATATGCAAAAGAAAGCTGTAGCTGATACTGATGAATAAGCCACAGCAAAATGATAGAAGTTTAATTAGTTGAAATGCTGCTTAATTTATAAATACTTTGAAGAGAATTCTTTCAATAAGGAGTTCTCTTTTTTTATTTATACTTTAGGCCTTTTGCAAGACAGACAAATTGAAAGATTCAAAACAATTATTAGATCATTTACAATCAACTATTCATAAGACACTTTTAAAGACCTTAGGCTTTAAAAAAAACGGTCGCACTTTTAATAGAGTAAGCGCAGATGGTCTAATAGAAGTCATCAATTTTCAAAGTGGCAGATATGAATTCGGAGCTGAGATTCCTGGACTAAGACCCAATTTGTATGGACATTTTACAGTTAACATTGGGATATGTGTGCCTGAATATTACTTTCATGTTTTTGATAAGCACAAAAGAATATACCAAGAATATGATTGTCAATTACGTACAAGAGTTGGCGCATTAGTCGACGATGGCAAGGATCTTTGGTGGGAATTAAAACCCAATTATCTTGAAGATCAAATTAAACGCATAATTGATCTCTTGGAAAACAATGCATTAAAATTTCTCAATCAATTAAATAGTCGGCTTAAAATATATTCTAATTGGGAACCTATATCTCAACTTTACCAATTGTCAAATACGGCCAAACTCCAAATTGCCATCATCAAATTATTAAATGGTGATTCTGAAGGCAAGCAACTCTATATCGAATATTACAATACGGTAGAGAATGAGAATCATAAAGAATGGCTTCTTAAAGAAGCAAAAAAATTAAATATACAAATACCTAATAGCCCACATAGTTTAGACTGAAATCCAGCAAATGTCCTATTTCATTTTAAACACCTAAATAGAATTGACTAAAACCCTAAATCAAGAATAACGTGCAACCCAGAAAACTTATACTTAATATAATAGTTGGATCCATCATCATGTCCAATGCCTTATCATGTGACAATATGGTAAAGCCGTCTTCATATAAAAACTCAAACACTGAAAAATCTGGATCTCATTTTAATAGTACCTCAGGTCAATTGGAAAACAATATCTATTCAAATAACCAACAGATCAGTCAAGTTGTCCGAACTATATTTCAAGACAGCAAAGGACATCTATGGTTCGGTACACAGAATGGCGCATTTAAATTAGAAGGCGATACGCTTATTCATCTAAATGACATCAAATGCGAAAGAGGAAAAGGTGTCACCATTAAAGATATTGTAGAAGATAAAAATGGAACTATCTGGCTCGGCCATACTGACGGCATTAGTTCTATAAATGGAGACTCAACCACCAACTATTATGAATCGCATGGTTTGATAAATAATGATGTCTGGTGCTTAGAAGTAGATGCTGACAATCAAGTTTGGATTGGTACGTATGGCGGGCTATGTATATTTGACGGAAATAAATTCACGCCCTTTGACTTACCCGAAGGCATTAGAGACACAACACTTGGAATTTCAAGTACTAAAATGGTTCAAAATATAAATCAAGATAGCCAAGGCACTATCTGGTTATGCACGAACGCAGGTCTATATACATACAAAAACAAAACACTAACAAACGCTTCAAAAAAGCTTGGTATAAAAACCAATTTCATTAATGAAACTTTTGAAGACAGTAAAGGACATATCTGGATTTCAACTAAAGAGCACCTTTATCAATTAGTCAACAATAAACTCAATAATATAACTAAAGAAAAAATTAAAATTGGAAAAGGTATAGGCTCCATCATGGAAGATACCAACGGAACAATTTGGTTTGTTGCCAACCAGCATCATTTATACACTTACGAGAATCAAGAACTTCAAGAATTTATAAAAAAGGAAGATAATAAAGGACCTGTCATATTTAAAATGCTCAAAGATCAATCAGAGCGACTTTGGTTTATTGGTTATGGAGGGGCCTTTAGGTTAGAAAACAATCAATTCGTTAATGTTCTCAAAAATGGACCGTGGTAACAACATCTATCAATTAATTAGAATAAATTTAAATCCATTTACAATCATTATATGAATAGACTATCCTACTTCCATTTATTTTTCATCAGTGCTTCTTTTTTAATTCTCCATCCTTGTAGTGCCCAAGTTGATATCGCACCACCCTGTTTTCATGACATTGGAATTAAAACTGCAAAGACCAGGGTGATTAATGAATTGGGAGATACGCTACCCGATTTTCAAACTATTGAGTATGATAGCATTGGACGACCTTTGCGTAGGATTCAAGATCAACCGGAATTAATCGAATTAGTTTATATCGCTAAGAATCTAAAACAAACCATCATTCATACACGCGATCCTTACACAGAAGAAGCTGTAATAGACACCAATTATGTTTTAAAAAATGATGACAATGGACGACCCATGCAAATAAAAGGAGACAATCAATACCTTCTTGAAATAAGTTATGAAGGTTGTAAAAAAGAATTCCAAACACTAACAAATGATAAGGGGGAAGTTATCTTCAATTTAGAAATAATAAAGAACAACAGTATTCCCATTTTGGAATCGTTTAAATATACCAACAACGAAGAGTTCAACTCATTAACGCTTTATACAGATTATAAATACAATGAGCAAGGCCACTGGATTGAAAGAAAATACGAAAGAGTCGAAACGATAGTCACAGAACAAAGAACACTCACATACTATAAATAACCCTTTGTTTAAAGAGCTGCCTTTCATGAATACACTTTTTCTATTGAGTCTAATTACTATTTTACACACATGCAATAGTAAAAATCATGAGAATAACGAAATGAATGTTAAACAATACAAATCAACGAACCTTGGTATTTACAATTACTTTTCCCTCTAATTAAATCAAAAGATGATCGAAGTGAATTACATGCATTAATTAATAAGCATGATTATGATCCTTCTATAGACTATAAAGAATTTAGCACATAACAACTAGGATATAAACTCAACACTTTTAGTTTTTTTCACCACTTTCTACAACGCTATTATCATTGATATTATAATTTGGTAATGCAAAAGTAGTCTTACCATCACCACCGAATTTATTTCCGATTAGAGCAAATAATTCAGGATAAGATTTAATCGACAAAATTCTACCATCGCAAAACAACCAACCTGTAGGTAATTTTATTTGATGAATGAAAGTTTTGATTTCTCCTACAATCGATCCGTTCAATGTATTTGTTGAAATAGCATAACACAGAACTTGATCCGGAGCTTTACTAGAACTTGAAGGACTTGTAAAATTTCCTCCACCACCATTTCCATTACCATTTACTGGAATCTCTGTTACATTTCCTGCTTCATCTGTGTAAACTAACATATTACCATCTCTTTCTAAAGTAGTTATTGTTTCATAAATAATAACAGTATTCCCATTACCATCTTCATGTTCAGCTATATCATGTCCTGGGCCGATAAGATCAACCATTGCTGACGTTGTACCTCCAGTCCCAGCTGGACCTTGCGGACCTTCTGGACCGACTGGACCTTGTGGACCTTCTGGTCCGATAGGACCTTGCGCACCATCAGCACCATCTGCTCCTGCTGGACCTTCTGGTCCGATTGGACCTTGCGCACCATCAACTCCATCTGCTCCTGCTGGACCTTGTGGACCCTCTGGTCCAATTGGGCCTTGTGCTCCATCAACACCGTCTGCTCCTGCTGGACCCTGTGGACCTTCTGGTCCGATTGGACCTTGTGCTCCATCAACACCGTCTGCTCCTGCCGGACCTTGTGGACCCTCTGGACCGATTGGACCTTGTGCTCCATCTGCACCATCAGCTCCTGCTGGACCTTGTGGACCCTCTGGACCGATTGGGCCTTGTGCACCATCAACACCGTCTGCTCCTGCTGGACCTTGTGGACCTTCTGGTCCGATTGGACCTTGTGCTCCATCAACTCCATCTGCTCCTGCTGGACCCTGTGGACCTTCTGGTCCGATTGGACCTTGCGCACCATCAGCTCCATCAACTCCATCCGCTCCTGCCGGACCTTGTGGACCCTCTGGACCGATTGGACCTTGTGCTCCATCAACTCCATCTGCTCCCGCTGGACCCTGTGGACCTGCTGGTCCGATTGGACCTTGCGCACCATCAGCACCATCTGCTCCTGCTGGACCTTGCGGACCCTCTGGACCGATTGGACCTTGTGCACCATCAACTCCATCTGCTCCCGCTGGACCTTGTGGACCTTCTGGACCGATTGGGCCTTGTGCACCATCAACTCCATCTGCTCCCGCTGGACCTTGCGGACCCTCTGGTCCGATTGGACCTTGTGCACCATCAACACCGTCTGCTCCTGCTGGACCCTGTGGACCCTCTGGACCGATTGGACCTTGTGCTCCATCAACTCCATCTGCTCCCGCTGGACCCTGTGGACCTGCTGGTCCGATTGGACCTTGTGCTCCATCTGCACCATCAGCTCCTGCTGGACCTTGTGGACCTTCTGGACCGATTGGGCCTTGTGCTCCATCAACACCGTCTGCTCCTGCCGGACCTTGTGGACCCTCTGGTCCAATTGGGCCTTGTGCTCCATCAACACCGTCTG
>JAHDIN010000048.1:1954-21239 GCA_020630775.1 Saprospiraceae bacterium | reverse complement strand
AAAGACAGAAAAAATAGTCCAGTTTTATGGGGGTCAGTACACAAAATCCAAAATCGTAAATCCAAAATCCAAAATCCAAAATCGTAAATCATCTACCCCTTCAAAACATCTTCCATCATATCCCCAAAACTAAATATCCCTTTTTTATCTTGGATCCATTCAGCAGCCATCAATGCTCCTGAAGCAAAACCTTCTCGGGAATAGGCCTCATGCTGAATAGAGATTTTATCAATAGAAGAGCTATAGTTAACCTCATGATATCCTTTCACACCTGCTTCTCTTTTTGAGATAATAGGTAATTGGTTGGCGTTTTCAGGTTGAGCATTTAACCAACTTGATTTGCGATCTATATTTTGAATGACCTGCTCAGCAATCGTGATTGCCGTTCCACTTGGAGCATCCTTCTTCTCAAGGTGATGACTTTCTAATATGTCAATCTCATAACTTGAAAAGCCATTCATTAAATTGCTGAGCTTTTTATTGATTTCGAAAAAGACATTGACACCTATGCTGAAGTTGGAAGCGTATAAAAAAGGTGTATTGTTTTGATTAAATGCGTCACAAACTTCATCATATTGATCCAGCCATCCGGTGGTTCCACATATAGTGGGTACTTTATTATTGGCGAGTTTTAATAGATTATCTACAGCACTGTGAGGTGCCGTAAACTCTATAGCTACATCTAGAAAACCCAAGTTTTGGATATTTAAATCAATGCTATTGGTACGACTGACACGCAATACGATTTCATGGTGTTTTTGAATAGCCAATTTTTCAATGATTTTACCCATTTTACCAAAACCTATTAAACCTATTTTGAGTTTATTCATTGTCAATATCTTTAAAGTTATATTTGCTGCTAATTTCCATAAAAAAAATTGCCCTTGTCTATTCAGAATGATTTATTATTACGCGTATTGAATAATGAGCCAGTAGAAAGGCCGCCAATTTGGTTAATGCGTCAAGCTGGAAGGATATTACCAGAATATAGAGCTATAAGATCCTCTTTGTCGGGATTTATTGAACTAGTAACCACACCGCATTTAGCGGCAGAAGTAACCTTACAGCCTGTTGATATTTTAGGAGTGGATGCAGCCATTATATTTTCTGATATTTTGGTGATCCCTGAGTGTATGGGGCTTCCATATGAATTGGTAGAGAAAAAGGGCCCTAGATTCCTAGATACAATCAAATCCAATGATGATGTAAAAAAACTTGGTTTTGGTCGATCAGCTGCGGAAGAATTGGATTATGTATATAATGCAGTCGATTTAACTAAGAAAGCATTAGACAATAGAGTACCGTTAATAGGTTTTGCTGGAGCTCCTTGGACGCTATTAGCATATATGGTAGAAGGGCAGGGGTCAAAGACGTTTTCAAAAGCCAAAGCCTTACTTTATAAAGATCCTAATACTGCCCACGAACTCTTAGAAAAGTTGACAGAGACAATAATCGCTTATTTGAAGTTGAAGATTAAAGCTGGAGTAGATGTTGTCCAAGTATTTGATTCATGGGCAGGTATGTTGTCAAAACCTCTATACGATACATTCTGTATGCCATATTTAAAAAGAATTGTGGATGAGATTAAAGAGGTGCCCACCATTTTATTCTCAAAGGGCGCTTATTTTTCTATGCCTGAACTGATTCATGCAGGATCCAATGCTATTGGATTAGATTGGACCATAGAACCGCAATCATTTAGAGATACATTTGGTTATGAGAAAGTGGTTCAAGGCAACTTAGATCCATGCGTTCTATATTCAGATCCAACTGAAGTCCGTACGCATGCTCAAAATATGATTAAGGGTTTTGAAAAGAACCATATTGTTAATTTAGGTCATGGTGTATATCCAGATACGCCTTTAGATGGGGTCAAAGCCTTTATAAATACGGTAAAGTCCTATCAATACTGACGCTTAATTGACATTAATTTGATGATTTGTAGTGGTTGTAGGTCCTATGTAAATAAATCAGTAGATTCTGTAGAGCAATTCTGCTTTCAATGAGGGTGACTTTCCTATAAATTCGAAGTAGTTAAAGTCACAGTCATGAAAAATTTACTATTTACTTCTCTTTTCGTTTTATCAACATTATTCACAGCTTTCGCTTCAAATGTTGATGGTGCTATTACACTTCTAGAGTCTGCTTCAGTTGAGGTATCAACAATCGAGGTAGAAGGAGAATCTTTATTCAAAACAGTAAATTTTGACGCCAACCAAGAAATTCTTGAATTCGAAACAGAATCAGAAATAAATTATATCCGGATTTTTAATGAAGAAGGTACATTAGAATTTCAACTTCCAGTAATGTCTAAGAAAGTAAAGATTTCAAAGGCATTATTTTCTGGCGGCAGCTATAAATTGGGTTTCCTAATCAAAGATGTTGATCAGATAAAATTCACGAACGTCGTAGTTAGATAAGCATTTAACTCCCATATGTTCAAAAGGCTTGCTTCGGCAGGCCTTTTTTTATGCCCTATAGTATTGATTATCAAACAAATAGATGTTTTTTATTGGCAGTCTTGATAATTAAAGTCCCTTCAAATTTGTTAAAAAGCTATTTAGGTCTAACTTTGATCACTGCAAAAATCCTATGTAGAACTAACTCCCCATTATAGTTCAATATCTCAGCATGGGTTGGTTTAAAAGATTTAAAGAAGGTATACAGACAGCAACGATAAACAAAAAAGAAGCTCCAGATGGGCTTTGGTATAAGTGTAGAAGTTGCAATGAGACGATAACTGTCAAAGAGTTACGCGAGAACTATTATATATGCCCTAAATGTAGTTATCATACGAGAATCGGATCTTATGATTACTTCGATTTAATATTCGATGGAAAATTTGAGGTGTTATTCGATGAGTTGATTTCGAAGGATTTTTTAAACTTCGAAGATTTAGTGAAGTATGAAGACAGACTAATTAAGGCCAAAACAAAAACTGATTTAAATGAGTCCATTTCTGTAGCTGTCGGTAAGGTGGCAAAAAAGCCATTACTGATTGCTGCTATGGATTTTAGCTTTATTGGAGGGTCTATGGGTTCTGTAGTCGGAGAAAAAATAGCTCGTTCGGTAGATCATTGTATTAAGCATCGAATCCCTTTTATGATTATATCTAAATCGGGTGGTGCTAGAATGATGGAATCCGCTTTTTCTTTGATGCAGATGGCTAAGACTTCCGCTAAATTGACCCAATTATCAAAGGCGTCTATCCCTTATTTTTCTTTTCTTACGGATCCTACAACTGGTGGTGTAACAGCCTCATTTGCGATGTTAGGAGATGTAAATTTCTCAGAGCCTGGAGCTCTAATTGGCTTTGCAGGTCCAAGAGTTATCAAAGAAACTATTAAGCGGGATTTACCTGAGGGATTTCAAAGTTCTGAATTCCTTTTAGAGCATGGCTTTTTAGATTTTATAGTTGATAGAAAAGAATTAAAATCTAGGATTGCAGATCTGGTTACGCTTTTTGCTGACCATCAGGCTGCATAATGAATAACTTAAATTTCTTGTCAAAGGGATTACAATGGGGTAGGATATCCTCTAAAATGGTTTCACCATACATTGAAAGATATTCAAATATATTTTCATAACGTTCTTGTAGTCCATCGCCTGGAAAATATTTGTCCTTAAGCTTTTTAATTCTATTTAAAGCAACCTCTTCTTTTTGCTTGACAGACTTTTTGAGTTTTGACTCAAGATAGTCAATAGATTTTATGGATTTTGCCATCTCAGCTTTTGACGTTTTGACTAAAGAAGCATCAATAGATTTGGTTTTATCTGCAATTTCGTCAAAGAGTTCTGAGATTCTTTTTTTGAAAGCACTTAGTTTGTAATCTGGACTATCAGAGATATCCAAATAATTTTTAACTAAGCCCTCATAATTATTGAATAAGGCCAGATAGTCTAAGGAAACTTTATCTAGTTGCTTTTGCACATTAGCATGTATGATACTTGCAGATTGTCTTCTTACAAGCATTGGAAAGGGAATGCCTGAATCTTCGAACTGAGTTTTTCTTTCTAACCAATAGGCAATTTCTCCGCCACCGCCGACGTAAGCCAAATTCGGGAAAATGAGCTCTTGATATAACGGACGCATAATCACATTAGGACTAAATCTTTCTGGGTGATTATCGATTTCGGCTTCCATTTCAGACTTGGTAAACTTTAAATCTGTGTCTACTACAACGTAGTAGTCATCCTTTTTCTCAATTCTGTTTCTTAGGTTTTTAGCTTTGTAAAAGAAGTTGATTTCTCTTATGTGAGTTTGTGCTTTGTAGTCTAGTGCTTCAAGTTTTTCTTGAGTTTGAAGAATTAAAGGTTGGCTGTAGGATTCAAATATTTCTCTTTTAATTATTGGGATAAAAGCCTTTTTGAAAGCAGGGTTATTCATATTTGCCATAACAAGTCCGAATTTCCCAAACAGTCGATTAATCAGTTTAAAGTTAAAATCGCCATAGCTTTCTGATTCAAGTGTCATGCTTTTTATCTCAGACAATAACTCAGCTATTTTCGTGTTGCTGCCCAATAAATCTATCATATTGTCAGCGACTTCAGAAAGGTCTTTCGTAGAGTATTCGCCAACTGAACCGCCCTCATTTGCAGCCCATTCAATGCGTTTTCCAAACAAATGCGCATGATTAACTTCTTCTATATCATGATCCTCACCACCAGAAATATATATCGGCACAAAATTTAAATCTGGGTATGATTTTTTTAATTGATCCGCTATATGGATAGCACTTAAAATTTTAAAAGGGACATAAAGTGGTCCTGTCATAAGACTTGGCTGGTGTGCTGTTATGACCGTAAATGTTTTATCAGAAGCCAATGCATCAATATTAGAAAGTGTGGTCTGTGATGCAATAATCTGCTCATATTGCTTTGCCAAAGTTTGACTCAATAAGCTTCGGTGAGTATTAAATTTTGAGCGTTCTTCTATGACAGATTTGAAGGCATTGAATTCAAAATCATATTTGAAAAAAGATCTAAATCCCTCCGATTGCATTAAATAATCCCTGTCCTTACTGGATAATTGGCTGACTTTTTCTATGTCTATATCGAGAACTTTCATATACTTGCGGCTGTCCGCAAAAGTAGTCTTATTCCCCTGTAATTTGAGGTCGAATCAAAGACATTCTTAAGGGCAAAAAAAAAGAGGTTGTGGACACAACCTCTATAACAGGGCAATATTTAAAAAATCAGTTAATTTTTTAAGCTCTTTCAGCTTTTTGGGTACGTTACAAGAGAGATACTATTTATTAAAGAAACGTTGCCTGGATTGTCAAAAAAAGTGAAAAAAGTCTCAATTAATTTATAATTATCTGATTGTCAGGTGTTTAATTTAAAATAAAATCTTTGTCAGATCCTAAAAAATATGAGATGAGAGGCGTTTCAGCCTCGAAATCTGAAGTACATCAAGCGATTAAAGGGCTTGATAAAGGCTTATATCCTCTAGCATTTTGTAAAATACTACCTGACATATCCGGAGGGTCTTCAGATCATGTAAATATTATGCACGCTGATACCGCCGGTACGAAAACCAGTTTAGCCTATATCTATTGGAAAGAAACTGGCGATATATCTGTATGGAAGGGCATTACGCAAGATGCTATAGTCATGAATCTAGACGATATGGCTTGTGTTGGGGTTGTGGACAATATTCTCTTATCTAGTACAATTGGTAGGAATAAGAATTTGATTTCTGGGGAAGTTATTAAAGAGATCATACAAAGCACGGCTCAATTTGTAGAGATGCTTGCTGATAATGACGTTTCTGTGCATCTTTCGGGAGGAGAAACAGCAGACGTAGGGGATATAGTAAGAACAATAGATGTAGGTTTTACAACTTTTGCGAGAGCTGCAAAGAATGACCTCATTATCAATGATATCAAAGAAGGTCAAGTCATTGTAGGTTTGGCTAGTTATGGTCAAGCAAGTTATGAGTCTGAATATAATGGTGGAATGGGCAGTAATGGCTTGACTTCTGCAAGGCATGATGTATTTGATAAAATATATAGATCAAAGTTTCCAGAAAGTTATGATCCTGCAACACCAGAATCATTTGTTTATGCTGGTACCAAATTGCTTACAGATACCATCAATATCGACGGACAAGCTATTCCTATAGGGAAGCTGGTACTTTCACCGACAAGGACTTATATGCCGGTCTTAAAAAAGATATTTGATAATTGTAAAGATCGCCTATCAGGTATTATTCATAATACAGGAGGAGCGCATACGAAGGTCAAAAAGTTTGCTCCGGGTGTTACGATAATTAAGAATAACCTTTTAACTATTCCTCCACTTTTTAGTCTTATAAAAGAAGAATCAGGAACGCCATGGAATGAGATGTTTCAGGTATTTAATATGGGTACAAGACTTGAAATTTATACTGACGAATCAACTGCTGCAGAAATAATTGACATTTCAAGGCACTTTAATATCGATGCACAGGTTATAGGTTATGTAGCTTCTGGTCCAACATCTGAAGTTCAAGTGCATCATAATAATGAAGTTTTTAAATATTAAGTTTCGGATTAAATACTTTTTCTACAGTATACTGGCGGTCAACTCTTTACTGCTTATACTGTCCTTAGTTTGTCCATTTGTAAGTCCTCATAGCTTTCAAATAATACCTGCCATAGGCTTATTCTTTCCAATATTTTTTATTGTAAATACTTTATTTATTCTGGCTCTGACGGTCAAGAAAAAGAAGGCTTTGGTTGTTCCATTGCTATTAGGTCTATTTTCTTTAAGTGCATTTTTTAAAGTATTCGGATTCGATTACACAGATCAGTTTGATGGCCAAGCAACAGTGAATGTAGCTACCTTTAACTTGCAGTTTTCCAAACCTTTAGCGTTTCAAGAGGCAGATAAGTATGATGCTATGGCTAATGCGTTTAATAACTTTTTGGAAACTCAAGAAAGTATAGATGTCTTGCTATTGCAAGAGCTAGGAGACTTAAGTGCTTCTCATCTTGATGCAGTCATGGATTTTCCATTTAAGCATAAGCATGAAAAGTTGACCGTCGGCATCTATTCAAAATATCCAATAATAGATAAAGGCATTGTTGATTTTAAGTCCAATACTGCGAATGCTTGTTTATGGGCAGATATCAAATTGCCATCTGATACGGTGCGCTTTTATTCTTATCATTTAGAATCAAATCGCGAGAATGGGAAAGTACCTAAAAAAATAGCGCAAGCAGCTCCTGAGTCTAGATCGCTTAAGATGATGTTTGGACTGGTTAAATATTATCATCGTTTCACTTTAAAAAGACTAAATCAAGTCGCTTTAGTGCGACAACATTTCAAGTCAAGTAAGCATCCTGTTGTCTTAGGCGGAGATCTAAATGATACACCCCAATCATACGTGTATAGGCAAATGTCAAAAGGTATGCAAGATGCATTTATAAAAGAAGGATGGGGAAGTGGTAAAACGATTTTGTCCAAAACCCCTTGGTTGCGGATTGATAATATTTTTGTTGATCAACAGATGGATATTGTAGGGCATGATATTTTGCATACACCTTTCTCTGATCATGCTTTGATTAAGGCTTGTTTGGAAGTAGAGTAATAGTTTTTAAATTCACCTTTTCACAGTTTATATAGGTTTTAGTCCAAGTTCTTTCAAGTACTTATTGTGCTCTGATCTACTCTGTTTTATTTTTTGTTCAATGTCAATTAATCTTTGATTCACTTCTTCCAAATCAATTTTCTTTTCTGGTTTTGCAGTACTTACATATCGAGAGATATTAAGATTGAAATCGTTACTTGCTATTTCTTTCATTGATACACTTCGTGCATATCTTTCTTCCTCTTTTGGTCGATTTATGTAGGTGTTTACTATCTTATCAATGTCCTGCGGTCTTAGTTCGTTTTGTCTTTTGTTCTTTTTAAAATGTTCGCATGCGTTTATAAAAAGCACATCTTCATTCTTTTTACACTTCTTTAGAATTAAAATACAGACTGGTATGCCAGTTGAGAAAAATAGGTTAGATGGCAAGCCGATTACGGCATCTATATTCCCGTCCTTCAATAATTTAGTCCTGATTTTTTGTTCTGCTCCTCCTCTGAAAAGAACACCATGTGGTAAAATAATAGCCATCGTGCCACTGTCACTAAGAAAATGGAAACCATGCAGTAAAAAAGAAAAATCAGCTGCAGACTTTGGCGCTAACCCGTAATTCTTAAAACGGAAATCTTCACTCATGACTTCTGAAGGCGTCCAACGTAAACTAAAAGGCGGATTCGCTACAATGGCATCAAACTCTACTTTTTTGGCAGGATTCATTTCATTGAGTAGGCCCCAGTCATTTTTTAAAGAGTCTCCGTGGTGTATCTCGAATTCTGAATCTTTTACTCCATGGAGGAGCATATTCATTCGACATAAGTTATAGGTAGTGATATTATTCTCTTGTCCATATATCCTACCGATCGTGCCGCCATCTTTTTCGATTTTGTCTTTTACATTTAATAGCAAAGATCCTGAGCCACAAGCAAAGTCCAGAACTTTATTTAGTTTTTGCTTAGGACCTAGTTGTGGATTTTGGCAATCTAAAATGACAATCTTTGAAAGGATGGTAGATAATTGCTGTGGGGTATAAAACTCACCTGCTTTTTTACCTGAACCTGCTGCAAACTGACCTATCAAATATTCGTAGGCATCTCCAAGAGTATCACTGTCAGTCGAAAAGTCAGCAATACCTTCAGCAATTTTGGTGATGATGTTACAAAGCTTGGTGTTTCTGTCTTCGTAGTTTTTTCCGAGTTTGTCAGAATCAAGATTGATTTCTGAGAACAAGCCCCTAAATGTACTTTCGAACGATTCGTTTTCGATATACTTGAATCCTTTTTGAAGAGTCAATAATAAGTCATTATTCTGAGTACGCGCTAGTTCAGAGATATTGCCCCATAAATAATCAGGTTTGATAATGTAGTGGACTTTGATTCTCATTTGTCTTTCAAACATGTCGATGTCACTTGTATTTTCACTGTACCACAGTTGGAGATGTGTATTAAAACCTAACTTTTTCAATACATCCCTAGGAGTATCGTCTGGAAAATCATTGCCAAGTTCTTTTTTAACTGATGATTCGTAATTATCGGATAGGTACCGTAAAAAAAGAAATGCAAGCATGTAATCACGGAAGTCATCCGCATTCATGGCTCCTCGCAATTCGTTGGCTATTCCCCAAAGGGTTTGCCCTAATTTATCTTGTGTTTGTTTTGTGGACATTTTAAGTTTTTTATGGCTTCATCTATATCGCCAGACTGCTGACTTTCCTGTGTTATTCTGTTTTGATTAAAAGATTCATAGGCATCTTCGGCTAATTTGTCAGCTACCTTTTTTGTGATTTTTCCTGCATTTTGTAAAGTCTCCTGTCCATTAAATTGCAAAAAAGCATCTAATTTTTCTCGCCAATCTTTCATAAACATTTGACGATGATTTTTCGCCTGTAGTTCGGCATAATCCAGATACATTGTAACTATGCGGTTCAGGATGTCGAGTTCGTCCTGTTGAAGATAGTTTTTGGAAATAGTCACATCTTTTTTTCGCACTTTATCGCCCGACCAATTGGTCAAACCCATGTTGTCTTTTTTTGAGTCGCTCCTTTTGGCGATTACCTCTGCAGCGGTGTTTCCCGTGGCAGCAAAAATCAGTTTGTTCTGTACGATTTTAAAAAAATGTTGGGTTTCTTCTGCTTTTGGAGTGTAATCAACCGCCAAGGCATAAATGTCTGTTATCTTGCGATAAAAACGCTTTTCGCTCGAACGGATGTCCCTGATTTGTTCCAGTAGTTCATCAAAATAATCTTTGCCAAAGGGATTATCTGGATTTTTTAGCTTTTCTTTATTGAGGACAAAGCCCTTGATAATGAGCTCTTTGAGTTGCTGCGTCGCCCATATTCTGAAATGCGTGCCCCGAATGGAATTGATGCGATAGCCTACCGAAATAATCATGTCCAGATTATAGAACTCCAGATTTCTCGTCACCTGCCGATGGCCTTCTTTTTGAACTGTTGCAATTTTTGCAACAGTTGGCTCTTCTGGCAATTCACCTGTATCAAAAATATTCTTGATGTGTCGGGAAATACCACTTTTATCAATCCCAAAAAGTTCTGCCATTTGATTAATAGTCAACCAGATGGTTTCGTCTTTGAGCAACACATCTACCTTTACATCACCATTGTCATTGGTGTAGAGTAAAAAATTGTTACTATTATTTATCTCTTCTTTCATCCTTTTCTGGTATTTGGATTAGGAAACATCTTTTGCATCAAGCCCTTCTTATGCTCCTGCAAAACTTTTATTGTATAGGTTTGTGAATCAATTAAGTCATCAACAGACAAAAGACTGTCTGCTATTTTTTGTTGTTCTTTCTCAGTCTTAGGAAAAAATAATTTAATTGAAGAGATAAAATTTGAGCTTTTCTCCAGTATTGAATAAACAAAATCATTTGAGTACCCATCAAAAGGTATTAATGAATTTATCTGCTGATTAGTAGCACATACAATCTTGTTTTGTGCAACTTTTCCGATAGTAGAACCAATACAAACGAATAAAATACTATTTGGAGCAATTATTCTTGATTTTGAAAATCCAACTTCACTAAGTGTTTTACCTGCTTTAGTGATATACCTTTCAGTCGATATATCAGCTGGTGATACAAACAGTTTATCTCCTCCATAATTTTCGGGTTCTGAAGTTTTAGGGGTGCTGCCTGTAATGATTTCAGCTATTTCACCCAAGGATTTCTCCTCCCACGCCCCACTAAACTCCCCAAACCTTAACTTAGGCGCTTTTTCACCTTTCGTAGGAAAAAGCTGTTGCAGTAAACCTTTTTTATGGACTTTCAAGGCTTCCAGTTTTTCATTTTCGGCAGCGATGAGATTATCTAAGGAGGCGAGGGTGGCGGCTATTTTTTTTTGTTCGGAAAGCCTTGGAGGTGAAGGTATTTTAAATGATCGGATTTGACTAAAATTTAGACCTTCTCTATTTCCACCAGCTTGAAAACTGTCAATTTGATTCTGGCAAATATGTGAAATTATGAATTGGTTTAAGAACACGGGATTTAACTCCTTCTTTTTTACCCTGATAATACATACGTGTTGGTTAACATTCCCACCTGCAATAACATGATTAGCTATAGCACTTCTACCAATGGAGGCACCTGTAATATTTAAAAGGACATCATTTAATTTAATTTCTGAACCTAAAAAAGTTTTATGTATCTCTTCATCAATGTAAACTACATCATCTAACAATAAAATTCCCCAACCAATATTTTGACTACGGACAAAAGGAAGTCCCTCTGTTTTATAATTCTTGTTTCCTCCTCTTGGAGTTTTACCACTTCCTACTTTTGATGTTTTATCACCAAGTTGCAATACTTCCCAATCACCATCATTCTCAAATTCTGCAAACCTCAACTGAGGCACCAACTTAATATTTTCCTTCTCCTTACTCATAAGCATTTAATCCAGCTATTTCTCGCCCTTGGGCACGATTTTTTAATAATGGTACGAGCTCTTCCATGAGTGCCAATTCAACTTTCGTTCTGTCTTTCCAGCCTAAGTCGAGTGGAGTCAATAAATCACTCAGTTTTTCACCATCAAAAATCATTCGGTATAAAATGGTATCGACAAAGTCTTTGAGGCTATTCGAGGTAATGCCATGTTTTTCAGCGATAGCACGCAATTTCTTTTCAGATTTCTCTGCTTTGAATTTTCGTAGCCTTTTCTTATATCTTGTTCGGTGAGTTTATTGCCAACTTTGAGTGAATTGATAAAGTCGATGATGTCTTCCCGTTCTTCCATTAAATTGGAACTTGAGCCTAAAAGATTAATCAATTGCTCCCGAGTCATTTTCTCCTTAGTCGATGGTTGGTCATGAGTATGTTGGGCAATCAACCCCATGATATAATCATAATCGATCACCGCAGATGAAAAGAGGACAAACTCAAAATCGAGTTGTTGTACTTCGGGTGAAATGTTTTCATCCCCTTTGTCTTGTTGGGCTTTTAATCGTTTAGCCGTTTCGAGATACACCGATTTAAAAGAACGCAAATCATTTGTTGGTAATAGTTTTTCAATAGCTTCTACTTGTGCATCTTTGAGATCAGTGTATTGGTCGAGTTGGGTTTTGAGTCTTTGTACTTCTTTAAAGGTGTTGATGAACTCTGCCCGTGCAGCATCACCTTTGAGGTTGTGTACTTCTGAAGGATTACAATTCAAGCCTTTTGTTTGCATGAACTCCTGAAGATTGGCAACAGCAGCTTCATATTTGACCATCACTTTATCTGCCGATTCGACCAACCATATTTCTCTTGCTTTTTCCTTAGTTGCACCTGAAAACCTTATCATAGCATTGTTTACATCATCCTCCTGATGCCTGAAGTCTAAGATATTTCCGTAGGGCTTGGTATCATTAATAACGCGATTAGTTCGAGAAAATGCTTGTATCAGTCCGTGGTATTTTAGATTCTTGTCTACATATAATGTGTTGAGATATTTTGAATCGAAACCGGTCAAAAGCATATCCACTACAATTAATATATCTATTTTGTTTTTATGTGGATAATCGGCATTGGGATATTTCTGATCCTTAATACGTTGTTGTACATCCTGATAATATAAGTCAAATTCAGTAATCCGATGATTAGTCCCGTATTGCGTATTGTAGTCAGATATTATTCTGGTTAATGCTTTCTTCTTCTTGTTCGGTTCAACTTCATTATCTGCTTTCTCTTGAGGAAGGTCTTCTTGAATTTGTTTGATGTCTTTGTCACCTTCTGCAGGAGGAGAGAATACACAAGTAATATTTAGAGGTTGATAGTCTTCATCAGAAGCGGCTAGTTCCTCTTGCTTTTGCTTGAAGAAATCATAGTATTCTTTTGCATCATTTATAGAAGATGTAGCAAAAATTGCATTGAACCTTCTGTGGTGCGTTGCCTTTTCGTGTTTTGATATTATAGCATCTATGACCGCCATCTTATGACTTAATTCCTTTGGACTTGGATTGCCTTCGATCTTGAAATAATCGATATGGAACCGTAAAACGTTTCTATCTTCTATGGCATTGGTGATAGTATAAGAATGAAGTTCTTTTTGAAAAACATCTTCTGTTGTTTTATAGGAAGCGTGTTTGCCTTCTATCGTTTTGTAAGTTGCATTTTCATCGAAAATTGGCGTACCTGTAAAACCGAATAATTGAGCATTTGGAAAAAATTCTTTGATGGCTTTATGATTTTCCCCGAACTGAGACCGATGACATTCATCAAAAATGAATACGATGCGTTTGTCGCTCAAAGGTTTTAATCGTTCTTTATAGTTTTTCTTATAGGTTCCATCTAAAGCTAGTCCCAATTTTTGGATCGTGGTCACTATTACTTTATCTGCATGATCTGTAGAAAGCATTCTTCTAACCAGTGTTTCAGTATTGGTGTTTTCTTCCACGCTACCTTCCTGAAATTTATTGAATTCTTCACGGGTTTGTCGGTCAAGGTCTTTCCTGTCTACAACAAAAAGGCATTTTTCAATATTGGGATTATCTTTTAACAGGGTTGAAGCTTTAAAAGAAGTCAAAGTTTTTCCGCTTCCTGTTGTATGCCAGATATAACCGTTGCCTCTGTTTTGTTCTATGCAATCTATAATGGCTTTCACCGCATAGATTTGATACGGCCGCATGATTAGAATCTTCTGTTCTGATTCTACTAACACCATGTAGCGACTTATCATTTGCCCTAAAGAACACTTGGACAAGAACTTTTCTGTGAAATCATACAAGTGAGTGATTTTTTTATTGTCTTCACTCGCTAATTGATAAACAGGCAGAAATTGTTCATCAGCATTAAATTGAAAATGCTGATTGTTGTTATTGGCAAAGTAGTAAGTAGTGGCCTTGTTACTTACAATGAATAGTTGCATGAAGCATAGTAAAGAATTGGTGTATCCATTACCTGGGTCATTTTTGTAATCTACAATTTGCTGCATGGCTTTTCGCTCGCTGACATGCAAAGACTTCAATTCTATTTGTACGACAGGCAATCCATTGATTAGCAAGATTACATCATAACGATGATGGCTATTGCTAGTATTTATACGTAACTGGTTAATAACTTCAAAGTCATTCTTACACCAATTATTAACATTAACCAGAGTGTATTGAAGTGGCGTGCCATCTTCTCGTTGGAAAGTATTTCTTTCTCTTAGGAGTTTAGAAGTTCTAAAAACGTCAGGACTAATTACTTCTTCACGAAGTCTTTCGAATTCAGAATCAGTTAAGTTAACTCTATTAAGCGCCTCAAATTTTAATCTAAAATTTTGTTCGAGAGCATTCCTGTCTGAAATATCTTTTCTGTAGGTGTATTTTAAATCTTGAAGTACGCCCACAAACCCATATTCAACATCGCTTTCTTTTGCCTGGCCCATTTAAAATTACTTAAGTATTTTCTAATGAATTTCGTAACGAATTATTTATAAACCTTATATACATAAATTGGTAAATTCTTAAATAAAAATCATCATTAAAAATTATAAATTTAGTAAGATACGAATCTATTTTTTATTCGTCAAAGGGATTTAAAATCTTAGTAGAATATCTAAAAATGAAGAAATTTACTGGTAATTCCGTATTTATAATGTGCGGATATTAAACTCCTCCCTAATTGAAACAATGGATTGATCGAGGTAATCTTCATAATATTCCCAAGGCCAAGGCTTCGACATTCTTGATGCGCGTCTTATAATTTTAGGGGTAATAAGAATTAATTTCGGTAAGTCATTGATAAGATCCCTTATTGTGAATTTTTTAGATAATGATAACGCATCTGCGGATCGATATCCTCTTATGTGATTCCAAAAACCAAGTGTTGTCCCAAAGATCGTCCATAATTTAACAGCGCCTTCTCCGTAAAACGAAATGTCACAATCGAAAATTACATGGGCTATGTCATGTGCATTAAAGAATGTTATAGCTTCTGTTGAGGTATGTTCTTTATTGTGTGTTAAGTGGATCTGATAGTCTTTTCTAAATATTTCTAATCCTTGTCGGAGCGTCATTGAGGTCTTCTTTGTAAATGGTGAGATAAATAGCTTGACTACCTTAACAAAGTAATTGATCCTGTATAAGTTTCAGATTTGGCTTCTCCTTCAAAAGTGGCCTCTATGAAATAAACATAAACCCCTTGTGCAACATCATTGCCTTCTTTGGTACCATTCCATCCTAGGTTGGGATCATTGGCAACATAGGTGTCGCCAGCATCAAATACAAGATTGCCCCAGCGGTCATATATCTTGAACTGCTGGATAGATTCTAGATATTGATCTGAGCCCAAAAAGAATGAATTATTTTGATTGCCTAGTGGTGTGAATACTGTAGGTATATATAATCTTTGAGGAATAACCGGCGTGATGGTGACACAGTCTAAGTCATCACAGCCATTAATATCAATTACCTCTAAGCACACTTCACTAACGATATCTAAATCTACCAGCAAAGAAGCACATTCTGTTGGTAAACCATCGCATATAATCTCTCCATTTGTGGTCCAAAGGAATTGAAATATTTGATCCTCATTGAGATTGATGTTGGGCAGCACTTCATAGTTGTTTTGAGTAATTAAAACTTCTACATCCTGACCTAAGTCAACAATGAGCTCTGGGTGACTCGGGATATTAATATCACTTATTTTTGTGATACACCCAGAATCATCTTCAATTATTAATTCATAGTTGCCTGCGATTAAACTTTCAAAACTGCCATCGATAGAATTTGAGCCATTCAAATTATACGAGTAATTTCCAGTTCCCCCTTCAATATTGGTCACCCCGATGCTCCCTGTGTTGCCATCTAAACAAGACGCTTGAATATCATAATCTACCTCAAAACTTAGACAGCATGGAATGACTTCGATACTGACTATGGACTCTGGAGTGGTGCAATTTTGAGATGAAGTAAATCTAAATTCATAAGTTCCTGATGAAGCGCCGACAAATGAAATACTTGAAAGGTCTGAAATATCTCCATTGTAATTAGATGGGAAATCCCAATTACCATCAACACCGTTAGAAAATGATTCAAGATTGATTATCGCTTCTTCTTGCCCATTCAAAATATCGCAGGCCTGTAAATTTACAATGGTTTCTAGTTCAATAAATTCTATAATCTCCAATTCAGCTATACCGCTATCTTCGCATCCTAACTGAGAAACTGATAATTGATATTCGAATTCATAAATACCTGCTTGTTGAGGCATTTGTATATTATTATCATCTTCAAAGCTTACTGTCTCAGGTCCATTTATAAATGTCCAATTACCATCATCGGTCTCAGTGGATATAAGTCTGTTTAAATCAAACGAATTGGCGTCATTGCAGATAACATCATCTTGAACGACGATGATTGGGCAGGAGCAATCGATGACTTCAATAATAATATTTTCTATTTGAGGATTACAAGCATCATTAGAGGTTGGCATACTTTCTAATTGGAAGATGTAGCTACCGAAATCTTGTCCTTCAAAGTCAACTAAACTAGGATCATTGATTATGCCATTATTGTAATTTGGAGGAGCGGTCCAGTTGCCTGGTGTGCCTTGATTCAGAGCTTGTAAATCTATAGTGCTTGGATAAACCGAAGCACTTGGGTCATTGCAAAGTGTAAATTGATTTTCTGTAAGTATGAGGCCAGGAGCGGCATCTATAATTAAAGTATTTCTGGCCGTGTCGTTACAGTTTCCTCCTAAGCTTTGATCAAGAATATAGGCTATCTCAAATGCGCCTTCAGAAAGATCATTAAGGTTAATTTGTGCTTCACTTGCAACGCCATCTATTGTCCATGATCCGCTAAGGTTGTCAGGGTTAATAAGGAATGATTCCAAATTCAAGACTTGGTCTGAACATTGCGGATCTATAGTCGCAATGTCAAAGTCAATGCAGCTGCAATCTCTAACTCTGATGTCAATTTCAAATGTGGCGTCACTGCAAGAATTGGCACTAACAGCATTGTATTGAATTCTATAATTACCGGTGGCTAAATTTTCAAAAGAAACTATATTATCTGCATCAATATTCAAGGCTCCGCTGCTGTCTGACCAAGTTCCATTTGATCCAGCTACAAGGAGTGTATCTAAATCAATAGCTGTTTGTCCAGTACCGATAACAGAATTGCAAATCGAAATATCATTTTGAAATTCTGCAAAAGGTGGTTCATCGATAGTTAAGAAAAAATTGGTGTCTTGCAAGCAGCCTATCAGAGGATTTCTAATCTCAAAGTTTAATTCATAAACTCCCGCTGAAGTATTCGAGGAAATAATCAAATTGTTGAGATTGTCGAAAGACAACTCTTGGTTATTGCTTGACCAATTGCCTTCTAGATTAGTAAATAATAACACTTGATTATTTTCGGCACATAGAACTTCCGGGACAATCGCTTCAAACAATGGGCAGCCACAATCGTTAATCAAAACATCTATGAAATAATTATCGTCAAGGCATTCGAAGCTTGGGTCAGGTATGAATTCTAATGTTGAAGTAGTAGACAGCATGCCACTGAAATCTAAATTATCAGGGTCGCTCACTAAACTATTGTCTAAATACCATTCGCCAAATAGGGAAGGATCGATGAATTCATTTAAATCAAGGGTTGTTGGATGATCTCCAGGAGTGTCATTGCATACATTAATAGCATTAACATTAAGCACTTGGTCAGGTACTGCTAATACAGTATAATTAAACTCAATTTCTGTATAGCAAGAATTATCGGATACTGCTAATAAAATAGTATTACTTCCAGATGGCGTATTTGAATCTGTAGAAATATTAAATGTCGGATCTGAAGCATTGGGCCAACTAAAAATATATCCACTACCATCACCACCAGAAACTTGAGGTATGAGTTCAAAATCATCGCCGGGACATAAGTCTGGGATATTGATATTCTCGATTTCAATATTTGGAATAACAGAAACAGTAATTGATTCCGTTTCTGAGCAACCACTTATATTATCTGAATATATATATTGGATGACATAGTCACCTGGTAAATCAAATGTGGGATCTCCTAAATCAAGAAGACCACCTGAATCAATGCCTGGTCCTTCATAACGCCCGATCATACCGAGTGGAGGTGTAACATCAAATTGAATGTTTGCTATTGGTTCCCCTTGGCAAAATTCAATATCCTCAAAATTGCCTAAATCTGCAGGCGGTAAGTCGCAATCATCTGTAATGCATGTTATTGATGTTGTCGTTTGTGTTTGGCAAAAAGATTCGTAGATGACGACAATCGTCAATTCTAATTCTGTGTTGGCAGGCAGGTTTTCGAATACGAAAGAAGAATTTGTGTCCGAAAATGGAAATGGCGGTTCCACGGTTATAGATTCGATAAACCATCCTGAATGTTCGTAGTTAATAATGATTGATCCAGGTGTGCTGACGTCTTCGCACAGAAGGATGGGTTCTACTATTTCGTTAGAGACAGTTGCTGAGAAAGGACCTAAGTCGGTTATGCATCCATTAGCATCTTCAATTGTTACGGTGTAATCTATTATTCCAGACGAATTGAAATTGACTTCAAAGGGGTTGCCGTTTGAAACAATGGGTGCCAAGCCTTCAAAATTCCAAGTATAATTATTGTTCGGGCCATAGCCGGAGATGAAAGCTGGATCTGATATGCAAGTGCCGATGTTCGGTGGAATGAAAATGGCTGGTTCAGAAACTTCAACATTAATATTTGTTGGCACGGATGATCCACAATCTGTTTCAGCAATGACGCTAATTGTGGATGTACCTATTTGCGCAATATCTGAAACGGTCAGTATAGTAGTATCTTGATTAAAGGAGACCTCCGCTGCTAATTGTGGTGGAATATCCCAAATGTATCTGGTGTCTCTATCTGGATTAAGTATTGTGAATACTTGATTTTCAGTTTCATTATGACATAGAAAATTATCATAAGGCGCTAGTGAGGGGGGAGGGATAATCGGATTGACTATTTGGAAAGGACCAAAAGTGCATTCAACAAAGGAATTGGGACTGGTTCCTTGGGAGGTGGCATTATGATTAATGTCATCCATGAATCCGGTAACGTATACGTAATAGGTGCCATCATCTAAGGCTGTTGTTGGATTATCAGTCAAGGGTGTAATAAAATTACCTGTTGTTGAGTCAATCCATTGATACCGCAATCCAAAGAATCCAATGTCTTCAAAAGAGTTGCCAATCTTTACTTCAATCTCAAGTAATTCAAAAGTGAATAATTGATTGCCATTAGCACAGTCGTCTAG
>JAHDIN010000048.1:0-1854 GCA_020630775.1 Saprospiraceae bacterium | reverse complement strand
ATAGGTCCTCCAACCCATTCGTCTCCTTCAGGATCTGGAGAATCGGGTCCGTCCCAACCTAAAAATTCTAACTCTCGAATACAAATATTATACGGTCCAACTTCAGCGGGTTCTGCATCGGGGATAATGGTTATATCTACACAGAGGGGACCTTCTTCTGAATCACAGCGTGTTTGAAATTCGTCAAGGCATATTCTGTATTCACCTGGAAATTCGAATGTAAAAGTGATTTCATTATTGCCATAAACCAAAAAAGGAATATTCCCATTCTGGATAGGGTTACCCGATCCAGATCTAGCGTCAGCGACCCAAGAAACAGTACTGGCATCTGCTAACGCATCCAATTCTTCGATGGACCAAAACCATTCACCACCTATATTATCAAATATGGGGTTGTCGGCATACATGAAAACAGAAGCACCAGCACAGTATACATTTTCTCCTAAATTATCTTCCGTGCATTGTTCGACTTCCAGTGTTGTCTCATTGCCATCTAATGCAGGAATGATGAGAGATTCGCCACTAATATCAAGTTCGAAGTCACAAACTGCACCATTACATCCACTTATGGCTAAATAATAAATCTGTCCGTCTTCAAGTTCTGCGTCAAATACCGTCAATTCTATAGGTATATTGCCAAGCCCTAATGGATAATTTTGACACATGGTTGAGCTAATACATTCTGGGGCAACGAAACCTGGACATCCATCAAAGACTGTTAGAATCACGCCTGTGGCTCCTGAGCCAGGATTGCATGTAGTCGCTAAAGCCGAAAAGGTAACATCGCCGGGACCAGCTTGAAAGGGCAGAAACAGTGGGTTATCAACGTCTATGGAGTTACAAGATAAACCTGCACCACCTCCTGGTAAAGTCCAAGTACTGCCATTGGCGAAGTCTTCGTATATACAAATAATTCCTGCAGAAAAGCAGTCTTCATCTAATTGAGCTTGAAGATTTCCAAATTGGATGAGGCATACCATGATCATGATAGCCTTACAAGCCATGGATTGTCGAAAAAATCGTGAAATTGGTGTATTATCTACAGCATTTAACTGCATAAGCCTAAAATAGTGGAAAACAATGTATTCCCTAATATTAAGACGCTAAAAAGACGGCTTATCGCTGCTCTATTCTTCCTCTTTTGATATAATCTTTTTAACAATGTTTTCGCCTTCTTTCATCACATTCTTTAAAGTCGATGATTTGTCTAGCATATCATCGGCTAAATCGGAGGTGGCTTCCTTACCTTTTTCAATAATATCATCCATCTTTTCTTTGACGTTTTCCATGTTGATATTGTCCTCGATCGTATCCTTCGTCTTTTGATATACCATGCCCGCTTTTTCAATAACATCTCCAGTAGCTTCTTTGACATCATTGACTGCGTTTGCGATATATTCCTTTTCTAATAAGTCATCAATGAAAGTCATTGATTTTCCAACTTGCCCAGTGGCCTTTTTGCTAGATTTGAAGAGGGTCGAAAGTATTTTTTTTAACACGCGGAATTAATTTGATTATAAGATAAGTGTCTTTGGTGTAAAAGGAAACGTTTAACCCGAACTATCTGTTAGAACTTCGTTATGAAATCTTAAAGTGTAAGAATTTGTGCTTCTACCCCCGGATACTGAATTTTTTAAGTATATCTTTTTGATTTAGATCTTGTGTGTCTCTTATGGTTATTCTCCGCAAAATCTGCGTGATTTAACTACCTATTCTCCGCATAAATTGCGGTTTAGGATGATGTTTATGGATTTTTAGAAGCGCTTCAATGCATGCTCAAACTTTACCATTCAAAATATCCAATGTAATTATGTGGCGTAATGGCTTTTAATTCCTCTTTTACGCTTTCATCTA
>JAHDIN010000005.1 GCA_020630775.1 Saprospiraceae bacterium | reverse complement strand
AGTCTCCCGAGCCACCGAGTCTCCCGAGCCACCGAGTCTCCCGAGCCACCGAGTCCCCCGAGTCACCGAGCCCCCCGAGTCTCCCGAGTCACCGAGCCTCCCGAGTCCCCGAGCCTCACCTCTCTCCACTCCACCCCATTGGGTATCAAATATACTTTCTCCTTTTCATCCTTTATGATAAAAGTGCATTGATTATCACTTCTAGAAGCTTTTAGTTCTGCATCTTCATAATTTATAAAACCGATATTCTTCCACCAGAACCAATTACTATACTGTGCGAAAGCAATAGTGATACTGTCCTTTTTTCCTTTTACAATAAAACTATCCTCCAGAGTATTCTGATTGTATTGAGAATACTCTTTAACATGACCTTTAACTTGTCGCTCACCAAATAATCCTAATGCCTCTACAAATGTCTCGGCACTGTCCTCATGATAATCGGCATACAAAAAGAGGCCCTTATAATTGTCAGGCAATGACAACAATCTGACTTCCTCAACATCATACCACTTAAAAGAGCTGACTAAACCATCAATAATCTGACCCGCTTGATGACATTTAATGACGTTTTTAAACCCGAAGAAAATATGTAGAAATATATACATGGCAACCAATATCCATTTCATCCTTGGCGCCATCCAATACAATAAAAGTACAGCAGCTGGATAAAAAAACATACTTGCATAATGCCCATAACGATCATTTTGAAAAGGCATTAAATACATAAAGTACAAATTCACAATTGGGAAAACACCCATAAAGAAGATAAGCATAAATCCAGCTGACAAGAATCCTGAGTTGGGTTGATTTTTAAACCTTCTATAAATAAAAATTAAGACACCTAATGCTAACGCAGTTATTGATATTATAACTGCAGAATTTTCTAGCATTATATAAAATACCTCTCTAATCTTATAAGGCCAAAAATGCACTAAGAGACTGTACTTGAAAAAGTACTTCCAACCATTGGTTAATAGAAGTAAAGGGGAAAAATTGAGATGTTTTTCAGAGCCATAATGCCCCACCCATTCACCAAGCACTATTTTATTCAATAAAAAATAGCTGACCAAAACAACAACTTGAGGCAAGAACACCCAAATAACATATCGTCGAAAATCAAAGGACTTTTTAGACCAATACAATGCCGCGACAATCAACATCATAAAAGGGGCCGCTAAATTAATTTCTAAGGTAAGTATGGCCGCAACAAAGAACATAAGATGCAAACCTATGCTGCTCCATTTAAATGAATCGTATAAGAACCCAACGATTATTCTAGCCATCAACAAAAAGAAAATAGTGCTTAAGAGATAATGCATGCAGGCATTCCAAGTAATAGCTTCTGTTTGAAAAGGTCCAAACAGAAAACCTAATGACGCTAAAAATGATATAATCGGGCTGTTATCAATTTCATACAACTCGAAAATGTTTTTCAAAAACGTGAATAACAAATAAGCTGCAAGTGCATGAAGTGAAGCAAAGCCTATGCCCCAAGCCATTTCTGACAGACCAAAAAGACTAAAGAATCCGTAATTAAAGAAATGAAAAACAGGATGCAAACCATGATAACCAAATCCATGAATCACATCGTTCCAATCACCATTTTGATATTTAATCACCCATCCTAAGAAATCATGAACCATACCATAACCATGAGCTGGCCAATAGAACAAATTTGATAGCAATAAAAAACCTAGAAACTGAATTGCTTTATTACGAAACAATATCTTCAATTTGAGCATCATGAGATATTTGCAATTGGCCTTTAGATGAACCTTCTTGTTCTATTATAATGCCATTCCAATAATCATCGCAATCAGAATGGATCCATCCATTATCATTGACTATTAGTTGACCTCCAGGCTTTATCCGGATCTCGCTAGCTGGTGGCATGGATAATCGGCAATGTACCGTTAATGTTGCGCCATTTTCAATGATTATATTATGCCTCACATCGCGCTCTCCATACCAATCCACATTGTCTGATATTATAATAGATCGCGTATCATCTAATTGACACCAGTCCTCTCGCACAAACTTCCGATATCGACCTTTAATACGTGTTAATGATTTATGGACAATTCCTAATTGACAAGGAGAAATAGCCATTTGAGAATTATTATAATCCATCATATTATTTGAAATTGGACCTTCACAACCTGGTCTACTTTTGCTTTCTGCCCAACAGTTGGGATGTACTGGCGTATCATCACAACCATCGTTACCATGCCACGAATGACGTAATCCGAATACATGACCCACTTCATGATTTAACAGAGTAGCATAGGCCCATGGCTTCTTTTTATCTTCAACCAAGCCTGCAATTTTCAAACTATTGCCTAAAGCAATCCCTGTCCCATGCGTTTTATAACTTTTGCTTTTTAAACTATCTCTATGATGTGGCATCACGAAAATATTAACAATTGAATCACCGCCAATTTCATACTTTTCAATAACCTCTCTTGAGTAATTATTTCGATACTTGCCCTTATTTACAAATCCATATAGATCATCGTCATAGTGCCAGAAATAACCTCTCTCATCTGCGATTGCGGTTTTCAAATACTGATATTTAGGGTTGAGTGCTGGCGTTTCATTACCCTCAGGGAGATTCATTTTTTTATTCTCGAGCAGCCTCTTGTTAGCGTTTTTTAATAAAGTCCACATGTATTCTGGTCCCTTCTTTGGACTAAAACCAATCAAACTATCTTCAGAGCACATGAAATGGATATTGATACGAATTTGCTTTTCAAAAAAATATTCATCCGGCACATAAGCCATTGGATCTGAACAACTTAAGGCACTTTCGATATTCAAATCGGTTCTATATGACTCCAAACTTTCTAGATTCGAAAGTCTTTGAATGCGTTGTTTGATCTTACAAGCATTGACAATAAACACGACGCATACAATTCCAATCAAAAAACACAATCCAACAAGTCTTTTATTTATCATATCAGTAGCAATGAATTTGATGCAAGCTAGTTACTATAAGTGAGATAATCTACTAGCCGCTTGATCAATAACAACTTCTGTTTTAGCAAAACAAAATCGTACATGTTGGCACGTTCGATCAGAACTATAAAAAGGTGAAATAGGAATAGTGGCAACACCATGCTCTTTGACAAGCCATTCAGAGAAATCTAAATCATTTTCTTGACTGTAATCACTGAAGTCATACAGCTGAAAATAAGTGCCTTGAGATTTAGTTTTTTTAAAAGGCAAATCATCTAAAGTATCTAAAAGGTAGTCTCTCTTTTTTTCATAAAATGTGGACAGGCCATCATAGGTATTAGACATCTTTAGATATTCTGCCAATGCATATTGGATAAAAGAATTAACACTAAAAACATTCCATTGATGTAAGTTCCTCAATTTTTGAGACAACATTTCAGGTGCAACCGCATAACCCATTTTCCAACCTGTATTATGGAATGTTTTCCCAAAGGAAAAAACCGCAAAGGCTTTTGCGCGAATTTCAGGATATTTCAATACACTTTGATGCACTACCCCATCATAAATTAGATGCTCATAAACTTCATCACTCAAGATGAAAATATCTCTCTCAGCAATTAACAATTCTAGCTCCTTTAGGTCGTCCTTCGTCAAAACTGAACCTGTAGGATTGTGAGGACTATTTATAATAATCATTTTCGTTTGGGCCGAAATCAACTTTTTGATCACATTCCAATCAATTTTAAAATGGGGCGCTTCCATTTCATAAACCTTAGGCATACCGCCCGCCGCTTTTATGGACGGCACATAAGAATCATATGCTGGCTCCATGACGATAACTTCATCACCTTTTCTGACCATAGCATTGATAATCGTAAAGATGGCCTGTGTTGCCCCTGATGTAATCGTTATCTCAGTGTGTGGGTCAACATCTATATCATACGACTTAAGTAATTTTTGAGCAATAGATGTTCTTAATTCAGGTACACCTGCCATAGGCGCATATTGGTTTTTTCCTTCATTTAAGTACTTAATAACCAAAGACTTAAGCCTATCATCACAATCAAAATTCGGATAGCCTTGTCCTAAATTGACAGCATTATATGCTTGAGATAGTTGGGCCATCTTAGAAAAGATTGATACTTCTTGCATGCTTTAACTTGTAATGAAAAATGTTATTTTATAAAAACCCAATTTATAGCATAATATAATATTATCCATGCCATAAACCGAATGAGATTACGAGATAGCACCAACAATAAAAATCTATGAATTATTGGGTTTTTGAGTAGGTATTAAACAAATAGTATATCTATATTTGCATCACTTTTAGAAAAAGTGGGACCGGTTAGCTCAGCTGGTAGAGCAACGCCCTTTTAAGGCGTGGGTCCTGGGTTCGAGCCCCAGACCGGTCACTTTGGAAACCTTCAAGTTTACGCTTGGAGGTTTTTTTTATTTATATTACTATGGGGCGAGAAGCTTGGCTATACCGAACGCTTATTAAGTTGAAGATGAAGCTGAAGATGAAGTTGAAGAGAGCTAAACACTTCTTATACTGTTATCGGTAAGTATGAACGGGATGAAATGACTCCCCCGATCGTCGAGGTTTGTAACCTCGATGACATACACTCATACCACATGCATAGTTGTACACAGCTAAGCTTTTTTACACCTCAACATATCCTTCCGTAACACCTATATCTAATAATTCAACTTCTAATTTTCCATCTTCACCATTATAATTTCCTGAACTACTATAATTGTACTCTTCTGTATTTTCTACTATCCCAGCTCTGACCGGATTCAAATGTATATATGCCAATTTCTGATTGATCCATTTTGGTGAAGATAATTCCACTGGCTTATTGTCTCTGCCCCAAAACTGATACTTAGAATTGTTTTTATTATACTTAGCATAGTATTTAAATAACTTTAGCATCCACTCACTACGACTTTCTTCTTTTGTTGTCAGTATCCTTTCTATGATTGTCTTCGCTGTATGCCTCTTAAAGTCTCTTACAATATATGATAAGACATAGCCTTCTTTAGCTGATAGTATCACATGCATATGATTACTCATAATAACATAAGCGTGTACATTTAGTCCTTTTTCTTTTATGCAATATCGTAAGCTATTTATTAGGTCATCCTTATACACTTTTCTTGTAAACACATCTATCCACCCCACTACCGTAAGCGTAATATAGTGAAGTGCATTTTGATTTATTATTTTATGTCCATTCATTTATTCTTTTTCTTTACTTATTGAGTATTGATTGTCAAGGTCTCTTCCTTCGGTGAACAAATTCTGGCCACGAAGCTGTACACTCATCTCTTTTGTGACTTTAATACTTTCTTTTATTTAACTCTTCTTCTTTGCTCTTGCATTTTTCTATTTCTTTTTCAAGTGTTTCTCGCTTACGTTCAAGTGCATCGGATCGAGGTTGTAAACCTCGACTATCGGGAGCATTAATAATACATGCTAATAATGACATCTGGCCAAAAGCTATCGATAATTTATGATAAATTGGAACAGAGGTAAACACTTTTACAGAAAAAAACTATACCATCTCAATTTAGTATTTGCTTTGAAATTTTACCCCCGATCGTCGAGGTTTGTAACCTCGATGTTATACACTCATACCACATGCACAGTTGTATATAGCTAAGCTTTATTTTAGATTAGTACTTATAGAAGAATTTCCATATCCATTTAAAATTCAATCAAAATTAGACTCTCGCACTTATTCGCCATATTTAATTCTAAAATAATAATTTTATTGTTTAAAATATTTGGCAAATTAATCTGTTAGGTATAAATTGGCGGACCAATTAAATCAACTTTTTCTAATTCTAATATATCTGTGATTAATCCTTCTAGCGCTGTAATACCTAAACCATTTACGGTTGTGCCACTTTGGGGCTGAACTTTAACAATGCCATAAAATTGAAGTTTGTTGATAGCTTCTCGGACTTGGCTTCTACTGACACCAAGGTGCTCAGCCAATTTACGTTCTGGTGGAAGCTTTTCGCCAGGATTATTAGCGCCAGAGCTTATCAAATCACGAATTTGAGATATTATAAGGTCTACAGGATTCTTTAAGGTAATTTTCTGAAGATTCTCTAGCATGGGTTCGAAATTGGTTAACCAAAAATTGGTTGACCAAATACAGCCATATAATTGAATTACCAAAAAAAACTTATAATTAATTTTAATGCCAAATTCAAAATATATTTAACCTAGAGTATATTTTTCGTTTATTTATTTCAACAAACACTGGCAAATACAAATATTATTAGGTGATTAGACTTGGATAACTGGATACTTTAACGCCCTATTGGACTAACCAAAGCAACCTTTCAACTACTACACGCACATCATAATCGATAAACATTCAAATCCTAGTCGAAACAAGCTGAATAAGACTATAAACTGAAGTAGGCATTTCCAAATGATTTAAAAATTAGATTATGAACTATTTAAAAAGTATTCCATTTTTCTATGCATTCGCATTAATACTAACAGTAAGCACATTTGTAGCATGTGGCGATGATGATGAACCAGAAGTGACTCAAATGGAAGAGAGTATCGTTGACATAGCTGTATCAGATAGTGATTTAAGTATACTTGTTGAAGCACTTACATCAGCAAATTTGGTTAACGCGTTATCTGCAGAAGGTCCATTTACAGTCTTCGCACCATCAAACGCAGCTTTCGTAGCACTTTTGGATTCTAATCCTGATTGGAATGTATTAAGTGATATCCCTAATGATGTATTGAGTCAAGTTTTATTATTCCATGTTGTTCCAAGCAGAATCGAAGCTGCAGACTTAAGCAACACATATGTTAATACATTAAACACAGGAAGTTTAGGAGAGGCCATATCTCTACAAGTTAATGTAGATGGTGGGGTGACATTCAATGGTGATGCTATTCCAACGGCTACAGACATTGAAGCTTCAAACGGTATCATTCACAAAATTGATAGAGTTATGTTACCACCAAATGTGGTTAATCTAGCATTAAACAATGGTGCTTTTTCAACTTTAGTTGCTGCATTAACTGACGATAGACATACAACAGACTTTGTTGGATTATTATCAGGAGAAGGTCCATTTACTGTTTTTGCACCAACAAATGATGCATTTCAAGCATTACTTGATTCTAATGCAGATTGGAATTCACTAATTGACATTCCAATTGAAACTTTAGATGCTGTCTTAAAATACCACGTAGTGGGTGGTGCTAATGTAAGATCAACAGATTTGGTTGATGGTCAAGAAGTAACCATGTTCAGTGATGATACTGCAACAATCGATTTGTCGAATGGCCCAAAAATTATGACAAGTTCAATTCAAGAGGTAGGCATAATTATTTTAGATGTACAAGGATCTAACGGTGTCGTACATGCTATTGATACAGTAATGCTACCTTAAGAAATACAAAAAGTAAATTTTACTATTACTTTAAGATGCTCAAATGAAGTTTTGGGCATCTTTTTTTTATTTAATCATAGTCAGAGACCCACATTCAACCTCTTCATCACCATTGCCCTTAAAGTATTTTAAACAATAAGTGTACACACCCTGCCCTACCCATCGATTTTGATAAGTGCCATTCCATCCTAACGCCTTATCATTGGTCATAAAATCATAATCGGCAAATACGAGGTTTCCCCATGCATCATATATTTCTAAAGAACCCATTAGATGATCTTCAAAGCTTTGAATAAAAAACACAGAATTAGAAGGAGCTGACAAGCTTATAATATTTGGAATATAAAGCTGAAATGGATCCGAACTTATAAATGATAGCTCAACCGACCTTTGAGTGACACAACCATCTGGATCGATTAAAATCAATTCAACCACTTGATCATCAAATACTTGGGCAGATGTTTCCAAACATCCACTGCAACTGAATGTGGCTTCTCCAATCCATTCGATAGAACTAAAACTAAGTGGCGTACTCACACTTAATTCATATAGACCATCGCCAAGACTATTAGACACAATATCTACAACTGGACTTGGAGGCGCTGGAATATCTATTACATCCAGCCACGCACAATTAGCATTCGAAACGGTCACTTGATTCATTCCTGCAAAGACACTTACCGTGTAAGGCAACTCAGTTACAAAATACGCCGTTGCAGAACCAGCACCAGAATTAACAAAACCTAGACCGACTGGAGGTTCTGTTCCATTGAGTGCCAATAAAGTAAAGTCACTCATTTGCTGGCCTGGACAATTAGTAATCTCATATTCGATTTCCAATGGGTCAAACGATAAATCAACAATAATCAGACTATCGCAACCAAATTCATTTGTCAACAAAACTTCTCCAGATGGAAATTGTGCATTGAAGGTTCTATTACCGATGAGGACATTTTCAAATTCGCAAAAACTTCGATTATCAATGACCTCTACATGGGGTTTGAATAGCAAATTGATATAAACAAGACTATCACAACCATTTACACCTGCACCAGGAAAAAGCAAGGTATCTGTTGGATTAGCTGCATCATACCTTTGGCCATCAATCACTAAGAAATCTTCGCCGCATAAGGTATCAGAAATAATATGGACGACATCATTTGCAACAACATCCTTTGCAGTAAGCTTTCCAAAACTTGAATAATTGTTGGTAACAATAGACAACACCAATAGGAACGATACTATGTAGGATTTATGCATCTTATCAAATATAAAAACTGGCAGATTCTTAAGAGAAGACGTTTAATAATTCTTTTATGATATAATTATCAAAAGTCTTGTATTATCAAATAAAAATCTGATCGTTATACTTACATCTAACATTGGCAAACATTAATTTTGGTATTAAGTTTATGAGGTATGAAATTGTTTAAGCTATTCCTTCTAATATGTATTTCTAATTACAACTTCGCTCAATCTATAAAAGGTGAAATTAAAATCCTTGAAAATCAGAAATCCGAACTTCAAACACAAATCAAGAAAATAGATAAGCAGATCGTCGACTTAAAACATACAAAGATTATAAAGGATCTAAAAATCATTGGTTTGCCCTCGGACAATTACATAGAGCACGCTGCAATGATTCTTTGCTATGCAGAAGAACATGAACAAGCTAGATGGGTGAGCCATATTATTTTACCTGACGTAAAAGATGGCAAAGCATTTAGATCTAATGATTTTAGAATCGATCCTAAAGTTACCACAGGTACTGCTATTCAAGAAGATTATTTTTTGACTGACACTCTAGAAAATGGCATAGTAGAATATGATGGCTTTGGTTATGATCGAGGACACTTGGCACCAAGTGCTGATTTTCGATGGTCCCCACAAGCTTTATCTGAGAGTTACTATTATTCAAACATGTCGCCGCAACTTCCTGAGTTCAATCGTGAAAAGTGGGCTGAATTAGAATCTTATCTTAGAAAATATGTAAGTGAAGAAAACACACCGCTTTACATTGTTACGCTTCCAATATTAAAAAGTGATTTAAATAAAATTGAACGGTCCATAAATAAAGTCTCGATCCCCAATCAATTTGCTAAAGTTGCTTATGACCCGATCAATAAAAGAGCTATTGGTTTTCTTATGGCTAATGATTTACAAGAATATCCTTTGGAGCATTATGCCCAAACTGTAGACAGCATAGAAGCAATTTCAGGCTTGAATTTGTTCAAAAACATTTCAGAATCAATAGAGTCAAAAATTGATAAAAAGTCTTGGTTTAAACATATTGCATCTGGAGACCATGAGCCTATAGCAATAGAAGACTTACCTAAAGGATGCTTCAACACCATTCAAGCAGGCAAAAGAATTGGAAAAGAAACTACGGTATGTGGACAAGTTGTAGCTACGCGTTTTTCTAGAAAAGGACACCTTTGGATGAATGTTGATAAACAATTTCCTAATCAGATATTTTCAATTTTTGTGCGTAAAGAAAATCTTGTAAACTTCGAATCTGACCTTAAAACAAGATTTATAAATCAAGCAGTCTGTGTGAAAGGAAAAGTTGAAAATTTTTCAGATGCACCTAGCATCAGCTTAAGTAAAGCAAAAGATATAGCCCTATTTAAGAGGTAGTTTTCTGAAATCGCGTAAACAATGATATGTAGATAAATCCTAATAAAGCTACGAGACCTAACATTAAAAATGTTACACCAAAATTAGCTGGGTTATTATTGTAGAGCCACGCAGAACCAACGGCACCTATACCTATACTTACTTCCAATGCTATATAAATTGTGGCCAACGCTTTACCACGATTTTCATCAGCACATCTATCTATTGTCCACGCAAATACCGCTGGGGAGGCTATGCCAATTGCAAACCCTAACAGACCAGTCATAACTAATAACATCAGTCCATTATCCACCAGTAAGAATAAAGTTAAAGATATAGCTAGCAAGAGCATAGAAAATTTCAATACGACCACTCTTCCATATTTATCTGAAGTTTTGCCAACAAACAATCTGGAGAGTACAGAGAAAAAGGTAAAACTTGTAAAGAACAATCCCTTATTGCTTAAGCCCAAAAATTCTGATTGATCTGGACAAACAGTAATAACTGCACCTAAAGACATATAAATAAAGAAAACAGATATAGCTGGTGGTATGGCTGATTTATCAACTATTTCATCTTTTTTAATTTTTAAAATCTGCCATTCAAATTTCAGTTTATTGTCTAGAGTCTCCTTCATGCCCAACAAAATGATTGCTGAAAGTAAACCAACAAATGAAGAAACTAAAAACATAGTATCCATAGAAAATGTCGTCGCCAAATAACTACCGATTGGCGGAGATATAGATGCTCCCAAATTCATACTGACACCTAAGATACCCATAGCCTCTCCCCTTCTTTCTAATGGGACGATATCAGCAAGATATGCAGATGTAGCAGTAGGCTTAAATCCTGTTGAAAAACCATGAAAGAACCTCAATAATAAAAAACCAAAAATGGTAGTAGCAAAAGGATAAAGTAAGCTTGCAAAGACACAAACCAAAGTACCAATAATCTGAACTGGCATCCGACCAATCGTATCGGTCAACTTTCCACTAAAGGGTCTAGACAGTCCAGCAGTTAACGTAAACAATCCAATAATAAGACCAATATAATCCTCACCACCCATAGATCGCAAGTGCTGTGGCAATTCAGGAATAATCATATTGAAACTTGCGCTAAACAGCAATTGACTCAAGCAAAGCAGAAAAAACACGAAAGTATAAAGCGAAGGCTTACTTGGGGGTCTAAGCATTCACAAAGTTAGTTTATTCATTAATTATGAACCGCTTGTAAGTTATATTATTCATTTAATAAAAATTGGCATCCTTTTTATTCCATAATTATATATCTTAGACACAGCGATAGTTTTTAACCCCAGACTCATCTCTGTATAGAGATAAAGCAATAACCTTTAAACACCTGAAAATGAAAACAATTCTGATTTTCGTGGGCTTGCTATATGCAACCTTCTCTTTATCGCAGGAAGAAGAAAATTATTTTAATAGACTCACCAAAGCTAATTGTGGTACTGCCGAACATGTCTACAAAGACTTGAAAGATTTGGAGTATGACAATAGACCCAGCAACAGAAAAAATGCTGGCTTCACTCAATGGCCTTTAAGAGCACATATTGTCACAAGAAATGATGGGACTGGTGGATTAACTTTAGACGAGTTAAATGCGGCATTAGCCAATCTAAATTATGTGTATTCGGACATAAGCCTAGAGTGGTATCTTGCCGATGTCAATTACATCGCAAGTGATACATGGTACGACTTTGTCGATACGGGCACTAATGAACAAGACATCTGGGATGCGCACGGTGTGGACGATGCCGTAAATGTCTTTTTTGTTGGCACCTTGACTTCTTCGGGTGGAGGCTCATTATGTGGTTTTGCCTACTACCCTTGCAACAACGATATATGCCTACGTATCTTTATGAGAAACAGTTGTACTGCCACAGTAGCCAATGGTACTTTTGCACATGAATTCGGCCACCACTTAAATTTACCTCATACACATAATGGGACTTCAAATGGCAATACACATGCCAATGCAGAGCATGTGCCTAGATCTGGTGCTCAGTCCAATTGTTCAACTAAAGGAGATTATCAATGCGACACAGAAGCGGATCCAACTGGTGCGACTGCGAATTGCAATTACACTGGTGGTGGATCAGATGTACATGGAAATCCATATGTCCCTACTACTGATAACATAATGTCTTACTATCCTGACGGATGTGGAGGCCTACTTTCTGCTGGCCAATACAACAGATGTTCTAACGCCGTAACTACTAGACTGAACCACACAGCCTATGATATAGACGGTGCACCATTTGATGCTGTCTATGATCCATCAGGTTTGACCATCACAGCTACAGATGGAACAAATAGTATTGATTTAATCTGGACTGATAATGCAAGTAATGAGGATGGCTATCTCATAGAAAGATCAGATGATGGGGGCACCACTTTTTCTACTGTGGAATTATCAGGAGTTGGTCCAAATACCACGACATTCACGGATACTTACGAATTGCAAGGAAATACTACATATTGCTACAGAGTCAAAGCATCAAATGATAATCCAAATCATTATAGCAATCAAACATGTGTTACAACAGACAATATTATTTGCGGAGCAGATACGGATCTATTATTTTCTGGAGGTGGTTTAATTCAAACACCTTTTGATATAGTAGGCATTCCTACTTCAATACCTTCTTGTCAAACTGATGTACCTGTAACTGTGACAGCATATGGCGACTTCGGGTCTGGGTTCGAAAGTACGGACATTTTAGGTGAAGATGGAACGACGGTTTTGGGTAGCACAGGCACTTCTGCTTCTGATTGTCATTCAGCAGGTGCGCAAGCAACTTTTAATCTAACTGCTGCTCAATACAATGCCTGGGCGAGCAATGGCACAATCACATTTTACTTAGCAGCCAATAGTGGAGTTAATGATTTTTGCGGCGCTAATTATGTTACGGGTTGCTGTGAAATAGAAATTTGCACATCTAATCCATGTGACTTTGCCACGGTTAATATAACCAATGCAGATTTAACAGGAGACAATATGCTTTTTGATGATATTGAAGATATTACAACATCTGCTCAGATAATTTATGACAACATCATTTTCAGACCTGCCAATTCGATAACCTTGAATAATGGTTTTGAAGTTGCCGCAGGAAAACAATTTACTTCTGAGATTGGACCATGTCCTTAAGCTTAATATATAAGCAAGAGTAGATAAACAAGCGCAAATTATTTTATGGGAATAGTCAAGCCATCATATCCTAAAATGACATTCTCAAAAATGGTTTGCGCTTCTTCTTTAAAAGGATTTACATTTTTGTATCTCGAAGAATAATGTCCCGTAACTAGAGCTCCAACCCCTGCTGCCTTAGCTAACTCTGCAGCTTGAATTGAAGTAGCATGCCCTCTTTCATCTGCCTGCTCTCGCAAATCATCTAAATAAGTTGTTTCAAAATAAAGTAGGCTCGCTTTGTGAATAATAGGAACAAGACTTGGGTCTGGCCGGCTATCCGCACAATAAGCATAAGATCTAGGCTTTTTTATCTTCAATACCAATTCGCTTAATGGAATCAGCTCATCATCACGTTTTACGGAATGCCCTTCTTTAATTCGAATTATTTCATCAACCGTTAAACTGTATTTATCAATAGCTGATTTCTTAATATTTAGCGTTCGCTGTTTTTCTTTAAATAGGTAACCAAAAGTTGGAATTCGATGAAATACTGGAAATGCTGATACAGTTATTTCTTCATCTGAATACACTTCTGTCAATTCTGAATTATGAATCTCTATAATTTTAAGATCGAAATTCAGATGTACTTCTCCTATTTCATTAATTACATCCAGATACTTCTTAAGTCCAGCAGGACCAAATACAGTCAAGGGCTCTTTTCTACCCATATGATTCATGGAGCCAATAACGCCAGGTAAACCATATAAGTGATCACCATGAAAATGGCTTATAAAAACATGCGTAATCTTATTTCGCTTGATCTTATAATCATTCATGCGTATTTGCGCACCTTCACCGCAATCAATCAAAAAGCACGAACGCTTGAATCTTAAGATTTGACAAGTTGGAAATCTCCCGTAAGCGGGTAAAGCTGAGTTACTTCCAAGGATGGTTAACTCAAAATCGTACATAAAAATTACTCTTGTTCAGAGCTCAACTCCTTTTCTATCTCTTCCATGTAAATGAAATCAATAGATTCCTCTACTGTAGGTATAATTTTGAAAATACTTTCTAAACGTGAAATCTCAATCAATTTCTTAACGGAAGGATGAGTAACACCCGTTAATACAAATGTACCTTGATCATTCCAAAGTCTATTAGCCGTTAAGATGGCGCTAAGACCAGAAGAGTCAACATATTTCACTTCACTTAAATCCAATATTAGGTTTTTAACGCCTTCATTACAAAGAAAAACGAATTCTGATTTTAAATCAGGCGCAATAAGTGAATTGAGATTTTCCTCAGTTAATTGGAGTAACGAATACTTCTCTTGTTTGTCAATATTGAATTTCATGAAAGACTATTGAGGCGCAAATTTACCCATTCAAATTAGAAAACTGCACGAGACGCGCCATTTTTGACATAATTAGCTAACAATCTTTGATAAACATACGTTAAACAACTGTTTTATAGAGCATTTTAAGCTATATTGACAGTTATAGAGACATCATGTCATAATAATTGAAATGGTATGATTTTTAGGCTAAATACAGCAAGAGAGAAAACTATATATGGCTTTTTTTCTTAATATTACTGATGATAATGCAATTTGAATGAACAGCAAATTTTCACCCAAAGTCAAAAAAATAATTTCTATAAGTAGAGATGAGGCGATCCGTCTTGGTAACGACTTTATTGGTACCGAACATCTGCTTTTAGGGATGATTAAAGACAAGGACAGTGTAGCTATCAAAGTCCTTGATTCATTAGATGTCGATCTATACGAACTTAAATATAAAATTGAATCTTCGGTTCAGAATAAAAGAGGGGCTAACTCTCAGTTGAATGTAGGTTCAATACCACTTAATAAACATGCGGAAAAAGCGCTCAAGGTTTCTTTTCTAGAAGCTAAGTCTTTAAAGCAAGAAGAAATTAATCCTGAGCATATAATGTTATCTATTTTGAAAATTGGAGAAAACACAGCATCGAATATTTTGGACGAATTTGAAATTGACTACGCGATTTATAAAAATGAATTAGAATATGTGAATCAAGAAGAGAGATCTGATTACTCAGATATCGTTTCTTCAAGTGATTCCGATCTACCACCACTTGAAGAAGGTGAAGACGAATCCTTTGCAAGGAGAAAAGGTAATTCTAAATCAAGAACACCTGTCTTGGATAACTTCGGTCGAGATGTGACCAAATTGGCTGAAGAAGATAGATTAGACCCAATTATCGGCAGAGAAACTGAAATTGAAAGGGTTTCTCAAATACTTTCAAGAAGAAAGAAAAACAACCCGATTCTTATTGGAGAACCTGGTGTTGGTAAAACAGCTATAGCCGAAGGTCTTGCTTTAAGAATTAATCAAAGAAAGGTAAGTAGAACTTTGTTTGACAAGCGTATTGTCATGTTAGATTTAGCTGCTTTGGTGGCTGGAACTAAATATAGAGGTCAATTTGAAGAAAGAATGAAGGCCATCATGAATGAATTAGAGAAGACTAGAGATGTCATCTTATTTATTGATGAAATTCATACAATAGTTGGCGCCGGTGGTGCTACTGGCAGTTTAGATGCTAGCAATATCTTTAAACCTGCTCTAGCAAGAGGTGAATTACAAGTAATTGGTGCATCAACTCTAGACGAATACAGACAATACATCGAAAAAGATGGTGCATTAGATAGAAGATTCCAGAAAGTTTTAATTGATCCACCTTCGCCAGAAGAGACCATTGAAATACTAAACAATATAAAGCCGAAGTATGAGGACTTTCACAATGTCGCTTATTCTGATGAAGCTATTAATGCATGTGTAAAAATGTCCAATCGTTACATTACTGATAGGTTTTTCCCAGATAAGGCTATTGATGTTTTGGATGAAGTAGGCGCTAGAACACATTTAAAGAATATTCATGTTCCGAAATATATTGAGGAGTTAGAGGCAAAGATTGAAGGCGTCAAAGACTTGAAAAATCAAGCTGTTAAAAATCAACAATACGAAAAAGCGGCTGACTTAAGAGATCAAGAATCAAAGTTGATTAAGAAACTTGACACAAGTAAAAAAGAGTGGGAAGAAGAATCTAAGTCTGCTAAGTACCCTGTAAATGAGGATGATATAGCAGAAGTCATCTCCATGATGACGGGCATTCCTGTAACTAAGGTGGCTCAGAAAGAGAATAAAAAATTGGTTGGCATGGCCGACGAATTAAAAAAGCATGTTATCGGACAAGATCTTGCTTGCGATAAAATATCAAGAGCTATCCAAAGAAATAGACTTGGCTTAAAAGATCCTTCTAAGCCTATTGGAACTTTTATCTTTTTAGGTCCTACAGGGGTAGGAAAAACAGAATTGGCGAAAGTTCTAGCTAGACATGTATTTGATTCTGACGATGCTTTGATTCGCATTGATATGTCTGAATACATGGAAAAATTCTCATTAAGCAGATTAATTGGTGCGCCTCCTGGATATGTTGGTTATGAAGAAGGGGGACAACTTACCGAGAAAGTAAGAAGAAAGCCTTATTCGGTTATTCTTTTGGATGAAATTGAAAAAGCACACCCTGACATCTATAATGTTTTATTGCAGGTATTTGATGATGGGCAGTTAACAGATGGTTTAGGTAGAAAGGTGGATTTCAAAAACACGATGATTATCATGACCTCTAATATTGGAGCCAGACAATTAAAAGATTTTGGTCAAGGTGTAGGATTCAATACGAATGCTAGACAAGAGGGTGCGGAAGATTTCTCGAAAGGAGTCATTGAAAAGGCTATGAAAAAGACCTTTTCTCCAGAATTCTTGAACAGAATCGATGATATCGTCATATTCAACAGCCTAGAGCAGGAAGATATATTCAAGATCATTGATATTGCCTTAAAGGATCTTTTTGTAAGGTTAGAAAATATGGGATTCAAATTAACCTTAACACCATCTGCTAAAAAGTTTGTGTCAGAGAAAGGATTTGACCCACAATTTGGTGCAAGACCGCTCAATAGAGCTATCCAAAAATATATAGAAGATCCATTAGCCGAGTACATTTTAAATGAATCTCCGGAAGAAGGAAGTGAGTTTAAAGCAGTATTATCAAAGTCGAAAGATAGCATTGAAATAAAATCTTCTAAAAAACTGAGCGCAGAAGATATCAAGTAGTGTTTCATTTATGCTATATTCGATAGATCATATTTTAAAACTAATTATTCATTAATAAATAACATTTGAGGAAAAGAAGAAGGCCGCAGCCAATTAAGAAAAAAGAATACTTCAACGTCAACGAAAAAATTCACGCTAGAAGAATCAGGTTGGTGGGCGATAATTTTGAACAAATCAGCGAAGTCGCTGGAAAAACCATCGAAACAGGCATTCATAGTACTTCAGACGCCGTCTATTGGGCGAAACAAATGGAGTTAGATTTAGTAGAAATCAGCCCTAATGCTGATCCTCCTGTAGCCAAAATCATCGATTATAATAAGTTTTTGTATCTCCGAAAAAAGAAGGAGAAAGAAATAAAGAGTAAAACTGCGAAGACCGTTATTAAAGAAATTCGATTCGGCCCCAATACTGATGAGCACGATTTCGAGTTTAAGCTAAAGCACGCCAAGAAGTTTCTCGAGGAAGGTGCTAAAGTAAAAGCATATGTACACTTTAGAGGACGTACAATAGTCTATAAAGACCGTGGTCAGCTCCTTTTATTGAGATTTATCAATGAATTAGTGGAGTTCGGTGGTGCTGAAGCTTTACCAAAAATGGAAGGTCGTCGTATGATTGTTATGATTTCCCCTCTTAAAAAGAAGAAAAAATAGCTTTTCCACAACTTTAAGTGTATAAATATTGTACTTTTGCAGCTCTTAAAATTTGAGCAAATGCCAAAGGTTAAAACACATTCAAGCGCTAAGAAAAGATTTAAAGTGACTGGCTCTGGTAAAGTCAAAAGATTTCAATCAGGAAAAAGACACTTACTTAGAAAGAAATCTAAGCGCGCAAAATTAAATTTGACTGGTTCTACACTAGTATCTGCTGCAGATACGCCTAGAATCAAGAATTTATTAAATGTTTAAATAATTGTTCTTCAGGCCAAGATCATTTGATCCCTGACGTACAAAAAAATTAGAGATATGCCACGTTCAGTCAACGCAGTCGCTTCAAGAAAAAGAAGAAAAAAGATCTTAAAAGCAGCCAAAGGATATTGGGGTGCTAGATCTAAAGTCTATACAGTAGCTAAAAACGCTGTCGAAAAAGCACTTCAGTATGCTTACAGAGACAGAAGAAATAAAAAGCGTGCTTTCAGAAGACTATGGATCCAGAGAATAAATGCTGGAGCCAGACAAGAAGGTATGAACTACTCTAGATTCATGCATGCACTTAACAAAAATGAGATTGCTTTAAATAGAAAAGTATTAGCTGATTTAGCTATGAATCACCCTGATACTTTCAAAGCTATCATTGATAAAGTTAAGTAAGAATTTATTTACTCCTTAAGTTTGGTTTATTTATGCCCTAATAGCTTCTACAGGATTAAGGGCTGACGCGAGTATAGCTGGTATTATACCTGCTAATATACCGACCACTACACTAAGTCCTATACCGGTTATCGTATTTTCAAGGGATAAGCTCATATCGAAGTCCGTCAATGCAGCGATAAGCGTTAATACACCTTGGGTCATTAATAAACCCATCAATCCGCCTATAACACAAAGGACTATGGCCTCAATCAAAAACTCCAGGAGTATAATTAAGTTTTTAGCGCCTAATGCCTTTTTGATCCCTATAATATTGGTACGCTCCTTCACGGAAACGAACATGATATTTGCTACACTGAACATCCCTACAAAAATGGCAAAGAAACCTATGGCCCATCCCGCTAAATTCAAAACTCCAAAGAATCCTTCAACGACATCATTTAATGCTGTCATTTCCATCAAAGAAAAGTTATCTTTTTCCTTTGGTCTCAATCGTCTATGAGATCTTAAGATGCCTGTTACTTCCGCTTTTAATTCATCTAGTGGTACATCGTCATTGGCTTTTATAACTAAGGATCTACCAATATTACTTTTTTGACCAACATTTAAGTAACGACGGGCGGTATTAAGTGGAATCCAAACCACCTCATCAAAGTTGATAAAGTTGAACATGCTCTCCCCTTCTTCTTCCAAAACACCTAAAACAGTAAATTTTTGACCAAAAAACTTTATTTGCTTACCTACTGGATTCAAGTTATTAAAAAGCTCTTGCGCAACCTTATAACCAATAATCACTTTATTAGAACCAGAAGTGCTTTCTTGCATGGTAAAATGCCTCCCCTTTTCGATATCCAATTTTTGAATATCCATAAAGTCATAACTGGTGCCCATTATAAATGCCCCAGAAACTGAACTAGACTTATAGCTTATACTTCTACCCCCAGTGTAGACATTGAATGAAATCTTTGATGTAAACTCAGACTTCCTCTTAACCACCTCGAGATCTTCCAATGAAGGTTCAGGCCTTTTCATATACTTCCAATAACTCGTGCTCCAATCCTCATTCCAAGGGTATTTCTCTACATAAAGCACATTACTTCCAATCTCAGCAAAACCTGCCATAACATTAGTCTGAAGAGAATCAACGGCTGACTTTACCGCTATTATGCAGAATATACCTATGGTAATACCCAAAAGAGATAGGAAGCTTCTCAATTTATTACCAAGCAAGGACTGGAGTGCCTGACGAATGCTTTCATATATGACCTTAATAAGTGTGATCATGTCTTAAATTTAGGAATTCAACGGTGTAAACCTATAATTATTAGATGAATGAACTTTAATCCTCTCCTAAACATTGATATATAGTCACTTCTTTCGCGTCATTAGAAGTTAATTTTTAATATTTTTGCCCACCTTAAAATGAATTTTTGAATATATGAAGACTAAATTATCAAGCTTCAACTTTGACCTTCCTGAAGGTTATATAGCTCAATATCCATCAAAAGAGAGAGATGAGTCGAAATTAATGGTTGTCCACAGAGAATCAGGTAAAATTGAACATCGTGTTTTCAAGGATATTTTAGAGTATTTTGATGAAGATGATTGCATGATCTTCAATAATACTAAGGTATTTCCTGCTAGGTTATACGGTAAAAAAGAAAAGACAGGCGCACAAATTGAAGTATTCCTATTAAGAGAACTCAATAAAGAGTCTAAATTATGGGATGTGCTTGTTGATCCAGCAAGAAAAATTAGAGTTGGTAATAAGCTTTATTTTTCTGATCAAGATGGTAACGAGATCTTGGTTGCAGAAGTCGTAGACAACACCACTTCTAGGGGACGTACTATTAGATTTTTCTTTGATGGAGATGAAGATGAATATCACGCGATTCTTAGACAATTAGGAAATACGCCTATACCTAAGTACCTAAAAAGAGAGCCAGAAGCTATCGATACAGAAAGATATCAAACTGTGTATGCGTCAGCAATTGGGGCTGTTGCAGCACCTACAGCTGGATTGCACTTTAGCAAAAACCTCTTAAAAAGACTGGAGATAAAGGGTGTTCATTTGCCTCATGTTACGCTGCACGTAGGTTTAGGTACTTTTAGAGATATCGAAGTTGAAGATTTATCTAAGCATAAGATGGAGGCTGAATATTTCAAAATCGATGAAGCAACAACACGTGTTGTAAACAACGCAATAGATAAGAAAAAGCGTGTATGTAGTGTCGGTACCACTTCTATGAGATCTATAGAATCCGCGGTATCAGCAACAGGCAGATTAAAACAAGCTGAGGGTTGGACCAATACATTTATATATCATCCATATGAATTTAGCATTGCTAATTCAATGATTACGAACTTCCATTTACCAAAGTCTTCATTGATTATCATGGTATCTGCTTTTGCTGGAAGAGAATTAATTATGGATGCGTATAATGAGGCCATAAAAAACAAATACAGGTTCTTTAGTTATGGAGATGCCATGCTAATTATCTAAATCGGGGAACCAATTCCTTAAGTACTGCAGTTATACAATTGCAAACTAAGTGGATAGACAATATTTCTGTATAAACAATTGAATTACAGTGTTTTATACATTTTTAATTTTATTCACAACTTATTTTGTCGATTGATATTTTTTAATACTTTTGTGTGAAATTTTTGGACACAAATTATTTACTGATTTTTTATTTTACTGTTTTATGTATTGGACACTAGAATTAGCCCACCACCTGGAAGATGCACCTTGGCCTGCTACTCGAGATGAGTTAATTGACTATGCTATCAGAACAGGAGCACCACTAGAAGTAATTGAAAATCTTCAGGAAATAGAAGATGAGGGTGACTCTTATGAAAACATGGTTGAAATTTGGCCTGACTTCCCAAGGAAAGATGATTTCCTTTTTAATGAAGATGAATATTAGCAACCATAGAAAAAAGCCAAAAAATCCTCTAATCAATGATTAGGGGATTTTTTTTTATATCTCACACTATTAATTAAAAAGACACCTGATATTAAAATTACAGCTGCTAAAACGGATTGCCCCGTTACTATTTCATCTCTAAAATAATATCCTAATATCAAAGCAATTATTGGATTGACATAGGTGTTGGTAACCACCTTTTCTGGAGAAACCTTTTTTAGCAAATAATTAAATGAAGTAAAGGCGATTATAGAACCAAATATGATCAGAAAAGATAAAGAGATATAGGTTAAAGATTTCAAACCCCATAAATTTGGCAACTCCTCACCTATGGCTATGGCAATCATAAAATTAGCTAGTCCACCAACAATCATTTGAATACCAGAATTAAAAAAAGTGTTTTTGGGAAGTTGAGCTTTACTTACAAAAATAGACCCAGCTCCCCAAGCCAACATAGAGAACAATATAGCAGCCACGCCTTTCCATTGATTTTCATTAGAAATAATAGCATTCTGAGAAACCAAAAGATATATCCCTAACATACCCATAAAGATCCCAATAAAGGTTTTTACAAGTGGTCGCTTGCCTTCGACTAGCCAAAGCATTAAAACAATAATTAAAGGCTCACCTGCAATGATAAGAGCAGCTAATCCAGTATCTACATAATTAAGGGCCCAAATAGCTCCTCCTGTACCAAGACCTAAGAACAAAACACCAGCAATTATGGCATTTCTTACCTCCAATCGTGATGGTTTTAAATCATTTCGGAAGAATAAGGCCAATAAAAGTAGAATGAGGATTCCTGCCAGAACATATCTTATACCACAAACTGAAAATGCTGGTAATTCTTCTAATGTAAATGCCGCAAATAGATAAGTAGAGCCCCAAATCACATAAATGGACAGAAAAGCAAATAAAATCAGTAAAAATTCTTTCCTCACGATGACTAATTATCCTTTCAATATTCCTACCTTGATATTACAAAAGCACTACATATGTAGCGTTTAGGCTTGAAAAGTCGTTATAAAGCTAATTATTGTGCGAATAACGGAATAACTTAATCATTAACGGAATAACTTTTGAAAAATAATAAGTGACTCCCATTATGACGAAGCGTCAAAAAAGAGTCTCTTAACTAATTAATTGTAATACCCCGATTTCTTAAACTTATTTCAGAAGCTAGAGTTGTAGATGCTGAAAATCTGAATTCCTATTAATGAAACATTCAACAAAGAAAATCCTCTATATCGAGGATAACATTGCCGATATAAGATTGTTTGAAGAAGCAATCTCCCATCAAAATTTAGATATCGATCTCAATTTTGTTACAGATGGTCAAGAAATGCTTGATTATTTCGAAGAAAGCAAGCGAGGCCACTATAAAAACCTACCCAACCTTATCATCTCAGATTTAAATCTTCCAAAAATATCAGGTCAACAGGTCATCAAAGTCATCAAATCTGATGAAGTATTCAAAAAAATTCCTGTTATCGTTTTCACTACTTCTAATCTAATGAGAGACATTGAAAAATGTTACTCATATGGTGCCAATGCTTACATGCATAAACCATTAGATATTGATAAAGTATTTGAAGTTATCGAACTTATAGATAGATATTGGTTAAGAACATGTCTATTGATCCACAACCCAATGGAAGAGGTTACTTCGGCTGCAGCTAAATAATAATTCATATTATACGTTATAACTCCAGATGATTTAACTGGTTTATACCTCTAGGATTATTAGCTTTACATCGTGAAGAAATACCTCTTATTATTTTTACCACTACTATGCACTTTACATTTATCTGCACAAGATGAACACTTTTCTCAATTCTATGCCTTACCCATACATATAAATCCTGCTTTAACAGGCGCTTATGAAGGCACTTATAGAATGACTATGATCTATCGAGATCAATGGAATAATCAATTGGAAAGTCCTTATAAAACATTTGCTGCAGGAGGAGATACCAATTTCAAAATCAGATTTGGAAAGCTTAAAACCAAGGATCATTTTGGACTAGGTGTGTTTTTTATCAATGATAGAGTGGCCGAGTTTCAAGCCAACACCAATCAAGTATCTGCATACTTCGCTTACCATAAGAGTTTATCCGATAAAAGAAAATCATTTTTAGGAATTGGGGTAAAAATGGGCATAGTTCAAAAAAACATCAATTATGACAACCTAACATTCCAAGACCAATTCAATCAAATTGATGGTTTTGAAGGGATAACTTCTGAATCGCTTCCTCCTAATAATTTTGGAGTCATGGATTTATCCGTAGGCCTCAACTACTTTACTGTTCTAAATAAAAACACTTATTACGCTGGTTTAGCCATTCATCATTTTAATCAACCTAATATTTCGTTCTTCAATAGAATAGAAAATCCAAATCCTTCAATTGACATATCCCAATCACTGGCACCAAAATATACAGCTCATGTCAGTTTAGACAGAAAAATTAATATTAAATCTTCCATTCAACCTAGACTAGTATATCAAAGACAAGCTGAGGACAACCAATTAGATGTTGGTACCAACTTTGAGTACACCCTCGAGAATCAGCGTAGTGCCATTATCTTTGGTATTTGGGGTACATTTTTGGATGATTTAAGAGGTCCACATCTCGAAAACATTACCCCTTTGGTAGGCCTCAGACAAGGGCTTTTTATATTTGGCCTATCATATGATATCCATATGCAAGATGCCTTAAGTTCGCCTTTCGGATTAAACACTTTAGAGCTGTCAATACGCTTTTCTGGAATCCATAGCAACGAATCTAACTTTTGTCCTACTTTTTAATTTAAACCTCAACCCGCTTCTGAGAGTTTAATAGTAGATTTGAATAGAATCTATGAAACGTATAATTACCGCAAGCTTTTGCCTTCTACTTTTATCTAATTGCATAGAAGTATCAGAATCGAAAACCTTTTCAAAACTGCCTCCAGGAAAATGGCGTGCTATCTTGAAATTAACTAATCCTTCAGTTGTTCCTACAGCAGCTAATATTACTGAAGGTCAAAATAAGATCAAAGATTATTTCGAATTGCCTTTCAATCTAGAATTTGAATATGAAGATGATGAGATGGTTGGATATTTGATTAATGGCAAAGAAAAAATCAAAATTGAAAATCTACATTTTGGAAGAGATCTTGGGACTGCTAAAGACACCCTTATAATGGACTTTACAGCATTTGATACGTATATAGATGCATTTTATGAGGAAAACTTTATCGAAGGATATTGGGTCGTCCCTTATAAAGATAATTATCAAATCCCTTTCTTAGCCACATATGGTTTAAACCACCGCTTTATTGACCGACCACAAGAAGACACTTATAACTTTGACGGAGAATGGCTTGTCGAATTTGAGTATGATAATCCAGAAGAAAAATATCCAGCAATAGCTACATTTAATCAGGATGGGCATCTTTTGGACGGTACATTTAAAACTGAAACCGGAGATTATAGATTTTTATCCGGCAACGCTTATGGCGATAAAATGAGGCTTTCTGTTTTTGATGGTGCACATGCTTTTCTCTTTTCAGGTTCTGTAAGTCGAGATACAATTTATGGAGAATTCAGAAGCGGCAGTCACTATAAAAGCAATTGGATAGCAACGAGAAAGAAAGACAACAAGCCATACTTAAAGGATCCTTATCAAATGACTCAAGCTACCAATAAGGTCCAATTTAACTTCCCGAATGCTTCTGGAGAATTCATCAGCCTTGGTGATGAGAATTATAGCGACAAATATAAACTCATCAATATAATGGGCACATGGTGTCCAAACTGTAGAGATGAAATTAATTTCCTCAAAGAGTTAAAACATGATATCCCAGATATCGAAATTGTAAGCATCGCCTTTGAAAGATACAGAGATGAAGAAAAATCTATGAATGCAATAAGAAAATATAAATCCTCAATGGACTTTGATTGGCCGATTTTACTAGGTGGTTATGCCAATAAAAAAGAGAATTCGGAAATACTAGAATTTGTTGACAAAATATATTCTTACCCTACTCTACTATTAGTTGATAAGAACAATCAAGTAGTAGATATCCACACTGGTTTCTATGGCCCAGCGACTGAAGAATATCAAAGTTTTAAAAGTGAATATCTAGAAAAGATTCAATCTCTTTATAAGTCATGAAAACAATTTTAATTACTGGCGCTACCTCTGGCATTGGCAAAGCATCAGCAGAGCTCTTTGCTTCTAAAGGATTTCACCTTATTATTACTGGACGTCGCGCTGATAGACTTCAAATGATTCAAGAAAAGCTAATTGCAGAGCATAAGATTACATGTCAAACACTTTGCTTTGACATACGGAACAATGAGCAAGTCATTGAGGCCATTTCAAGCTTAGATAAGAATGGTGCTGAAGTAGACATTCTTTTAAACAATGCAGGATTAGCTCGAGGTTTCGATGAAATCCATGAAGGCTTATTAGATGATTGGGAAACTATGATAGATACGAATTTGAAAGGTCTTTTATATATAACCAAAATCATTTCTGCCGAGATGGTGAAGAAAAAAAGTGGACATATAATTAATATCGCCTCTACAGCAGGAAAAGAAGTTTATCCAAAAGGCAATGTCTACTGTGCAACCAAACATGCAGTTGACGCCCTTACTAAAGCTATGCGCATAGACTTACATAAATATGGCATTAGAGTGAGTCAAGTGGCACCAGGACATGTAGAGCAGACAGAATTTGCGAAAGTTAGATTTCATGGTGATAGCGAGAAGGCTAAGATCTACGAAGACTTTGTGCCTGTAAATTCTGCAGATATTGCCAACATTGTATATTTTATTGCCACCCAAGCACCTCATGTAAATATTCAAGACATTCTAGTTATGGGTACACAACAAGCCAGCAGCAATTTCATAGATAGATCCGGCAGAGGATAAAACAAATAAATTCACTGAGAGAATTATATTTGCTACAATCGTAGAACTTTTTTCGTTTATAGAATATCACCTGAGTAAATGATCATGAAATACCTTTCTATTATATGTCTATGCTTTAACTGTCTATTTATTTCAGCCCAAAAATATGTTGATGCAGGTTTTACTTTAGGCTTATCCACACATGGATCAGATTCAAACAGTTGGGCAAGGCATGGACAAGGATTTTTAGAAAACACCAAGTTAGCATACGGTGGTCATATCACTTTAGGAATCAGTAAAAACGTCGGACTAAAACTCCAATACAGAGGAACCGAATTAGAAGGCGACGACATGAACCTTGAAGATAAATCTGAATGGGGACCTCAACTATTTATAAGAGATTTTGCTTATAGAAGTGCATTACACGAATTCGGCGCACTTGTAGAATATGTCTTATTTAAAAAAGAAATTAATTTGAGCGAAGGCGCTCAATTCACTCCACGTGTCTTTCCATTTATTAATGGAGGTATTGCTCTTGCAATCATTAATGATGATGAAAACTTAAGAGATTGGGGTAATCCACCTGAATTTAGAATGAATGATGTCCTATTGGATCAAGCCGAAGGATCTGTAGGAGGTAAACAATTTCCATTTGGCCTTGGATTACGGCTTGAATTGTCTCCATATGCTTATACTGACCTATTTTATAATTTCAGACTTCCTGTAAGCGATTATTTAGATGGTATCAGCGAATCTGCTAACCCTGAAAAAAATGATGCCTATCAAATTTTCGGGATCAATGTAGGCCTCCGATTTGACATACTATCGGGAGATAGAGATGGAGATGGCATTGCTGATAGTAAAGACGAGTGCCCTGATGTTCCTGGTTCTAAACTTTTGTTTGGTTGTCCAGATTTTGATGAAGATGGTATTATGGATGCCTATGATAATTGCCCCCAAATTGCAGGACCAGCAAAAACTTTCGGATGCCCTGATAAAGATGAAGATGGTATACCAGATCATAAAGATAACTGCCCCACACAAAAAGGCCCGATAGATAATGGTGGCTGCCCCAAGCTTTGAGTGTTTTTTCCAAAAATTATTAGCTTAATTGCTTAGAATTCATCAGTATTTGTCTTAAAAAACATTTATTGGTACTCTAATTACAGCAGATGCAACGATCTGACTACTATATCTTAATATTAGAATATTAATATAATGTACATGTATTTAAGAATTATCACCTTAGTGACACTCATATGTAGTGTATCCCAAGCCTTTTCTCAAGTCTATATCAATGAATATTCAGCCTCAAATCTTGATAATATTAAAGATAGCTTTAATAAGACTGAAGATTGGCTCGAAATTTACAATGCTAGTAATCAAGATATTGATATAAGTGGCTGGTACTTATCAGACAAAGAAGACAGCATTGATAAATGGCTTATTCCACAAGGAACCCTATTACCTGCTAATGGATTCTTAACCTTTTTCTGTTCAGGTAAAGATGGTCTCTACAATGGAGAATATCACACGAACTTTAAATTAACACAAACCTCAGGTGATGATGTCTTAGTAATTGCAGATGCTCAACAAACTATAGTAGATCAGGCCGCATTAAGCCTAACGCTTGCAGAGCACTCCAATTGTAGATTAACTGATGGTGCAGATGAATGGGCAGTAAGTACTGCTCCTAGTTTTGGCCTATCAAACAATACAACACCCAACTTCAAAGGCTACACGAATGAACCTTCAATGAGTTTAGACGCAGGTTTCTACAATAACGAGATAACTGTAGAGTTAACAAATAATGAATCAAACTCGACGTTGAGATATACCATTGATGGATCTAACCCTTTGCCGAACTCTCCTATTTATACTGACCCTATAAACATATCTGAGACGACGGTAATTAAAGCAAGAGCATATAGCAATGACAATAATATTCTTCCAGGAAAGATACAATTCAACACATTCTTTATAAACGAGTCTTTTACGCTACCTGTTTTCTCTGTAGCTGCTGACAGAGTTGTAGAATTAGCAGGTGGCATAGGTGAGTTACTTCCTGAAGGATCTCTGGAATACTTTAGAGATGGTGAGCTCCAATCCAGATCATTTGGAGAGCTAAATAGACATGGACAAGATTCTTGGGTACTACCTCACAGAAGTATCGATTGGATTTCTCGAGACGAAATGGGATACTCGAAAGATATAGATTCTGATATCTTCTCAAGCTCAGACAGAGATAGTTACCAAAGATTTATGTTTAGAAATTCAGGTGATGACAACTACCCTGCTATTAATGATTTTGATCACGAAGGCAGCACACATGTACGGGACGAATATGTACAAACCCTAGCTCAAGAAGGCAACATGAAATTAGATGTCAGAAAAGTAGAGAGAGTTATTGTTTTTCTTAATGGTCAGTATTGGGGCGTATACGGCATGAGAGAAAAAGTAGTTGATCATGACTACACCGATTACTATTACAACCAGGGTAAAGAAGATGTTCAATTTTTAAGTACTTGGGGAGATACCGAGATTGAGTACGGAGGCCAGAAAGCGCTGAGAGAATGGATTGATATTAGAGATTTTATCTTACAAAATGACATGTCTACAGCTGCTAATTATAAAATAGCACAAGACACTATAGACATGGTTAGTTTGATTGATTATTTCGTCATGAATCAAGCTACTGTGGCTTCTGACTGGCTTATCTATAATACAGGCTGGTGGAGAGGCTTAGCTGAAAATGGAGGTCAAAAAAAGTGGGGATATATCCTTTGGGATTTAGATGCAACATTTGACTATTATATAAATTATACTGGAATCCCTGACGTAAGTCCTCAAGCCAGCTTCTGCGACATTTATGAAGTTTCAACCCAAACAGATTTCTTTTTTGACGGGTTTTTCGGTAATGTCTGCGACTATTACGGAGGCAATAATTCACCTTACGAAGATAATGATCCGACATTCCAACAAGTAGTAAATTTTCACCCTGAATGTTGTTCAGACTGGACTATGGAATGTCAAGGATTCTATGACGATCCATCCACTATACAAACTGAGGTAATCATTGAAGATTGCCCAATCATTGTCAATGGCACAAGTCCTTATCCCGCAGATGATCCAATACTTGCCCAAGTCATTGAATTTCTACCAGGCTGTTGTAACGAATGGGGTGCATTCTGTCAAGACACTTATAATTTTCTAGATAATACCGTCGATGTAGAATCATGCCCAATTATTGTTGATGGCACAAGTCCCTATCCTGCTGACGATCCAATACTCGAAGACGTCATTAGATTCTTTCCTGAATGTTGTGACGAATGGACACCTTTTTGTGAGAATTGGTATCAAGACTTTAGCACGAATGGTGGAAACAATGCTTCAGATTGTCCAGCTGCTCAAGATCCTAATTTCGCTTATGACCCCGCAGATCCTAAAGTTGCTTTTGTGATTGACCTCAATCCTGATTGCTGCGACGAATGGGGATTTTCATGCGATAGAGATTATAGACTTTTAGGAGGAGATCAATTTGCTGAACCAGATGATCCTGCGACAACGGGCATTCTTGGTAATATTGGCGGTCATGAAAAGATCCTTTTAAAATTATTTGAAGAAAGTCCAGAATTCAATCAACTGTATTATTCGAGATATGCGGATTTAATGAATACTGTTTTCACTTGTGAAAACATGATTGAACTATTAGATAGAATGATCGAAAAGATTGCCCCAGAGATGCCAAGACAAATTGAAAGATGGGGCGGCACTATGAATGAATGGGAAAGCAACGTAGATCAATTAAGAAACTTTATAGCCGATAGATGTGAATTTCTAGGCGACGGAGCCATGGAATGCTATGGAGAAATTCAAGGAACCTATTCTGTTACTTTAGTTTCAGATCCTCCAGGAGTTGGCGATTTAACTTTTAATACGATTTCGCACAACATATTACCTTGGACAGGAGATTACTTTGGCGACATGGATAATCTGGCAAACGCATCGGTAAAGGATGTTTTCGCCAATCAATATGTGTTCAGTCATTGGGAAAGTAAAAACGGTAATGACATTCAACCTAATGTAGATAGTCCAAATATGATGTATCGTTTATCAATGCCAGACACTTTGGTTGCACATTTTAAATTAGAGGGATCCGGAGGAAATATGGATGGATTAGTAATAAATGAATTTATGGCTTCTAACAATGTCACGGTTGCAGATCAAGATGGTGAGTTTGACGATTGGATTGAGTTATATAATGGAAGTGCTTCAACTATAGACTTATCAGGATATTTCTTAACGGATAATGACGAAAACTTAGATAAGTTTGAATTTCCTGATGGCACAAGTATTAGACCTGATGATTATTTAATCATTTGGGCTGACGAAGATGGAGAACAAGAAGGCCTTCATGCAAATTTCAAATTATCACGATCTGGAGAAGCTATATCACTTTTAAATCCTGACACATTAGTTATTGATAGAATCGAATACGCAGAACAAGAGACAGACGTGAGTTTTGCTAGGAAGCCTAATGGTACGGGATTATTTGAGTTATCCACGCCTACTTTTAATCAAAACAATGACATATCAACAAGCGTCACCGAAAATGATTTTGTTAGTGATAGACTCGTGACATTCCCTAACCCTACTTCGCATTCCTTAACTGTTCAATTTAAGACCAATGGGCATTTAATTGAAAAATTAAGAATAACAGATGTTATGGGAAGAGAAGTCATGCTATTAAATCAGCTTAATGATAGACAGCACAAACTCGATGTTTCTAGTTTAACGCCAGGTTTATATACTGTGATGGCAAATGATAAATTTGTTTCAAAGGTTATTATTCAATAAAAGAGTATATTTCCATTTGAATGGAATTTTTTGACTTTTTATCGACAAACAATTACTCTGAAAACCCTACTGCAGTAGGGATAACAATAACTGTATTGTCTTCTTTTTTTCTATCCTCGCTTGTAGCTATAACCTACACTTGGACTACTGAATCTATTGAGAAGTCGAATAACATGTTACAGACCATGGTGCTCATTAGCATTGTCGCTGCTATGGTAATGCAAGCCATAGGCGACTCTTTAGCTAGGGGTCTTGGTATGATGGGTGCTTTAGCCATTATCAGATTTAGAACTAAGCTGGACAATCCCAGGAATATGGCATTTGTTTTCTCTTCTATTGCTATTGGTATTGCTTGTGGTGTTTATGGCTTTACAATTGCACTCATAGGCACCCTTGGGTTTTGTGCAGCGGCAATCATTTTTAGATTTGCAAAGCTCGGCACAAATGAGAAACTAACTGGCTCTTTGAAGTTTCAAATTCCACTGAAAGAAATTGAACAAATAAAAAATTTGGAAGACATGCTTTCAAAAGAATGCAATAGCTACAAATTAATTTCAGAAAGGTATTTAGACATAAACAGAACAAAAAAAATTAAAAATGAAGAAGGTGCTATAACGCATCTCATGGAGGTCCCTGTATCTAAGGAATATCATTTCAAATTCACCGTTAGTTCAAGGCAAAATGTAGATAAAATCGCTTTGGGATTAAATAACATCAAGTCTATCGATAATGTAAGATTAAGACTTGGAGATAACACGACTTTACTTTAATGAAAGGTTCTGCAATTTTATATTATTTGGCAGTCATTGGCGTTGGCGCTTCTTTGTTCATGTTTAACAAAGACCATAAAAGTTCAGTTATTCTATTCTATGGTTTTGCAGAGAATAAAGAAACGGAAGTTAATTTCAACCACCCTATACAAATAAAAAAGATCTACGTCAGTCCTGGACAAGCTATTAAAAAAGATCAGCCACTTATTGACGTAATAAGACTAGAGGATGATTTAAAGCTAGAGGACGAAATTTACAAGATTCAACTTGTGAATGAAGAAAGAAATATTTGGTCAAAAAAAATAAATGAAGAAATAAATATTCTAGAAGAGGAAAAATCATTAGAGCTTTCCAAAATCAAAAATGAAATTAAGGAAACCCAAACAGCTTCTTCAACAGAACAAAACTTACTTAACAGTCTAAGTACTGTATCTGTGCCTGCTAACGCTTCCAATAGACACACAGAAAAAGTTAAGCTTCTAGAAACTGAATACAAAAACTTAACTGCTTTATTTGATAAAAAAATACAAGCCAAAAAATCAGAGTTACTAAACGGAGAAAAAGAATTTAACGTCCGTGTAAACAGACTAGAATACATGATTCAACATAGAGAAAATAATCAAGTCATTGATATTTCTATGTTAGCACCTGAAGACGGATTAATTGGTAATATTAATTGCAAGGAGGCTGAACATTTTAGTTCTTACAAAACAATACTTTCAATTTACGAACCCAACCCTTCGATTATAAAAGGATACATACAAGAAGATTTCATAATGCAAATCGCTATTAACGATTCCATCATTGTAAAATCTACTAAACAAAGTGGATTAGATTATAAAGGGAAAGTAATAGGCTTAGGATCGCGAATTGTAGAAATTCCTGCAAGGTTAAGAAAACGACAAGAAGTTAAAACTTTTGGAAGAGAGGTCATCATTAGCATTCCGAAGGACAATGAGTTTTTACAAAAAGAAAAAACGATACTTGAGCTCATTCCTAATAAAAAAGAAAGTACCAATACTCATAAAATATCAATGAAATAGATTGAATGAGCATAAAAGTTTTAATAACCACTTTCTTTATCTATAACATCGGATTTCTTTATGCACAGGAATCTAAAAACTTTAATGTACTCTTTTTTGAAATTCTAGAAAATAAAGAGACACCTCTCGTAGAAGAAGATCCAGATATTAAAACTACTTGGATAGAGTCTGCTGAAATCAGAACAGAAACAGATGAATTTGATTTTGAAAGACAGCGATATGCCATTCGATTTTCTCCAAGCTCAAAAAAATATCAGCAGTCAATCAAATCGCTTTTGGATGCTCAAAAACAAAAGTTTGGTTTCCAAGAAAACAAGTTAAGTAGATATAAAATTAATGCTGCCTACGATGCATTGATTTCTGCATATACAATGAGCCAATCCATCACTTTAAAAGATTCCCTTTTGAATGTGTTATACGATTTAGAAAAAGTATACTATCATGAAATTCAAGAGAAAGCTACCAATATCGATGATTGGCTTGAGATTAAAAGTGACATCAAAGAAGTCCAGCAAGAAATTCTTCAACACGAAAATAATTTATCTGCACTTAGTCCAAGCCCCGTAGATATTAGTTGGAACAGATTGGTAACGGTTGCCGATGTTAAATCAAAAATAACTAGCACTTTGTCCAATGCATCTATCAACTCAGTGCAAGAAGAATTGCAAATTGATCAAGAGATTCTTTTAAAGGAACTAGAATTGGAAAAAATAGAGTCCAAGCAGATTATTGATTTTATACAATTCGATTATAGAGGACCTCACGATGATTTATTAAAAGAACGATTTTCTGTCACTGCAGCTTTCCAATTGCCTTTTGCCAACAATAATTCAAGATTAAAACAAGCTGAATTAAAACTTAATCAAAGAGAATTATTATCGGAATATAATTCAAATCAACTGGACATTAAAAATGAACAACGAGAAGACTTTTTAGATCTTCAAAATGATATCGCAATTTATGAGTTTCAAGATTCGAGAATAAAAAATCTAAGTGAAGAAATACATGCAATTGAGGAAGAACTTAAAACCAATCCGACAATGCGAAACATTGGAATGATTCTCAATTTAAATATATTCTTGATTCAATTAAAAATAGATCTGTATGATCTTAAGGCCAGTATCTTAGATGATTATTGGAAATATTTAGCTACTACAGAATCACTATATGCTGTTCCAACTGTAAATCATTTAATGAAGTAATTTAGAGCCAACATTTCAAATAAACTTCAAGCCAAACACTTCACCCACTACTTTTTTCAACTGTGCTTGAACTTCACTAAAAATTAATTCAGATTGTAATTCATTAGCCATAGATGTCACAGCTTTATTCGGTTCATCAATACCACATGGCACAATATGATTAAAATGATCAAGCAATGTATTGACATTCAAAGCAAATCCATGCATACTCACCCAACGGCTTAAATGAATACCAATTGCGCAAATTTTTCTGAATTCGTGACGATCCTCCACCCAAACACCAGTATACCCTTCCAGTCGCCTTGCAATAATGTCATACTTTGCCAACAGACGAATAATACATGCTTCTATTTCTCTAACAAATCGATGGACGTCTCTGTATAATAGCTCCACATCAAAAATAAGATAACCCGTTATTTGACCAGGACCATGATAGGTGATGTCACCTCCTCTATTAATTTTAAATAATTCAATATTACTTTTATCAAGATCTGCTTCAGAACTTACCAAATGATTGATTTTAGTGCTTTTTCCCATAGTAATTACGGGATAATGTTCGCAAAAGACCAAATGGTTTAAAATTTTCGCTTTAGCTTTAGGGTAAGAAGTAGCTTTATCAAGCTTATGATATTTGATACTATTATGAAGTAAGGCTTGAAAATCCCAAACATCTTGGTATTTCAATCCGTTTAACTCATGATATTGTGTAAGCAATAGTGACATCTCAGCTCATTTAAAAATCAAACTCATGCAAAAATCACTATTTACATTCATAATTACCATCATATTCTTTCTGCCAAATGGTTTTTCGCAGCAAGCGGTAGATTTCGATGTCATAGATTCTGATGGTCAAAGACACAGACTTTATGAAGATTACCTTGATAAAGGAACAACTGTAGTCGTAAAGCTATTCTTTATAAATTGTCCTCCATGTAGATCGATAGCTCCAGCTTTCCAAGATTTATATGAAGAATGGGGCGCAGGAGAACACGATGTAGAATTCTTCGAATTCACAGTGCTAACTAATGATTCTAGCTCTGAAGTTGCTGCCTACAAAACACAACTAGGCTTAACTATGCCAGGGGTTGGTGATGATGGAGGAGCTGCAGCGGCATCTTTACCTTTTAGAAATGGTACTTATGGTGGGTATTACGGCACACCTAGTTTTGCGGTTATTAGTCCAAATGGAGAGGTGGCTTACGGTTTAGGAGGCGGAGGTATAGCTGGGCGAATTGCTAATCTTAATGCGGCGATAGAAGCCACTGGTGCGACTGGCGGTAATGCTCCAGCACCATCAACATTTCAATTTGAGGTGGCTACCAATTTTGGTACAGTTATAAATGATGTAGACATTACATTAGAATCACAAGATGGGACAGTTTCATATGACATTGACCCAAGTAACGACTTGGTTATCAGTAATTTAGCTGAAGAATATCCAGACATAAGTAATCCATACATCAGGTTTAAGAAAACCAATGGCGTATCAGATAATCTATCGGCTTTAGATCTTTTTGTAATTGTGAGACATATCTTAGACAAAGAAGCTATTGAAGATGATCTAATCAAATTAGCTGCAGACGCGAATGGTGATGGGGCGATATCAGCTTTGGACCTCTTTACAATACAGAGAGTCATTCTTGGTAAAGACAGTACATTTCCAAATGTAGATGCTTATCAATTTGTCCCAAATGAAATTGAAATTGATTTACAGCCAGGCGCCACTCAAAATTTTAACATTCAAGCTGTAAAAACTGGAGATGTAGACGGCAAATAAGTCTTTAATTCATTGAAATGCCGCATTTTTTAGGACTATTTGGTGTAAAATCCTTAATTTTACATTACAATTATTTATAATTTATATCACTCTGGTTATCAGCGTTTTATATAAATAGAATAATTAATTTTCCCCATCCAATAGTATTTGAAACTATACCTTCCTGAGTTTAACATTTTTTTTAATTGAATTTAAGGAGCGTTTCCGAGTACGTAGACGTATATGGAATAGAATTGCAGCTGTTCCCTATCAATATTGTACTTCTAATCTATAATCAAATAGTCAATAAAAATCTTAACGATGAGAATTACTTTACCTAAGGTGTTTACCTTCCTTATTGGTTTCTCAATGCTAACTTTCAACTTATCAGGGAATAATAATCCTGATGAGAATTTCTGTTTTAATGCAGATCTCCCAGAAGCCCAAATGAATTTCGAAGCTATGTGCTTGACTGCACCTATTATCATCTGTCCTCCAACCTATTTAGGATGCCCAGGTGATAATTTAGATCCTGCAAATACAGGAGTAGCTACAGCTCAACCAGGAGACGCTAACTGTCCAATGCCAGTTGTGTCTTACACAGATTCTTTAGTTCAAAGTACTGGTTGCGTTCAAATATACCATAGGACATGGAAAGCTGAGTACCCACCGGGGTCAGCCAGTCTTAAATTGCATTCATCTTGCCAACAAACACTTTATTTAGAAGATTCACAAGTACCAACTATTAGTAACTGCCCAGCAGACATGACTGTTGACCTAGCTAATAATTGTGACGGAACAGCGACATGGGCTTTACCAACGGCAAACGATGATTGTGGGATTCAATTTTTTACAACAACACATTTTAGTGGTGCTTCATTTCCGCTAGGAACAACCACAGTAACATACACTGCTACCGATTTTTGCGGAAATTCAACAACCTGCTCATTTAATGTAACAGTAGTGGGTTCTTGTTGCCAAGCGCCTATGATAACTTGTCCATTCAACTTAAATGTATGTCCTGGCTCAAGTACAGATCCAACAGCTACAGGAAGTGCAATCGCCACTCCTAGTGATGCTTCTTGCGGTGTACCAACAGTTACATTTAATGATTCTGTAGCTGCGTTAGCGGGCTGTAATGGACAAAACTCAGCGATAACAAGAGTTTGGACAGCCGTTGATGCTGATTCAGGTGCTTCGTCATCTTGTACGCAAACTATCAATGTAGCTGATTTACAAAATCCAGTCATTACAAATATACCTTCAGATCAAATCATAAGCGTTAACGGTATCAATTGCTCTGCGCCTGTAACATGGTCTGAACCTCTAGCAACTGACGATTGTGGACTATCAAGTTTCACTTCTACGCATGCAAGTGGAACAATATTCCCTCAAGGCTCTACCCTAGTTACTTATACTGCCGTAGATAATTGTGGCAATCAATCGACAGGTGCATTCCAAATCACCATACAATGTACAGGATGTAATGCCAATCCGGTAATTACATGTCCTTCAAATTATACAGCTTGTCCTTCTAGTTCTGTACCTATGCCAGTTGTTGCGGGGTCAGCAACTGCAGTACCTGGAAGTTCACTTTGTGGTTCACCTATTGTAACTTTTAGTGATCAAGTCATTTCAACAGGAAATTGTGCTGGTACACAGACAGTACAAAGAACATGGACAGCTACTGAACCTTCTAATAGTGCATTTAATGCCACTTGTATTCAGTTAATAACACTGACCGATACTCAAGCACCTACAATCCAATCTATTCCTTCAGATATAACTGTAAATGGGACTGGTAACGGATGTAGTGCAGTAGCAACTTGGAACCAACCATTCATCACAGACAACTGTGGTGTTGCGAGTTCAGGTTCCAATTTTGCTAGTGGAACAGCATTCTCTGAAGGCACAACTACTGTCACTTACACAGCTATGGATAATTGTGGAAATACAAATACAGCATCATTTACTGTTACAGTAATTTGTACTGCTTCTTGTACAACGCCACCTTCTATAAGTTGTCCTTCAAATTATATGGCATGCCCTACTCCAGGCAATCCTGGACCAGCTGTTACGGGTAGCGCAGTAGCCACTGCAGGAAGTGCACAATGCGGAAATCCGATTGTTACTTTTAGTGATGCTATAATAAGCAATGGGCCATGTGTAAATGCAAAAACAATTAATAGAACTTGGACAGCATCTGATCCTGCAAATAGTGCATTATCAACTTCTTGCGTTCAAACTATTACACTCCAAGATAATGTTGCACCTAGTTTTATTTCTTGTCCTAGTTCATTTGTAGTTTCTGGAACAGGAACAAATTGTACGGTTCCAGTTACTTGGTCGAATGTAATGGCTACTGACAATTGTGTAACGCCTTCATTGAGCGCTGTAAATCAAAATGGTGCTTTTGTTGTAAATGGAAGTTCATTCGCTGAAGGCACACATACTATAACATACACAGCTACTGACGGATGCAATAATACAGCGACTTGTTCATTTAGCGTTACAGTAAGTTGCGCTCAAGGATGTACCACTGCACCAACCATTAGTTGTCCTGCAGACCAAGCAGTGTGTGTAAATGCAGATACATCTCCAAGTCTATTAGGCACAGCGACTGCGACTGGCGGTCCAAATTGTCCTGCTCCAATTATTACATATCAGGATCAAGTAGAAACCGGCAATAGTTGCACAAGAGCTGTTTTGAGAGTTTGGAAAGCCTCGTATAATAATGGCAGCAATTTAGAAGCTACATGTATACAAAATATTGCAGCTGTAGATAATACAGCTCCAGTGATTACTAATTGTCCATCTGACATAGTTGTAAGTAATGCGAACACGGCCATCACTTGGACGGCACCTTCCGCAACTGATAACTGTGGTAGTGTAACATTGAATAGCAACTTCAACCCAGGTACGGTATTCCCTATAGGTACGACTGGTGTTGTTTACACAGCACAAGACGGTTGTGGTAATATTTCAACATGTTCATTTACAGTTGCAGTAAACATCCCTGGATCTATAACTTGTCCTTCAGACATTGTTGTACAATGCGGAAACAATGGTGGTTCAGTTGTTGACTGGGCACCGCCTGTATATGAAGGCACTTGTAGCAATTGCACAAATGCAGAACATATTCCAGGATTTATTTACATGGGTACATTAAATGGTAATCAATATTACTGTTCATTATCTAATGCAACTTGGAATGATGCAAACGCTATTTGCCAGCAAAATGGTGGTTATTTAGCAAGTATCAATTCTGCAGAAGAAAATCAATTCTTAGCAAATATTTTAACTATCCAATCAGCTTGGATAGGATTACATAGATCAAATGGATCATTTGAGTGGTCAGATGGTTCGCCAGTAAATTACAATAACTGGTATCCAGGTCAACCAAATAACTACAATGGTAGCCAACACTGTGTTGAGATGCTGAACAATGGTCAATGGAATGATCAATACTGTACTTACAAGTTGGAGTTTATCATGGAAAAACCTTGTAATAATGTAAATCAAATATCTGGACCAAAACCAGGTGAATTTTTACCTGGAGGTACATATGAAGTGGTATATGAAGCCAGTGATGCTTGTGGATCTAACGATAGATGTAGCTTTACAATTACAGTAGAAGGGGGCATTAGTATTCATTGCCCTAATGATATAAATACTTCAGCTCCTGCAAATACAAATGGTATCCCTGTTACATGGAATGCACCAACCGCTTCTAGTTGCTGCTCAAACTGCAGTCAAAGTGGACAAGATATTCCAGGTTTCATGTATATGGGATCATTTGGTGGACATCATTATTATTGTTCACTAAATCCAGCTACATGGCCAGCAGCGCAACAGCACTGTCAAGCTAACGGCGGACATTTAGCAGTCATAAATTCAGCGCAAGAAAATGCTTTCTTAGCCAATATATTGACCTTGCAATCAGCATGGATAGGCTGCTCTGACGCAGCTTCTGAAGGTAATTTCTCTTGGGTAAATGGAGATGCATTGAACTATACAAATTGGTATCCTGGACAACCTAATAACTACAACAATTCTCAAGACTATGTGGAGATGTTGAATAATGGTCAATGGAATGATCAATACAATCACTTTGCTTTAGAATACATCATGGAGCTACCAGGATGCATCAATGTAGAGCAAATAGGTGGTCCAGTTTCTGGAAGCGTATTAGCACCTGGTTCTTCTCATACGGTGACCTACAGAGCAACAGACGGATGCGGCAATGTTGAAACATGTTCTTTTGATATCAACGTAGCATCAATACCTGTAGGTAATGGATATTGCACTTCAGGAGGAGAAAATGGAAACCACTACTTTATTGAATCAATTGTATTTGGCGCATTAAATAGTCATTCTGGCTCAAACGGCGGATATAAAGACTTTACAAACGCAGGTTGTGTTACTGTTCAACCTAACACTTCGTATCCATTAATTTTAGATCCTGGCTTTGCTGGTGTAGCGGCTTCTAAAGTTTACTGGAAAGTTTGGATAGATTATAACATGGATGGTGACTTTACGGATTCAGGTGAATTTATCGCCTATGGTTGTGGCAATAATGTTTTATCAGGAACTGTAACAACGCCTTACACTTTATGGAGAGGCAATACAGTTATGAGAATCGCTATGAAGCCAGGTGGATATCCAAAATCACCATGTGAAGTATTCCCTCATGGAGAAACGGAAGATTACTGCATCTTCGTAGATACAGATAACGATATAACAAATACTAACGATATCGAAAAAAGATACAATATTAATGATGCCGTATTATTAAGTGCTGAGCAAGTTGATAACAATTTTGAGGTATTCCCTAACCCAGTATCAGAATACTTAACTATTAATATTGAAAATCCAGATAACGTCATAGAAGTAAGTTTATTCTCAATTGAAGGAAAAGTGATTAGATCACTTAATAATATTGATTATAGTAACACTATTGAAGTTGCCGATATTCAAAATGGAATGTACTTATTAAGAATTGCAGAAGCTGATGGAAATGTAACTACTAAAAAGATTACAATTAATCACTAGATTATAAAGTTGGTTTGATTGAAAGGGCGATGCTTAGGTGTCGCCCTTTTTTTATTGATAGTCGCTGAGACTAGTAATACTATTTATGGTTATAATTGTCCCATATAATTGATAAATAATTTTGAATTTCTTCGTTAGAAAGCCTCACCATAGCAAAGCTATGTTTTTAGAGCCAGCCCATCCATTTCATGGTTCGCTCTTTCCGAGCATACTCGGTTCGCTTCGCGAAATCATTCGCTCATGCCTTAAACTTCTTCATTATTTATTCAAATCCAATGAGACAATATAAAACATAAATAGTATAACTTAGGGAATAATGGAGGAGGCTTACTATTTACCAACATCACCACACATATCCTTAAAGCTCCTTATATTTGGACGTTCTTAACAAGAATCTATTCATATGAAGCTGACTTACCTTAGTCACATGGGATTTCTCCTTGATTTCCATGGCACACAACTACTTTTCGATCCTTTTATTACTGGTAATCCAAAAGCAACAACATTAAATCCTGACGATTTAAACCCTGACTATATCTTGGTATCTCATGGGCATGGAGATCATGTCGCTGATGTAGAATCTATAGCAAAAAGGACAGGTAAAACTATCATATCTAATTACGAGATTGTTCAATGGTACGGTGCCAAAGACTTAAAAGGACACCCGATGAACCATGGTGGAAAATGGCAGTTTGATTTCGGTTATGTCAAATATGTGAACGCCATTCATACTTCTGGTTTGCCAGATGGCAGCTATGGAGGTAACCCTGGCGGTTTTGTGGTTTGGAATGAAGACAGTTGCTTTTATTTTGCTGGAGATACAGCATTGACAAAAGATATGGAATTAATACCGATGACTTGTCCTAAGCTGGATTTTGCCGTCCTACCTATTGGTGATAATTTCACAATGGGATACGAAGACGCGGTTATAGCTGCTAAAATGATTGAATGTGACACCATTATCGGTTGCCACTATGATACATTTCCTTATATTGAAATAGATACTTCTAAAGCGATTCAGGCATTTAAGAATGCAGGCAAAAAATTATTATTACCAAAAATTGGAGAAACGATAACACTCTAATGGGAAAAGTTATAACTATAGCCAATCAAAAAGGTGGTGTTGGAAAAACTACTACAGCGATAAATTTAGCTGCTGCTGTGGCCATACTTGACAAACGTGTGCTTTTAATTGATTGCGACCCGCAAGCTAATGCGACTTCTGGTTTAGGTTTTGATCCAGACGATTATGGCCCAACCATATACGACTGCCTCATTAATGACATAGATCCTAAGGAGGCTATTAAAGAAACTGAAATTGAAAACCTAGATATCCTTGGAGCAAGTATTGATCTAGTAGGAGCAGAATTAGAATTAGCAGAAATCGAAAACAGAGAATATGTTTTAGAATCTGTAGTAGATCAAATCAAAGAGGACTATGACTATATCTTCATAGACTGTCTACCCTCTTTGGGTATCATTACTGTCAATGCTTTGTCAGCAGCTGACTCTGTATTAGTACCTGTGCAATGTGAAGTCTTTTCTTTACAAGGATTAGGTAAATTAAAAAACACAATAGGCCTAGTCAGAGACAGCTTAAATCCAAAACTAGAAATTGAAGGCATCGTCCTTTCTATGTTTGATAAGAGATTAAGAATGGCTAAAATGGTTGTTGAAGAGGTGCATGAAATGTTATCTGATAAAATATTTGACACAATCATTCATAGAAATTCAAAGATCGGAGAAGCACCAAGTGTAGGTAAGCCAGTTATACTATATGATGTTTCGAGTAAAGGTGCTAAGAACTTCTTGAATTTAGCTCACGAATTCATTACCAAAAATGAATCTTTATCTCACGCCTAAATAATTTCGTATGACTAAGAAAAAGAAAGAACAATTAGGCAAAGGTTTAAGAGCCCTTCTAGGCAATATTGAAAAAGGCGATAAACCAGTTTCAAAAGCTAGGAAAGAAAAGGTTGTAGAATCCTTAAGTAAATCTATTGCTGAAGTAGATATTAAAAAGATTTCTCCCAATCCTTTTCAACCAAGAATAGAATTCGACAAAACAGAATTATTAGAATTAGCCCAGTCAATAAAAACTTTGGGCATCATTCAGCCTATCACATTAAGATATTTAGGAAAGGAAGAATATCAAATCATATCAGGTGAAAGAAGATGGCGTGCATCGAAATTAGCAGGACTTAAAAAAGTACCCGCATACATAAGAATTGCCGACGATCAAGGTCTACTAGAAATGGCTCTAGTAGAAAATATCCAAAGAAGCAATTTAAATGCTTTAGAAGTGGCTATCTCTTACCAAAGATTGATCGACGAATGTGATTTGCAGCATGATGAATTAGCTCAAAGAGTTGGCAAAGAAAGAAGTACCGTTACCAATTATATACGCCTTCTCAAATTACCTCCAGACATACAGTCCGCGTTAAAATCTCAGGATATTAGTATGGGGCATGCTAAAGCATTACTATCGGTTTCAGATAAGAGTAAGCAACTTTACTTCTTTAAAAAAATATTAAAAGAAAAACTGTCTGTTCGAAACGCTGAAAAACTAGTAAAACAAGCCAAAGCAGGAGCCAATAAATCCAAGAAGAAGAAAGCGGATAAAATGCATCCTGAAGTTAAAAAAATAAGGGATCGACTTTCATTGCATTTCGGCTCTAAAATAGATATAAAAAGATCCAACGCCGGTAAAGGTAAAATTATGATTCATTTCAATTCAGATGATCAATTTAATGACATCATTGATTCAATGATGGACTAAAATGTAATCACTAGAGCTGACTATAATGATTAAAAAAATCATAAACTCCAACAAGCTCTACCATTAAAACTTAAATTTGATTTGTGAAATACGCGCTGATAATTTGTACAACTTTATGGCTTAGCCAAATAGCACTATGCCAAAGTGATACACTTATCAATGTTGAAAAGATAAATCCTGGCCAGACAGACACAGATGACGGCTATGGCATATTTCAAATGTTTGATGGCAATCCAGGTAAGGCCGCACTCTACTCTATTATTATACCAGGCGCAGGACAGGCATATAATAAACGTTGGTGGAAAGCCCCTTTATTTGTAGGTGCCGAAGTAGCAGGTATATATTATTTAATTTATAGGATAGATCAGTTTCAAACATGGGACACCGAGTATAGAAGTGTCGTCAGCGGTAATCCACCGACCATTAATGCCAATCTTACTTTAGAAAGCACAAGAAGAATTCGTAATAATGCACGTCAAAATAAAGACTACGCTTGGGTCATTTTAGCAGGTATTCATATCATCGCAGCTGCAGATGCATTTGTTGATAGACATCTTATCGAATTTGATGTCGAGGATGATCTTGAAGTAAGCTTTAGACTATATGACCCTTCTCCCGGTCTTAACCTAGTCATCAACTTTTAACACATTTCACTGCGGTTAAATAGCTCAATGGTATAGTTACTTTATAATTTGACCATCTTTAAATTTAACTATCTGTGCTTTGGGATAGACCATTTTAATCGTCGTATTTAGATAGTTACTTACCTCCTTTAATCCTTCGAAATTACCAACAAGATATTTATACTCGTTATCTGTTTTCACTTCTATGAGATCTGAATGAGTCGTATATAACTTGTCTGTTTTTGACAATGGTTCAGCTGAACTATGGATGATAATCTTATAAAAAATTAAATCTTTATCTGTCATTTCACTACTGACCTTATCAGAATTCACTGCTGACGCTTCAACTACTTCTTCCTCTATTTCTAATGGCTTCACTTCACTTTCAATGACCTTATCCATAGCTTCCTTTGCCTCTTGAGCCTCTTCTAATGTTTCATCATCTTTCACTTCTACCACTCCCGAAAAAGCGAAGTCTGCCAATTCCTTTTCACCCTTTTCAAGCATTTTTAATTCTGCTAGAGATTTTACACGTTCCTCTGTCTTAGCAACATCAAGAATCTTAAGCTCAGTCCGTCTATTATATGCATGTTCAGTTTCAGTACATTGCACCCCATCTTTGCATTCATTTCTCAATTGCGTTTCACCATAACCATAAGCGATAATGCGTTCTTCAGCAATACCTTTTTTAACTAAATAATTCACTGCATTTTGAGCTCTTCTTTGCGATAGTGTTTGATTTTTATCCGCAGCCCCTCTTGAATCGGTATGGGCACCCAATTCTACTTTAATCTCTGGGTTATCATTCATTAATAAGACAAGCTTGTCTAATTCTTTCTTAGCACCAGGCTTCAAAAAAGCTTTAGCAAAATCATAGTACAAATCCTTAAGAACAATTGTCTTTCCAGAGAATACTTTCTCAAGTGACACATTAGCTAATAGAACACCAATTTGATTACCTCGACTTAAATTATCAGCTACGCCAGGTGTAATTGTTCCAAGCCCTTCAAAACAAAGAATACATCCTTCTACATCAACGAATGCTTCAATACGCTTTGCTATATACCCTTCCTTTCTAACCAAAACAGTATAGTGATTACCTTTAAATAATGGTACTTGAAATTGAGGATCAGGATGGTCATATAAAACAAATACTTCCTCAAAGGTGGTGTTATTAAAAACATCAATTCTAGCCCCTTGTATCGCATCTACGACCACATTCTCGTCTTTTCTGGAATCTGCTAAGGTTACCTCGAATAAATAACCTGGCAATCTTTTCATTTGAACCTTGGTAAATATCTTGCCTTCTGAATTTTTTGAACTGCCACTAACTTGCATGATTAAATCTTCATACAAGTCAGCGGTGACCTCCAAGGTATAATCGCTTTTTTCTGGAACAGTGATAACAAAATGACCTTCATTATCTGCAATAGAGGTTTTTAAAACTTTATCTCCACTTTTAACTGTTACCTTCGCATTGGCGATATACCCTCTGTTACCAGTTTCAAAGGTATAGCCATCAATAATAACGTTTTGTGAGTAAGCATAAGAAGATAGGAAACATATCAAGATAAGGGATAATATGTATTTCATGAGAACAGGATGTTATTAAAGGAATCGAAAATTATAATTTTATTGGCTTTAAATAAAGAGTAGCGCTTTAAAATGAGGATTATTTTCATGGGAACACCAGAATTTGCAGTACCGACGCTGGAAATTCTATATAATGCGGGCTATGATATTGCCGGAGTCATAACTTCTACGGATAAATGGGGCGGCAGAGGCAGAAAAGTTAAAATTGAGTCTGCCGTAAAAAAGTTTGCACAATTAAAAGGAATAAACATCCTTCAACCACCTAATCTTAAGAATAAACAATTTGTTGAAGAGCTCCGATCTTTGAAAGCAGATCTGCAAATTGTAGTTGCATTCAGAATGCTTCCTGAAGTAGTTTGGAATATGCCACCTTTAGGGACATATAATCTTCATGGTTCTTTATTACCAAAGTACAGAGGTGCTGCTCCGATAAATTGGTCTATAATTAATGGAGATCAAGAAACTGGTGTAACAAGTTTCAAGCTAAAGCATGAAATAGATACGGGGTCCATAGCTATACAAAAAAGAATAAAAATCTACCCTAGCGATAATGCAACTGCAGTGCATGATCGAATGAAATTTATTGCAGCTGATGTTATATATGAAACGGTGAAAGGCATAGAATTAGGACAAATTGATCTACATGCTCAAGAAGACACAGCTGCCACACATGCTCCTAAATTAAATCCTGATAACACCAAAATAGACTTCTCCAAAAGTGCTCAATCTATTCACAACTTAATAAGAGGCCTTAGCCAATATCCATGCGCTTGGTTTAATCTTACTGGTAAGAAAATAAAAGTATATAAGAGCAACTTTAAAATTGAAACGCACAGTAAATCAACAGGCACTGTTGAAACTGATCAAAAATCTTACTTTAAAATCTACTGTAAAGATGGAAGTATTTACTTGGATGAATTACAGATGACAGGTAAAAAGAAGATGTCCGTAAAAGATTGGCTTAATGGATATACTGTAGACTTAAATGCTGAAGCTAATTAATAAGCATTCACTATTTTTCTTAATACTTCATCTAACTTCAGACTAAAAATCTTAGCACTTTTTAAAGTTGAGTTAGATTGTGGTATCTCTAAATCCTCCACTTCGCTATCTAAATTAGCATCCAATTGATTCTTGGTGTGTGAGATATAAGCAGTGCAAATAAGGGAAACACCGATACAAATAGCAAGAAGGCGATTAAAAGTAGATTTTTTCATCTGTAGGAATTTGAACGTCTATAATAATCAAACGTTAATATACCAATAAAGGTTACATGGGGATGAACTTTTCGATCTGCTCTATTTTCGCACCTACTTCAACCTAAAATTCATCTAATAATATCGAGTATATTAAAACATTTTCTAATAAATCTAGGTAAATATTAAACAGACATATAAAACCTAGGAGTTTATTTGAATAATTCTATCACAAATATCATCGACTTGCGCCATATTATGCGATATATACAGGATAGTTAAATCTTTATTAACATTCCGTTCACACAAAACTTTCAAAATGACATCTTTATTCTGACCATCTAACGATGAAAGTATCTCATCACAAATTAAAAACTCAGGATGAGGCAACAAGGCCTTAATGACCATAAATCTTTGTCGTTGACCGCCCGATAATTGTCTTGGCAGTTTATTTAATAAATCCTTCGAGAGCTTAAACGTTTCAGTCATTTCATAAAGCTCTTTATCACCTTCATCTAATTGCATAGCATTGATTACATCCTTAAGTTGATTATAAATTGTTAAATGTGGCGCTAATGATTTAAGTGGATCTTGAAAAACGATTTGACATTTTTTTCGAAATGCATTCATTTGAGACTGGCTATATCGACCAATGTTTTGGTTATCGAAAAAATACTGGCCTTTATAGTTTACATCTAAACCACAAAGAATATTTGCAATTGTCGATTTACCAGACCCAGAGGGACCCACCAAGCCCAAAACCTCACCTTTAAGTATAGACATAGAAAAATCATGAAGTACTTCTACAGTTTTTTTCTTAAAGCTTAATACTCCTCCATGTTTATATTTTTTCGTAACCGACTTTAATTCTATGAATGGCTTCGTTAATGCCTCATTCCTCTTGGGCCAAGAAAACGACATATCCTTTTTGGATTCATAAGCACTTAAGTGACCATTATCCATTTGAAAAATGTCATCAGCATATCTTCGACAAAAAGCCAAGTCATGAGAAGAAATAATCAGTGTGAACTTTTCCTTATTCTGCTTTTCTAACAATAAAGCCACAATCTCATTTCTTGTCGCTTCATCAAGATTAGAAAACGGCTCATCGGCTAAAACTAATTCTGGTTCTGTAATTAGAGCCATTGAAATAAGGACCCGTTGAATCTCTCCCCCTGATAATTGATGGGGATAAGCATTAAAATACCTATCTGAATCACTCAATTCTACAGATTCTAAGTACCCTTTTGCCTTATCGCGCTTATCCTTTTTTGACAATCCTTCCGCCCACAAACAATCCACCAACTGTTGTCCAATCTTTTGACTTGGATTTAAAACACTCGCAGATTGCTGAAACACAATACCGACTTGCTTTGCCCTATAATCAGATAAATCTTGATTTGATAACTGTAATATATCGGCTACGCTTTCTTTTTTATGAAAAAGGATATGTCCTTCAATTTGACAATGGTCAAAAGTATCAAAGAGATTAAGAAGCGACCTCAGAAACATACTTTTACCGCTGCCAGAAGCGCCAACAACAGCACTAATATTCCCTTTTATAAAAACACAATTAATATCCTTTAAAATATGATACTTGCTTTTATTTGGACCTATATAAAGGTTTAAATCACGTATGTCTAAAATAGCAGTCAAGCTGGTGATATATTTGCAATTTTTAAGGGGAAATACTGAGCACTCAAAAGGGTTTTCACCGTTTTTTGCCTTAAGAAAATCATAATTTGGTGAATTTCGGAGTAATTAAGATTATCATACCGTTATAAGCTTTAACATTTAGCAGAAAAGAAGCAATATGAAGAAATTTTTTAAAATATTATTCTGGTTGTTTGTAGCACTCATCGTTTTATTGTTACTAGCACCTATTCTTTTTAAGGATCAAATCGCTGAAGCGATAAAAAAAGAGGCTAACAAAAACATAGATGCAGAATTGGATTTTAGTGATCTTGATCTTTCATTATTTAAAGCATTTCCTAAAATCTCTATCGAGATTTCGCAGCCTAGCCTAACAGGAGTAGACGCATTTGAAGGTCAAAATTTAATGAAAGCCGACGAAATATACCTAGCTACAGATTGGAAGTCAATAATCAAATCAAGCGAAGGCATCACTGTCAGCGAAATTCTATTAGACAGACCAGTCATAAATATAAAGGTCAATGAAGACGGAAAGGCTAATTATGACATTACAAAAGAAACAGCCAACAGCTCTTCAGACAATGATCTCTTTGGTAATATTGAATACTATGAAATTAGAGACGGCCAATTTTCTTATATCGATAAAACATCAAATTCAAAAGCTGTACTCTCTGATATAAATCACTCAGGAAGAGGTGCATTCAAAAACGTCGTTTTTGATCTGGATACAGAAACAGACATAGAAGAAATCAGTGTTTATAACGGCGCTATTCCTTATATGAAAAATGCAAAACTAAATGCTGATCTTAAATTAGGTATCGATCTTGACCAAAACGTTTATACTATCAAAGAAAACTTAGTTAAACTTAATGGTCTACATTTCGAGATAGTTGGTACTACAACAATATTAGATGAGGGATTTGATTTTGACTTAAAACTAAATGCTATTAATAACTCCGTTGCCTCAATTTTGTCATTGATACCTAATGCTTTTTCAAAGGACTTTGAAAATATTTCTTCAAAAGGAACTGGGTCTATAAAAGGACTTATCAATGGAAAATACTTGGCAGACAAAGGCACCTTCCCAAAAGTTAATTTTGATATCAACTTAGACAACGGTCAAGTCAAGTATCCTGCACTAAAATACCCGATAGAAGACATTGACCTAAAAATGGGCGTAACCGCTAATGAAGGTGCATGGAATGACCTATCAGTCAATATACCTACCTACAACTTCAATATTGATGGCGATGAGATGAAAGGAGATTTGATAGTTAATAACATTTTTAACAATGCACACATTAAAGCTTCTAATATTGGAACAATAGATCTCAAGAAATTTTCTGAAGCATTCCCTATTCCTGAATATGACATAAGGTCTGGCATTATCAACTCTGACTTCAAAATTGATGCGAGACAGAGCGACATAGAAAGCAGTAATTATACAAACATAGATTTTGATGGCTCTGTAAAAGGAGAGAATGTAGATTTAATTTATGACGAGTTGGCTATAAATCTAAACAATTTTGATGCTGAACTGAATCCTTCTAAAATCAACAGTTCATTCAATAACTTAACTATTGGCAAAAGTGATTTCAATGGAGATATAGATGTCATCAATCCTTTGAATGCTCTTGGAAGTGATCAATTGGTCACAACTAAAATAAAGAGTATTAGCAAGCTACTTGACCTAGATGAGTTGTACGCTTGGTCAAGTAAAGAACAAACAAGTTCTGATACAATTACAAGCAATTATGACACATTCAAGAATTACAAACTGGATGGACAGTTTTCTATTGAAGACATTCGTTACGAAAATTATGACATCAAAAATCTCAGTACAAATATCAGCTATGACCAAAACGCACTTGCTATAAATAATTCAGCATTCAAGCTTGATAATTCTCCAAGTGCAATGAGAGGAAAATTCAACAACATCATAGATTTTGTATTTGAAGAAAAGACATTGACTGGAGAATTGTTTTTTGAAACTGACAAATTGAATACAAACAAATACATGAATGAGTCAGGATCCTCAGAAGAGATAGATGGCGTTGTCGAAGTGCCTAAAAATTTCGATCTAGAGATATATCCAGAAATTGGAGAAGTAATTTATGATGACTATGTATTAAATAAAGTATCTGGAAAAATAGATGTCGAAGATGGTATAGCTGCTCTAACCAATGGTGTAGCACATATGTTCGAAGGTAAATTCAATTTTGAAGGTGCTTACGATAGCAGTGATTTAGGCAACCCATTATTCAACTTTAAATATGATATAAGCAATATGAATTTTGGACGATTCATTGAAAAGAATGAAACTTTCAAAATTCTAGCACCTTTGGCTCAATACATCAATGGGGTCTTCAACTCTACCCTAGTTATTGAAGGACCACTAAAGAAAGATATGATGCCGGATCTATTCAAGATTGATGCTTCGGGCTTCATGGAAACTATCCAAGGAACTATTGATGGCTTTAAACCACTACAAAACATTGGAGATCAATTAGGCATATCCTCTTTCAAAAATGTCAATATTAAAGATTCTAAAAACTGGTTTGAAGTTAAAGATGGATACGTTATTTTAAAACCTCATGACTATGAATTCGACGGTATGAATTTCAATGTTGGAGGTCGACATTCCATAGATCAAAATTTAGACTATACGATAAATGCCAAAATACCTCGTGAAAAACTCAGTAAAGCACAATTAGGCAAGACCTTGGAAATGGGAATGTCAGAAATAGAAAAGCAAGCTAAGAGCCGAGGTGTTGATATTTCATTGGGAGACTATGTTTACCTAGATATTTTCCTAACTGGCACAATACTAAAACCAAAAGTAAAAATAATACCTGTAGGCAGCGGTGGTAAAACCTTAAAACAAGTCGTTGCAGATGAAGTCAACAAACAAAAAGAAATATTGATGGACACCCTTCAGCAAGAAGCTGAAAAACGAACTGAGGCATTAAAGGATACAGTTACTGCAGTTGTCAAAGAGAAGACAGATACTTTAAAAGCAGTAGCGAAATCTGAGTTAGAGAAAAAGACTGATGAGGCCAAAGACATTGTAAAAGAAGAAATCAAAAATAGAATTGATTCTACAGTTGCTGGAGAAGTCACAGACACCCTAGGTAGTATCTTGGAAGATAAACTTGGAGGACTTTTGAAAGACAGCGGCAAATCTGAAGCTGATTCGATTAAAGCTAAGTTAGATGGATGGAATCCATTTAAAAAGAAGAAAAAAGATTAGGAAAATTATTGAGATTGATATAGATTTGAATCATGCGAAGAATTACAAATACATGGTGGTGGTGCATTTATACTCACAATTTGGGTAAGATGTAGCTTATTATCAGTATTAACAATATATAAAAGGCTTGTCGACACCCGACAAGCCTTTTCTGTTTTTTAGAATTAAACTAAATGAAATACACAAAGCATACTAAACGCATATTAAGTGACCTCTACACGCCTGTTGGGACATTCCTAAAACTGAGACAAAAATATCATCAAGTACTTTTGTTAGAGAGTTCCGACTATTCCTCTAAGGAAAATAGCCGATCTTTTATATGCTTTAAGGCACTCGAGGGAATCAGGATTAAAGACAATAGCTTTATTGCATACAATCAAAAAGAGACCAACCAATCTGGTCTTTCAAAGCATACAGTCCTGAATCAAATAGATGCTTTTATTGATCAAATTGAAATAGATGAACAAGACGGCTCTGACGGTATTTTTGGCTATTCAAATTTTGAATCTGTAGAGTTTTTTGAAACTATTGAACTAAATGATGCAAAAGCAGATCTTGGTACGCCGGTCTTGAGATATGACTTTTACAAATACATTCTCATCTTCGACCATCATCATTCTACTCTAGAAATCAGAGAGTACCTTTCGGATAGTGAAGAAAGTCAAATAGATAAAATCATACAGCAATTAAACTATCAAGATGTCCTCACTTTTGATTTTAAAATTACTGGAGAAGAAGGCAGCAATATTGACGGAGAAACATTTAAGAATAATATCCGTGTAGCCAAAGAGCATTTGCAAAGAGGAGATATATTCCAAATAGTCCTTTCAAGGGCATTTAACCAATCTTATCAAGGCGATGTATTTAATGTTTACCGAAGACTAAGATCTATCAACCCTAGTCCATACCTGTACTTCTTTGAATATGGTGATTACAGAATCTTTGGTTCTTCTCCTGAAGCACAAATTGTTATCTCAAATCAATTTGCAGAAATTCATCCCATAGCGGGGACATTTAAAAGAACAGGGCATCATGCCACAGATTTGGAGCAAGCAGAAGCATTAAGAAAAGACCCAAAGGAAAATGCAGAACATGTCATGCTCGTAGACTTAGCAAGAAACGACTTAAGTAGACACGCCAAGAATGTACATGTAAAAAAGCTAAAAGAAATTCAATACTTCAGTCATGTAATTCACCTTACCTCAATAGTAGAAGGTAAACTAAAAGATAAAAATGATGCTTTAAAAGTATATGCAGATACCTTTCCGGCAGGGACGCTATCTGGTGCACCGAAATATAAAGCGATGCAAATAATTGATAAACTAGAAAATACTAAGAGAGGTTTCTATGGAGGCGCTATTGGCATGCTTGGCTTAAATGGTGATATCAATCAGGCCATTTTAATTAGATCCTTTTTAGCTATAAATAACAAACTACATTATCAAGCAGGCGCAGGTATAGTCATAGACTCAAACGAAGAAAAAGAACTACAAGAAGTAAATAACAAATTAGGCGCCCTTAAGAAAGCTATTAGTGACGCCCAAAACTATTAAACCTATGTCATCGAATATATTAATATTAGATAATTACGATTCATTCACCTACAATTTGGTACATGCCGTAGAAGAAATTACTGGACAAGCACCTGACGTATTTAGAAACGACCAAATTGATGTGCCAGCATGCGACAGATATGAACACATCATCATTTCACCTGGCCCAGGCTTACCTGAAGAATCTGGCATTTGCTTAGACTTAATTAAAACTTATAAATCCAGTAAAAAGATATTTGGTGTATGCCTAGGCCTGCAGTCCATTGTCGTTGCTTTAGGGGGCCGATTAAAAAACTTAGCAACAGTGCTACACGGCATAGAAACGGAAATGTTTATCTCAAGTCAAAGTCCCATTTACGAAAACATTCCTGACCCTTTTATGGCGGGCAGATATCATTCATGGGTGGCAGATAAAAATGGATTTCCAGACGAATTAAAAATTAACTGTATCGATAAAGATGACGAAGTCATGGGTATTGAACATAACGAATATCCTTTATATGCTGTCCAATTTCACCCAGAATCTATCATGACACCAGAAGGCAATACTATGATCGCTAATTTTTTAAAGCTATAAGATGAAGGCAATACTTAATTACTTATTTGATCATAATCATCTCACAAGAGAACAATCGAAAGAGATTCTAATCAAGATCTCTAAAGGAGAATACAATAGCTCTCAAGTGGCTTCCTTTATCACAGTATTTATGATGCGGTCTGTTGACGTAGAAGAACTGACTGGTTTTAAAGATGCCTTATTAGAATTATGTAAACCTATAGATTTAGATGGTGTCGAATCAACGGATTTGTGCGGTACTGGAGGTGATGGTAAAAATACTTTCAACATCTCTACAACGACAGCATTTATTGTAGCAGGCGCAGGATACAAAGTAAGCAAGCACGGCAACTATGGTGTTTCGTCTATATGTGGTTCTTCAAATGTATTGGAGCATCTTGGTTATAAATTTTCAGATGACGTAGACAAACTTAAAAGGCAATTAGATGCTAGTAATATTTGTTTTATACATGCCCCACTTTTCCATCCAGCTATGAAGTTTGTAGCACCGATTAGAAGAGAGTTGGGCGTGAAGACCTTTTTCAATATGCTTGGACCACTAGTTAATCCTGCTAGACCCACACACCAATCAGTTGGTGTCTTTTCACTAGAATTGGCTCGCCTTTATAATTACATCCTTGATAAAGAAAATAGAAACTATTCCGTCATTCATGCATTGGATGGTTATGATGAATTGTCTTTGACTGGAGATGCTTTGGTCATCCAAAGACACGGGGAAAAATTAGTGAATGCGTCCGATTTTAATCTAGCTGCTAAAAAAGCAGAAGCCCTTTTCGGCGGGGAAAGTATTGCTGAAGCTGGAGATATTCTTACCAGCATTTTAAAAAACGAAGCAAGTGCCACTCAAACAGAAGTTGTTTTAGCCAATGCTGCAGTAGCCATTAAAAATTTTGAAACGCAGAAAACACTTTCAGAATGCTATGAAATTGGGAAAGAAGCATTAGAAAATGGATCAGCATTTAAAACACTTGAAAAGGTTGTTGAACTATCATGAATATTCTTGAAAAAATATATAAGTACAAAATCGAAGAAGTCAATAATACTCGAAAAACAATATCTCTCGAAGCCCTTTCAGCTAGTCCGCATTATCAGCGTCAATGCTATAAACTGGCTCATGCATTGGGCAGTGAGGAAACGCATATCATTGCAGAGTTCAAACGTAAATCACCTTCTAAAGACCTAATAAACGTACATGACCACTCTACCTCTGTGGCTTTAAATTATCAAAAAGGAGGTGCATCGGCCATTTCTGTATTAACAGATAAAACTTTCTTTGGGGCCCAGGACAATGATTTCCATCAAATAAGAACTCTTGTGGATATCCCAATACTAAGAAAAGAGTTCATCGTAGACAGTTATCAAATACATGAAAGCAAAAGCATGGGCGCTGATCTCATTTTATTAATAGCGGCCATACTGTCGAAAGAAGAGATTTCAAAATTTACAGAGATAGCTCATAGTTTGGATTTGGAAATCATCTGCGAAATTCATGATCCTGAAGAATTGAAAAAGATAAATAACGAAATAGATATCATTGGCGTAAATAATCGAAACCTAAAAACTTTTGATGTTAATTATGAACACAGCATAAACATAAGACAGTCATTACCAAAAGATAGAGTATGCATTTCAGAAAGTGGGATCTCCAATCCTGAAGTCGTCAAAAAACTTAAAGCAGCAAATTTTGATGGCTTTCTTATTGGCGAACACTTTATGAAATCATCAAAACCAGAAAAAGCATTAAGTCAATTCATAAAAGATAGCTTATAAATATGTTAGTCAAAGTTTGCGGCATAAATAATCCAAATAACTTAGAAGCTATGGACAACTTAGCTGTTGACTTCATTGGTATCAATTTTTACAATCCAAGTCCTAGACATTGGCCAGAAGATGCTGCATATAACTTTTCTCAAATCAAGACCCCACTTGCAGGTGTTTTTGTAAATGCTTCCATTGACCAAATAAAAAGTACAACACGAGACTTTAATTTAGAATATGTACAATGCCATGGAAACGAATCAATTGCATTCTGCCAAGAGGTAAAGACTTTCACAAAGTGCATTAAAGTATTCTCTGTCAGTTCAGAAAGCGACATTCAACAAACTAAGGATTTCGATTTTTGCGATTACTTTTTGTTTGATACCAAAACAAAACAACATGGCGGCTCTGGACAAAAATTTGATTGGCGTATTTTAAATAGCTACCAAGGTAAGACGCCATTTTTATTAGCTGGTGGTATCGGACCTAATGATAGTGACGAGATACAATCAATCAATCACCCAGAATTTCGTGGTGTAGATATTAATTCAAAATTTGAAATAAAGCCAGGACTAAAAGACTTAAAACTGGTACAAGAATTTATAAATCAGATAAAAGAGAGGAAATGAATTCAGTTAAAAAATACGATATAGACAAAAATGGTTTTTATGGAAAATTTGGCGGTGCCTTTATTCCAGAGATGCTTCATTCTAATATCGCCAATTTACAAAAGCAATATTTAAGTATTATTGGTGAAGTAAGTTTTCAAGAAGAGTTTAAAGCATTGCTTAAAGATTTTGTAGGTCGTCCAACACCTTTATACTTTGCCACAAACTTGTCCGAAAATTATGGATGTCAAATTTACCTGAAAAGAGAAGACCTCTGTCATACTGGTGCACATAAGATCAATAACACGATAGGTCAAATCATACTTGCTAAACGCCTTGGTAAAACAAGAATAATTGCAGAAACTGGAGCAGGTCAACATGGTGTAGCCACTGCTACTGTTTGTGCTCTAATGGGTATCGAATGCATCGTATATATGGGCGAAGTAGATATAGAACGGCAAGCACCAAATGTGGCAAGAATGAAGATGCTTGGCGCAACAGTTAAGCCTGCTACAAGTGGCAGTAAGACTTTAAAAGACGCGACAAATGAAGCCATTAGAGACTGGATTGACAACCCTATAGACACCCATTACATTATTGGATCCGTTGTAGGGCCACACCCATTTCCAGATATGGTTGCGCGCTTTCAATCAGTGATTTCGCAGGAGATACAATATCAACTGATTGATAAATGTGGGCGCGCATATCCAGATTACATACTAGCCTGTGTCGGCGGCGGATCAAATGCAGCAGGAGCGATGTATCATTTTCTACATGAAGAAAATTGCAAACTCATACTAGCCGAAGCAGGAGGCAAAGGCATACATTCTGGACACTCGGCAGCTACATCTATATTAGGCACAGATGGCATTATTCATGGAAGTAAAACACTCTTAATGCAAGACGAGGATGGTCAAATACTAGAACCTTATTCCATATCAGCTGGCCTTGACTACCCTGGCATCGGCCCCATGCATGCACATCTTATAGACACCAAACGTGCTGAAGTCTTTACTGCAACCGACCAAGAAGCTTTAGATGCTGCCTACTATCTTTCAAAAACTGAAGGTATCATACCAGCATTAGAAACGGCGCATGCATTAGCTGTCCTTGAGCAAAAGGAATTTAAGAAAGAGGACATAGTCGTTATTAATCTTTCGGGAAGAGGTGATAAAGATTTAAATACTTACATTGAAATGATTAAATAACAAATTGTCAAATCCTATGCAAGTCATTGATCCAAAATACCTGCATGACAGCAAGGCAGGCTTCAGCTATTTTTCCATCCATAGCTACTGCTATGCATCTCAAAATGAGCTTCGTCTTCTGAATCAAGCACTCACATATCTTTTTAACCCTTGTTATTAAATCACTCCATCAAAAATTTAAATCATGAACAATAGAATTGCTGATTTATTTAAGAAAAAGAATGCAGGCATACTAAACATTTACTTTACTGCGGGCTACCCTAATCTAGAAGACACAAGTCAGATTATATTGGAGCTAGATAAACATGGAGTAGATATTATTGAAGTAGGCATCCCCTACTCTGACCCTCTGGCTGATGGATTAGCGATACAAGAAAGCAGCAGCCAAGCACTTAAAAACGGCATCTCCTTATCTAAGACTTTAGACCAAATAAAAGAAGCCAGATCTACTTCAAACATTCCAATAGTAGTCATGGGATATTACAATCAATTTCTTCAATATGGCTTTGAAAAATTATTACAACAACTTAATAGCTCTGGTGTGGACGGCATGATCATCCCTGACTTACCTATCGACTTCTACAAAGCGCATCACAAATCTTTATTTGTAGAAAACAATGTGAGCATGTCTTTTCTAATTACCCCTGAAACCGACGCCTTTAGGATCAAAGAAGCCGCTAATGAAAGTTCAGGATTTCTTTACATGGTATCGAGATCAAGCATTACAGGAAATCAATCCGATATAGACAATCAACAAAAAGCATATTTCGAACGCATTAACCATATGCACCTGCCATGTCCGAGACTCATTGGGTTTGGCATCCACGATAACCAAAGCTTCAAAGATGCCTGTCAACATGCGAATGGCGCGATTATCGGAAGCGCTTTTATTCGTCATTTAAAGCGTGAGGGTGTGGGAGGTATCGAGGGGTTTGTTAGCAGGATTAGAGGAGAGGAGTAAAGGTTTCTAGGTTTCTAGGTTTCTAGGTTTCTAGGTTTCTAGGATTCTAGGTCCAAATTTTGGCTTATTTATAAGATTGCGGATTTTGCGATTATTTACATAGTTTCCGTATTTGTAATGAATACACGATTATTTGATGTAATTGATATCCGTTCGTCGAGGTTTGCAACCTCGATGCAGTATAGATAATTACTTGCTTAAATCAACTGTATTCAGACATCATCAATAGCCAATCACTAAACCCTCTTTAGACCCATCCCAACCTTCCCTTCAAAGCTACCGTGTACACATAACTTAAGAAGAATCTTTTAAGAGTTTAAATATCATAGCTTGTTGATAAAATCGATCCAATCCTCTTTTAAATGTTATTGTTCCTGGAGGTCTTTGTGACTGATAACCATCCCATCCTCCAAGTCTTGCTATTAACCAGGCTGCCCAAGCTAAATTCTTTTTATCATGAGGGTTTTTCAATTTCTCTGTTTTACCTTGAAGCCTTGTATTTAATAATTCCAAACATTGTCTTTCTTGCTCATCAAAAACTTCTTGTGTTTTTAAATCTGTATCTCCTGCTCTGGAGGTTTTTAATTTCATTATTGTTATCGATGCATCCATACCTAATAATAACCATTTTCTTATTCGGGAACCACTTTCTAATTGACTGCTTTCTATATTAAATCCTTGCTGCTTTAATAATCTAAATGCTTCTTCTATTTCCCACCGTTTCTTATAGTATTCTATTATTTGCATAGCCTGATCACTAGTTTCTATCTGCTCGTTTGTTAGTAAAGTCCATCCTAAAAACTTCTCTCCCTTTTTTACTGTTTTCTCTTGTTGCTCTATATGAATTATATACACTTCTACACTTTGTGCATACTCCTCTTTTTTCAGTACTTTTCGGCTTATCGGTATTGTATACTTATAATACCTTAATTCACATCTAATATCTCTTTTTATTTGACCTCTTGATTCACCATTTATGTGCAATGTTACATCAGATTGAACAGCTTTCGATTTTATATCATCAATGAGTAGCACTGATTCCTCTTCAGAGTTTAATAGTCTTCTATTATGTCTGGCTCGTATAATATAGTTTGCTCTTGGTGTTACTCTTTCCATCAATTCATAGATGTCCGCTTCCCGATCCATGACATACCATACTTTCTTTGCTGTATCTACTACTTTATCAATACTTTCTAAACATGCTTTTTGCCATTTGAAAGACTCTTTTTGCTCAATAGCAACGGATGAATTTGATCTTACAAATGGTTTATTCTTAAGTGTTCTGTTAAACAAATTAATATGTGCCCATCCTAATTTATGATTAGAAAAGCGGTCAATAACTAAAGCTGAATGAGCAAAAAATCCAATGGTACTATTATGTGAAGTAGCACCTAAACCTGTAAAATCTTTTATTCTTCCTTTTTGATTGTCAATATTAAATTCGGTAGTATCACATAGAACTAAAACCTCTTTTTCTGTACAGCTACTACGACATTTACTGTACATCAAATCTTTTAGGTATTGTTCCGATATCTTTGAATTATCTAAATATCGATAGACAGAAACACAATCTTTTCTATCTAAAAAACAACGCTTTATCGAGCTTGTGAAATTATTTATTAAGCCATTGTGAATGGCAGCCCCCTTTTTGCTAAACGTAGGTCAGGACACTTTACATTTAGTGACATAGTTTTCTTATTTAACTAAATATAACGAATTATTATAATATGTGTGTACACGGTAGCTTCAAAGGGAAGGAGTTCTAAATTGTAGATAAATCTATAAACAGATCAAAAGAAACGGTCAACCTTTTTCAGGCATAGTCAATCACCCGATCGTCGAGGTTTGTAACCTCGATGCGATATAGATAATTACTTGCTTAAAACAACTGTATTCAAGCATCATCAATAGCCAATCCTTAGACTCTTCTTTTGACCCATCCCAACCTTCCCTTCAAAGGGAAGGAGTTCTAAAGTGTACATGAAATTTATAAACAAATTAAAAGAAACGGTCAACTGTCAATCCTTAGACCCTAAACCCTATTCCCTAGACCTCCCTAAAGCGAAGTCTTGATCACCCTCGTTGTCCAAACCAACCGCTCCTGATTATCCTTCGGCACAAATTCCAAACTATAACTGCCCGACTCCAGAAAAGATAAATCTATATCTACCTTATCCGATCTTTCTACAGTGAAGCTTTTTATCATCCGCCCATTTAAATCAAACAGAAAAAGCTGCCCACTTTCATTAGAAGGAATGTCCACTTTTAAGATATCTATACATGGGTTAGGATAAGCCATCAGGTCTTTTCTAAAATAAACGGCCTCTCCGAATATCGATGTGATTGTGGGGTCACACTTATCCACATCATCTACTCTGTATCTTGGGAAGTTTGGAAAACTTCCTGTGGATGTGAAAATTGGCAACTTTATTCCTCTCTGAACAAACTCACATGCCTTGCCTTTTTCATTGGGCTTATTGATGACATGCATAGAATAGGAAGAATTGCCTTCCCTTATGTAAATCCTACAATCTGGGCCTAAAGCGCTTGTAAAAAATGTACCATCGATGGGATCGGGTACATCATCATGAACATCTATAAGCTCTAACCCCCTCGATAAGATGGCTTCATTTAAATCCACTTGCCATAAAGAATCGCCGGACATTAAATATAATAGCTCAGAATTAGGGCTAAATTCAACACTTGAAAACGCCCACATCGATTCTGGCTTTGAAAAGGATATTTGCCTTAAATTGCTAAATGAAGCATCCGTCCTATCAAAATCATACAACCACAATCCCCTTTCTTTAGTAAAGTAGGCAAACTTCGTCCCGTCTGGTGAAAAGCGCACTTCACTACCATAGGACCGAAATGTATCAATCCTTTCTTCCCCTAAAAGCAAAGAATCTTTAATCGAAAAACCTTGTTCATTCAACTCAATTACATGCAGCAGATTCAATGAATCTTTCATTTGTGTGATCCACCAAGACTCTGAATCTTTTGCTTTGATAGCACTTAAAAAACCATACGGGAAATTAGATTCAAAGAATATTTTATTCTTTTCAGTCACAGCACCCAATCCATTATTCAAGGTCATATCTATATAGGTGTATTTAAGATACTTTGTAAAAGTTTGAGGATTCCCACCTTGGTTATATTCCCTTGTTTTATGTATTAGGTAGTATCCTGACTCATAATTAGGGTCTTGCAAAATTAAAACATCCTGTTTACCAGGATATCCAAAGTAACAATCGCCCTCCCAGATTTCATCAAAAAATGCGCCTGCATTGATACTATCACCATTTTCCATTATTTCATGGCTGGCATCAGCTACAGCACAACCATTTGTATAAAATAACAGATTCCCATTTTTATCTGATACAGAAGCATTATTGCGATCAAACGATATCTTTTGTTGATGACTATTTGATTGCGGATCAAATGTTTCTTTATTAAAATCAAAATGAGTTGATGTCTCTGCATTTCCAAAAAACCAATGGTAGTCTTGTTTATTCTGAGCCTGCAGCAATTGAACACTACATGCAAAGAATAACATAATTATGTGTGATACTTTCATAGATACACCTTCTACTTCCAAATTAATATTTTTTGAGAATCCAATAGGCTTTGTCCATAGGTGTATGTCACGACATATAAGCCTGAATTTAAAATATTTGAGTCGAGCTTTTTTTAGAAAGTTCATCTGTTTTGCTTGAAGTCTGACATTTCTAGAATTTATAGAACTAAATTATTCAATGTAAGATACTTATTCGAAGTCTGAAGACTTCGAGCAGCGAGCGCAGCGCGCATTTACTTAATTAGAGTTATTTTTAATGATGGAATCACGAAAATTGAAAAAGTAGTCAAACATTAAATGAAACAACTCTTAGTCATATTTATTTGCCTGTTATATGGATCTCTACCAGCTCAAAATAAACAAGATTACGTTTGGGTTTTTAGTAACGATACTGAGCCATCTGAAGGCACTGAAGGTTATGGCTTCGACTTTAAAGAATCACAACATTTGCAATCTTGGCAAGGTCTTATTCCGCAAAGTATAAGTGGTCTTAACGCCTCAATAAGCGATAACGATGGAAATTTATTATTCTATTCAAATGGTTGTGTGGTTATTGATCGAAATCATAATATTATGCCTAATGGCAGAGAACTGAATAATAATGATTATTTCGAAACACTCGGTGATTCTTGTAAGAGCAGAGGATATTTGGGCAAACAGGAAATTTTAATCCTACCAGATCCAAGTGAAGAAAATATTTTTCACATTTTACATAAACCTGTAATGCCAAATGATAGTGCAAGATATAGGGAATTAAGACATTCATCTGTAAACCTTGAGTTTAATAATGGCTTTGGTGATGTCATTCAAAAAAATAAAGTATTAAGCGATAGTTTAAGACTAGCCTACAATTACTTAACTGCTATTAATCATATTAATGGTAGAGATTGGTGGATAATACAACCTTTAGATACAAATAATGATTATTTAACTATCCTTTTAGACGAGAATGGGTTTAGTCAAAATTTCATTCAAAATATAGGACCATACTTTGACAAATGGATTTCAGGTTCAGGTCATGCCAAATTCTCACCTGACGGTACCAAGTATGCATTATTCAACGCTTACGACAATCTTCTACTATATGATTTTGATAGATCATCAGGTGAGTTAAGTAATTTAAAACAACTAAAAATAAAGGATACAGAAGAAGTTATTTTTTCAACCATAGAATTTTCACCAAACAGTCAATTTCTTTACTTCGGTGTCACTGATAGCCTTTGGCAATTAGATATCACTGAACCTAACTTAGAGGATGGTTTAGAATTAATAGATGTATGGGACGGTTCCAGCGATCCTTTCGCTACAACATTCCATATCATGGCATTGGCACCTAATTGCAAAATATATATGGCCAGCGGAAGTAGCACACGTACTTATCACGTTATAAACAAACCTAACGAAAAAGGACAAGCCTGTGATTTTGTTCAACATGGTATTACCTTACCGCATATTTCTTCGCTTGGCAATATGCCCAACTTCCCCAGATTCCGCGTAGACGAAGAAGACAAATGCGATCCAACCATCACCTCCATTTTTGGTGATCAAGTATATTATCGTAGAGACTTATCTGTATATCCGAATCCTATCATCGACTTTGTTAATATTGAGATTCCTGATAATCAAAGTGGTAAGTTATTCCTATTTGATTTAAATGGACAGCTTATTTGGAAGGGAAGCGGACTACGATCAGAAATAAGACAATTGGACTTTTCATTTCTGGAATCTGGGATGTACAATTTGGAGTTCATTCCAGACAAGAATCCTGAACGGTTGATTTGGACTAAACAGTTGATGAAGCAATAAACGCTTGATTCTGTTTTTAAATATCTATCAAGCGGGTGGGTGTCAAAAAACTGTTCGACCGGAAATGAGGAAGTACACTTCCGAACCAGAATGGGTGGGCTAGCTTTTGACTAGATTTTTTTGGTTCGTTTTTTTATCAATGAAAAAAATGAACATTAATTCTAATTTATAACCTTGTTAAGGTGATCAACTAATCCTTAGACTCTATCAAAACCCCCATCTTCCCAACTTGACTATCTCTAATCGCTTCTAATATTTCCGTTTGAGTATTCATAACGAAAGGGCCATAACTAGTTACCTCTTCGCTAATAGGTGCGCCGGACAAAATTATAAATCGTGCATCAGACTTTGCTTTTAAAAGCATATCCTCACCGTCATTATTAAACCAAACTAAATCTTTAGGCTGCACAGTGGTGTCATTGATTTCAACTTGGCCATTAAGAATATAAATTAGCGTATTATAATCAATTGGGAGATTTATATCCAAATGCCCTTCACTTCTAATTTCACCTCTCAATAAGGTCATTGGAGAAAAAGTTTTAGCTGGCCCTTGGTGTCCTTTATAGGATCCAGCTACTACATATAAATCGTAATCATCATGACTTATATGTGGCGTATCTTCTTGTTTTAGCGGCAGATAGTAGGCTGGCTCCATCTTATATTTTGATGGTGTATTAACCCAAAACTGAATAAACTCTTGCACACCGCCTTCCTGGGCTAATTTAGGGCTAGGCCTTTCACTATGGGTAATCCCTTTACCGGCATGCATCCATTGCGTGCCACCAGCTTCTACGATAACATCATTCCCAAAGCTATCTTGATGTCTTACATCTCCTTCGAAAACAAAAGTCACAGGAGAAAAACCTCTATGGGGATGCCCACCGACGCCTAAATCTCGAGATTTTTGATCGCCATAATAATGCCATTTTGCATGATGAATGAGCAAAAAGGGATCTAGCTGATCCATATAGCTATTGGGCAGGGGTTGATCAATGATATGGCCACCCATATTCACCTTTTGAGAAGGAATAACTTTTCGGATACTTTTCTGGCTCATGTCCTATTATTTCTTGGAAAATAACTGGTTGGGTTAACTAATTGTTCACTTTTGAAAAGCATCAACATAAACACATCTGCCCTATCTTTGTTGGCTATAATGAAACCACGAAAATGAAACATCATTTAACAATCATCTTTAGCTTTTTAAGCTGCACCTTCCTTTTTGGTCAATACAATGTAACTGGAAAGGTCATAGAAGCTTCATCAAACACCCCACTTGACTTTGCATCAGTCGTCATTAAAGACAAAAACGATCAAGCTATAATTAGCGGCACGACTACTGAAGCTGGTGGACTATTTAATCTTCAATCTCCAACTCAAAACATCATAGTAGAAATCAGCTTTATCGGATTTGACCCTCTTGTGATTGATCAGATTGAATTTCAAAATAACGAGGCGAATCTTGGAGAAATTCAATTAGGAGAGAACAGTGAATTTCTTGAAGAAGTTGTCGTTACCGCAGATAAGTCAACGACAGAATTTAAATTAGACAAACGTGTATTCAATGTCGGCGCAGACTTGAGTTCCACAGGAGCGAGTGCTTTAGAAGTACTCAATAATGTACCATCAGTCAATGTAAGTATTGAAGGCGATGTAGCGCTTCGTGGATCTAGTGGTGTTCAGATACTAATAAATGGAAAACCTTCTGTACTTGCTGATGATTCAAGCAATGCGCTAGGAACCATTACTGCAGACATGATGGAGAAGGTAGAAGTCATCACCAATCCATCAGCAAAATATGAAGCAGAAGGCACCGCAGGGATCATCAATATTGTATTAAAAAAGAATGAAAAAAGAGGTGTGAATGGTTCTGTTTCTGTAAACACAGGGATTCCTCATAATCATAGCATTGGTTTCAGCTTAAATAAAAGGACGGATAAATTTAATTTATTTACTCAATTGGGCGCAGGCTATAGAGAACTGCCTACGGACCTAGAAAACATCAATAAAGACTTAATCAATAACACTGAAATCCGATCAACTGGAGAAGAATTCAGAAATGAGAATTTCTATAATGTAATATTAGGAACAGACTATTATATCAATGAAAATAATGTCCTCACCTTATCTGGAAGTTTTGCATATGAAATAGAAGACCAACCATCAGCGACGATTTTTAACTTCCTGGATAATGGTATTAATATTCAAAGTTGGGAAAGAAACGAAACGACTGAGGCCACCAATCCCAAGCTCCAATACGAATTACAATACAAAAGAGATTTTACGGATCACAAAGATCATCAGCTTTTGTTTAGTGCTATTGGTAATTATTTTGGTAAAGATCAATCTTCTACTTTCACCAACAGCTTCACTTCAGGAGAAAATAATATCCCTGATCAAAAAACCGCAACAAATTTTGAAGAAGGAAAATTTACATTCAACTTAGATTATACCAAGCCATTTGGAGAAGGATGGACAATTGAAACCGGTAGTCAATATTTAAGAAACAATGTTAACAATGATTTTGAAGTTCAAAATCAAGATAACACAGGTGCTTTTATCACGGACCCTGGATTAACAAACATATTTGAGTATAGTCAAAATGTATTAGGCGTTTATGCCACGAGTGCTTATGAAGGAGAATTTTGGGGCATCAAAGTCGGTATGCGCGTAGAAAATACAGATTTGGAAACGGAACTGATCAATACTGGAGAAATCAATGATCAAAATTTTACGAATCTATTTCCTTCACTACACACCTCTTATAAACTATCGGAAAGGATATCATTTCAAGGTGGTTATTCTAGAAGAATTTTTAGACCACGTTTGTGGGATTTAAATCCTTTTTTCAACATCAGAAACAACTTTAATATCCGAGTGGGCAACCCCAACCTTTTACCAGAATTTACAGACAGCTATGAAGTGGGTGCTATCTTCATTTATGACGATATTTCCTTCAACACAAATGTATATTACCGTTTTACAGATGCTAAGATTGAGCGTGTTTCTACTTTTGATAATGGTGTTACTTTTTGGACACCCCAAAATATCGGCACGAGTAAGGCTACAGGCATTGAAGCTAATTTCAAATACACCCCCAACAAAAAGATGGTTATCAATGGAGATGCAAACTACAACATCTTCCAAAGAGAAGGTCAATTTAGCGATCAAAGCTTTGACTTCACCGCGAATCAATGGTTTGGAAAATTAACAAGTAAATACAAAGTCTCTAAAGCTTTTGATTTTGAAGTAACTGGTAATTACGAATCTGCAGTACAAACAATTCAAGGTACACGAGCGGATGCCTTATTTGCCGACTTAGGCATGAAGTACAAACTACTCAATGGAAAAACTGTTTTCAGCTTTAGTGTTCGAGATATATTCGCCTCCAGAGTAAGACAATCCACTGTAGAACAAAATGACTTTTTTACATTCTCTAGACGACTAAGAGGCCGTTTTATGACGCTTGGATTTAGTTATGGTTTCGGTAAAGGAGAAGCGATGCAGTATTCGGGGAGAAGACGATAAGGCTTTGAGGGAATATGGTGTAGAGGTGTAAAGGTCTAAGGGTCTAAGGGTGCAATGATTTGAGGTTTATTATGAATGAGAGGAGGATAAATCTTATGAGTAGCACAATATATTTATCCTCCTTTCCGATTTATGAATCTTAAAACATTTTTTAGAGACTGAGATTTATAGGAACATTGAAAATTTAGCCCCTATATCTAAAATCAGTCCACTACCGTTTCTAAATTCTACTAAGGCACTGATATTAGGTTCAAGTGTTATGTTATCTGCAAGATTAAATGCATAGCCTACTCCCAAATTGGTAACAAAGGAGGAATCACCACCTATTGAAAACAATTGGCCTCCAAAAGAAATTGGCACCTTACCACCGGCATAATATTTTCCGCCTGCACCATACCCGTTAATTGATCCCCCTTCAACTGACAATACACTTAGGTTAAAAGTTAATGCAAAATCTTGGGATAAAAAATAACCACCATCAAAACCAATAGAAGTAATGCTTTCTCCATCATCATCCACTAAAATACTTAATCCACTACCTTGCGAAAATCCAGATATTAAACCATAACCATGTTCTAGTAAAATACGGCCTTTACGATTAAAGGTGTCATCGGATGTGTCTTGGGCTTGGCAAAATGAAATGCAGAATAGGCTCGCCAATACGAATACTAATTTTTTCATAAGAATTGATATTGTTCTATAATACCTACTAATGTAATAGTATTGGAACTAATTTATTCTCATTTAACCATTACTTAATATTCTTTAAGAAAATTTAGTATTTGGGTAACTAGATTCATGTTAAAGATCTATACTTTTAGAAATAAGCACTAATTTCAGATTTCTTATTATCGAATTTCACAACCAACTTGATGGTATGAGAAAAATCATCCTTTACCTCCTCTTAATCATATTCATTTCCATTCTAGCAGTGTTCTTTCTATATCTCAACCCTAGGCTTCCTGTGCTTAATGCCTATTCAGCAAAGAGAGCTTGCTCATGTTATTTCGTAACTAACAGGACTCCTGAATCTATCTCTGAAAAAGAATTAAATAACTTTCCATTTAGCTTGACGAGCGTCAAGTACAATGACAAAGAACAATATGTTGAAGCATCATTTTTAGGTATTCAAAAGTCTCGAGTTGTTTTTGACAATAACTTAGGATGCATTCAAACACAAAAAGGGAAGGATACACTAAACTTTAAAAAGCCAACACCATCCTTCTTATCAGAGAGCGATACACTATTATGGCCTTACGGCATTCGAGAAAATGACGTTGAAGTCACTGGTGTCGATTATAAAAAAATTGAAGCGGCTTTAGACTATGCATTTGATGTAGATAATCAATGGGAGAAGCAAACTTTATCTATGGTTGTCATTCACAAAGACACATTGATAGCTGAAAGGTATGCGAATGGCTTGCATAAAGAAACACCTATCCTCGGTTGGTCTATGACTAAAAGCATTACCAATGCCTTAATAGGTATTTTGTTTAAGGAAGGAAAACTTAAGTTGGATGATAAAAATCTTTTCGCCGATTGGGCAAATGACGAAAGGTCAGATATTATGTTAGACAATCTTCTAAGAATGAATAGTGGACTGGAATGGAATGAAGACTATGGAGATAATTCAGACGCAACGATTATGCTATTCAAAGAAACCTCAGCTGCAGACTACGCTAAAAAAGCGAAAGCAGAACATGCGCCTGGAGATGTTTTCGAATACAGCAGTGGAACAACCAACCTACTAAGTGCACTGATTAAAAGTAAGTTTGATAACACACAAGATTACTTTGCGTTTCCGTACACGAAATTATTTCACCCATTAAAAATCTATTCTGCTCAAATAGAACCAGATGCATCAGGCACATATGTCTTATCATCATTTATGCATGCGACGACAAGAGATTGGGGAAAACTTGGACTGCTTTATTTAAATGATGGTATTTGGCAAAACGACACCATTTTAAGTCCTAAATGGGTTAACTATAGTTTTAAGGAAACACCTGGCTCTCAGCCCTCTTACGGTATGCAAATTTGGAGAAACGGGGACAATCCAAAATTCTGGCCATCGGCTCCAGAAGACACTTATTACTTTGGAGGCTATGAGGGGCAATGGGTTATTATGATTCCATCAAAAGACTTAGTAATTGTGAGAATGGGATTAAGTAAAGGACCACCATTTGATTTAAATGGGACTATTGAAAAAATATTAGCCGCTTTATAAAATTAAAAAAGCCGCACATTTCCAATGGTTCATCAAAGAAATATGCGGCGCAAAACAACTAACCTTCCTTTGTTTATTTTTTAATAATTTTCTTTGTCTGTTTGTGACCTTTTTGATCATAGATAGCAGCGAAATAAAGCCCTGGCACCCATTGACGTGTATCTATTGCAACACGGTCATTATTGATATTGGACAATGTATAAATCTCTTTGCCTAATTGATCATAGATAACAACTGATACTTCCTTTGAATCTGGTAAGGTCAGATTTAATTCTGAACTGAATGGATTTGGCGACACTTCGAATTCAGAACTGTAAATAGCTTCTGTTGAACTTGTTATTGTATTATTCACGAATCTTACATCGCTTAAATCCAGTACTCGCTCTGAAGTCACACCACCTTCTCCAATTAATGTAAAGACAAGCATGTTAATATCACTTAAATTGTCTAAAGATTTTTGACCTGCAACAAAATCCAACCAACTCAACTCGACAGTCTCTCCATCTTCATTGAGCTCAACATAAGCTTTATGCTGCTCACTCCAGTCTGTAATTGATGATTTCACTAAACATACTTCTAACAAACCATTTCCTTGTGCTTCAAATTCTAGAGATGAAAATGCATTTAAGTTTTCTGCTACGAATTTGGCATTCAAAGATCTGTAAATATTTAAGTAGTCTTTTACATCTGCTTCCACATGAATATTCCTTTCAATTTGTCTGCAGTCAGTGCATGCACTACCTTGACTTTGCTCTATCTCGAAATTATGAATAAGGGCATTTGGATTATCATTTGAGATACCCCATGCACCATCCGCTAAAAATATTTCGTCAGCTGGACTTTCTTCACATTGGATAGACATACCTACATCATATATCCCATCTGTCTCAACATATATAATCTCTTCAGCACGACCTTCTAATGGCATAGATACAGTCCACTTATCTACTGTGCTTACTTCAGAGTCTCTTGAATGCGCCTGAATATTCAGCTGCTTTGTTCTCGCCTTATTTTTGATGACTAATCTAATAGCTCCATTTACATAATCCGCTTGTTGGATAAATACTTTTGGATAGTAAGAACTGATCTGGCCTTTCACTCCTACTTTCATATGCATCTTCTCTAACAGAGATTGCATTAATTCAATGAGGTTTTGGTAAGAATTAGCCCATACTTGGAAGTTGTAAAAAACATCTTCATCTGCATACTTATGAATATTCCAATGACTTTCAACATACATCGCATTGACTTCTTCTTTGTAGTACCCAGCAAAACTTACAGAGTATTCCACCTGCCCATATTTGTTCATCAGCTCATACGCTACATAAGTACCTCCAAAAACATTCAAGTAAGAAATATCTAATAGTCTCGCCCCATCTAATCTATCGCAGATATACTTTGTGTGCTCATAAACGCCATTCTCACTTTTAATAGCTAGTATAGAACCAAGTCTTTGTTGATCATAAAAATAATCCGCACTTGTTACTTCAATAGCATTAGTTATACCGATCAAATCATTAGGAGAACTTTCTGAAGTATAGTTACCGATAGCATCTACAGGAATAAATGATCCTATATCGAAGTTATTTTTGAAATGTGCGCCTTGAAAAGGAATCTCACCTTTCAATTTCATTTGAAACTCTGCAGTAGGTGATTTTACGATATTAAAATTTCTCTGTGTAATTTTATCTGCTAATCTTCTATTTGACTCAAGTCCACCTCGAACACCAGAACTTGTTGTACACTGAGGGTCGTCACCATCAACTAAACCGTTACCATTATCATCAATGCCATTATCACAGATCTCAATACATATCTGAAGTGCATAACATTCTGAATCACTGCAATCTGCCCATCCATCGCCATCATCATCTATACCATTATCACAAATTTCTACTGTACACTGATTTGATTTATCACAATCTGGATCATCACAATCTACTAAACCATCTCCATCGTCATCGATCCCATTATTACAATTACTTTCAAATGGTGGTGGTGCTAATACACAATTAAAACCATCATTTATTGAAAGATTACCTGTTGCATTTAGTACTTCTGTAGCAGTTAAATCATTAACATCAACAGAATATATTTTACCTGAAGAATTATTGTAAGCATAAAAAGAACCATCAACACAAGACCATGCTGCACCAAATGCACCACTTTCGTTATTTATTGAACCAGCAAGATCGTAGGTACTTAATTGATTTGTAGCAGGATCATACACTCTTAATTTTGAAGAACTTGTAATTCCATAAAATAAAGCTCTTGTAATATCCAATGAAAAATCCGCTACACTCAAATTCCTCACCCCAGTATCCACAACCTCCAGCGGAGATTTCATTAGATCGACTTTAAACAATCCAGAGCCATTTGCTAAGTAAAACACCCCATTAGCATCTATCGCCCCTACATAAAATATTCCATTTCCAGGCAGGTCTAAGCCCATGTCTGTTACAACTCCACTTGGAGATAACATCCCTAATCTGTGTTGACCATTTATAATACATGGTGCATAAACATGTCCATCCAAGTGGTTAAACTGAAGACCATTAATTTGTTCTGCGCCTGATATTGTTGCTAAAACTTCATAAGTTCCATATACTGGATCCAAAGCAACTAAAGTTGAATTGCTATGGACTTGATAAAATTCAGCAATACATTCCCAGCAATCTGTGTAGTTATCACAGTCTGGATCCATACAATCAATTAATCCATCTCCATCATCGTCTATTCTATTATCGCATATCTCCTGGGTAAGTCCAATTGAAAGCATGCAAAAGCATAAAGTTATTGTTGGGATTAATCTTTTTAGTTCTTGAAATAAATTGTTCGTTTTCATCTCTTAGATATTATATTACTTCAAATATCACCTGAAGAGCGCCGAAAATTGGAGGTTTTAGTTTTTTGGCAGAAACATACCGTTTTTGGTAAGCCCCTTTAGTTTTTCTGATTTCTTTAAAATCAAAAAATCCCCAAAATGGCCAGAAACACTGGTCTTTTGGGGATTATTTATCCAATAATAAGGACTGTTTCATTGGCATTACAAGCCCAATTCTTTCTTTCGTTTCTTCAATAATTTAGCTACATCAAGCTCATCGCCATTATTAATAGTACTATCCACGATTAATAATACATGTCGCTTACCTTTTGCTTTGAAGAATATTTCTTGTCCAATTTTTAAGTCTACACCACTTTTTGAAAAGGGCGATAGATTGGGATTCATCACTGTAGGTATGATAAGTGGGATAGATTTTGCGGAAGTATTCCTTAAGGTAAAACTTACATACTCTCCCCTTCTTTCTTCAACTAGCCTATTCTTTTCAGCAATCCAATAAGACAACATACCACCTTGGTCAGAATTATTGGTAACTAATAATTTGTTCTCAGCCTCTACATATACTTCGACTTTTGCTCTATCACCCATTCCAAATCCTTTTACCTGCTCATTACTACTTCGAGAATTTACAGCAATCGAAATATCTTTGATTCCTTTGTTTTTAAGGGTGATTTGATAATAATCAATGTCAATGTAGTCAATTTCAACAGTTTGATTTGCTGGAATAAAAATTGAAGATTTTTGGGCCGTACACGATGCTAAACAAAGCGCTAATAGTAAGATAAATAAGTATTTCATTTTGATCATTTAGTATTATATACCAAGAAAATGATCATTTGGATTTCTTATTCATTTCTAAAACTGCTTTTTCTATACCTCTTGGGGTAAGAGGATACATATCAATCATCTGCTTGATGACATTAAGCGTGTAGGTATGGTGCCAATATTTTTCTGGTTCAGGATTTAACCAAGCTACTTTTTTAAACTTCTTTTTTAATCGAAAATATGACCTCAAACTCATTCGATTGAGTTCATAAGGTGCCATGGAAGCGTCTCCGATTACAAACACTTTGTAATTAGGGTCCTTACTCAAAAGACGATCCATCATAAATGGCTGTCTTCTTCTAACATCCGTATAGACACGATCATATATGGTATTATGGAAATAATAAGTCTCCAAATCATGCGCAAAACGCGTTTTCATTTTCTTGAAAAGCTCTCTGATGACATAGACATAAGGATCCATAGAGTAGCCCCCATTATCTATGAGCAATATGACTTGAAGCTTTTGTTCTGATAAGTTTTTAATTTCCGGCAAAAACAACCCGCCTCTTTTCAAGCCATTTTTAATCGTGTTATTGACATCCAAAACCTCCTGAGCTGAATCTTCAATAACCCCTTTTAAAGAAGCCAAAGCAGCATCAACATTATCATCATTAATTATTGAATCCATGTCGACAGGAAAAAATTTTCTGTCATTCATAACCATTCGAGCCATCTTACCACCTCCTGTACCACCAATCCTGATACCATCTTTTGCTGCCCCACCATGCCCATAAGGTGAGATACCTCCAGTCCCTATCCAGTGATCACCTCCGGAGTGTTTTGTCTTTTGCTGCTCAGCAATTTCATCTAAACGATCCAGCAACTCTTCAAGTGACATATCAGAATAATCTGCCATTTTATTCAAAAGGCGTTCGCGGATATCATCCATACTTTCTTCATCACCATCCGTTTTATCACCAGGGTTTTTATCAAATATATCTCGGCCCGCAATGATCTCTTTTATATCATATTGGCTTAAATGTACATCATCTAAAAAATGATTTATCTGTTCTTCGTCACTTAATGTCTTGAATATTTCATTCTTCTCAATTTTGTGATCTCTCCATTTTCTAAAGGTTTCAGATCGTGCAATAGCATCACTTAAGGTATCCCCGTTTTCAATATCAATGTTTAGGAAATAATCATAATAAGCTCTTGTAAAAGGCCCCATATCTTCTGGATCCTTAACAACTATTCCTTTCAAGACATTATACACATCACCTAAGGTCTTAACCAAACCTTTATCAATGGCTTGACGTAATATCATGAGCGTCCGCACATCGGCTTTCAAATCATAGGTCCTGAATCTTTCTGGTAAGGTTTCAAACATTAATTAGGCGTTGATCTTTTTTGAAAGTCTCTAGGATCTAAGATGTTTTTCTGAATTTTTTCAAGATCTGACTGTGTTTTTATCAGCGTACCTATGCCTTCTAATTTTTCGATTTTCTCGATGGCTTCAGCTGTTGTGAAGTTTTTGACATACTTCAACCAATTCAGCAACTCTCTTGTAGTTGGTGCACGCTCTAGGCCTAAATTACGTAGATGATAAAAGACATCTAAAGCTACATCTACAACTTTAGTTTCTGCCTTCGGAAAATGTTTAGCTACTATACCCTTCATGGTATCCGCATCTGGAAAATGTATGTAATGATAAATACAACGCCCCTTAAAAGCCGTTGGCAATTCTTGCTCTCGATTTGAAGTAATGATAATAGCGGGCATATTTTCTTCACTCACTTCAATTTCTTCACCACTTTCAGGTAGAATAAATTTACGATGGCTTAAGGCATACAATAAATCATTCGGAAACTCTCTAGGTGCTTTATCAATTTCATCTATCAATAAAACGGAGTTAGGAGACTTAAAGGCATTAACAGCCGGACCATTGACAACATAATCAGATAAATTTTCAGGATCTCGACCTCCCGTCGTCAGCTTTGATGCCAATCCCTTTTCCTCTCTTTGAGCATTTAAGATTTCTATTTGAGAATCACGCAAATACTTAACATGATCAAATCTTGCGACAAACTGCTCAACGTTGCTTTTAGATCCCACTGGATAAACAAATAAATCCAAATTTAAATCCCTTGCATATTGTATGGGCAATTCAGTCTTACCTGTTCCTGGTTCGCCTTCGATAAGTAAAGGCATGCCTAATGTTCTTGAAATGTGAAAGGCCTGCGCTAGCTGCCTATCACATAGATATTTATCACTGCCTAACCAAAATGTTTTATCCGCCATAGTACACAAAGGTAAGTAAACAGACCATTCTTTGCTCTATATAAACAATGACAGAAATTCAGTTTTACGTCTTCTTGCGAGAGGTATGCGGGCGTCATCATTCATAATAACAAAACCATCATGCGAGACTTTGCTTACATAAGAAATATTGACTAAGTGAGACTTATGTACTTTAAAAAAATTATGCTCTTCTAGCAACTTTGAAAAGTGACCAATATTATATGAACTAATTAAGACACGATTTTTTTCTACGACCTTAGTTACTCTTTGTGAAGCTTCACATCTGATAATATTTATTAGATCTATAAACTCAAGACCGTCTGAGGTCTGAATACCTATTTTTTTATTATTTACATTTGAGATATTCTGTACTAACATCTGGTTTTTCGTTAAGCTATTTTGCTTAGACAATCTTCTTTGCGCATTTACCAATGCAGCTTTAAGATCATCCTCATCCACAGGCTTAAGAATATAACCTATCGCACAAAATGTGATCGCTTCAATCGCATATTGATCATATCCTGTAACGAAAATAACTTCAAAGCTAGGATCTGATATTTGACTTAATAAATCAAGGCCTGATAAATTTGGCATTTCTATATCCAAAAATAGTAGATCAATAGAATGCGTATTTAAATAGGCTAATGCTTCTTGAGGATCATGAATTAAAGTCAAAACATTGATTTCTGGAGCAATATCAGCTAATAGATTTTGAAGGTATTGTGCTGACTTCATTTCGTCATCTACTATTAATGCCTTCATAATCTAATTTTTATTAATGACGTTTATAACAACCTGAGTACCCATTGGACTTTCACCATCATATTTATCTATAATCTCTAAGGTCAAACCCATTTCATCTGAAAATTCAGATACTTTAATTCTATCCTCTATAATTTGCATGGCTCTAGATTGATGTTTTTTCAAAGATGATTTTTTGATTTCTGCTGCACGCATTCGACCTACTCCATTATCATCAATTACAATCTTTAAAACATCTTCCGTTTCTTTTAAAAAATTGATTTTAATAATTCCCTTTCTATCTTTCAAATGACTAACACCATGGATTAATGCATTTTCAACAAAAGGCTGCACCATCATTGTAGGGATCACTTCATGAAGTTTATCTATCGAAGCATCACAATTTATTTCATAATCAAAAGCATCTTCAAATCGCAGTTTCTCAAGTTGTAGATAATAATTCAATAACTTAATTTCTTCGGCTAGAGATAAGTATTCATTTTTAGAAGACTCCAAAAACGCCCTTATTAATTTTGCGAATTTTGTTAAATAATTATTAGCTACCCTTGTTTCCTTAGATTGAATATAATAACTGATCGCACCTAAAGAATTAAAGATAAAATGGGGATTCATTTGTGACCGAAGGGCTTCAAGTTTAATTTGCGAGATCTCTTTTTGAAGACTTATTTCTTTTACTTTTCGCTTGGCCACTTTATTAACATAAGTATAGACAACTGAAGAGGTAAGCAAAACAACTATACTTAGTAGCAAAAAGTTTGAAACGTACTTCCAATAATTTCTTTTTATCAAAAGCGTAAAATGGTCAGAATGCGCATTGATAGCTAAATTAAGTTGGCCGAAATCAAGATCCGTTAAGGTTATTTGATTCTTGTATATTTTAAAATCTAAATGCCCTTCGATTTTGAAATCATTCTTAGAAGCATAATGATAGTTCACCTCTTTAAAACTACTTGGTACCAAGAAGAATTTTACTGAATCTGGTTTAAAATTAAACTCACCAACATTACCGTTGGTTGGACTATAATAAACATCATTTCCTAAATAGCCTCGTATTTCCTTAACGATAAAATCTACATTGTCAGACTTCAAATATTTTGATGGTTGTATTTCAGTCAGTCCATTTACCGTTCCAAAAAATAAATCCCCATCTTTGCTTTTAACAGCCGCTTGAGTATTAAACTCCAAATCTGATATCCCATAACTTAACCCAATTCTATCTTGAAACTTTAATGCCTTATCTAGCACAAACAAACCATCGTTTGTACTCAACCAATACCTATCATAATCGTCTTGAACAACTGCATAGATATAATTATTAACCGAACAACATTCCTCATCAATCTTAGCCACCAAATCTAATTTTTCATCTAGCACTATGAGCCCATTACCATAGGTACCAATAAAAAAATGATTGTTATACATTTCGATGGTTCTTACTTCTTCGGTAATTACCGACGGCCAAAGTTGTATGAGCTCGATATCATCTATTGGCCCTTGAAGATTGAATAATCCTTGGGGCGTGCCTACTAAAAAGATATCAGACTTATATATTGATCTGATATCCATGCCATTCAATACACTAGATAAATCAAATTGCTTTAAATTACCATCAAGCAAACGATAGAACCTAGAATGTGGCCCTCCTATATATGTTGTATCATTTCTTTGGTATATAGAAAACAGGGAGCCCGTTTGAAATTCTTTGATGAGCTTCCGATCATCAATATCTAAACTATATATTCCTCCTTGATCATTTGATTCATAGGATATGATTTTAAACTGCCGACTATGATCATCATAATAAACCTGCTTCATACGCTCATCAAAAGGCGCTTCCCAAATCGTTTTAAAACCCTCATCAGAGTTTATGGATATTCTTCCAACTTCATCTATACAAACAATTTGATTTGATTTATTTGCAGCAACGTCAATCACTAATCGACCAAAACCCCAATTATCCTTTTCTGTCGACAAATGAGATTTTATAAACCCTTCCGAATTCTCGAAATCTAAATAGCGAATGCCGCTATAAGTAGAAATGAGCATATCGTCTAAAAAGTTATCGCTATAAACAGAGGTTATGATATTCGTGTGATCATTCAGTAATGCATCCCAAGGATTCAATGCGCAATTCTTATCTATCAAAATAACTTTTTCAATGACGCGCACCTCATCCTTTAACAACATAAGGGCATTCCCTTTTTTATCTTGACAGAACTCGTCAATAATATAATTATCGGAAATTAAATCAATCCTATCATTAGCAAAACGAAATACACCATACTTACTTTCAAATGAAAAAAACATTGCACCTTCATGCTCGTGAATTACATATTCGTTAGGAATTGATCGATCAGGATATTGTGTTGCATCAAAGATTAAAGTGTCATTACTTAAATCAATTAAGTGAAATGATTTCGACAAGCCATACCATGTATCTTCCGAATAGGCTACTGAAGTGATTTCTTCTTTGTTCTTAAATTCAAAAACTTTACTCCATTTATCTATATCCCATTTTGATACTTGATAATCATCTTTACTTCGAGCCAATATGTAAATCTCTTCTTGAACTTTAAATCCATTAACGATTTCCAGAGACTGATCAAAAGACTTACTTAATTTATTAAGGCTATAATCGAAGACCTCATAATTCTCTGTCATGAAATATTGAGGAGAAACAATTTTTATTAGAGACACATCTAAAGACTCATCTAAAAATTGCGACCCAGTATGAAATTGTAGTTTACTGGTTATAAAATTATAAACACCGTTAGGTTGCCTATTAACATGGTAACAAATTCTATCCTCCAGGCCTTCAGAAGTATTGATTTGTTTTTCAAACTTAACTTTTGGAAACGCTGTTTGAGATACCGATATGAAAGGGAGTAGTAAAAAGAGATTTAGGAATATATTATTCAGACCATTCAACTTTCTAAATTAAGCGCTTCAAATGATTAAATATAAAAAAATTGCCACCAGTCTTTTCTGGCAGCAATCATAATGTATTAGAGTTCAGAGAAATCATCGTTAAACTCAATCTCAAGACTGACATGAATTCCCTTAGAAATGCATCTTCAATTGGTATTTATGGGGTATTATAATGATTTTCTTGTGCATTTTTTCTAATACGCATATTAGGACATTAACAAACCTAATATGCTCTAAAAATAAGTTGCCTGGCCTTAACCTTAAATTGATATCAAACTAAAGGTTGAATTCACTGATAATCGGTCATTAGTTTATATACTATTCAATATTTGGTGTACTGATCATCACATTTTGATTATTTTTAAATGCCATGAAAAGTGGCTAACCAATATAAATTAGAATGATATGAAAAGACTTTGGCTCATCTTATTAATTGCCCTTACTTTATCAGTAGAATTAACTGCTCAATTTAATCCAGAATACGTCGATGCTATTGAATGGCGAGAAATTGGCCCTTATAGAGGAGGTCGATCTTGTGCGGTAACGGGAGTACCTGGTCAACCCAACCTATTTTACTTTGGTGCAACCGGCGGTGGTGTTTGGAAAACAATAGATGGAGGTCGATCTTGGGAAAATATATCGGATGGTCATTTTGGAGGATCGATTGGATCGATTGCCATCTCAGAATCCGACAATAATGTGATCTATGTTGGCGGAGGAGAAAAAACGGTCAGAGGAAATGTATCATTTGGATATGGCATTTGGAAAACTGAAGATGGTGGAAAGAATTGGCAGCAAGTCGGTCTAGAAAAATCTCGACATGTATCAAGAATTAGAATTCATCCAAAAGACCATAATATTGTCTATGCTGCGGTTATGGGGAATTTATTCGCAGATTCCCAAGAAAGAGGGATTTATAAAAGTATTGATGGAGGCAAAAACTGGAAACGTGTTTTATTTGCCAACGAAAGATCAGGCGCAGTTGATTTAATTATTGACCCCAATAATCCAAGAATTTTATATGCTTCCACTTGGAATATTAGAAGGACACCTTATAGTCTATTAAGTGGAGGAGAAGGCTCTGCGCTTTGGAAAAGTACCGATAGTGGAGAAACTTGGGAAAACATCTCCAGCAACAAAGGATTACCAGAAGGCATATGGGGTATTTCAGGAGTTACTGTTTCTCCGGCCAACTCTGATAGAGTCTGGGCCATTATAGAAAACGAGAAAGGTGGTGTGTATAGATCAGATGATGCAGGTAAAACATGGCGCAAGTTAAATGAAAGTCGATCTCTAAGACAACGAGCTTGGTACTATACAAGAATATACGCTGACCCAAAAGATGAAGACCTCGTTTATGTAATGAATGTCGCCTATCATAAATCAACGGATGGTGGCAAAACATTCAAATCTTTCAGAGCGCCTCATGGAGACCATCATGATTTATGGATTGCCCCAGAGAATCCTAACAGGATGATAATAGGTGATGATGGTGGCGCACAAGTCACTTATGATGGTGGAGAAACTTGGTCAACATATTACAACCAGCCTACAGCGCAGTTTTATCGCGTGACTACGGACAACCATTTTCCATATAGAATATATGCCGCTCAGCAAGATAATAGTACCATAAGAATTGATCACAGAACTTCCAGTTCGGAAATTAATGATAGTCATTGGGAACCTACTGCTGGTGGAGAATCTGCACATATAGCTATTGATCCTTTAGACAATGATGTTGTATATGGCGGAAGCTATGGCGGCTACCTAACTAGAATCAATCATAAGACAGGCAGCCGAAAAGCCATAAATGTTTGGCCAGACAATCCTATGGGGCACGGCGCTGAAGGCATGCGCTATAGGTTTCAATGGAACTTTCCAATTTTCTTTTCAAGACATAACCCCAAGCGATTATACGCAGCTTCAAACCACCTCCATGTTTCTACTAATGGTGGTCAAAGTTGGGAAACAATTAGTGAGGATCTCACGCGTAATGACACGACTAAACTCAAATCGTCAGGAGGCCCTATCACCAAAGACAATACAAGTGTAGAATACTACTGCACTATATTCGCGGCAGCAGAATCACCATTAAAAGAAGGTTTAATTTGGGTGGGGTCCGATGATGGATTGATTCATGTCACTAAAGATGGTGGTCAAAGCTGGACAAATGTCACCCCAACGAACATGCCTAAATGGTTGATGATTAATTGTATTGAACCAGATTATCACAATGAAGGTACTTGTTACATCGCAGGAACATTATACAAGGAAGGCGACTTTAAACCCTATATCTACAAAACAGAAAATTATGGCGCTAGTTGGACCAAAATAGTATCTGGGATTGGTGCTGAACATTTCACAAGAGCCATAAGAGTAGACCATAAAAAAGAAGGCGTCTTATACGCGGGTACAGAATCGGGCATGTACATTTCAAATAACGGTGGACAAAGCTGGAGTAGTCTTCAACTTAATCTGCCTATAGTTCCAATCACAGACCTCGTTATTAAAAATGATAATTTAATTGCTGCCACGCAAGGAAGAGGCATCTGGATGATTGACGACTTAAATATTCTCAAACAATCTTTAGAATTTAAAGGGCGACAAGACTTCCTATTTAAACCCGTCGATAGTTATCGCATCCCTGGTGGACAAAGAACAAACACTAAAGGTGCTGGCACAAATCATCCTGGTGGTGTAACCAGCTATTTTTATCTGAATGAATACGATGAAAAAGAAGACTCTATTTCAATTACTTATTTAAATGCAAATGGAGATACCTTAAGATCTTTTAGTACATACTCTAAAGAAAAAGGTCTTAAGCTTAAAGATCTAAAAGCAGGATCTAATAAGCATAGATGGAATATGAAAGCTAAAGGTGCCGACGACTTCGAAGGCATGGTCCTATGGTGGGGTTCATTAAGTGGCGCTTCTATAGTGCCTGGCAATTATGCTGTTTCGCTAAATATTAACGGAAAGACGCAAACACAAAACTTTACAATCAAAGGTGACCCTAGACTCATGATTAGCAAAGACGATTATAAATCACAATTTGATTTTGTCGAAAGTGTAAATAAAAAAGTATCAGAAGCTCACAACTGCATCAAAGACATCAGAGCTTTAAAAAAACAAATGAAGACTTTCCAAGAGCATCACGACATTGACACGGTTAACTCAAAAATTAAAACTATCCACGAGGCACTTGGAGAAGTAGAAAAGACTTTGTACCAAACTAAAAACAAAAGCAGACAAGACCCCCTCAACTACCCTATTCGACTCACTAACAAACTAGCTCATCTTAATTCACTAGCTCAAATTGGAGATGGCGCTCCAAGTAGCCAGATGTATGAAGTAAGAGATGAATTAAGTGCTTTAATTGACGTTGAGCTGAATAAGTTTGAGGACATCAAGTTGAAAGAGATTCCTATTCTAAATCAATTAATCAAACAGAATCTAGAAGACTTTATAAAGGTGAAATAATATAAATGAGGGCCTATTGGTTTTTACTATGCGTGTTCGTTATCTCTGCCATTGTATCTTGTGGTCATGAAGCGGATGAGACATTTGAGAATTGTGAAGATGTAGAAGACATTATCCAAATTATAGATGATGCGCTTGATAAAAATGATTTTCTTTCAAAATTTGAAAAGACGAGTGACTTCCTCATTTTAGAATTCAATGATACTCCATCAATAGCCATCAGTTTACTTTGCATTAGAGATGTCGAAGCTCTCGATAATAATTTATTGAGGTTACAACTACAATCTGATGATGTCAAATTTATCGGATTGGGCAAACCTATTATTTTCGACTATGACTATAATCCTGAAGGCTTCACGCCTTTGTCCAGTCGATTACGATTTAGTTTTCCAGAACAAAACGGTACTTTAAAAGTTCGAGTAACAGGGAAAGATAATGATGCCGGTACTATTGAAAAGCATTTCGATCAAACATCAAGTACTTTCGACGTGCCCATACTTGGGATGTATTTCGATCACATAAATGAAATTGAAGTAGACTTTTTAGTCAATGATAATATAGTGTGGCAACATCGATTTGAACAAGCAACACCTAAAACGCCCGATTATCTTCCTGAAGTCATTGTTGACGTATACAAACCTGACCAAATGGAGCCAGGGCTCAACTTCATTTCTTATAGAGCCAAAGAAAGCCCTGCAGTACCTTTCATGCTTGACCCACAAGGTGAAGTAAGATACTTATTGGACTTTTCAAGTTCGAACAGATTGCAATTTCTAAATTATGATGTTGGGATAGAAAGACTACAAAATGGTAATTTTTACTTCGGAGCTTGGCCTTCTCCTAATATATTTGAAGTTGATATTTTTGGCAATACAATTAATACATGGTTTTTATCTGGATACACTTTTCATCATAATGTACAGGAGAAAGAGGACGGCAATTTACTGGTAACCGCTTCTAAAAATGGCAGCTTCTATCATGACGGTAATTTGTCCACTGAAGACTTTGTTGTCGAAATAGATCGTAATTCTGGCTTTATTATTCAAGAGTGGGACCTAAGAGTATCTCTAGATGAAATGCGTGTCGTCCAAGGATTTGATAATTGGGGTGGTGTGATTGATTGGGTTCATACGAATGCGGTCATACATGATCCTTCAGACAACACCATCATTGTTTCTACTCGAAGACAAGGCATCGCCAAACTAGACTACAACAACAGAGTTGTTTGGGTTTTAAATAATCACTTAGGATGGGATCGCAATAAACAAGGCCAATTTTTTGAAGATGTCTTACTCAAGCCCAGAGATGCTAATGGCGTTCTTATAGAAGATCAAAGAATTTTAGATGGTCTCGACAATCATCCTGATTTTGAATGGCCTTGGTATCAGCATGCACCCTTTATACATCCAGATGGCACCCTATTTTGTTTTGACAATGGCGACTTCAGAAATTATTCATCAATAGAAAAATACAGTCGTGCTGTCGGCTACAAAATTAATAAAGACGACCTCACTGTCGAACAAGTATTTAGCTACGGCAAAGAAAGAGGCATCGACACCTACTCAAGAATTGTATCTGATGTAGATTATCTTCCCGAAAAAGACAACATACTCTTTGCTCCTGGTGCAGGTGTCCTAAATGGACCAGGCATCTTCGGTGCTAAATTAATTGAGCTAGATTTTCAATCTCAAGAGGTCGTTTATGAAATGCGTATGAATGTATCGGGGATTGTTTGGCATCGGGTGGAGAGGATGTCGTTGTATCCTTGAATAGGTCCAATGTTAACAATCGGAACTGGGGTCCGATGTTAACAGAAGCTACTAAATGACAATCTTTTACTCATCGACTAAACGCAGTGCACGGAGATGACTTTTAGTTTCAATAACTACATTTAGCTCTTATAAACAATATATTTAAAAACAGAAGAAATAGCTCCTCTATCAAAATAAAACGCAGTACATGGAGATGACTTTTAGGCTCAACAACTAAATCTAGTTCCTATAAACAGCATATCTAAAAGCAGAAGGAATAGCTCCTCTATCAAGATAAAACGCAGTGCAAGGAGATGACTTTTAGGTTCAGAATTAAAACTGGTAATTGCATAGTAAAAGACTTCTCAGCAAGGTCGAAGTATCAAATTTGTATTAAAAGATTATTGCCGTATAACGAATAGCATCATGGCTTTGATCATAGTAGCCACAAAAAAAAGAGGCTTCTAATTTACCAGACAGCCTCTTTAAACTTAATCTTATGGTCTACCCTCTTCCTTGGGTTCGGGTTCCATAATTATTTCGATGTAATTGTTATAATTAAAATATCGCTTTATAGCTGATTGAATTTGTTCGGCTGTGAGGTTATCAATTTTTCCTTCAAGGGCCTCTAAAGAGATATTGCTAAAATCATCATCATTATCACTTGCCGATTGGATTTGGCGGCTCCAAAATCTATTTTGCTCTAGATCCTTGATTCTGTTTTGTCGTTGGGTTTCTACAACCTTTTGCATATCCTCGGGGCTTGGACCTTCTTTAATGGCTTTTTCGATAACCACTTTGGCAGCCATCACTAAAGTATCAGTTTTAGGAGGATCAGCATTGAAGGAAATGGTAATGCCATATCTTTCTTTCGGTTTTTTCGTACCACCTCCGCTGACTCTAACACCATACACACCACCTAAGTCTTCTCTTAGTGACTCTCTCAACTTGATTCTTAAATAGGCCTGCATAGACGATATCAAATATCTATTTGCTTCATTATACTCAAAATCGCCATGCCAATACATATGCACATTTGTTTTAGGCGCTACACCCTTTGCAATTCGATCTTTTAATCCACCTTTAACAGGAACGATATCTAGATCCTTCCAGGTTTCTTCCCTATTGATTGATGGCAAATTACCAAGGTACTTTTGTATATGAGATTTGATTGTTGCATCATCGTAATTCCCAACGAAGAAAAAAGTAAAATCTGAAGCATCTGCAAATCGTTCCTTATAAAACTGCATCGCCTTATCATATTCTATTTTTTCCCAATCTTCTGAAGAAGGGAAGCCCATCCTAGGGTGATTATTGTATTTCAATCTGGAAACATGATCCGAAAAATAGAAATTTGGATTAGACATCAAATTCTTATACAATCCTTTTTGCTTTGTCATCAAAGAAATAAAAGACTCCTCATCTATTCTTGGATCATTAAAATACTGGTAAATCATTTGGAACATTATTTCCAAATCATCTGGAGAAGCTGAACCACTAAATCCTTCAGATAACGAACCAATAAATGGAGACACAGAGACCGTCTTTCCTGCCATCATCTTATCCATCTGAGTAGAACTAAAGGCACCAAGTCCTGCCTCTTGTACTATGCTTGTAGAGTTAGAAGCTGTAAAATACTCCTCATCATTGTACAAAGAAGTACCACCCGGCGAACTAGCATTCATCAATATCTCGTCATTTTTGAAAGTGGTCTTTTTCAAATACACCTGCACACCATTATCTAATTTCAAATATTCAACATCTACATCATCGAAGTTTTTAGTTTCAGCAACAGCTACACTTGATAATTCTTTATCAAAAAATGGTTCATCAATAACCTCATCTTCATAAGGCTCGGGATTGGTTGCATCTACAGCAACAAGCATTTTCTTAATTTCAGATTCAGTCGGTAATGGTGCATCTGGTTTCAAAGGCCCCGTGACTACTACTACTCTGGAATCATCTTTAATCCATTGAGATGGCAAAACATTAATTTCATCCAATGTAATAGATGGCAAATATTTTTCATACAAATCCAATGTTTGCTTTGGACCTGGAATTGGAATATTATCTAAATACCTATACACATAGCGCATTACAATTCTTCCTGACTCTGTCTTATCCATTTCCTTATAGCCTTTTTCTGCACGCTCCATCAAACGACTTTTAGCCCTTTCTAATTCTCCTTGTGTAAAACCATGTAAAAGCACTCTTCTGTTTTCAGTCAATAAAGCTTCCAATGCCGCTGGGGCTTTACCTTCAGGAACAAATGCAAAAGACCGATAAGCATCCATATCTCCTACATCACCACCATAACTTGTATTTGCAAACATAAACGGTGGATCAGCCACCTTACTGAGTTCATCCAATCGCTGACCCATCATGTTATTATACAAACTTCTTACTAGAGAAAATCTATAATCATCTAATGACTCAGTATGCTTCTTATCATGCTTATAAACCAATCTCACATTCGTAAAAGAAGCTTCCTTATCTGATGCTACACTTACCAAAGTTTCTTCATGCCTTGGCACATTAAATTTTGTTCTTGGCCTTGGCGTTAATCTAGAAGGGATACCACCAAACATCTCTTGAATCTGAGCTTCGACTTTTGCAACATCAACATCCCCGACAACCACAACCGCTTGCAAGTCTGGCCTATACCAATCTCTATAAAATCTTTTGAATGTAGCATAATCCGCATTTCTGATAATCTCAGGATCTCCTATGGGCAATCGCTTTGCGTATTGAGACCCTTGATATAAAACAGGAAAAGTTTTCTGTTGCATTCTTTGGTCAGGACTTAATCGAGAACGCCATTCTGACTCAACTACGCCCCTTTCTTTATCAATTTCTTCATGATCGAAGGTTACACCACTCGCCCAATCTTTTATAATCAACATCCCTTTGTCAAATAATTCTGTACTATCCGTCCTCACTTGAAGCATGTATACCGTCTCATCAAAAGATGTATATGCATTCAAATCTGGACCAAATCGCGTACCGACTCCTTCAAGGTAATCCACTAACTCACTTTTTTCAAAATTCTCTGTACCATTAAAAGCCATATGTTCAACAAAGTGGGCCAGTCCTCTTTGATCTTCATCTTCTAAAATAGAACCAGCATTTACAGCTAATCTAAGCTCAGCTCTGTTTTCAGGCTTCGCATTTTTTTGAATGTAGTATTTCATGCCATTGCTCAATTCACCCATAACCAACCTATCGTCAATAGGTATGTCTGACTCATTACTAGAAGTCATTGGCTTCATATCATCTTCTACCGTGTCAATAACTTTAGTAGGAGATTCTTGAATTTTAGTTGTGGATTTTGGAGAGCAGGCGTAAATAAGTAAAATGGCGAGCGCCACAAGGATGTTAAGTACTCTCATGTTAGTTGTTGTTTGTTAAGAATACTAGGGTAACGTATGTTTCCGTTATATATTGTGTTTTACAAGTTTAAGCTTAAGTATAAGTTTAAAATATTAGACTTAAGCCTAGACTTATACTTAAGCTTATACTTAATCTTCCTTCGTTTTCATAGCCGCAATCTTCTCCACATGCGTCTCGGGATTCCAATCAAAATTCCATCTGCTTGTATACTCTTGAAGCGGACCTAATCCAACGGTAGTACGTAGGCTATCCACTTTGTGTGGATTCTCTAATTCCAAGACATAATAAGTATTGGTTTCTTTATCGGTTCCTATTTGGCTGCCATATATCTGTGGCTTACCAATACCCAAATTTACTCTGTCTATCAATAATGCGACTGAGGACCAGCGCACTTCTCCTTTATCAGCAGCCTCTTTAATGAGTGGTAAATACTTTTGTTGATGGTCAATATCTGAATGTTGGATGACTAAAAAAGCGGTACCTTGATAAGAAGGGCCTACTAAGGATTTACCTGGATAACCGTGCTCATCCATTATCTCACAAATTCTAGACAAGTTTGCAGAATCTATGGGATTTTGAAGTGCCCATAATGAATCCATTTGTGGAGAATCCCATCCAAATTCTTCTGAGACCGAACGCATTTCTCTTCTATACAGTTGGTCTGTTCGATTAATTTCAGCAAATTCTTCCATTAACTGAATATCTATACCTTCAGCTTCTGCAGCACCTTCAAACATAGCCACTACTTTTTCTTCGAATGGTGTAGATCTTAAATAATCGAATTCTTCATAATTATCAAATACTTGTTTAGCTCCTGCCCAATTTAATTCAAAGGCCTTATTCATCTGCATATCATAATAGGCTTGATCACCTTTACTAAATCCACAAGCTGCAGCACGCATCGTACTCAAATAACTTGTTTGTTTAATTTGGAATGCATCTTTGTAGTAGCCAATACAAGAGTCGTACTTCTCAGACTTCAAAGCCTCTTCGCCCAATTTTACAAATTTGATGTAATCTGGATTACTTGAAGTAAATGATTGTGAAAAAACAATAGAAGTAATAAACAAAAGGAAGATTAACTGAATGATTTTCATAAGTATAAGATGTATTTATTTAATAGTTTGGTGGAAGTTACAATAAAGAAAGTAATGTTGTATAATCTCGGGAGTATTTATAAAAGTGTGTCAACACTTTATAAATAATCTCCCATACTCGAC
>JAHDIN010000047.1 GCA_020630775.1 Saprospiraceae bacterium | reverse complement strand
CCGACCCGCTGATTACAAATCAGCTGCTCTGGCCAACTGAGCTACATCGGCAATTGACATATTGTCATAGCTTTCTTCAAAGCGAATGCAAAAATAGTTATTTTTCGTATATAAGTAAATAGTCATTTCAAAATCTTTACAAATAGTGATTATTGCGATTTTGGATGGGCCTTTCTATAGACTTCTCGCAGCTTTTCTATAGAATTATGAGTATAAACTTGTGTCGCAGCTAGATTGGCATGGCCTAATAATTCCTTAACCGCATTTAAATCTGCTCCCTGATTCATTAAATGCGTAGCGAAACTGTGCCTTAAAATATGAGGAGAGCGCTTTTTCATGGTCGTTACACTAGATAAATACTTCTTAACTACGTTGTAAACAAACTTTGGATACAAGATTTTCCCCTTATTGGTGACAAAAAATGAAGGGAAAGCGGATAAATCTTCGAAATATGCCGATCTCAAATCCTTATACCGTTCAAATTTGTCGAATATTTGAGGCGCTAGTGGGATAATCCGCTCCTTATTACCCTTTCCTAAGACTTTAATAGCACCGACTGATTTTTGTATATCACTGTCTTTTAAGTTAATTAACTCTGTTCGACGCATACCCGTCACATAAATTAATTCAACTATCAATCTATTTCTATAATCTTCAAAATCTCCAATATCTATGGTATCAAACAATTGTTCTAGTTGATCTTCTTTAACATATTCGGGTAAACGCTTGCCCACCTTGGGTGATATGATCTTTAACAATGGATTATTATCAATGAGGCTTAATTTCCTTAAATAGTTAAAATAAGATCTCAAAGTGGATAATTTCCTGTTTATAGAACGTGGAGATATATTCTCTTCCATCAATTGGACCATCCATGATCTTATATGCGTATGCTTTACAAGCTTTTCATCGGTCAATTCGTAATTCAATTCTAAAAATGACTTGAATTGATTGATGTCATTGGTGTATGATTTGATAGTATGCTTAGAATATCGCTTTTCGTGCTTTAAATAATCTAAGAATTTAGAAAGAGAACCCATGCTGCTAATATATTATAAATAATTATAATATGTTTTTTATTGTAGGTCTGACTTCTTTACCAATCTGATCGTTTCATTTAAAGGAATAAATACTAAATAACTTTCGCCTCCAATTTGTATGTCATGAATATCATTGATCTGTCCACTGAATACTTGACCCACATATTTCTTAGAGTTAGAAATGCCACCTTCTTCATCGAAAGACAATAAATGGCCATAACATCCATCTAAGCGGGGAGTTTCTATTTCCATATATTCTAGATTACCAGTAAGCAACCATTGATTTCCTTCTAGATTCTTAAAGTCATTAATGATACTCATTTGGGCATAACGTGGAAAAGCTTTAAACTCAAAACTTAAATCGCCGCGATTAAAGTATACACCTGATTTGAAGTTTTCAGCTTGGAATTTATCACATGAAGCTAATTTATCGTCATAAATCGATTTTATATCTGCTAATGCGAATTCATGAAAACTGGGAAACTTATCGAGCAACTCTGGCATTTGTTCTGAAGAACACGACCGTCCTCTTACAGGATATTCCTTATCATTTTTTTCATAGGCCAATATGATATCTGATTCATCGGATTGTTCTGCATTATAATAAACTGAAAATCCTTGTTTGTCATTCACTTTATACTTCGCATTATCCCCAAGGTTGCCCAACAATATATCCATTTTCCCATCGCCATTGATATCTTCTAATTCTAATCCTCTGTGCCAGCCAGTGCTATTTTCGATTTGGCTAGGTCTTAATTGCTTACCATCATTTATTAATATGGTTAAAGGCATCCACTCCCCTGCTATGACTATATCTTGATCACCATCATGATCTATATCTTTGGCTTTTGCATTCGTCAGCATACCGATACCTTTTAATTGTGGACACCACTCCAAAGTCACATCTTCAAATTGGATCTTGCCATCCCTACTGCTATTAATAAGAATTTTAGAATCCGAAGCTAATGGATATTTGCCAGGAACATGTCTGCCACCTAAGAATAAATCCATTTTTCCATCTGCATTTATATCTACAGGTACTACAACACCGTCAGAATCGAATGCGCCCGCTTTGTCTTGAATTGGATCAAATTGTCCAGATCCATTATTTACAAATATATAATTCGCATATTCACTACTATTCCTATCAAACTCATTACCGCCATAAGCTGCGTAGATATCTAAATCACCATCAGCATCAAAATCGGCGTAACATAAATGGGTACATTCTTTACCTCGGAGGATTGGAATATCACTTTTCGAAAACCTTCCTTCCTTTTGCAAAAGAATTTGTGGTTTCTGATTTATTGTTTGTCCAATAAAGATATCATCTAATGCATCTCCATTAAAGTCTGCCACAGCGAGGGGTACATTATTAACACCTATTTGATACGGCAGCAACACTTGCTTTTTGTAATCATCAAAGTTGTTTTCTTGATGTTTGTAATTCAATCCGTAAGCCGTTGCAAAATTGATTATTGGTTTAATCTTTTTTGGACTTATTTTATTTAGAGTTGCTGTTTTCTTAACAAGGTGCTTGGTATTAATTTTTGGAGACTTCAGAATGGATCTGCTCTCATTAGGCCAATAAACAACTACACTATCTACTGAATGCTCATTGCCTAAACCAAAATGAGCGATTTGCTCAGAAGAAGAATAGAATCCTTTGTTCGACTTTATAATTTGACTTTGAGATTTATTTTTATTGTAGACGGCTACTTTAATACCGGCAGGATTAAAGCCACGTTCATCAACCTGAGGCAGAACGCTTATAAAATTAGAATTGGTTATTTGATTTTCATAAATGAAAGGTGCATCATTCACATTATTAGTAATCAGGTCTAAGTCACCATCATTATCCAAATCTGCGAAGGCCGCGCCATTACTAAAACCTTTTTGATTTAAATTTAATTCTGCCGTAACATCTTTAAATGCCAATGCTTCTTTTTGAAGATAGAGATGGTTTTGAATTTTTGATGAAGGAAATCTATCTAATAATTCTTTATAATCGAGATGTTTAAAAAGATCTTTTTGTTCAATTTTATTTTGAGCTTTTATAGTTTTAATGGTATCTACTAGGGCGTTGACAACATCACTAAATCGGATATCACGCTTAATACCATTAGTGACAAAAACATCATTTTTAGAATCGTTATTAAAATCAGCTATAATGGGCGACCAACTCCAATCACTAGAAGCCATGCCCAACATTTGAGATACATTTGAATAATAAGGAATTCCATTTTCAATTTCTTGTGATAAATGGACAGCATTATACATGTATTGATAATGTCCTCCTTCATTAACCACCCGCCAAAATGCCTTTGGATTCATACCGCCCATATTAGCTTTGTTTCGGTAAGGATCGGAAGCCACCATATCCAAACTGATGATATCATCTATATTATCATTATTCAGGTCTCCCGCATCTGTGCCCATTGAGAAGAATGATAACTGTTGGCAGCTTTGATCAATTGTATTTCTAAAATATTTACCTTGGATATTGAGATATAATTTATCGGGAGAATTATAATCGTGGGCAATGAAAAGATCTAACCAACCATCATTATTGAAGTCACTAACTGATGCTGATAATGCGTATCCCTTATGATCTATGCGCAAGTCATTAGTAACATCTACAAATTTGAAATTATCATTCCTGTAAAATCTAACTCCCAATTCAGGAATCCTGTAATCAGGTCCTTTAATGGGTGATAATGGTCCTGGATTAGGAGGTTGATTGACCATTAGCACATCTTGGTCACCGTCTTTATCGAAATCAAAAAAACAAGCTTCTTGAGTCCTCCAAACATCTGCTAAACCATAAGTCTCTGCATGTTCGGTAAACGTATTGTTTTGTTGGTTGATGTAGAGTACATTTTTTCTAGCCTGGGGTTCATCTAATAAAGATCTGCAAACGTAAATATCTTGCCAACCATCATTATTGATATCTACGATACTTACTCCTGTGGACCAACCATTGGAATTAATATTTGCGCTTTTGGTTATATCCTCGAATGTCCAATTGCCTTTATTCAAGTAAAGAGCATCATTGACTTGATTGCCAGAAAAGAAAATATCCTGAAGGCCATCATTGTTGACATCAATGATACCTACACCACCACCAAAGTAACAGCTTTCATATTTTAAACCATTTTGATCTTTATTGTCTTCTAATTCATTTATAAAATCAATACCAATTTGACCTGTGCTTTTGGAAATAAAAGTTGACTTGGGTTGGTTTTCTGATTGACAAGAAAGAAATATAGAAAAAGCTAAAAATATAATTGAGTATCTCATAATTAAAAAAAGGGATGCTAATTAAAGCATCCCCAAATTTATTTCGTGTTGAAATATTACTTATCTATTCCACCAAACTCTGTCATTGAAAACATTAACTGAGCCATCTTCAGGTGCGTTAGAATTAAAAAGATATTCTGTAGAAGGATAATCCCATCTTACAGGTACATTAGCACCAGAAACTGGAGCTAAATTTGGAACGTTAGTTCTTCTGTAGTCGCTGTAATTTTCAGGTTGCAAATACATTGCAATGTACTTCTCCATCATGATTCTTTCAAGTGTAAGACCTGCAGCACCTGGATCAATTGATGCCTGACCTACATAATCCGCATAACCACCTGCTCCAATTCTTGCGAAAGAAGCTTCAATACCTTTTAGATATGCTTCATGAGCTGCATCAGCATTTCCATTTCTGAAAGCACACTCCGCTATAATAAATTGTACTTCTCTGTAAGTGATTAACTCTTGTAAGAAATCAGCAACGAGGTAAGGATGACTAGTATTGAAAGTCTGATCAAGCATAGCTAATCTATCCAAATCATTATTCGCTGTCATCATATCTCTCATAGTTGGGTGAAATTCTAAATCACCTGTTCTATCTCTATTAAATCTGTACCATTGGCCAGCTGCATTTAAATCAGGATACTGAAATTGTAAATTATCTGCTGCACTTTCAAAAGCACTTTGAGCAGCAGCCATGGCACCCATATAATCACCAGTGTGTAAAAGTGCTCTTGCTTTAATTGCATTAGCAGCCTTCACCCAGCTAGTAGCGTTACCACGATAAAATACTTCTTCACTTCCCGGAGTAACCAATCCACTCTCGCCATTCATTTTTGCGATACCTGCATCTAACAATTGAAGTACAGTCGAATAAATTGACTCTTGAGAATCATAAGCAGGGCTTGCATTCGTGAATCCTTGAAGTGCTTCGCTGTATGGCATATCATCCCATACATCTGCAGCAGCCATTAAAGTAAATGCTTCAAGAATGTCAATAACGCCTTCATAATGAAAGAAGTTTTGTGCTTGAGCTTTTCCTCTTGCAATCTTCATTTCATTCAAGACATTTTCATAAACGTTATTCCACGCAGCATCAAATCTATTTGGTGTCAAACCAGTGTATTGATTGAAAGAAGACCATTGTCTTGCAACACCTTCAACCTGCTGAACTAACATAGAATTGAATCTTGAAAATGCACCACCGTAAACATCAACCAATGCTACTTCAAATGCTGGAAAACTACCAACAATTGGAATGTCAGGTGGATTATTTGGATCCGCGTTAACATCACCTCCTATAAAATCTTCACAAGAAGTTATGGTAAGGAACATTGTTCCAACTAATAATATTTTTATAAAGTTTTTCATAGATCTGCAGTTTAAAAATTAAGAGATAATTTAACGATTACAGATTTAGAACTTGGCATATTGAAATAGTCAAAACCTTGTCCGTTTCCAGTACCTGTCAAACTTGTTTCAGGATCGATTCCATCATATTCAGTAGTAAACCATAAGTTTCTACCAGAGATACCGATTGAACCACCTTTAGTCCAGCTGTTGCCAGAAAGTCTGTAGTTCAAACCTACTTCTCTCAATCTGATCCAACCACCATCTTGGACAAACTGCTCACCAACAGCACCGAACCCACCTAATGAAGATGTCCAGTAACTTTGGTCTCTTGTAACAGGGATATCGTTTGGTGTACCATCAGAAAGAACACCTTCAATTGGTGTAGGCGCTTCTTCTCTTGTGTCAGCTGTTAACTGTGATCTTCCGAAGAATGATAATGCCCAAGCAGTACCATTCCATAAATCACCACCTTCTCTCCAGTCTAATAAGAAATTTGCAGATAGTTTGCCGAATGTGAAAGAGTTATTCCATCCTAAAATAAAATCAGGGTTAGGATTTCCAATAGCTCTTTGAGTCGGATCAACAGCTTGGAATCCATATTCACTTGAAGCCGGATCATCGTTGATTACGACTGCTCCACCAGGTATATTTAAATCAGTATCATTTTCAGTACCTGCATCTTCTCTAAGATATGCCCCACCGAAAATTGCACCATATTGATTTCCTTCTACAAGATAAGTACCAGCAGAGCTAAAACCAGCTAGGAATAATCTTTCGATACCTGGTGCTAACTTGTTAACAATATTTTCTGATTTAGTAAAGTTAATTTGTGAGTTCCACTGAAAATTACTTGTTGATACGGGAACTAAGTTCAATGTAATCTCAACACCTTTTGAAGTCATCTCACCTGAGTTTAACCAAATATTTTGGAAACCTGTAGATGAAGGCAATGAAGCGTTAAGGATAGCATCTTTTGTATTTGTTCTGTACACTGTTGCATCTAAACCAATCTTGTCATTGAAGAATCTTAAGTCAACACCTGCCTCGATAGTTGTAGATAACTCTGGCGTCAATGCATCATTTCCTAATAATGAAGATTGGTCAAAACCACCTACACCAGAAACTGGGAATGAAATATTATCTCCCCAACCGTCACCAATTGATGGCGGAACAAAAGCATTTACGATTGAATATGGTTGTGGAGGTCCTGCTCCAACTTGTGCCCAAGATAATCTTACCTTACCAAAAGAAAGTGGTCCTGTGTTGTCCATCATTTCAGAGAATACAAAAGCTGCTGATGCTGAAGGATAGAAAAATCCAGTATCACCTAATTTGAAGTCATTAGGGTTACCTAATCTTGAATCATAATCCTGACGAGCAGATAATGTCAAGTATAACATATTGTTGATACCTGCCTCAACCTGTCCAAAGAAACCTAAAGTTCTGTATCTAGTAATATCATTGAAATGCGTGATGTTTGTCGCATTATTTATGTCCAAGTGACCAGGGAATAATAGTCCATCACCATCCGTATCTTGCTCTTCAACATTGTAAGAGAAAGCGTTGGCGCCTACAACGTATGATAAATTGAAGTTATCATTTAATAAACCTGAACCAGATAATGTCAAGTTATTATCGAAAACTCTAGTTGCGAATTCATTAATTAAAATTCTACCACCTGGAGCAGTTCTTGAGTTTATTTCAAAATCTTGTTGTCTTCTATCCGTTGTTAAATCAAATCCTAAGTTTAATCCTAGGTTTGCCCACTGAGAGAATGCGTAGTCAGTTCTTAAGTTACCGAAAGTACGATCAACAGTTTCATTACCTAATGCGTTATTGACAGTCCAGTATGGATTATCATAACCACCACCACCTCTATAGTTTCTCTGAGAGAAATCATCGAATTGGTAAGTAGATGTTTCATTAAACGCAACTGAAGGATCGAAGCCATTAGCATTATCAAAACTTACAGGTGTTCTTAACATACCTAATAATAGACCTGAAGTATTTGATCCTTGCTGTACTCTAACGTAATCAGACTTAGTGTAATTTACAGAAGCACCGATACTTAATGCATCAGTCGGCTTGATTGTAGAGGCTAATTTAACTGTCTTTCTATCATACTCTTCATTTGGAATAACTCCCGTTGCATCCAAGTTTGAAAGAGACAATCTAAAAGAAGCTGTTTCTCCCCCACCTTCAATAGCTAATGAAGTATTGAATTGATTACCTGTTTGGAAGAAAGGCTCTACATTATTATAAATGTTAGCTGGCGTTCCATTTCCAGTACCAGCAGGTACTAAGAAGCCATTATTATCGTATATGTAATTACCATCAGCATCAAATGCGCTTGCGCCAGGAGCATTAGGGTGACTAGGATCAGTAGCATATTCTAAGTCCCCAATCCTTGGTCCCCATGAAGTAGACAAGCCTGTTGATGGGTCTAAATAAGCTCCACCCCATCCTTGCGCATACTCATCCTGAAGGTTGGCCATTTGAGTGATGTTATCAAATGAATAAGATGTTGTCAAATTCACATTAAAAGCATCGCCGCCTGATTTACCCTTTTTAGTTGTGATTAAGATCACACCTGTTGCACCTGCAGTTCCATATAATGCCGTTGCAGCAGCACCCTTGAGGACGTTGATTGATTCAATATCTTCTGGGTTTAAGTCCATTAATCTGTTAGATGCAGCGGTTCCTGCAGTAGAAGCTTGAGAAAGCTGAGTGTCATTGTTGGTTCTTACACCATCAATTACAATCAAAGGTTGATTATCACCTACCATAGATGTAACCCCTCTAACTAAGATTCTCGAACCACCACCAACAGATCCCGAAGATCTGGTGACTTGAATACCTGAAGCTTTCCCAACAAGGGCATCAACAGGATTAGTAGCGCCGGATCTGGTGATATCTTCAGCGGCTACTTCTTGCACAGCATATCCCAATGCTTTTTCACTTCGCTCAATACCTAGTGCTGTAACGACAGCTTCAGAAAGTGTTACCCCTTCTGCTAGAGTTATTGAAACGTTATTAGTGCCCGATACATCAATTTCTTGAGTACCAAAACCAGTATAAGATACTACGAGCGTATTACTACCCTCCGGAACATTCAATGAGAATGATCCATCAACGTCAGATATCGTACCGACAGTTGATCCTTTAATAAGGACATTAGCACCAATTACTGGAAATCCTTCACTGTCTAGAATTGTACCTGTCACAGTTTTTTGTGCCATTGATACACCTACACAAACGAAGAACATCACAAAAAGTAAGAGTACTTTTTTCATAGTTAATGATTTGTATTTAGTTGATAAAAGTGAAGGCGAGATTCAATATGAGAGACTGGTTAACCACCCATTTTAAATTTCGTCTTCTTCCTATAAAATTCTAAAATAGTTAAAAAACTATTAACAAAGAGAACACATAGGAGAAACATTATATTGAAATTATACTCTGAGTACAGGGAATTGCGTACTGATGGATTCTGAGAATGAGGTCACAAACCTCTGATCATCAGGTTTTTAAGCTTAAAAAACATTAAAACTCCATGGACTGCAAATGTTAAAATGTCGCTTGTGAGCAAAAAAAAAGCAAGCCATTTTTGACTTGCTTTTCTAATAAATATCTTTTTGGAGATTAAAGTGTTTCGAAATGCCTTAAAAGTGCCACTAAATCCTCGTCTTTTTTGACTTTTATCTTGTTATTCTTAACGAAATTCTTCAAACTTTTATCGCCTAATCGCTTGATGATGTCTTTATCTTTCCTTTTGATTTCAATGAATTCCTCATCAATTACTAGAAAATACTTTTTAGTGTTAATGTATTTCTTAACAGATTTGGTCGCTCCATAATTTGGTATTTCCTCATCCTTAAGAATAGTGTGAAATCTTTCGTAGAATTTAATTTTAGAACCTTCATAAATAACTCTGTAGTATTCAAAAGCATCATTTCGAGTCATTAATGAAAACCGTTGTTTAGGATTGTCATCAATAGCGACTATGACATCCGTATAAAGTAAGGGATTTAATTCTACTTTACCTTGATTCTCCTTCATTTCAAATCTTTTGGAATGTCCATTATAGTTTAATTTAACATTCTCAATCTTCTCTCCGTTCTTGTCCACTAGAGTGGCCAAATACCAATCTTCATACAAGTATTTGTTTCCTTTAATATCATCCTCCGCACCTTTCTCAAATACTGCAGTACCCATTTGGTCTACCTTGACTGCAGCCTGAGCAAATATTGAAGTCGTAATAACAGTAAAAAATGCAAATACAAAAAGCTTCTTAATCATACTTTACTAATCTTTTTTGGTAGGTGTTATCGTTTATTTTCACCTGAATAAAATAAATACCATTCGGCACGTAATTTATATCGATTCTCATTGAATTTGAGTTAAGAAAATCAAAATTATTATATAAAACGCGGCCATTGACGTCTGTGATATTTACACCGACTTTACTTCCAAAATATTCGTCTGAAAATTCTAAATTGATAAAATCGTTAAAAGGATTTGGGAATAAATCAATATTCTCATTCGCATCTATCTCTGATACATTCGTACCTAAATCCAAAGTCTCCGATCTCCTATTACAATTCCCATCGAAAGTCAAAACCCAATATATACCAGGTGTGCCATTGAAATCATAGATTCTTTCGGTTGCATCTTGTATTGGTGCTCCATAATTAAACCATTGATAAGCATCCGCTAATTGTCGACTAGCTAACTGAGTAGCACTTACTTCAATGATTTCATTTTCTGGAATGCCTGATGCTTCAACCTCAACAGATTCTGTCCATTCTTGAATATTACCATCTGGATCCATGATCACTAACCTAATCTCGTATACGCCAGGACTATCGAAAGTAAAAAACATCGTTTCGTCACCCCACGCTTCTATCCCGTCGATGTACCAATCTCTGCTAACAATATTTCCATCACTGACATCTTCGAACATGGAATAGGCGCCTTCGCAAAGATTAGAAGCCGTAAAGTTGGCGAATAATAAATCTTGACAATTACCTAGAAACCAACCCTCTGAATTGACTACATTAGACGATCCGTCCACACTGATAGCCGCATTACCTTGAAGGTCTACATTAACAACACGTATGTTTTCAAAACAATATTTTTCTCTTGAGTTGACCGTCAAATTCGCTTTATCTGTATTGGTATTCTCAAAAATGGTATTCTGCCCACCGTTATCTATGGCTAGCGTATTGCACTCTAGTGATAACCCTGAATTAAAGGAAATTCCAGATAAGTCTAGCATATTAAGAGCTTCCACATAGGCATCCGTATTTAGTGCTAATTGAGCATTATCTAAAATAAGTTGATCGAAAGGACCTGTGCTATTTGATGTAGCAATAGCATTTGTAATTGTTACAATCCCTTGCAACGGACTGTTAACATTAATAGATAATGTAGGCGCTCCTGTTAAATTAAATGCATTATTTCTATCTAAGCTAAAGCCAGCACCTTCAATAGATAATTGACTGTTTAAGTTCATCACATTGTTAGACATTATCATATTAGATTCTGAACCAACAGTGAAAGTTGAAGCATCCACGGTGCAGTTGTCCATCGTTATAGTACCTGCATCAATTGAAAGATCTGTTAACGCCCAACTCTGATCTAAAATATTCCAAGCCCCAGCATTGCCTTGAGCAAAATTTATAGCAAGATCACTGATATTTGATTGGTTTAAATCTATGTTATTATTGGCATCTTGATTTTCATTTATGAAAATTAAATCACCTGAAAGCGTATAAGCATCTGACGCATAATTAAATTGACCACTTGCTGAAAGTGCTTCATTTAATGTCAAGTTGACAGGTGCATTTCTAAAAGCTAAAAGACCTTCAATTCTAGTAGCTTGGTCAACGATTACATTGAGTGTGGAACCACTAGGCGCAGAACTATCATCAAATATTACTCTTGAAGCTTGGTCAGGAATTCTATTGGCACTTGGTCCGCCAGAACTTAATGACCAATGGCTTGGATCTGAAAAGTCTCCATTACCGTTGATCCAATAAAGTTGAGTGACTCCAGGATCTTCAGACTCATAACTCAATACTAAGCTGAATGCTTGCGAGCCAGATTCAAGATTGCCCTTATGGCTTACTCTTAAAAAGTATCTTGGTGCATCCGTATTATCGAATTCAATTTTTTCAACATTATCTACTGAGTTATTACCCCTTGTTGCCGCCACGCCTGGAGAATTTCTATTTAACTTCCATGGCTGCCCTACCACATTTCCTTGTTCATCTACTAATTCTAAATCCAAGTCATTCACCAACATTGGATCTTCGGGATCTAATGCATCAGGCAGAACCGGACCTGCTAAATCAGTCCAAGCAATTGTAGCTGTAATATCTGTCCCTAGTCTTGGGTTTAACTCAATTTCAAATACTTCTCCATTGGCCAAAACCTCCTCTGTTATTAATCTACCTACGCCATCTTCTTGAATGATTTGTCTTACAGCTTCGTCAACGGCCATTAATCCCCAACCAAATGAATAATCAGGGCCATCGGCATTACCCGCTTCTCTAGCTGTATGAATCAACATAGCTCTTATTGAAGCTGCTCTCAAAAATCTGTTATTAAATAAATGATATGCTTCGTTGATTAAAGCCACACCCCCAGCCACTGCTGGAGCTGCCATGGAGGTACCTTGGGAGTTACCGTAATCATCAGTAGATCCGCTGGTACAAGAAAAGATGGCCACACCAGGGGCACAAATATCAGGCTTAATCCTACCATCATCTACTGGCCCCCAAGAGCTAAAACTGCTCATAACAACATCTGACGGCTGAGAGTAAACACCATTTATTTTATTTACTGCACCTACAGTAATCACATTCTTAGCTACTGAAAAATCAGAAATACAATCAAATGGACCATCAGGTGGATGGTTGCCGTTACCTGACTCTCCTCTTTCATTTCCTGCTGCGGCTACTATTGAATAAAATGGTGCATTGTAAGCGATGTCATCAAATCTTCTAGCGTTGTTGGTATAGAAACCAAAAGCCCAGTCCTCGGAAGTAGAAATACTTGGTGTACCTCTCCAACTACCTGACTCCCATCCTGCAGGAATACCATAAGAATGATTACTCACAAGAATCTCAGAATTTACAACCTCCTCTGCCATTTCAGAATCATCATTATTCCAATCATAAGCTTGCGCATCTGCATCTGGACAATAGCCTCTAGCATTTGGATTAACGCCTCCTGCGATTAAAGTACCCATGACGTGTGTGCTATGATCAGAAGGATTACTCCCTGAATCATTATTAATTAATCTGCCTTGAAATTCTTGGTGAGAATTTAATGAAACACCACTATCCCAGATGGCTATTCGAGAATTAACGCCAGTTAGATTTAATCCAAATTCTCCTCCCGTTCTAACGCTGTTCACTCCTGTGGTACGTGCTGAACCCACATTCATGGTCTTATAATATTGTGGTTGACCATTAACAATATCTCTAAGGAAATATTCATTTCCATCGATTTTAAATGATCTGAGTTCGTCAGTGTGCTCTGAAAGATACTTCGAAACTCTTTTTTCTCTTTCTGCACTCTCCGCCTTAGCCTCCTCAGCGATTTTTAATAAAGCATCTGTATTTTTCTCATAATTTGATCTTTGAGAAAACACACTTGAAACCAAAAGGAATGACATGAATATCAATAATGGTCGTTTCATTGGATGGATTTTTTTTCAAAAGTATAATGAATTGTGTTTGGAAATATGTCTCCGAAAATATAAAACCTCCATTAATTCATTGGTAGAAGGCATAAAAAAAGGGGATTTTGTCTTAGCAAAATCCCCTATATAAATTAAACTTTAAGATTAATTTCTGAATGTTGGCCAATCAGTACCGTCATCTTTTACTAAAGTCACCGTACCGAATTCACCATAAGTGTTACTCCATCTGAAGGTCCACTCTGGTCCACCAGAAGCAATTATTTCTTCCATGGCCCAAGTTTCATTATAGTTATCAGCACCTTCAAATGATACTCTACCACAATTCTCAGTCAGAATTAAAGCACCTGAAGGTGGATCTATTCCATAAACTGCAGTCCAAGAACCGAAAGAGAAATCAGAGAACTTGTATTCTCCATCTTCGCCTTCTAAAACGCCTGAACCTGTATAAGGACCACTTCCATCCCATACATCAGTTAGTGTATAAGAATAAGCTGCACTAATATTACCTTCACATGTTACACCAATGATATGTGTACCACTTTCGTAATTAGGATTGATAGCTACATCTGAAGAAGTTAGATTAACAATTATTGTTAATTCTTCTCCTGGTGCTATGTTATCATCCAAAATAGTAATGGGTAATTCATCAGTACTTGTTCCAGCATCTATAGAACCACTAGTCGCATCTAAAGTATAATGCAAGTTAGCAATCGCTGTACTAGCAGGATCAATTTCGAATGAATAATTAACTGCATTTGATTGATGAGCCGCAGCCAATGTTACTAAAAAGCCACTTGGTACACCTTGACCATCATTAAGACGATCATAAGCATAAATTTTTGTACCTGTGACAGTAGTAGCTGCATCAACTTCAACATAGATCTCATCATAAAGAATGTCTAATCCATCTTCTCCACAAGAAGAGAACATTCCAACCATGCCGAATAGACAAAATATATATAGTATTTTTTTCATCGTGTTAGCTTTAAAATTTTAATTAATAACCAGGATTTTGAACCAACTGATCATTTAAATTCAACTCACTAACTGGCAAATCAGCTAGTACTCTAAAATCTTCATATTGAATAGTACTGACACCAGATGCCGCAGATTTAGGAATATCCATTCCTAGTCTTTTAAGATCGAACCATCTGTGACCTTCAAATGCAAATTCTACTCTTCTTTCATTCATAATTAAGTCAAGAAGATCATTACCAGTCATTGATGTAGCAGGTAATCCTCTTGCTTCTCTAAGCATATTTAACCAAGCTTGAGCGGAGCTGTCATTACCAGATCTTGCATATCCTTCTGCAGCAATCAAATATAATTCAGCCGTTCTCATTACTGGAATGTTCTCTCTAAAATCACCATTTTCTCCTTGCCACTTATTACACTTCGTAGGATTAGTTGGGTGATTAGCACTTACTGTAAATAATTCAGTTCTAATATCACCTGCTTCGAAAGAAGACACTAATTCTGGAGAAGCCACCAAAATAAACTGTGCACCAGAGAATAAATCATTAGTGATTGTGCTTAAGCTATTGTTAGCACCATCAACCGTACTCCAATCAACAGGCTGGATATCTAATTCAAAAACTGATTCTGGGTGGTTAGGTTGTCCCCAACTTGCTACGTAATCATCACCAGTTGTTAATTCTGCTGGAGTTACATCCAACGCTCTTTCTGCTTCAGCAGCTGCCTCAGCCCAAGAACCTTCATATAATAATACTCTAGCTAATATACCTCTAGCTGCACCTTCATCAGCTCTAGTTGGTATAGTACTTACAGTACCTGTCAACTTAGAAATTGATTCATTCAAGTCACTTTTAATTTGAGCGTACATTTCAGTATTAGTTACTCTCGGACCTGAATTAGTAGCGTCTGATAATCCAAAGGTAGGTGTCAATCTTAATTCTGTTGTTAAATTGAAACCATTAACCTCTTGACCTGGCTCGTAACCATAGACTCTTGCCTGATCGTGGTAAGATAAACCTCTGATAAAGTGTGCCTCTCCTAAAAGAAGATCTCTAGTAATAGCTTCTTCTGCTGTTAAATCCGCTAAATCATTAATTCTTCCAATAATGATATTAGCTTCATTGATAGCACGATAAGGCTGGCCCCATCTTGCCATATGAGATCTAATTGCGTTAACTTGTTCTTCTTCGTATCTACCTGTTCTATTTGCGAAATCAATATTATCCGCTAATACATCAGGAGCTACCATACCATTTTGACCGTACCAACTAAAGGCGATCAATCTGTTGTAAGCACTGTTCATTACACCTTCATAACCTGTAATTTCTGCTAAAGATTGGTCTGGAGATATCGCCTCTGGGTTAGGCACATCCAAGAAATCTTCACCACAAGAAGAAAGCGCGAAAAATGCAAAAAATGTGAATATGTATTTTAAATTTTTCATCTTAATTCTTTAATGATTTTAGAAAGTAAGGTTTAATCCAGCAGAAAACTGCTTACCTAGAGGGAATGCAAAACTACCGCTTCCTGTAAATGCGTCTCTTGTAGTTACCACCTCTGGATCAATACCATTAAATTTAGTCCATGTTAAAATGTTAGCACCTTGTACAAAAACAGAAGCACCAGATAATCCAACATTTTCAAGTGTTCTAGGAGAGAATGTATACCCTAGTCTTACTTCTTTTAGCCTCGCATAAGTTCCATCAGAATAATATCTAGTAGAACCTGTTAAACCAAAATCAGATTGAGGCACACCTTCAATTACACCACCTTGAACTGGCTGGCCAGTATTTGTAATGTCACCTGGTTCTCTCCAGTAATCCACAGTTCTAGCTAATTGATTATCATCATCAGAACTGTTAGAAGCCAACGCAAATAATTCATTGTTATACAAGTGGTGTCCACCTTGGAACTGTAAGAAACTTGATAAAGTGAACCCTTTGTATTCAAATGATGCAGTAACACCACCAAAGTAATCAGGAATCGCACCATCTAATACTCTTACATCTTCTAATGTTGGCGCATAAGTAGGTACACCATTAGCATCATAGACCATATTTCTTCCATTGGCAGGGTTAACACCCGCAAACTCAAATAAGTTAAAGAATGATACAGACTCACCTACGATAAATTGAGGGAAGTCACCATCAAAGATCGTATCTCTACCATCTAATTCTTTGATCTCATTTCTTAAGAAAGATAATGTACCACCTAATCTAAATCTGAATGATCCTTGATCAACCACAACAGTCGTGATTTCAAAATCTAGACCTTGGTTATCCATTCTACCAATGTTATCAATGATATCAGAAGTTTGGATACCCGCAGAAGTTGGGAATTGCGTATCTAGCAATAGGTTATCATTTACTTTCTGCCAAACATCGATTGAACCATAAACTCTATTTTCAAATAAAGCATAGTCTAATCCTATATCTAACTGAGTAGATGTTTCCCACTGTAATAAATCATTACCTAATCTAGTGAAAGATAATCCAGGACTACTTAAGTACTGTCCTCTAGTTCCAAACTCAGAAAGCGCAACGAAGTTACCGATACCAGAGTTACCTGTTGTACCGTAAGAAACTCTTAATTTCAATTCGTCAACAGCTCCTACATTAAAGAAGTCTTCTTGAGAAATTCTCCATGCTAATGAACCTGAATAGAATGTACCAAATCTGCTATTAGCTCCAAATCTAGAAGAACCATCTCTTCTTAAAGTAGCATTGATAATGTACTTATCATTAAAGTCATATTTAGCAGACATGAATGCTGCTTGTCTTCTGTTACCCGTTGCAAAACCTGCATTTCCAAATGGATCAGCAGCACTATTCAAATAGATAAGTGAAGCATCCGCAAATCCTCTACCAGTAGCGCTGAAGAAGAAGTAATCTTCTCTTCTTGCCTCTGCTCCGACTAAAACACTCAAGTCATGAGCTTCAGGTAGCATATCAAATGAATAGTTTAAAGTAGCGTTTACGTTCCAATTAGTTGCATTTCTATCTGAATCAACTACTTGACCACCCCAAGCATCTCTAAAGAATGGGATACTAATAGGTCTTACGTTTTTATCTCTATTATTAACGATATCAACACCGAATTGAGCTCTAGCTGTTAAACTTGGTGTTACTTGGTATCCTAAAGAGATAGAATTTATTGTTTGTAATGTTCTACCTAATCTAGTTACGTTTTCAGCATTTTGTAATTGGTTAAAGCTGAAGTTGTGTCCTGATCCATTTAATGGATAAGGATTATAATCTCCATTTTCATCCAATGCAGGAGAGATTGGCATAGACCAGAAAGATGGCGCAAATGGACAGTTGACGAAGAAGCCCCCATCACAAGGCTGACCATCTTGACTTGTTAAAGTCACTGTCGATCTTAAGCTTAAATTTAATTTATCAGAAAGACTTGCATTCAAGTTAAATCTACCTGATACTCTTTGCCATAAATTCGTGATTACTTGGCTTTCTTGTCTGTTGTAAGAAATAGAAGAAAAATAGTCTACTTTATCTTTTCCACCAGAGAAAGAAAGGTCAGCCGTTCTAAACGCTGCTCTATCTCTCCAAAGTACATCAATCCAATCTTCATAAGGAAGATCTGTTGCATCTCTTTCGCCAAATAAAGCCACAGCAGTTTCAGAATCGCCTATGTTTTCATAAGCTTCATGTCTGATGTCTACATATTGCTCTGAATTCATCATTTCATATAAGTTGTCTGGCTGAACAAAACCTTCTTGATATGAAAGATTAAATCTTGGTTTAGCATTTCTGTTTCCACTTTTTGTAGTTACTACGATGATACCATTAGCTCCTTGAGCTCCATAAATAGCAGTTGATGCTGCATCTTTAAGAATCTCAATAGATTCGATATCATTTGGATTTATTGAGTTAAGTGGGTTAGAAGAACCTTGACCAGATTGACCTAATGTACCAATTTGTACACCATCAATGATGATTAAAGGATCATTATTGGCGTTGATTGATCCGATACCTCTAATTCTGATTTCTGCAGATCCACCTGGTGCACCAGAACCTGACGTAATTTGAACGCCGGCTGCTTTACCTTGGATAGCTCTATCAAAACTAGTTACAGTCAAGTTTTCAATTTCGTCAGACTTAATACTAGAGATCGCACTTGTCGTCTCACGTTTAAGCTCTGTACCATAACCTGTGATAACTACTTCTTCAAAAACATTGGCATTTTGTCTCATGACGAGATCAAATGTGTTGTTTGTGCCATCTAATGCTACTTCCATAGTTTCATAACCTGTGTAACTGATGACTAACGCTGAAGCGTCATTCGGCACACCTGGGATGGAAAAAGATCCATCGATGTCCGTAATCGTCCCTGTGGTAGTTCCCTTAATGATGACATTGGCTCCGATAAGAGGAATGCCTTCATTGTCCACGATGGTACCGTTGACTGTCTTTTGAGCAGACAATCCAGCGACCATAAAGACCGTAAAGGCCAATAGGGCAAAGAATTTTTTCATACTTATGTATTTAGTTAGTGAAATGTAAAAAGTGTTCTGATTTTATAAAATAATCAATTTTAGTATCCTAGATACTTTCATTAAGCTACTGAAAATTGATTGTTTTTCTAGTTGACACTACTGAGAGATCTTGTGTAAGTACATCTTTATGACATTTTCAATCCCGTAGTAAAGTGCGTCACTTATTAAGGCATGACCTATTGAAACTTCCAATAGGTTGGGTATGGCATTGACATAATAGGTCAAATTGTCTAGGTTAAGATCATGACCAGCATTCACTCCTAAACCCTGATTAATCGCCTCTTTGGCTGCCAAAATATGACTCTCAATGGCATTTTCCTTATTTTTTAAGAAGTTTTTTGCGTAATGTCCTGTGTAAAACTCTATTCGATCCGTGCCAGTTTGTCCAGCCGACTTAACTGCCTCAGGATCAGCCTCTAAGAATAAACTGACTCTAATTCCATTCACTTTAAACTTTTCAATAATATCAATTAAAAAGCCCTTATGTTTTGCAGTATCCCATCCTTCCGATGATGTCAAAACTCCTGGCGGATCAGGCACTAAGGTCACCTGATGTGGCTTAACTTCTAAAACCTTTTCAACGAATTTCTCATTAGGATAGCCTTCAATATTGAATTCCGTTTTGACAACATCTTTTAACGGCTGCAGATCATCATATCTGATGTGTCTTTCATCTGGACGAGGATGGACTGTAATGCCTTGAGCACCATAGTCTTCGCAATCTTTTGCAAACTGAATAAGGTTCGGCATATTCTCTCCCCTCGCGTTTCTGATCAGGGCAACTTTATTGATATTTACACTCAATCTGGTCATGTTCTATTCAAAGGTGGCTTATTTGATTAAATTTGAATTCTATTGTAAATGTATAAAGTCTTCCTGACTGAATAGCTAATATATGTCAAGTGCCTTAAGTACACGAATTAAAACAGCCATTGCTTTTGGTATTCCTGTTCTCTTCCTAGTGTTTTTCAATGATTTAACAAGAGTTATTTTTCTTAGTATCATCACTATATGGGCAGCTATCGAATTCAATCGATTACATTATAAAGACAATAATAAATGGCTATTTATCAGTCCATCTGTCTTGATAACTTGTCTTTGTCTTTTCTTTGGTTTAAAAGCTGAACCTCAAATATTGCAATATGGCTTTTACATAAGCCTCGTTTTTAACTTAGTCTTGATATTTGACTTGATTTTATTAAGACAGAATCTATTGTCTAAAATACCATGGCTGACTTCAATCTTGTATACGACACTTCCATTGACCATGATGATATTTTTGAGGCAAAATATACCATTTAAAGAATTACTGATAGGCTCATTGATCATCATATGGTTAAGTGATTCAGGTGCTTATTTTACGGGTAAAAGATTTGGGAAAAATAAATTGATGCCTTCGATATCCCCTGGCAAGACTTGGGAAGGATTTTTCGGCGCAGGTCTATTCTCTTTAATTGGTGCTATTGCCTTTACAGTTATATTCCCTGAGATTAAATTTCAAGAATGGATTTTTATTGCGATTAGTGTTTGGATATTTGGCTCGCTGGGTGATCTTGTCGAATCAATGATGAAACGCCATTTAAACATTAAAGACTCAGGGACTGTTCTTCCTGGACATGGAGGAATTTTAGATCGGTTTGACGGATTTTACTTCTGCCTTCCTTTTGTAATTTTTATTCTCGTTTTCTTAAGAAATATTATATGACTTTTCATAAACAAGGTATTCCCACTTTAATACTAACGCTATTCGTATGCGCACTTCTTACTGGAGGTACTTATTTATTAAAAATGCCTTGGCTGCATTTTATTGGCGTCGGTTTAAGTCTTTTCCTACTCATTATCGTCCTACAATTTTTTAGAAGTCCTAAAAGAAAAACGCCGCCAAATGACGACAATGTAATTTACACCCCAGCTGATGGTAAAGTTGTCGTCATCGAAAAAGCATTCGAAGAAGAATATTTAAAAACAGAATGCATTATGATTTCTGTTTTCATGTCCCCACTTAATGTGCATATCAACCGTAATCCCGTAAACGGCACTGTAGAGTACCTGAAGTACCATAAAGGTAAATACCTTGTCGCTTGGCATCCTAAATCTTCGACTGAAAACGAACGTTTCACAACTGTATACAATACTAAAAATGGCAAAGTCCTCATTAGACAAATTGCTGGTGCTTTAGCCAGAAGAATCGTCAATGATCTAGAAGAAGGCCAAACGGTTACACAATCTGAGGAAATGGGTTTCATTAAATTCGGATCTCGTGTGGATGTTTTTGTGCCGTTGGATGCTGAGGTGAAGGTTAAGTTGGAGGATGTGGTTAGGGCGCCGGGGAGTGTTCTAGCTACCTTTGGTAGCTAGAATGGTGTAGGGAATATGGATTAGGGTTTATGGGGATTTTTATATTAACTGCATGTCAATCCTACCCCCAGTTTCTAAATCTTTAGTTATTGCAAATTTTCCATGCCCATTTATAGAAACCTAAAATAAATGTAAACAATATATTGTAGGCAAGGCTAAGAGGGCTTTGTCTGTGACGGCCCCCTAAGAAGTTGGACTAAAGTTACTGTTTAAAAACCTAAATTCA
>JAHDIN010000046.1 GCA_020630775.1 Saprospiraceae bacterium | reverse complement strand
CTATAATTCCAATCAAAATTGCAAAAGCGAATCCTTTGATACTACCACCTCCAAAGATGAACAATGGAATTAACATAACCATAGTAGTTAATGATGTAATAATCGTTCTACTAAAAGTACTGTTGATAGCTAAATTCAATATTTCATCAGTTGACTTCTGAGTGTAGATACCAAGGTATTCTCTGATTCTATCAAACACAACCACGGTATCATTAATTGAATAACCGATTACTGTCAACAATGCAGCAATAAATGCCTGGTTGATTTCTAATGAAAAAGGCAATATTCCCCAGAATAAAGAGAAAACTCCTAACAAGATTAATGAATCGTGGAATAAGGCTGCAACCGCACCCAAACTATATTGCCATCTATTGAATCGAATAAATATGTATAAGAAGATTAATAGTAAAGCAAACAATCCTGCATATAATGAACTCGTCTTGATATCATCAGCGATAGTAGGACCTACTTTTGATGAACTAGTTAAGTGCATATCACCTGGTGCATCGATAGATTTAAATTCTTCGAATCCTGTATTAGATCCAGTGATAGCAGACAAACCTTCATGTAAAGTGCTTAATGCATTCTCCGCTGCTTCTTTAGATGGATCATTAATTAAATAAGATGTAACAATATTGAAAGAATTTTCTGTATCGACTGCTTTCACTACAGGCTCAGTCCCGAAGTAATCACTTTTACCTAATCCGTCTCTTAAGGTCTGCGCATCGATATCATTATCAAATGCTACTGTATAAGAATAGCCCCCTTTGAAATCGACACCTAAGTCAAATTTCTTAAAGAAGAACATTGAGCCTAAGCCTAAGACTAGTACAACTGAAGATAAAACATATGCTATCTTTCGCTTACCCATCCAATCAATATTCAAATTGGCAAATACACCTTTAGAAGGCGGTGTCCAGAAAGATAAATTTCTATCACCTCCAGTCCACCAATCGATCATCATTCTTCCTAATAGAACCGCAGTAAACAAAGAAGTTAATACACCAATTATTAAAACAAGTGCAAAACCTTTTATTGGTCCTAAACCAAAGAAATATAATACTAATGCGACGAGAATTGTAGTTACATTGGCATCAATAATCGCACTATATGAATGCTTGAAACCGTCACTAATGGATGCTAAGAGCGTTTTACCAGAGCGTAATTCTTCTCGTATTCGTTCGTAAATAATAACATTCGCATCAACCGCCATACCTATGGTCAAAACGATACCTGCTATACCAGGTAGGGTTAAAACAACATTTTGTGATGCTAATACACCAAAGATGAAAACCAAATTGAGCAATAATGCAATAATAGAAACGATACCTGCGCCTCCATAATAGAATACCATAAACATTAATACCAACGCAAATCCAATGATGAGTGCCTTAATACTGCTACTGATATTTTTAGCTCCTAAAGATGGACCTACAGTCTCTTCTTGAATACTGTTAACCTTAGCTGGCAACTTACCAACCTCAAGGATATTCGCAAAGTCTTGCGCTTCTTGAATCGTAAAGTTTCCTGTAATCTCAGTATTACCACTTGGGATAGGACCGTTGTTTACACCAGGAGCAGATACGACTTCATTATCAATACAAATAGCTACTTCTCTTCCTCCGTTATTATAAGCATTTGAAGTCATTTCAAACCACTTCTGAGCTCCTGTATTATTCATTGAAAGATTTACTGCGATCTTACCCATTTGGTTAGGACCACTGGAAGTTCTTGTAATTACATCTCCCTCTAGCGGAGCTTTTTCAGAACCTGCATTTTTCTTTATTAAATACAGCTCATACTTTTTAGTCATATCACCATCAATATCTTTAAATGGATATTTAGACCACAACCACTTAGAATCAGATGGGAATAACGATTTTACTTCTGGCTTATTTAATAATTTTAAAACAGCTGCTTTCTTGTTCTTATCAGCAAAACCAAAAACTGTATTCACTGATGCTAAATCGCCAGCGCCAGTATTTGGAGTCAACATTTTTAAAAGAGGTCCTTGATTTGCAAATGGGTCTTGAGCTTTTGGCTGCAATGTAAACGTAGAATCACCAGTAGGATTTCCGACACCATCTAGAGTTTGCGTCCAAATAGTATCAAATTCAACAGCAGTTGCTTCTTCAACTTCCTCTCCTGATTCTAATCCTTTTAAGATTTTATCAGCTTGCAATAACTTTCCAACTACTTCAGGATCTCCATTTCTGTAGGTATTCCAGAACTCTAAAGCCGCAGAAGAAGACAAGAAGTTTCTCGCTCTTTCAGGATTTTCAACACCTGGCATTTCTACAACAATTAAGTCTCTATTCTTATCTAATGATACATTAGGTTGAATAGCACCTAACTTATCAATTCTTTGCTTCAATCTTCCGTAAGTTAGGTTCACTGTTTCAGTTGCCTTTTCTCTTAAGATTCTAATTACTTCTACATCACTCATATCCATATTGATAACTTCACTCATAGAAGCATCTCTTTTGAATATTGCAGCTAATTTCTTCTTATCAGCAGCATCGATTTTTTCATAAGCATTCCTAAAAAGAGTAATATAATTATCCTGAGAATTTTTAAGCTCTTCCTCAGCTGAATTTAAGGCCGCATTAAAATGAGGGTCTTTGCTATATCTTGAAAGTCTGGTTAAGAAGTCTTTTAAGTCTACTTGTAAAACGGAACTCATGCCCCCTTTCAAGTCAAGACCTAATGCCAATTGCTTTGACTTTAAGTTTTCGTAAGTAAAACTTCCGATTAATGGTAAGCTTAAGATTTCCTCTCCAGACATAGAGTCTAGATAATTGAGACGTGCTTCTTTTTTCACACGATACACATCGTCACCATTATATGCAGCAGCCACTTGTTCAGCATGATCAACGGCATCTTTCTCCACTTTTCTTGTTGGAAACATATAGAATAACTGGAGCATGCTAAAAAGCAACATTAGTACTAAGAAAAATTTAATCAATCCTTTTCCTTGCATGATTTTAATATTTTGTTTTGCGAAAAGTCCCGCAAATATAAGTTTATTAGAAAAATAATTTTTTGAAAAATATTAGATAAATAAATAATGCGTAACTATCACATTTCTAATCAAATACGTGATAAGTGTTGACGAAAGTCTTACGCTAAATTATTTGGAGGGCACAAATTGCTTTGAAAGAAGGTGTGTCTTTTAAATTTATCATCAATCTGAGCTTCGGAAGCTTGAATTTTTAATTCAAATACAAAGAAAAAAGCCCAATCTTGAAGGTGGTTTAACTCTAGTATACCAGAGTTATTTAAATCTTTTTCTGAGGAAAAATCTAATCCTCCTAGAGAACCTGCATCTAAATCGCTGTCATTAATATTAATATCTAGATCAGAAAGATCATTCAACTTATTATTCGCGTCAGCTGAATATCCGTGACCAGTAAGTAAAAAATATAATATGAATATTAAAGATCGCATGTTTGGCACCCGAAAGTTATTGATATATCCTAACTCAATCAATTTTTAAGCAGTCTTTCTAGAAATAATAGGAATATTTAGTAATGATGGCGAGACTATTTCACTCATAATCAACTAATTGCGATTCTTTTAATGATTATAATGAAAGATTTCCTGAAAAAAATGAATCAAATCGACATATTAAAAGTTAATTCGAGTGTATTATCTTAACTAAAACAATAATAAATAGAATGGGACTATTCAATTTCCTCAAAACCATCGGCTCAAATTCAATGAAAAAAGCAGCTGAAAGAAATGAAGCTAAAGCAAGATCTGCTGAAGCAGCAAAAGAAAGACAAGAAGGACTATTAGAAGGTATTCTTTATAACTCAGGAGTCAATATTGAGCATTTAGATGTAGAAATCGAAAGTGATGTAGTTAAAATTTATGGAGAAGCTAAAAGTCAAGCAGATAGAGAAAAAGCAATCTTAACGCTAGGTAATATTGAAGGTGTTTCTGCTATTGATGATAGAATTTCAGTGGTAGCGCCAGAGCCTGAACCAGAATCTCAAATGTATGAAGTGCAAAGTGGAGATTCACTTTCAAAAATCGCCAAACAATTTTATGGAGATCCTATGAAGTACAGTTTGATTTTTGAAGCTAATCAACCTATGCTTAAGAATCCTGACATGATTTATCCTGGACAAGTCTTGAGAATACCAACTTTGTAAGAATATAATTCTCTAGAAATAAATATGAAGCCTGTGTCTATAAACGCAGGCTTTTTTTTATTGTACAATTAATTTACTCTCCATACTCATAAAACTTTTTAGTTAACAACATTCTTTGGCGCACCCAATTTGTAAGCTTTTATATTATTAACTATACCCTCCAGAAGAGTTTGTCGAGCCTGCAAACTAGCCCATGCAATATGTGGCGTTATAAAGCAATTAGGATTAGAAAATAAAAAATGATTTTGCTCAGGAGGCTCTTGATTTAATACATCTAAATAAGCCGCACTCAATTGTCCGTTATTTAATCCAAAATCTAATGCTTGCTCATCCACGAGGCCTCCCCTACCTGTATTAAATAAAATAGAATTAGGTTTAAATAACTTTGAATCTGCCTTATTAATAATCTTATTTGTAGAAGCATTTAAAGGTAAATGCAAACTGATAATATCTGAATTACTTAGGACGCCTTCAAGACCTTGATTTTTAACATAAGCCAAAGGCGCTCTTTCCGGATACTTATTGTAAGCCAATATTTTAAATCCTACATTATGCGCACGCTTTGCTAATGCTCTACCAATATTTCCAAATCCAACAACACCTAATGTTAATGAAGAGAACTCGGGAATGGTTTGATGCCAATAACTGAAGTCTTTTGACTGGCTCCAAACATTAGCTCTTGCATCGCTGTAATATCTAGGTAAATTGTAATAATGATTAAAAATTGTCGCCATCACCAACTGCACAACTGAATCCGTACTATATCCAGAAACATTGCTAACTACAATGCCTTTTGATTTAGCATATGCAGTATCAACATTATTATATCCTGTGGCTGCAACTTGTATAAATTTTAAATGAGGGCAGTTATCAATGATTCCCTTATCGATAATAGCTTTATTGCTAATAATTATTTCCGCATCTTTAATTCTTTCCTCTATTAAATTTTTTGGTGTACGGTCGTATTGAACATATTCACCTAAAGCATTTAAAACTGAAATATCTAAATCTTCAGATGCTAAAGTATAAGCGTCTAAAAAAACAATTTTAGTCATTGATTAATAAAGTGAATTAAAAAATAAGCGACTCAAAGAATTGAGTCGCTCTAAAGTAGGGAAGTTGTTCAATATACTGATAAGCAATCAGTAAAAGAAAAAATGAAACGTTGATGGAATAGACAATTGATCAAGAAATAAAACAGGATCAACTACCTAGTTCCACCTTTTAAAAGGGGCAAAATCTAAACTCTTGATACTTCTAATGAATAGCTTGATAATTTATGATCTTCTAAATGGGCGGGCTGCCTCGAATTTTCTAACGATGCTCAGCTCTAAACCTAAACTGCCGTAAATATGATTTTCAATATCGCTTATAGACTCATTGGGTTGAATGGCTAAAGTGCTATTTTTTTGATGTCTCCATAATGAAAATCGTGGCTCAATTAAAAACTGAAAATTTTCATTTGGCAATTTAAAATAGGTACCAAAACTAAAGTCTATGGATGTTTCGAAATAATCAAATCCTCCAGCACGAAAATCTTCTTGAAAAGCTAATTTCTCAATGCTAAACTGATCTTGATTGGTTATATCATTAACTTCTTCGAAACCTTGGCCCTCTGCTAACTTAAAAGATGTGTTAGCGCTTAATTTCAAATAAGTCACGCATTTATTAGAAACATAAGATCTGAAAACTAAAGCATTAGAGGCCCCAACGCTAATGGTGTTGTGTGTGTTAAATCGATATCTCTTTTCATCAACTGTAACAATAGCATGTCGGTTATCGCTCTTGAAAGTATTATCCAAAAAAGCCCCTCCTTCATAGGAAAACCTGTTGGAAATATTCCATTGAGCTCTCGTTCCAATCCTTATTCTCCTTTGATTCAAATTTTTGTTAAAAATCCTGTCTACTCCTGGATTACGATGATTGGTTTTATAGCTCTTTTGCAATTGATTTAATCCAATGTAGAATCCAAATTTTTCTAGGTTCTGTTGCGACAATAGCTGATTAGACCCCACAAAAAGTAGGCAAATGAAAGTTGTTCTTAACATGTATGTCGGTATTTGGCCCTGTTCGATTTATAAACGTGATGACAACTTCTTTATTACATTGTTGTTGATTTATTAGGATTATACTCAAAGCATGGCTTTATAAATTTATCTTTGTGCCACCTAACCAACACTTTAAATGACCAACATCAACATAGACCAAAGTAAGAATGAAGATGAAATGAAATTGGCCATTTCATCTATGAAGAGCAAACTTCAAACAATATATGAAGGCGGTGGTATTAAAAAGCTTGACAAACAAAGGGCCAAAGGCAAAATGACAGCTCGCGAGAGAGTTGAATATCTTATCGATGACGATTCAGAGTTTCTTGAATTAGGCGCATTTGCTGCATATGACATGTACAAAGATGTAGGTGGATGTCCTGCTGCTGGGGTCATAGCAGGTACAGCACATGTATCGGGTAGATTATGCATGATTGTTGCCAATGATGCCTCTGTAAAAGCCGGAGCTTGGTTCCCAATGACTTGTAAGAAAAATCTTAGAGCACAAGAAATTGCTATGGAAAATCACTTACCTACGATTTACTTAGTAGATAGTGCAGGTGTTTTTCTACCTATGCAAAATGAGGTATTTGCAGATAAAGAACATTTCGGAAGAACATTTAGAAATAATGCCGTGATGTCTTCGAAAGGCATACCTCAAATTGCAGCTATCATGGGTTCATGTGTCGCAGGTGGAGCCTATCTTCCTATTATGTCAGATGAAGCTTTAATTGTCGAAGGAACGGGTAGTATATTTCTAGCTGGACCGTACCTAGTTAAAGCAGCGATAGGAGAAAATGTTGACAAAGAAACCTTAGGTGGCGCACATACACAAACTGCCATATCAGGAGATGTCGATTACAAATGTAAAGATGACAAAGAATGTCTTGATACCATCAAAGACCTCATCTCTAAAATTGGTTCCAGAGAAATTGCTGGATTTGATAGGATTAAATCTTCAAAGCCTGAATACAAGAATGATGAATTGTACTTAAACTTTCCATTCGACAGAACAAAACCATATGACACGTACGAAATATTGAAATGCTTAGTTGACAAAGATAGCTGGACTGAATATAAGCAAGAGTATGGTAAAACTATTTTATGTGGCTATGCAAGGATAGATGGATGGTCAGTAGGCATTGTTGTAAACAATAGGAAGGTCGTCAAAAGTGCTAAAAAAGAAATGCAATTTGGAGGAGTTATTTATTCTGATAGTGCAGATAAAGCGGCAAGATTTATAATGAATTGCAATCAGAAAAAAATACCACTAGTATTTCTGCATGATGTCACTGGATTTATGGTTGGAAGTAGATCGGAACATGGAGGGATTATAAAAGATGGTGCTAAAATGGTAAGTGCTGTTTCTAATAGCACTGTACCTAAAATAAGTATCGTACTTGGTAATTCATATGGAGCAGGTAATTATGCTATGTGTGGCAAAGCTTATGACCCTAGATTCATTTATGCTTGGCCATCTGCAAGAATTGCTGTTATGGGTGGCAAACAAGCCGCAAAAGTTTTGATGCAAATCCAAGTTGCAAGTTTAAAAGCACAGGGTAAAGAACCTAATGAGAAAGAACAAAAAGAATTATTAGATCGTATCTCTTTAAAATATGAGCAAGAGACTTCACCATATTATGCAGCTGCAAGATTATGGGTAGATGATATTATTGATCCGGGTAAAACAAGATTTGTCATTTCAAGAAGCATAGAGGCAGCCAATCATGCTCCTGTTGAAAAATTTAATGTTGGAGTTATCCAAACGTAGGTATGACAGATCGAGATATCCAAATTATAGAATGTCCAAGAGATGCTATGCAAGGCATTAAGACATTTATACCTACCGAACAGAAAGTAGCCTATATTAATAAGTTACTAGCTGTTGGTTTTGACATTATTGATGTTGGCAGTTTTGTTTCTCCAAAAGCCATTCCACAAATGAAGGATACTGGCGAGATGATAAAAAAGATCAACTTTAATGAGCACCAAACAAAACTATCAGTTATTGTCGCTAATAAAAGAGGTGCTCACGATGCTGTAGAATTTGATGAGGTCAGTTATTTAGGTTATCCTTTTTCCATTTCTGAAACATTTCAAATAAGAAACACCAACGCCACAATTGAAGAATCATTGCAAAGGGTAGCTGATATCCAAGCCATAGCAATTAAAAACAAAAAAGAATTACTCATTTATGTTTCCATGGCATTTGGCAATCCCTATGGCGACCCTTGGAATGTTGAGATTGCAGAGGACTACGTGAAGAAATTATGCGCCATGGGAATTAAAAGATTTTCATTAAGTGATACTATAGGTGTCTCTACACCCAAGAGTATTCATTATCTTTTTGAGAACCTTATACCTTTATTTCCAAATGTGCATTTTAATGCACACTTACATACGACACCTGACAAATGGCAAGAAAAAGTTATCGCCGCATATAACAGTGGGTGTAGAAGTTTTGATGGTGCCATTAAAGGATTCGGAGGCTGCCCAATGGCTAAAGACGAACTAACGGGTAATATGCCAACAGAGAAAATGGTCTTTCATTTTGAAGAAAATAATATAAATACAGGACTAGATTTAAATCAATTTAAGGAAGCCATGCTACAATCGAATACAATTTTTCATTAACAAGAATTCGATTATCATTGGTATATTGCGAGTAAGATCTTTTCTGTCTATTTCAATTAAGTTATGAGCCGAACGACAACCAAATCAACTAAATCGAAATCATCGATTTCCAAAAAGAATTTGAAAAGGGCATTTGAAAAAATGGCTCAAGCTAAAGCCATGACAGAGCTCTATGAAGCCAATTTCAAGGTTGTATCGAAATATGTTCATGCCACCTCTAGAGGCCATGAAGCCATTCAGATTGCAATAGGCATGCAATTAAATCCTCAGGATTATGCATTTCCCTATTATCGAGATGACTCCATGCTACTAGGAATGGACTTGAGACCATATGACTTGATGCTACAGCTTCTAGCGAAAAAGACAGATCCTTTTTCGGCAGGCAGATCATATTATAGTCATCCAAGTCTAAGAGAGGATGACAAACCCAAAATACCTCACCAATCTTCTGCTACAGGCATGCAAGCCATACCGGCCACAGGAGCAGCCATGGGAATGAAATACAAAGAACAAATGGGTATAGATGATGGCGACCATCCACTTGTTGTTTGTTCTTTAGGAGATGCTTCCATAACAGAAGGAGAAGTATCGGAAGCTTTTCAGATGGCTGCACTTAGACAATTACCCATTTTATTTTTAGTTCAAGATAATGGATGGGATATATCTGCAACTGCAGAAGAAACAAGAGCGCAAAATGCGCATCAATTCATGAAAGGTTTTAAAGGTCTTGACTCTGTTAGTATTAACGGATCAGATTTTACAAAATGCTATGAAACTGTAAAAGAATGTTTTGACATCATACGCTCAGAAAGAAGACCCCTTCTTTTACATGCTAAGGTGCCTCTTTTAAATCATCATACTTCTGGAGTCAGAATGGAATGGTATAGAGATGATCTAGAAGAGGCTAAGAAAAAAGACCCTTACCCAATTCTAGTAGATCAAATGCTCGAAGCAGGAATAAATCATAAGGATATTTCAAAAATTGAAAAAGACGCTAAGAAGGTTGTTGAAGAAGATTTTCAATTGGCATTAAAAGAAGAAGATCCTTCGCCAGAAGATTTGTTTACTCATGAGTTTGCCGAAACAACAATTAAAGCAGAATCAGGTGATAGAGAAAAAGAAGGCGGCGGTAAAGTTGTTATGGTGGACTGCGCATTATTCGCTATTAAAGAACTAATGGCTGAACACAAAGAGTGCCTTTTGTATGGTCAAGATGTAGGAGCTAGGCTAGGTGGTGTTTTTAGGGAAGCCGCTACTTTAGCACAAACATTTGGAGACGAACGTGTATTCAATACACCCATTCAAGAAGCGTTCATTATAGGTTCTACCGTTGGCATGTCAGCAGTTGGTTTAAAGCCAATAGTTGAAGTGCAATTTGCAGACTACATTTGGCCAGGACTCAATCAATTATTTACCGAAGTAAGTCGTTCGTGCTACCTTACAAATGGCAAGTGGCCTGTTAGTATGATTTTAAGAGTACCTATAGGTGCTTATGGAAGTGGTGGTCCTTATCACTCGTCAAGTGTCGAAACCGTATTATGCAATATAAAAGGGATTAAAGTTATTTATCCAAGTAACGGAGCTGATTTAAAAGGATTAATTAAAGCAGCTTATCATGACCCTAATCCGGTTGTGATTCTTGAACATAAAGGATTGTATTGGTCTAAGGTTCCTGGGACTGAAAAAGCAAGTGTGATTGAACCTGATGAAAATTATATTTTACCATTAGGGAAAGCAAATATTGTTCAAGAAGTCCAAGAGTCAAATGAAATTTGCGCCACGATTATTTCTTACGGCATGGGCGTACATTGGGCGCTTAATGCTTCAAAAGACTTAAAGTCTAATGTTGAAATCATCGATTTAAGAACCTTGAATCCTTTAGATGAATCAACAATTTTGAATTCTGTTAAAAAGACATCAAGATGCCTTGTAGTTACAGAAGAACCTGCTAAAAACTCTTTCGCGCGAAATTTAGCCGGTTTTATTCAAGAAGCATGTTTTGAATATTTAGATGCACCTGTTATGGTCATCGGATCAGAGAACATGCCAGCCATTCCACTTAATAGTACGTTAGAGCAAACGATGATTCCTTCTGCAGACAAGGTTAAATTTAAGTTAGAAGCGTTACTTAACTACTAAGCTTCTCGGTTGCTCGGTTGCTCGGTTGCTCGGTTGCTCGGTTGCTCGGTTGCTCGGTTGCTCGGAAATTAGATGTAGTAATTTAAGTATCCTAAAATTTGAATTGAATCTATGACATTGGATTTGTTGGAAAGTATTTCCTTAAACCCCAAACACTAAAGCCTGAAATAACAGATAAGGCTGCAGCGATAAACCAGTATGTTTCGAATCCAACAATTTCTATTACAGGTAAACCTGTAATTGGTGCTAACATGAATGCCATTGCAAACATCATAGATACAGTACCCATATACAACCCTTGGTTGCTTTCATCTGATCGCCTCATAGATAAACTAGGTATCAAAGGAAAATTAATGACCTCCCCTATTGCAATTAAAATGCTATACAATAAAATAGCTATTAACGGCTGATTAAATATACTTAAGCATGCGAAGGATAATCCAATTAGTAATGCACCCCAGAGCATTGATTTGAAATATATGCCCGTCTTTTCAATGAGATAAACCAATGGCATCTCAAAAATTAATACCAGCAAACCATTTACAGTAAAGAAAAATCCGATTAAAGTTTCGTCCAATTGAACAACTTCCTTAAAATAAACAGGGACTGAAAACAGAATTTGAAAAAACGCAATCATATTTATGAGATTGAAAAACAAAAACGCTATGAGCACTTTATCAGAATAAGGCGAACGTACTTTCTTTTTCTTCTCAGCCTTCTTAGCGACGCGCTGATTACGATGACCTAAAACTCTAAACAGAACAAATAAAGCAATAAAGCAGGTCATTCCATCAAGAATAAATATCCATTTGTATCCAGCATTATGCGCAACAAAACCTCCAATTGTTGGACCAATAGCTATGCCGAGATTTATAGCCATCCTCAACAAAGAATATCCTCTAGTTTGATTTTCAGGTTTACCCCATGCAACAACAGCACTGAATGCCGCCGGACTAAACATAGATGAAAATAAGCCGACAACTATCATCCAACTGGCTATTGGAAGGAAGGTATTAAAAAAGTTAATACAGTTTAAAGATACCCCCATGCCAGCTAGGCTTATCGCCATCACTTTGAAATTGCCTATTCTATCCGACAAATAACCACCTATATTGGACCCTATCATGGCTCCCAATCCAAAGCAAAATAAAACGACTCCAGATTGTGTCTTTGTAAATCCCAATTGACTAGTAAGGTAGACACTCATGAATGGAATAACCATTTCACCACTTCGATTGACCAAATAGATCAATGCGATGGACCACACATCCTTTGTCAGTCCAGTAAATGAATCTATATATAACTTGATCAATTTCATAATAAAAAAAGCCTTGCCGAACAGCTTTCGACAAGGCTTATATTTTAAAAAGAAATAAATACCCTATCTCAGCACCGTTGGTTGGTATCTGATAAGCATGTATTATTTCTAAGATTATTCATTTTAATGTTCTTCTAGATCAAAGTTATTACAATTTTTACTAACCTTTCAGATTTTTATTGCTCATTAAGCGCCCAATCATATTCTAAGAACTCTACACTAGCATTAGGATCGATCTTTACTGCAGAATATTTATTCAAAAATTCAATTAGATTGCCGAAGTCATCAGCATACCATTCGAAGATTTTGGACACTTGAATCTTATCCTTCGCTATTTTATTGTAAGCAGGATTATTTATAAAATCCTTAGTAGAGTTATGCAAATTTGTATTGAGATTTCCTGGAGAAAAAGCTTGATTTAAAATTGGTGGACAAGAACTCGCTGCACAATTTACCGCAAAGTGAATTCTAGGCTCTTTGAAAGCAGGCCTTATAATTTCATGCTCTATCTGGTTTAAAGATAAGGTTTGACCATTTAGTTTGATCCATTTTTTATCCCAAGGCTTTCCTCCTTCTAAGTTGGTTATGCTTTTAACTGGATAATTATCTGCAATTAATTTCAAGGTAAATGCATTATAAGCATTTATCCAAAATGCTAATTGCTCACTTTGTGACATGGTAGAGGGTTTTGATTGGCTAAGACTTTCTACGTAAGCATTTAGGGTAGCTATGTCAGATTTAATGCCTTTATAATTGACATCTCCATTTGCATTGACATATTGTTGCAACAATTTATGAAATGGTCTATGGTCCGCATTTGCATGTAGGGGTTTATTCGACACGCCTGACTTTTTAGTCTTGGGCTTTTGATCTTTTAAAACCTGTTCTACTTTCTCTACTTCTTCTTTTTGAGGCTGTTCCGGCTTCTTAGGTGTGGTCTTCTCAGGCATTTCAATCTCCTTTTCAAATACTTTAGATTTGACATTTTGTTGTTGCTTAGTGATATCCTTTTCGTAATTTTTAACAGTAGACTTTTCTTGAACTATCTCATCATTCACAGCTGTTGTAGCCGTTTCAACTTTGGATTTATAATCTTGGGTTTTTGTATTTGTAACTGATGACTTTTCCTTAACCTCTGACTTTTCATTAGTAGAAATATCTTCTGTTTCTTGATTATCATTGTCTGATATTTCCACTTTCTCTACTCTCTCTTCAATTTTTTCTTGAGATGAAAGATTTTCTTGAACCGACTGTTCTTTATCATTTTTTACTTCTGATTTGCAAGCGAAAACACTTACAAGCAGTGCCATATAAATAAAGTACTTATGCATGCTTCTGTTTTTGAATTATAATTTGAAAACGTGAATTAGCTGAAATTTGTTTCAGTATGGAGATTTAAAGCCTTATAAATTAAACTCAAGCCTTAATGACAAATTTCTTGGCGCCTCTAATAAACCAGGCCTATAAGTTATCTCTTTATTTAAAAGATTTTCTCCAAGTAGGCTCACTTTTGCAAAATTGAAATTATAAGAAATTCTTGAATCCAACTTCAAGAATCCGCCTGGGTTAGCTTCTCTATAGAATTCAATAAAACCAATATTATTGAGCAATTGGTCAATAGCAACTGTTGTGCTCGTATAATTTAATGAAGCACCGATTGTTAATGCATTAACTTGACTTTCAGCGTCAATCTTAAAATTATGTCTACTCCGATACTTTAGCACATTCTGCTTTTCAGACTCACCTATAGGCGTACTGATACTTGTTCTGATTTGTTCGTTGTCATCAAAATTTCTGTAGATAGGATCGATATACGTGTACCCAGCCAAAACATTAAAGGGCATTCCAAATAAAGAAGAATTCCCAATGAGGTTTATTTCATATCCTTTTATATCAGTCGCACCAACATTTTGAGATTGAAATCCCTGTTTAGCACCAAAACTTACAAAGGTAAACTCCGTCATATTATCATACTGAGACCAAAATGCAGCTACATCGATATATCCTTTCCACTCACCTAGCAGTACGCCTTGCTTTAGTCCTAGCTCTGCTGTCCATCCTTTTTCTGACTCAAGATCAACATTAGGAAAAATAAAAAACCCGCTTACAGCTGTTTCAATAAATCTTTCGGTAATCGTTGGAAATCTATAACCTTGGCCCCATGATGCTCTCAAAAAGGTACCTTCTGCCATTTGATAATTAAGGCCCATTCTCGCAATAAGTTGGGATTCATCAACCAATCCACCAGGAATAGTATCCCCTTTAAATACTTCAGGACTTTCTTGATAATTATATTCATAGCGGAGTCCAAATGTTGCTGTTAATTTATCTCCAAAATCTTTATTCAATTCTGAAAATAAAGCCAAATTATTTGAGGTTAATTCTACATCACCAAACAACTCTGAATTACTATTAACAAAATAAGCAGAAGCGCCACTAGTTAAATTCAAGTTTGATTCTTTAAACAGTTTCAAGAATTGATACTCCAGATACTGACTTGTGGATGAATTAGACTGATTGTTCGTATTGTTATTTTCGATGTAATAGTATCGTCCTTGGATTTTGTGCCGATTATCTTTTTTGTCAAATATTGTAATCTGTGGATCGATATAATATCGTTTATTATCACCAGCTATTAACGAACCTGGTAAAGCTCGGTATGCACCAGCTGCTCCATTCTCCCATATGAAAGGATTTGCATTTTCTCCTATGTTCAATAAGGTATTCAATCCAGCAGTCACTCTATCATTAATGCGATATTTTAAGTTAGCCGACAGCCGGTATTTTCGATCATAACCATTTTCGTAATAGCTGTCTAAATTTTCATAAAATGCATTTGCTACCAAGTCTAGTTTTCCAAATTTTTGTTTGTGCAACAGACTCCCAAATATTTTATTGGGGGCTGTATCCCACCATTTCTTTTGAGCATCGCTCGGATCCATAAAGTGGGTATAACTCACTGATGCTTTAGTTGTAGGCTCAGTCGTCGCATAACCAGTACGTACATTAATAATACCATTCATAGCAGAGGATCCGTATAGCGTTGAACTTGCACCTTTAAGCACTTCTACTTGACTAATATTTTCAACAGGAATATCTCCCCATGATGGCCGTCCTGCATCTCCTTGTAACGCAGGGATATCATCAATTAAAAGCAAAACCCTAGACCCGGCTCCAAAAGACCATCCAGATCCTCCTCTGATATTTGCTTGGTTATCTATTATTTGAACACCAGGGATTTTATCTAAAACAGCATTTAACCTTGAGGCGTTGGTATTTTCCACTAACCTCGGTTTTAATACATTTATAGAAACTGCAGATTTAGCTACACTTTTTTCATAACGCGAACCTGTAATAGTAGCTGTTTCTAAAACATTAGTTGTTAATTCTAATTGAATGTTCAAATCTTGAAGATTAGAGAAACTATTAAGATCTAGCGTTTGGCTTACATAACCGATATAACTAACAGTTAATAAATTTTCACTATTAGGTTTATCTAAAGAAAACGAACCATCTATATCTGTCACCCCGCCTACATCGCCTATTTGAAGTGCAGCTCCAATGAGTGCCTCTCCAGTATTATAATCTCTAACAACACCAGTTACTAGCTGTGCATACTGGCTAGAGGGTAACACGATAAGGATTAGAATAAAAATCCTTTGGATTAGTAAATTTTTCATTGACATTAAGATAGCGAATATCAAGATATATTAGCGAGCATATCTTCTACCATCTTCGCCATATCATAATTTGGAGACCAAGACCAATCATTTCTTGCTCTACTATCATCTATAGATTCACTCCATGACTCTGCAATTTGTTGTCTGTGATCTGGAGAGTAGAATATTTGAAAATCAGGAATATGCTTTTGAATTTCTTTTGCTAATTGTGCAGGAGTAAAACTAAAACCTGATAAGTTATACGCAGATTGCGAGGACACTTTCTCAGTTGGTGCGCTCATAAGGTCTAAAGTAGCCTTTACCGCATCTGGCATATATATCATGGGTAAAGCTGTATCTGCCTTAAGGTAACATTCATACTTTTTATGCTTAACGGCTTCAAAGAAGATTTCAACAGCATAATCTGTGGTACCTCCAACTGGTATACTTTGATAGCTAATGACACCAGGGTATCTCAAAGATCTGATATCTAACCCGTATCTTTTATTAAAATAATTATTCCAAAGCTCACCGGTATATTTTGAAATGCCATAAACCGTTTCAGGTATGAATGAGGTGAACTGAGGTGTATCTTTTTTAGGAGTCGTATGCCCAAAAACACCAATGGTACTAGGGAAGAAAATTTTCTTAATATTATTTGCTACTGCGACATTTAATATTTGGAAATAAGCATTGAAATTGATATCCCATGTCAATTGGATATTTTTCTCCCCTTTCGATGAAAGCAAGGCAGCAAGATGATAAATCTCAGTTATCTTATGTTCTTGAATAACCTCCTGGAGACGACTACTATCCGTAATATCTAATATCTCGAAAGGGCCATTTTGATCTTCAGGGAAAAGAATATCAGAAGCGACTACATTCTCATTCCCGTATCTATCCCTTAGGGCATCGATTAATACGGTTCCAATTTGACCATTAGAACCTGTAACTAAAATTTTGACATCACTCAAAATGTTCATTTGGTTGGTAACCCAAAATTAAATTTATCCCTATTTAATGAAAATTTTTGGGTTTATTATTTTGACCAACTTTTTACTTGAAAGTCGTTAATCTTCAATAAAACCTAGATTATCTAGAGATTTAACATCTTTAGATTCATGATTAACAAAGTAGGCAAAATGATGTAAACCATTGCTTAGTATAACAAATGGCACTTTAAGCTTCATATTATAACCAGCAGCTTGATAGCCAATTGCATCAGTGATTTTCTTATTGAAACTTTTAAACTCAAATAGGATATAAGGCTCTCCTTTTCGATACAATACTAAATCAAATCTCCTTATACTTTTATCTAGATTAAAGGATTTCTCTACGCCTAGAGACGCCATTGAAATTTTAAATCGATGGTGCAAAAATTGGATCCACGATTGACGGACCAGTTCTTCGGGGAGAGCTTGTAATTCTTTCTTTCTGACAGGATCGAAAACATATTGAATACCATCCTTTTCTCTCAATTTGAGGAAAGCATGGTATTCAACCAGATTTATTTTTGAAATATTGATGGAAGCTAAATAATTAGTTGACGATACCGCCACTTACTTTCTCTCCATTCTTATACTCGTATTCTAAAGTTAATTCACCTTCTTCATTAAATGTTTGCCATTTTCCATGAAGCTTTCCATTCTTGAAGTTTTGAACCTTTTGCTTATTGCCTTTATTATCATAGTCAATACTTGGTCCATTGAGTTCATTCCCCTTATAATTTATTTCCTTCTCCATACGACCGTACTTATACTGTATAAATTTACCATCGTATTGATTCTTTAAATAGTTGACTTCTTTTTCAATTTGACCTCTATTTGAAAGTTCGAGGTATGGACCATTAAGCATACCGTCAGTATAAGAAGCTATGGTTTTGATCTTACCAGTGTTATCACCATCCCAATAAGATATCCACATTCCATTTCGTTTACCATTTGAAACGAATCCTTTTTCAATAATTTCGCCATTAGCATTTTTCTTTATGGCTTTAGTGATATTAGTTCCTGAAACATTTTCACTTTCATATCCTGCCAAGTCTGCAGATGCTCCTGTTGTGGTACCACCTCCGCAAGCATACATAAACATTGAAATGATAGCTAATAATATAATCGATCTCATATTAATTATATTTTTTATACGAATTTAGTGGATTAGAAAATCTTGTCAAAACCTATTGTAGATTCATTAACAGATATGGATAATAAAGAGATCGCCAAAAAGTTTTCATTGCTTGGGAAATTAATGGAATTGCATGGAGAAAGCGCATTCAAATACAAATCCTACAATAATGCCTATTTGACATTAAGAAAATGGCCAAAAGCTTTGACTGAGTTGGATGATGAAGGCTTATCTCAAATTCCTGGAATAGGGAAAGCGATTAGCTCAAAAATCAGAGAATTAATCAATACTGGTGAAATTCAAATACTAAGCAACTTTAGAGATAAAACCCCTGAAGGAATTATCAAAATGTTGGGCATTAAAGGTTTTGGTCCAAAAAAAATTGCACTCATATGGCAAGAATTAAAGATTGAGACTATCGGAGAATTATTGAACGCCATAAATGATGAAAAGCTCGTCAGTCTTAAAGGATTTGGCGCTAAAACTCAGGCTTCTTTAAAAGAACAATTAGAATATTTTATTGAATCAGATAATAAATTACACTATTCAATAGCAGAAAAAATAGGAGAAGCGTTGATTAATTTGATGCGTGCTGCCTTCAAGGATGAACAATTTCATATCACAGGCGCGCTTTATCGTAAATGTCAAATCATAGACTTGATTGAAGTGATCACAACAGTATCAAATGAAGCATTAACTAGTTTTTTAAAGGACCATTCTGATTTTATCTCAAGTGAGAATATGTGGTTTTTTAAAAATTGCAAAGTTGCATTTTTAGAGACTGACCAAAAGTCATTTTATTTAGACTTAGTTAAGACGAGTTGTACCACGACATTCTTCGAAAAGCTTAAAATAAGTGATAAAAAGACTTATATATCTGAGGAAGCCGTATTCGAAGAAAACAATCATGATTTTATTATACCTGAATTCAGAGAAACAGAAAATGCAGATCTGATACCCAATTTAAATGCTTCAATAATCGTCGGCTTCCAAGATATTCGTGGTTGTATTCATAATCACAGTACCTATAGTGATGGCATGAATTCTATAGCAGAAATGGCTGATGCTGCTGAAGACGAAGGGTATGAATATCTGGTCATGACAGATCACTCAAAATCTGCTTTTTATGCCAATGGTTTACAAGAGGACAGACTATTCAAGCAATTAGACGAAATTAGAGAGGAGGATCAAAATCGTAGAGATTTCAAAATTTTTACGGGAATCGAATCAGACATATTAAACAATGGAGACTTAGATTATCCAGATGAAGTCCTAGCAGAATTGGATGTTGTTATAGCATCTATTCATTCGAATCTAAAGATGGACATAGATAAAGCGACTAACAGATTGATTAGAGCTATCGAAAATCCATTTACATCTATACTTGGACATCCTACAGGTAGAATATTATTGAGTAGAAAAGGATATCCTGTGGACTTCAAAAAGATCATTGATGCGTGCAGTGCTAATAATGTAGCCATAGAAATTAATGCCAATCCTCTGAGATTAGATATTGATTGGCGGCACTTGGATTATGCTATGCAAAAAGACATTTTAATATCTATCAATCCTGATGCCCATAGCATTAAGGGAATTAAAGACACCTATTATGGCATTTGTGTCGCTAGAAAGGCCGGATTACCTGTAAATTCATGCTTGAACGCCTTTGATCTGGAACAATTCGAAGAATGGCTTGTTGAGCAACATGAGAAGAGAGCCTGATTTTCAAAATCACCGGACAATTATTTGTTAATCGCTTGTTAACCGTTGATTTTATTGACTATTAGGCCTTTACACTCATTCATTTTAAGATATATTTGTATCGAATTTTAAAACAAAATTTTATTATGAAGAAATTAGGATATCTTTTTGCGTTCTGCGCTTTAGCAATGATCGCTTGTAAAAGTGAAGGAACGGATGCATCGACTGCAGAGGCAGTAGCACCATCTGTACCTACAACAAGTGCTGTTAATACTCCAGTACCAGCTGCTAACCCAACTGCAAATGCGAATAACCCAGCAGTACCAGCAGGTCCAATCACAACAATGACTTTCGAAGAAGTTGAATTTGATTTCGGAACTGTCATGGAAGGTGAGAAAGTTGTACACGAGTATGCATTCAAAAACACAGGTGATGAGCCTTTAATTATCCAAAATGCAAAAGGTTCTTGCGGATGTACAGTTCCAGACTGGCCAAGAGATCCAATCGCTCCAGGAGAATCAAGTGTAATTAAAGTACAATTTGATTCAAAGAACAAAGGAAAAGTTGGTGGCGGATTACAGTCTAAGAGAGTTACTATCACTGCTAATACAGATCCTGTAAATTCTTACTTAACTATTAAAGGTAAGGTGGATAAAGATCCAAATGCTCCAGATCCAAAAGCAGACGCAGCAAAAAAATCTAATAGCTAATTTTTTAAGTAGTTAAGAAATAAAAAGCCGGTAGGAAATTCCTATCGGCTTTTTTTATTTTAATACATATTATAAAAAATCATAATATTTGGAATGGTCTTTGCTCACCATAGTTGAAATTGTTTAACAAATAAAAACTGGGCTATGGGACCTTCAATCGGATTTTTTTCGTTTAGTATTCTTTTCGGCCTCTTAAACATTTTGAACCCAATCTACTCCCCAATTACCAACATTGAGGAAGTTGTACTTGTACAGCATGAGGAAGTTGTCGTATCAGTTGAAAGCGACGAGGACCTTTTGTTTTTTGAAGATGCGACTTATAATTCAATTTATCAAGAGCTCTTTTTTCAGACAAATGAACCAACTGTTCAGATCAGAATCTATGACGATTTTGAGAGTATGGTTTATCTATTGCCTGTAAAATCAGATCGAATTAAAATTGGCAAAAGCCTTTTTGAATCGGGAAAGTATACCGTGGTTTTTGATGTAGAAGGAGATCGGCGACGATTCGCTTCGAAGTTAGAAATCAAATAAAAAGTACCTTACGTAAATACACCCTTGTATTATTTGATAATAAACAAGGTACAATGAGACACTTTCAAATTATTTTGGTGATTCAGATGTTTATACTTTCTGGATTTACCAATGCTAATGAAGTTGGCGAAAAAATAACCATTCTAAAAAATGCTGAGATAGTCGTATCTGTCAATAATGAGGAAGGTTTTAATTTTTTCAAAGAAGCCACTTATGAAGCAGAAAGAGGTGATATAAAATTTTTGACTTCAAAGAAAATTGATAAAATCACTGTTTTCAAAGAAGAAGAAAAACTGGTGTACGTTATGCCAGTAAAAACTAAAAAGATAATTATTGGAAAAAGCTTATTTGAAAAAGGCGATTACGAGCTAATATTTCAAGTTGCTTTTGAAGACAAGACATACAGTACTCAATTAGAGGTACTATAACCCGACCTATGCATTAGAAAATCTATTACGATCATAAATTGCTGCAAATCAGAAGCTTCGC
>JAHDIN010000045.1 GCA_020630775.1 Saprospiraceae bacterium | reverse complement strand
TATAATGACTTAATTCAGAACTGGTTTCTTTTTCTTGATAACCCCATGGCACCATTGTAATCCATTCAATATTGTTTCTTTTTAGAAAAGTTAAGTCATGCGTGTCAATTCTACTGAAAACATGGGCACCTCTTTGCTTTGCCTCCATTGAGATAAAGTATGATTGAGACTCCAAATTGAAGGGCATGTGAGATTGACAAGAAGAAAATTGAATAATGAAGAATACCGTAATCATTAAAGAACCTAAATTACCAAGTCTCCTACATAACGTGCTGTGTAATTGAACATTTGTAATTGCATTTTGCTTCTTAGGAATATTCATTTTTCTTTTCAACTTAAAGACCTACTCTACATATGGAATACACTCTGACTTAATTTTAATGTATGACATTCCTTAATATCCAAAAGGCAATAATAATTACCAAAATCACATAGATAGCATTGGTACTATATAGCAACTTTCGTGTGGACAAAACCTCCTTCGTAGGTTGTTTTAATTCAAGTACAACCCCACCAATAATATAAGGAATGGAACAAACCAAAATACAGTTTTCCTTAAATGCTTTTATCAATTCGAAATTAGCTAGATAATGCAGTGCTCTTTGCGAACCACATCCTGGACATTTAAGACCAGTAATCTTCAGAAAAGGACATTGAATAAAGAATTTAGACTCATAAGGGTTGAAATTTCTAAAGATTATAAGACCAGCAATTAAAATAAAAGCCCCAATTAAAATCAGAAAACCCTTTTTGGTCATTCTATAAATCACCTGCTACAGCTGCAAAAATGATAAATACTATATATAATGCTATGAAAGCAAAGCCGATCCAAAAGCTGATCATAGTCCATTTTTTAGCATCCGCTGCAGCCCTATTAGCGCCTTCAATATCTCCTGCATAATATCTAGATTCAACTTTAGCAGCATTGACTATACCAGCTATTCCAAATGGAAGACAGCAGAACAATGTAGATAATATTGATTCAACCAACCAGTTCTTTGGCGGTCTATGCTGTTGATCTAAAGGACCACCATAACTAGAGCTCGCACCGGTACTGATTGGAGGAGGCGACGCTCTAAATAAATCATTTAATTCAGGCAAACTACCTGCAGTTTGCCACTCACCTAAACCCTCGTACCAAACCTTGGTATCTTTAGTAATCATTTTACCATGCAATTCATCGATAGTATATGGGCCGAATTTATCTACACCATCTGAATAAAAGTACTTTTTCATATTGTTCTAAATTTTAGGAATATCAGCTAAAAACCCATTTTGATACGATGTTTTAGCGTCTGACAAGAAAGTTACAATTTCTTTTGTGAATTTCCACCTTAACCTATCCGTATATCACGCTATGATCTTGTGCACATTTTTCAAAAGTCTATTAAAAACTGTCTCTATCAACTTCATTTATTGACTTAATATGAAGTCTTTTACTCAACAATCATTATAAACTTGGCATTATCCTAGCGAACATTGTAGTAATTACTTTTTCAAGCGCTTTTATTAGAATGAGTGCATAGCTTCTAGTAATTTTGGTACTTATTCTTTTGGGTTGTAAAAAAGTTTACAATCATGATTACAGCACATATACACTAAATACAGACATGTACTATGTGTATATCCTTGAGTCCTTGAAACGTAATTTTCGGTATACTGGCCAAACAAATAATTTATCTCGGAGATTAATAGAACATAGAGAGGGATCTACCGTTTCAAATAGAAAATATAGGCCCTTCGTGGTTGAGTGGGTTGCAAGTAAAAATTCTAGAAAAGAAGCAATCAAATTGGAGAGAAAATTAAAAATCTTAAATCTGGGAAACGATTAAGACGTTTTTTGCAAAAGTATCCTACTGAGGATATTGAGAGGGTTTTGGGGCGGTGAGCGATAGGTTGAGCACGACGAGCACGACGAATTCGCTTCGCGAATTGTCGTAGATATAGTTATCGTAGCTGGGAGTGTAACTTAAAAGAGAAATAAATTATATGGGGCGCGATGAATTGGCAACGGCCAATTATCGCAGCTTCCGACAAATAAAAATGAAATTTTTATTTCGTCGGGGCCGATTGGAATTGACAGGAAAGAATTCTGATTAGTAAGCATGTCGGAGCATTGATCATACACTCCGTTCAAATGATGATCGAATAATAATTGGCGACAACAGATTCGCATTAGCTGCCTAATTTAGAATTAGCATAGCTTTTTGCACTGTGTAGGAGACTTCCGATATACCTACTTATCAGTGTATAATGACCGCTACGCTTCGCGCTGGCACTCGGGATAGAGACTTTATGCTTCGATAAAGGATCGAAAACTTAGAAGATAAGCTGACGGTTGGTTGCTTGTACACCTGCTCGACGTCGAAAATTTAAGAACAAGCTAAACATGTAGAAAGCTCTTTGGTGCTTTGTCTGGACCCGGGTTCAACTCCCGGCGGCTCCACTAATGATTTTGGGGAAATGCCTTTCAAGGCATTTCTTTCAGTCATTTTATGAATTATTAAAATCAAATGTGGCGACTACAGCTGCATGATCAGACCCTGTTTCATTTCTTCTTGAATTAGGTAAGTCATCCATATTTGGTAAGGGATCAGGATCAAAAAACAATTCTACTTTTGGCAAACTACTCAAATTTACTAAACGGTGGCTAGCGAATATATGATCAATTATTTCTCCTCTTCCTTTGTATTTCCTGGTATATGGTTCTTCACCGTTAGATAATCGACTTAATAAATCTGAAAGATTCCACATCCTATAACCATCTCCTTTGTCTGGCGAATTAAAAGCCCTTCTATTTCTTAACTCAGAACCACTTGGTCCTTTTATTATTTGAGTTGTTGCAGCTTCTACTTCATCATTTAAGTCTCCACAAAAAATTACACTTTTAGAATTACCTATCCCTGCAGCAGGATCAAAACTATTTGGGCCTAAGATTTCATTTAATCGATGTCGAGCAGTAACTGCTTCAATTGTTCTTTTATATATAGCATATGCAGAATATCTATGTCTTTCTCCCTCATCATTAGCTGAAAAACGACTGCCATCAACTACCCCTCTTTTCCTTTTAAAACTAATAAGCTTCGATTTAAAATGGGCATTAAGCAATATTATTTCTTCTCCATGAAAATCCACAGTAACCTCTAGAATACCCCTTCCTACTTTATTAGTTTTTGATTCATTTTCCAGAGTGAGAGGGTCATTAAATATTGAATCTGCTGACTGAACAGGATACAAATCAACAGGCATATTCATTATGTCACTCTTTATATTTTTAAAAGCAAGAGTAGATAAAAACGCAACTCGAATGCCCCTTTTATCGCTAATTCCTTCAGTAGAATGTGGCATATCATGATTTCCAAGGAGATTTTGCTTAAGGATTTGCAATGCATTTGGCCCCACTTCTTGCAAAGCAAGAACATCTGGCTTAACAAAGGTTATCATATTGACTAGTGATGAGACCTTTGCATCAAAAAATCCTTGAGCATCTGGACCATCTTCGTGAGATGGCAAGAAAAAGTTCTGCACATTCCAACACATTATTTTGAATTGAGCCATAATAAATGATGTTTATAAGTATAGACACAAAAACTAAACAAACGTTACCCTCGCTGTTTTAAGCTTGTAGCTTAAAACCCATATCTAAAAAATAATTTAATCTACATGAACTCCAAAATCAATTACAGTTACATCCAATAATACCACCTTTCTATACATATAATTCCTTGCATTGTTGTAACGATAATCCTCAGGCTTATCAACAAGTCCTGTCTCTAGTGAATTCTTATTTATATAATTTATTTTTTTGTTTAGTGAATTTTGGGTGGATACAGTCCTAGCACTAGCTTCTAATAATAATACCCATCACAAGCTACGAGCTTGCGTTAACGGTAAGCTTGGGACAGAAAAATAAAAACCGAGACACCAGATCATCTATGCTGATCAATCAAAATAATATTCCCATCTGGATCTTGCACCATAAAACTTGCAGGACCAGTAGAAGTTTCATCAGCTTCATTCATCAAAGCGACACCACCCTCTTTTAATGTTTTTTGAATGTCTCGCACATCTGTAAAACTTTCTACATTTTGAGCGCTTTCATCCCATCCTGGATTAAAGGTCATAATATTACCTTCAAACATACCTTGAAATAAACCGATCAAAGCATTCCCGTTTTTCATGATTAAATAATTTTGTTCCATACTTCCGCCCATTTGAGAAAAACCTAGTTTTTCATAAAACACTTTTGAAGCTTCCAAATCTTTTACGCTTAAGCTATTTGAAAAAGCACCTAGTTCCATTTTGTTTATGTTTTTTGATGAAGAATAAATTTCAATTCTAGTCCAATCTGGATTAATAAAAACACTACTCAAAGTGCAAGTAATGATCATAAATAAGGTTTTCATTTCGTCTTATTTATTTTTTGAATAGGGATACACAATTCTAAATCAAAGTGGGACCAATTGGTCACGTTTTCTTTATCAAGAAAAATTTCTAAGCCATGATGATGCTCTGGCTCGTACCGGCTTGATAATAGCCAATTTGAAAACAGATACTGGGTAGCTGTTGCCACAATAATTATATCTCCTGATACTTTCGTTGTCGCATATTTCAAAGCAGGCATTTCCATTACATCAATTCCTAAACTATCATGTAACTGGAATGATTTGGGCAAAACAAAACAAGCTTCATATCTATAGCTTTCTTTTGGTGTTGTCATAGGGTCATCCATTGACATACCAAAATAATAACCTTGTTCATGGACAGAATGGCTCTTTGTCCATTCTATTAAGTTATTAAATGCTTCCTCTACTACGCCTTCTTCATAAGAATTGGTTACTCTGATATAAGCCACTTTTCTCTTTGGAAATGACTTAATTTTTACAGGAAATTTTTGCCGCTTCTCTTCTAAAGTCATGGGTGCAAGATATTCATCGAATGGAAAAAATTCTTTGCAAATCTTGCTTTTATCAATAGGTTCGCCCTTTCTATACTTACTTGGAGAAATACCATAGTAGTCTTTAAAAGATCTTGAAAACGTGGAAGGCGAAGAGAACCCGCAAGCATAGGCGATATCACTAAGGCTTAACTCAGTAGAGTATTTTAAAAACCTGGCAGACTTTTCTAACCTGACGCGATTGGTGTAGAAATTAACAGACTCTCCAACTATCGACATAAAAATGCGATGAAAATGATAAGAAGAATAGTGGACTTTCCGCGCTAATTCATCAAGTCTAAATGATTTGTTTAGATTGTCATTTATATAATTAATGACTTTATTAATTCTAGACCTATGTTCTTTATGATACTCGATTATCCAAGATAATTATAATTTCAATTGAAGCAATTAAAATGCTACTTCATACAATTTACTTTTACCTGATTTTACCTCAAATATTTTGTCAGTAGTTGCTTGATCAGTACGCCGATCTAGAAAAGGCACTTTTTTAAAATTAGCCACTACATCGCTGTTTTTAAGCTTGTAGCTTAAAACCTTTATCTAAACAGCTATATAACCTGCAGAACTCCAAAATCTATTGCAGCTACGTTTAACAATACATCCCTTCTATCCATATAATTCCTTTCACTGCTTTAACGATAAGCTTCAGGTTTATCAACAAGCCCTGACTCTAATGGATTGTCATGCATGTAATTTATTTTTTGTGTAGTGAATTTTGGAAGGATACACGCCTTTGGCTGATTACCTTGTTTCCAAACTTAAATATTTGCGTTGTTAATATTGTATTTCGCATGATACTTAAGACATACAGAAATAGCATAACTAATAAAGCACTTTTATTACATTAACTAACACGAGCTTTCAAAATAATACTCATCGCAAGCTACAAGCTTGCGATAGCGGTAAGCTTAGGACAGCAGCGGAGAAAACACGTTTTCTGTACGTTTGCAGCTGTTAAAAAATATTCTGGAACCGAGATTTTGAAAACTACGAAAATCAACTTAGAGACGCTACCAGTTTTTAATTACAAAGGGAAATTGAGAACTGATATAGAACTATCCAATAATGATTCCTTAGATCAAGAAAAAACATTTATTGCGGTCTCAACTTATACAAATAATTCTAAGATACACCTGACTATTACATCAAAATTAATGGTATATGATGAATTCATGTCACAGGGCATGGGTTATACATTCGAGTTCGAAAATGGGAAATATTTACTTAAAAACTTTATTCAAAGCGAGTCATAACTACTCAATTTTGCTTGTTGACATCGTACAGTTCTAAAACCTCAAGACCTACATAATCCAATGCTTTTTGATGTGTAGCATTTAAGTCAATTGGCGGCGCTACATTAGCACGATACGCCTCCAACCATCTAGAGATACACAAACACCATTTATCTCCTGCCTTTAAGCCTGGAAAATGATATTCTGGGATAGGCGTCATTAAGTCGTTGCCTTTAGACTTGCTAAATTCTAGAAAAGCTTGCGTGACTTGAGCACATACAATATGCGTCCCGAAGTCAGTAGGCCCGGTATGACAAAATCCATTTCTGTAAAATCCAGTTTTAGGCTCTAAACAACAAAGTTGCAGATCCTTACCGTAGACATTTTTTACTTCTCCTCCTTCCATAGATTTAATGACATAAATTGAAGTACCACCGAACAAAAAAATAAGTAATAAGAAATATAAAATCTTACGCATCGATCGCATTATTGACTGCCGATTCAATCCTTTGCATCACATTACTGTAATCAGATTTTTCAAATGTTTTGCCTGTGATTTTTTCATATAGCTCTATGTATCGATCTGTCACTTTCTGAACAAATGCATCGGGCATATCAGGCATCACTTGTCCTTCCTTGCCTTGAAAGCCATTTTCCATCAGCCACTCTCTTACAAACTCTTTCGACAACTGCTTTTGTTTCTCTCCTTCTTTTTGTCTTTCTTCATATCCTTCAAGGATATAATACCTAGAACTGTCAGGTGTATGAATTTCATCTATTAATATAATTTGACCATCATAGATTCCAAATTCATATTTAGTATCTACCAATATCAATCCTTGTTTACGCGCCATGTCAGAACCTAATTTAAATAGCTTCAAAGCATAATCAGAAAGTTGATTCCATTGATCTTCGGTTACAATACCCTGCTTTAAAATTTCTTCAGCACTTATATCTTCATCATGCCCCTCTTCAGCCTTTGTTGCCGGGGTGATTATAGCTTGAGGAAACTGATCTGCTTCCTTCATGCCATCTGGCATGTCTACACCGCACAATATTCTTTTTCCGTCTCTATACTCGCGCCAAGCGTGTCCTGCCAAGTAGCCCCTGACAACCATCTCTAGCTTTATGGGTTCTGCTCTTTTTCCAATGGCGACATTAGGATCTGGAACAACTTCCAGCCAATTGGGAACGATATCAGAACTTGCATTGAGAAAGTGGGTAGCTATTTGATTGAGAATCTGACCTTTATAAGGGATCGCCCTAGGCAATATATGATCAAAAGCAGAAATCCTGTCACTGGCCACGACGACCAATTTATTATTCAAAAAGTAGACATCTCTTACCTTGCCTTTATAAAACGCTGTCTGACCCGGAAATTCAAAATGAGTGCCTTTAATTGCTTCTACCATCACTTTATTGTTGTAGGGTGAATTTACAAGCTTTCAAACCATCGAACCAAAAAAACATCATAAACTTTATAATAGCTTTTATCCAATGTATCATCCACATCAAAATAAGCTAACTGTTTATCTAAAAGCGCATTAAGCGACAACCTTACTGTACTATGAGAACCTAAATTGTATTTATTAATAAATCCTTTTGAAGTTGGCTCAAAAACCATATTTTCTAGCGCTAATGCTTTAAGCAATTTCCATTGTTGTGGACTTAATAATCGTTTATAGTTGTAAAATACTTGTTTGTTTTCCAAAAGTATTTGCCTTTGAATTAACTGTACATCTTTTATCGACACCCTGGTCCTTACGCGTTCGTATAATCTATGACAAAGGTATTGTGTATAATAGGTATGCCGCTCCGTCCAAGCCAATATTTCATCAACACATTCATCAGGTATGGGTCTTAAGCCTTGCTTGAAATGAAATTTGATATAAGCTTCATAATTATCACGATTAATTTTCTCCAGCGGCATTAATTGTGTACTTCTAAAAAATGCTTGTTTCGGAGACGAAAACATATCAAGCAGTAATTCTCTCTCTGATCCTGAAAAAATAAAATTTAAATTATCTATGGTTTGCAAGTATTGGCGCAGTGTAGCAGACAAAGTTTTTGTTTCATAATAATTTATTTGTTGAAATTCGTCGATTGCAATGATCACATGCTTTTTCGAATTTTTGATGATATGCATCAATGTATCCAAACTTAATTTCAATTCTTTATCAGATACAATATCTAGTTCGATCGAGGGATCCCCAGTCACCGTATCAAAGCTTATCTTAGGTCTATACTTTCCAAAAAAGTCTGTTAATGTTTTGAGAAACTTATCTTGCTTTTTCTCTAATCCTTTTAAAACAGCAGAACAAAGTTTATTCACAAAATCATTTACATTTTGAGTGTCAAACACATCGACATAAATAGCTATTGTATTTTTCTTTCTGCCTAACTTATGGAGCACATGCTGAATTAATCCCGTCTTACCAATACGCCTAATCGAATGCAACGTCACGCTTCGATCGTTACTCAAAGCTTCTATCAACATTTGCGTTTCGTCTTGCCTATCGCAAAAATATTCTGGTCCTTTGTACTTAGTTACTGGAAATGGATTGTTACTTTTTTTAGAAGCCATATAAGTGATATAATTTATATGATATATTTTATGTCATATGATTTATGTCATAAATATAATGTCATTTGATTGATAATTCAACTTTGCTATATATTTGCGAAAAAACATCTAAATGAAAGAAGTTACCGTAAAGGAATTGAAGCAAATGATGGACAATAATGAGGATTTTCAACTCATAGATGTTCGTGAACAAAACGAATACGATTTCGCTAATTTAGGTGGCGAATTGATACCTCTTTCTACTGTTCTAGATAATGCTGATAAAATCGCTGAAGACAAAAAGGTCATCATCCACTGTAGGTCAGGCGCCCGTAGCGCCAATGCTGTTCTTTTACTCCAATCTACTCAAGGCCTAGACAATCTATACAATCTCAAAGGTGGCATTTTAGCTTGGTCGGATGAGATTGATGCTGGAGTACCGAAGTATTGATTGGTTTCTTGAGATTTGAAATTAGAAATTAGAAATTAGTGAGTCACGACGATGAGTTGTAGATTTCGACTTTGACGTCGGTTGGCTGAGTGAGTAGTTAAGTGGTTGAGTGGTTAAGTGGTTGAGTCATGACGTATAGTCGTAGATTCCGATCGAAGCATCGGGTGATTAATTAAGCTTAGACTTAAGCTTAGCCTTAAACTTAAGCTTAGACTTATTCTTAATCTCCTTCCCTGCCTACCAAATATTTACCTCAGGCTGAAGATCAATATCAAACTTAGATTTTACATCCAATTGAATTTGTTTTGACACAGATAGTATATCATCACCTGTAGCATTACCGTGATTAACAATTACGAGAGCCTGATGCTTATGTGTGCCTGTATCACCTACACGCTTGCCTTTCCATCCACATTGATCGATGAGCCATCCTGCAGCTAGCTTAACTTTTTCTCCAGCAGGATAAGAAGGCATATGAGGGTGTTGATCAAGTATCTTTTCAAATTGTTCCTTTTCTATAATTGGATTTTTAAAGAAAGAACCTGCGTTACCTATAACCTTTGGGTCAGGCAATTTACTCTGCCTAATTTCTATAACAGCATCGCTAATATCCTTAATACTTGGTTGATCAATAGCTTTTCTTTCTAACACAGATTGAATGGCCCCATAACTCGAATTGATTTTATGATGTCCTTCCTTTGTCAGCTTCAAAACAACCTCCGTAATTATAAACTGACCTTTCCATTGTCCTTTAAAGTGGCTATCGCGATAGCCGAAAGCACATTCTTTATTCTGGAAAATATATTCTACACCTTCTTGCTTGTGGAATGCTTTTAAAGAATGTAACACATCTTTAATCTCAACACCGTAAGCACCAATATTTTGTATGGGCGCAGCACCTGTTTTTCCGGGAATTAAGGAAAGGTTTTCAATACCACCGAAATTATTTTCTACTGCCCAAACAACAACGTCATGCCACACTTCACCAGCAGCGATTGATACAAGAACATACGCATCACTTTCTTTAATGACTTCAATGCCTTTTGTATCTATCAGTAAAACGGTCTCATTGATATCTCGTGTCAACAAAATATTACTGCCACCGCCAATAACCTTCACATCATTTTTTAAAATATCCGATATAAGGAAAAGTTCTTCCTTTTGATTGAGCGTAATGACCGTCTGAAGATCTACATCAGCAGAAAACGAATTATAAGGCTTTGAGGAAAGCTGATTTTCTATGATCAAATCGAAATAATTTAAAGTGCAGAAGCAGGATCGTCAATACGTTTTAAATAAGGTATATTGAATCCAAACTGAAGTCCTATATGGAAATTGCTAGCACCATCTAGGTCAGGATTAAATCCATACTTACCAAATAGTTCGGCCGTAAATCCTGAAATTCCAAAGCCATAACCTAAATGCATAATGTATGTCTTATAGAATTCTCTTCTTACGCCACGGTCTTGATAATCATTTGCTAGATATAATAATTCAGTGCGATTCCATTGCATACCCCCTCCTATTGACAAACCAAAACGGCCTTCTTTATTTAATCCAGACAAACCAGCGAAATTAAACTTACCTATAACAGGAAAAGAAACACTTCCTAATCCTTTATAATCTGGCATTGATAAACCAACTAAAGATAAGTTTACTTGTGTCTCTGCAGAAAAAGAAAAGCTCTCCCCTCCAATCCAAATTTTCGGACCAAGACCAAAAGTTAATAATGCTGTCCCATTTCCATTATGGGCGATACCATCGGTTGGATTTGTGTATCTGTTATACAAATCATTTGAGAAGGTTAGGCCGTAACCAAATTGACTGTAAGCTTCATTTATTGAAATGAATAGGATAAAAGCTATAAAGAGAGTTTTTAAGGAATTGATCATTTTATGACTAATTTATTTTTTAGAATGTACACCCAAACTTAGATTAAAAGTCCTTCAAATTAATAAGCATAATTTATATCTAACTCTTATTGCGGGAGGCCGAAAAGCTGGCGGAGCTTTTCAGCTTTTCAAGCATTTTTTGGTTCGTTTTTTTTGCGATTGAAAAAAATGAACAAAATATAATCTAAACTATGACTTTCTATTTCAAAATTTTAGAACAAATGTGTTTCTCAAATTAAAAATACCATTGTCCTTTCAAAGTTTTTATCACAATTCAGATGCAGAAAAAAAACAAAAATGACTTTGGTTTATATCTTAAAGAGAAAGAATGATTCTATTATGATCATTCCTTCTTCTTATCATTATTTTAACTTCCTGTTATTTTAAATACAAAAGTACCCGTCATTTCATCCATACCCGAACTAGCAAATTCAAACTCTTTTGACTTTCTTACCGCTAATGAGATTAAACTTGGCGCTGAAATGGTGGATGCATCCTTGTTAAATTCTGCATCAAGTACTTTTCCTCTACCGGATACAATAACATCTACAACTACTTCACCACTTGCATCACTAAGTATAAGGATATTGGGCTGATTGGTAATTTTTCTTGCCCCCAATCCATCTTTAACGATGATTGTCAAATCTGAGTCTACAAATATTTCATTCACCGCTACCATATTCACTTCCTCCTTTTTTTGAGTTGGACGATCCTCATTATTATCGCTTGTTTCTGCATCACCATCTTTATTGATTTCAATATCTGTCCAACCACCTGATTCTCTATCAGAATCTCCTGATGTTTCTGAATTTCCACCCTCTTCACCTTCTCCTTTAGTGCTTTCTTCATTCTCATTACCTTTTAATTCAGGCAACAAATCATCAAGAATGCTGGATAATTTATCTTCAAGCTTTTCTAATTCACCTTTTTCTTCATTTGGTTCCTCCGCAGTATCAGTATTACTGTTTTCATTTTTCTGAGGGTAAGAAGATCGGCCCTCTAACATATCAGCAGTAGCTAGTGTTGTTGTAGCTGCTTCATCCTGATCTAAGTTCTTTAAAGTCTTTCCATATAATCGAACGCTTTCAGGTGTAATACCAACAACATCAAAAGCCTGTAGTAAATCTTTCTTTGTGCCTTTGAAAGCACCTATAGAATATTTTGCTTTCGCTCTTTTGAATAAAGCATCCTTATAAGTTGGATCTTTCTCCACTATTTTATTAAACTCTTGGATAGCCTCTTCATATCTATTGGTTTCAAGCAGATAGTCCGCTTTTACGTATATAAACCCTAATTCTTCATCTAAAGACTGTGCATTTAGGGTGGTTAAGCCTAGAAGCAATATGAGGGTACTGAATAAATATTTCATGATATTATAGTTTGATTCCACAAATGTAACGCCATTTACATTAAGACTCTAACCACATGAACTTGTTACAAAACTATGATTCAGAGCTTCTTAAACTTTAGTTAAATAGGTCAATTTAGTCATATATAAGGCAATAAACTAGTCAGAATACGGGTCAAAATAAAGTCTTTCTAAAACCCGGACTATGTATTAGAACTTCGTTATGAGATCTTAAAGTGCAATAAATCAGCGACTTATATTCGAAAAGCATAGCACCGTTATGGTTTGAGAATATAAGTTGGCGAAGCTTCTGATTTGCAGCAATTTAAGATCGTAATAGATTTTCTAATGCATAGTTCGGGTTAAACTGACAAAATGGCATTCTTATTGAGTTTTATCGTACTTTTGTGACGATTTTTAGCCAGATACAATGCATTTAGACAATCATACTAGCCAAGCCTCGGATTTATTGGATCCTTCTATACAAGGTCAAGCCTTCGATGACAAGAATATTAATCCTGAGTTTTCAAAGAAATATTTTATTGAAAGCTATGGTTGTGCTATGAATTTTAGTGATTCTGAGATAGTAGCATCCATTTTAGCTCAAGAAGGTTTTAAATCCACAACAAACGAAAAGGAAGCAGACCTTATACTTCTAAATACCTGCTCTATTCGTGAAAAAGCAGAGCAAACGGTAAGAAGTCGATTGGCTAACTTCAATAAACTAAAAGCTAAAAAACCTGGTGTCTTAATTGGTGTGCTTGGATGCATGGCCGAAAGACTAAAGAAGAAATTTCTTGAGGAAGAAAAGATTGTCGATATCGTCCTTGGGCCAGATGCCTACAGAGATCTTCCAAATATCATTGCAACGGCGGAAGGTGGCCAAAAAGCAGTCAATGTTTTACTTTCTAGAGAAGAAACCTATGCTGATATCTCTCCTTTAAGATTAGGAACCAATGGTATCAGTGCTTTCATTTCCATCATGAGAGGCTGCGACAATATGTGTTCATTCTGTGTAGTTCCTTTTACAAGAGGAAGAGAAAGAAGCAGGGATGCTTACTCTATTGTAGCTGAAGCTAAAGACTTATCTCAAAAGGGATTTAAGGAAGTAACGCTTTTAGGTCAAAATGTAGACTCTTACAAATGGTTAAATCCAGAAACTAATGAAGAAGTCAGCTTCGCGCAATTGTTAGTCATGGTCGCTAAAGTAGATCCAACAATGCGGGTAAGATTTTCTACTTCTCACCCTAAGGACATTACTGATGAGGTCATGTATGCTATAAGAGATTATCATAATATATGTAAGTATATCCACTTACCTGTCCAATCTGGAAGTAGCCGTATTTTAAAATTGATGAATAGAACCTACGATCAAGAATGGTATAAAGCTAAAATTGATCGAATCAATGAGATAATTCCTGATTGTGCTATTTCGTCAGACATCATCACTGGTTTTTGCACGGAGACCGAAGAAGACCATCAAGAGACTATGGATATCATGAGATACTCCAATTACAGCTTAAGCTATATGTTCTTTTACTCTGAAAGGCCAGGTACTTTAGCCGCAAGGAAATATGAAGATGATGTACCATTAGAAGTTAAAAAACGAAGATTATCAGAAGTGATTCGCGTTCAAAATCAGGTCGCCCACGAGTTAAACAAAAAAGATATTGGACACACATTTGAAGTCCTCATAGAAGGCAATTCTAAAAAATCAGATCAAGAATTTAAGGGTCGAACAAGTCAATACAAAACAGTTGTCTTCCCTAAACATGAAAACTATAAACCTGGTGATTACGTTAATGTAAAAATCACCGCCGCAAGCCCTGCTACATTACGCGGAGAAATCATTCTTTCATGAATTTACAAGCAGTTAAACAAAGATATGGTATCGTAGGACGTTCGGAAATGCTCGAACGTGCTTTACACACGGCATTACGCGTGGCGAATACGGATTTAACTGTTTTGATTCAAGGTGAAAGTGGTGTAGGAAAAGAAGTCATTAGCAAAATCATCCATGAATATAGCACTCGAAAACACAATTCGTTTATTGCTATAAACTGTGGCGCTATTCCAGAAGGAACCATAAATTCAGAATTATTTGGTCATGAGAAAGGCGCATTTACTGGAGCAACATCTGATCGAAAAGGCTACTTCGAAACAGTGAATGAAGGGACCATCTTTTTGGATGAAATTGGAGAAATGCCTTTAGACACTCAAGCTTATCTATTAAGGATATTAGAAAGCGGAGAATACATCAAGGTGGGATCATCTAAAGTTCAAAAAACCGATGTAAGGATTATTGCGGCTACCAATGTGAATCTTCTTGAAAAAATTAAGAAAGGCAAGTTTAGAGAGGATTTGTATTATCGTTTGAATACCGTACCTATTCAAATCCCTTCGCTTCATGAAAGGCGTGAAGACATTATGATTCTATTTAGAAAATTCGCCAATGATTTTGCTGAAAAGTATAAGACTGAATCTGTAAGAACGGACGAAGCTTCTAAAAAACTTCTAGAAAACTATAGATGGCCAGGCAACATCAGAGAACTTAGAAATCTGGTAGAGCAACTGTCCGTATTATCCGAGGACAACTATATCAACATTGAGGATCTTCTCAAAATTGCACCTCAATTAGCTAAGAGAAACCTTCCTGCGAAGTATGGGTCTGGTGAAGAAAAGGAAAGTATAGAGGAGAGAGAAATCTTGTATAAATTCCTCTTCGAAATGAAAAATGATCTAACAGATCTAAAGCAATTGGTGTTTGAATTGGTTCAACGTAACAATCTAAAAATGCCTAATCTATCGGCGAGGCAGTTACAAAAAGATTATTCAATTCCCAATGCGGCACGCTATCAAGAAGAATCTGATTTAAGTTTTTCCCAAAATGAGAATTTTGAATACAATGATTTTGACAATCAACCAGTTATCATAGAAAATACAGGAACGCAGTTCTCTAATGCAGAGGAAGTAGAAGAATCCCTTTCTTTAGATGAAAAGACTAAAGAGCTTATCACGAAAGCATTAAAAAAACATCGAGGGAAACGTAAAGATGCGGCGGAAGAACTAGGCATTTCTGAAAGAACATTGTATCGAAAGATTAAGGAATATGATATCGCCATTTAAAATTCTAGGAATACTTTTCATACTCATCATTACTGGTTGCACCTTTGGATTTAAAGGAATCTCTATTCCTCCTGAAGCCAAAACTTTTTATGTTGAGAACTTCACCTTGTCAAGTAATGATGTCCCTGTAGACCTCAATCTAGAATTTACCGAAGAGTTAAGAAGAAAAGTCAGAGAAGAAACAAGACTTGTTGCCGATCAAGAGAATCCTCATATCGTATTTACTGGTCAAGTCAATGCCTACCGTGTTAGCTTCGTTGCCCCTGATGATAATAATAGCATAAGCCTCAACAGATTAGAAATCAGAGTAAAAATAAACTACGAGAATACATTTAACGAAGAAGAAAACTGGTCAAAAACCTATTCGGATTTTGAAGATTTTGACAGCAATACAAATATCCAAGATGTAAGAGATGAATTAATCGATGTTATCATAGAGGATATTTTAGAACGTGTATTCAATGACGCATTCACAAATTGGTAGTTACCCGAATTATGCTTACTTCGGGTATAATATATTAACTATATTTGTGATATGAAATCGATAAACCAACTGGGCAAAAATCCTCTTTCCAAAAAGAATAAAGCTCAGATCGAAAAGCTTGTTAAGGAGGCATCTTACTCACAACCCATACTAAAACTGCATACCCAAGCCACTGGTAAAGCACATCCTCTATTTGATTACCACTGGAAATTAAATGAAAACGATATTGATATCACTCATGATGAAGATGTAATCGTCATTGACACGGTAGAAATCACAAAAGAACCGAAAAAGAAAAGCTCCAAAATAAAATCTAAGGCCGCTACCACGAAGCCAAAGAAGGCTAAGGCGAAAACTGATTCTGGCTTAGCTAAGGAAAAATCAAAAAATAAGACTTCTGTAGCTAGTGAGAATGAGATTAAGACAGAAACAGGGCCTAAGTCTAAAGCTAAGTCTAAGTCTAAGTCTAAGTCTAAGTCTAAAGCAAACAGTGCGGCTTATGATATGATTGCGCATCCTAAAAAGAAAAAGCAAAAATCGAGTGACTCTAAAGGTAAACTCACTCAAGCTACCAATAAGATGCCTAATGTTAAACCTGAATCACAAAGCGATAAGAAGGTTAAGCGTAATAAAAAAACTAAAAAAACGAGCGCTACACCAGTTAAGTTAAACGACTACACACTTTGGATAAATAGTTTGAATGCCAATGAGAACAATGATTCAGATTTAAAACCAAAGAAAAAGTCTAAACCAAAAAATTCTAAAAAGACGAAATCAAAGGAGAAAAGTGCTTTGAAGCAAAAAATTGATGATAGTGTCAAGAAAAATGAGAAAATAGCTTCAAAAAGCCTAGCTAAGTTATACATAAAGGAAGGACACTATAAAAAAGCGATTAAAGTCTATGAAACGCTCAGTTTGAAAAATCCCAAAAAAAGTAGTTTCTTTGCGGCTCAAATTGAGAAATTAAAATCTAAATTATAATGGTAACTGCACTAACTATTTTACTGGGACTCAACGGTTTATTGTTGATTCTAGTTGTATTGGTTCAAAATCCCAAAGGTGGTGGGTTAGATTCAACTTTTGGTGGTTCTGGAGCTAATCAAATGTTGGGTGCTGCTAGATCTTCAGATTTCGTAGAAAAATTAACTTGGGGATTAGCCATTACACTCTTTGTTTTAGCCATAATTACAGCGATTATAGTAGGAAACACATCTGGAGGAGACATTCTTAAGTCTACAAATACTATCTTTTTCTTGAGATAGAACTAGTAACCAATTTTCTGTTCTTACAAGTCTGATTTGATTTTCAGCCTAATACATTATTAGGTATAACATGGCTATATATCTCAATACCCCAAAATGAATTATTAATTATTCATTCTTAATTATTAATTAATCGATTCCCTGAACCCTACTATAAGGACAGTATGACATAATGAAATGCATATTCCTACTAAAAACCCCAGCCATGTCAGTAAATCAAGCAAAATTGTCAGTATAAATCCCTTGGCACTATAAATGATGTGCATATAAGGTCTTAATTAATTAACAAGTAAAAAGTATTAAATCAATGAAGCCCATTAACGACAGAGTTATTGTCAAGCCCGCTAAGGCAGAAACAAAAACCAAAGGTGGAATCATTATTCCTGATACTGCAAAAGAAAAGCCTCAAAGAGGAAAAGTAGTTGCAGTTGGACCAGGAAAAGACGGCATCAAAATGACCGTTAAAAAAGGAAATACAGTTCTTTATGGCAAATACGCTGGACAAGAACTTCATTATGAAGGAGAGGATTATTTGATCATGAGAGAAGATGATATTCTTTGTATTCTCTAAATCCTCAATTAACCTATAATCTAATCATTCTTCAAACTTAAATTAAAAGTAAAATGTCTAAAGAAATAACATTCGACTCGGACGCGCGAATGAAGCTTAAAAGTGGTATCGATGCATTAGCCAATGCAGTGAAAGTCACTTTGGGTCCTAAAGGAAGAAACGTAGTGATCCAAAAAAGTTTTGGAGCGCCAGCCATCACTAAAGATGGTGTTACAGTAGCAAAAGAAATCGAACTGGAAGATCCAGTAGAAAATATGGGTGCACAAATGGTTAAAGAAGTGGCTTCTAAAACCAATGATGCAGCGGGTGACGGTACAACTACAGCAACTATCCTAGCTCAAGCGATGGTTAATGCTGGTATGAAATACGTTGCTGCAGGTGCTAACCCAATGGATTTAAAACGAGGTATCGACAAAGCCGTTGAAGCTGTTGTTAAAAGCCTTAAGAAAAGCAGTACTGTGGTTGGCAACGACTTCAGTAAGATCGAACAAGTAGGTGCTATCTCAGCTAATAATGATGAAGAAATCGGTGCATTGATCGCTGATGCTATGAAGAGAGTGACTAAAAACGGTGTTATCACTGTTGAGGAAGCTAAAGGGACAGATACATATGTTGATGAGGTAATGGGTATGCAATTTGACCGAGGTTACTTATCTCCATACTTCATCACAAGCTCTGACAACATGGTTACAGAGTATGAAAATCCATTCATCTTAATTCACGATAAGAAGATTTCTAATGTACAGGATATCATCCCTGTTTTAGAGAAATGTTCTCAAGCTGGAAGACCATTATTAATCATTGCTGAGGACGTTGAATCTCAAGCTTTAGGTGTACTAGTAGTCAACAGATTAAGAGGTGGCTTAAAAGTAGTTGCAGTAAAAGCTCCTGGATTTGGTGATAGAAGAAAAGCCATGTTGGAAGACATCGCTATCCTAACTGGTGGTACTGTAATTTCCGAAGAAAAAGGATACAAATTAGATGCTGTTGAATTAGCTCAATTAGGATCTTGTGACAAGATTACGGTTGATAAAGACAATACAACTATCGTTAATGGTAGTGGTTCTAAAAAAGGTATTACTGCTAGAATCAACCAAATTAAGCAACAGATAGAAGAGACTTCTTCAGATTACGATAAGGAAAAGCTACAAGAAAGACTAGCTAAATTATCTGGTGGTGTTGCTGTTCTTTACGTTGGTGCTGCTACAGAAGTAGAAATGAAAGAGAAGAAAGACAGAGTTGACGACGCTTTACACGCAACTAGAGCCGCTGTTGAAGAAGGTATTGTTACTGGTGGTGGTGTTGCATTAGTAAGAACTATTACTGCACTTAAGAAAGTGGAAGGTGCTAATGAAGATGAGAACATGGGTATCCAAATAGTAACAAAAGCATTAGAAGCGCCACTTAGAGGTATTGCTGAGAATGCTGGAGTTGATGGTTCTGTAGTTTTACAGAATGTAATGAATTCTAAAGGTTCTCATGGTTACAATGCTAGAACAGATAAATACGAAGATCTTAGAAAAGCTGGTGTTATCGATCCTACTAAAGTAACTAGAGTAGCTATCGAAAATGCTGGATCTATCGCAGGCATGGTATTAACTACTGAATGTGTAATCAACGATAAGAAAGAAGATAATCCTGCTCCAATGATGCCTCCAGGTGGTGGCATGGGAGGTATGATGTAATCATCTTCTAACTACTTATCCGAATAATAAAAAAGAGGGGACGACGCTACGGTCGTACCCCTTTTTTTGTACACTAAAAACAGTGTGTTTGATTTATGACATCAAGCTCATTGTCATCGCTACTATTAGGATCATTATCACTATGACCAAGAGCGGTATTATTAAAAACAATTTACTTAACTCTCCATTTAATCGCTTTTCATATTTATCATTTACACGCTTGTCAGATTTCCTTGGGTTGTTGTAATCATTTATTCTGTAGATTAAATGAACACTTTAAGCGTGAACAATAAAACACCTACTACCATAATGGTTTTAATAATCGATAGTAAAACATCTTTTCCCATTTGATGCCTGACTTTCTGCATATTCATGATATGCGTAGTCGTTTGTTTTCCAAACTTCTCTGTATTGAAGTTTAACTTATTTCTAGAATTCGAAGAAACCCCATTTGACATCTTGAATCCTTTTCTTGCGGACAACTGAAGATTACGGTTGTTATTATTGCTCGTAATCATTGTTGAAATAGATCCTCCTCCAGCCATAATTAAATTTTTAAAGGTTAACGAATACTTACATTCTATCGAAAAACAAACTATCAGGTCATCGATACTCGATAAGTCACTTTGGGAATTCGACGGAGAAGGTGGATATAAGTTGAAGGTGAAGTTGAAGGTGAAGGTGAAGTTGAAGTTCGCGACGCTAAGGTCGCAGATTCCGACATAACGTCGGATGAAGTTAGTGCTGAAACTTCAAAATCCGACCAAAGTAAAAGGAAGCTTCGGCTAAATAAATATAAAATGGCAATTCAATCTTTACACATAGAATTTAAAAACAGTCAACGTTATTCAGGCAGAGTCAAGAGTCACTCCATAGACCCTATTCCATAAACCCTAATCCCAATTTCGACGGTGTCGAAATTCTAGTGTTCCATTATAACCAAACGTCTAGATTGCAATTTATCACCGTTACTATCTGTAATAGTATATAAGTAAACCCCCTTCTCAAGAGTTGGAAGGTCTAGGTAGATTTGATAAATCTCTTCAGTCACATTAAAAGACTGAGACCATATTTTTCTACCAACGATATTATAGAGGGTCAATTCTAATTGACCAGAAGGTACATTGATGAACTGGATATTAATATCATTAAATGTTGGATTTGGAAAGACATATATTTCTGTCAACTTATGCGCACAATCACTGTAATTTCCTATAGCTTCTTCACTTTGAAAGAAAATACTCTTTCCAGGGTATCTTTCTATTCGCGCTTTTTCAACTACTGAATTAAAAGGGAAAAAGCTTTCGTATTGATAATTTTGATCCTTGAAATATTTTAGCAAAATTGGATAATCGCTTAACCGTACTTCTTCTCTCTTGTCTTTTTTCAGTTCTATTGAACTAACCGCATAGTAACGATTATTTTCGATAACATAGCCTACGTGAACATTAAGTAGGTCATCAAATGAATCATTTCTGAGGTAAGCATTATTCCACTCGACAGTAGCCATAATCGTGATCTCTTCCACTTTTTCCTTCAGACACCAAGACTTTAAATCCTGCGGAAGTTGATTGACATCATAGACTACAAAAAAATCAGTTTGCCCTTGATCAATAAATGATTCTTTAGATTTGCTTCGAGCTGTAGGAATGGATTTGAAGTACTGAATAAAAGAACTGGGAATATTCAAAAAAGGATCATGACCTGTATATCCTATTGTATTTAGAACGCCATCTTTATAACTATAAAACTCTTTGAAGTTTACCTTTGTTTCTAACTCGAAATCCGTTCGCGGCAGATTTGAAGCCACTACTTTAAAACGGTCCACACATGGGAAATCAAATTGTGTAAAAGTAATATCCTTAAACTTTTCAGGTCTTTGTTCTAGGTGCGCCACATATCTGAATACATCATCACCAATATCATATTGATCCACTTGACCATTAAGGACAAAAGATGCATTAATTAATATGATTAGCAACAAAAACTTCATCACTACTAAGTTAAGGATTGCATTTTTACGTATTCTGCATAAACACCATTTTTAGAAATCAATTCTTCGTGATTGCCTTGTTCGACAACTTGCCCAGACTTAAGAACGAGAATACGATCCATTTGCTTAACAGTTGATAAGCGGTGGGCAATGACTAAGGCCGTTCTATTATCTAAAGCTGTAGTAATTGCATGACTTACCTTTTTCTCAGATTCAGGATCTAAAGCTGAAGTAGGCTCATCAAATATTATCAATTCAGGATCTTCTAATAGGGCTCGAGCTATAGTCAATCGCTGTTGCTCTCCCCCACTCAATTGTTCACCTTTATCTCC
>JAHDIN010000081.1 GCA_020630775.1 Saprospiraceae bacterium | reverse complement strand
GAAGTCCGACAGTTTGTAGGCGATGAAAAGTTTGATGCGGCAATGAAAGGCTTTGATCTAGTTCAAACTTTTGTTCAAGAAGGGCCAATGGCAGTCTGGGAAGACATTAAAGCAGAAATCACCCAAACAACTGAAAACCTAAAAGCCACCTTCTTCACCAGCCTTAGAGATTGGTTTTTAACAACGGTTGCTTATAAGGGTATTGAGAAATTGGTTAAAATCTTTATTCCAGGTGGCGGTTTCTTAACCGTCATTGAAATGGTCTACGATGCCATTAATACCATACTAGAAAATGCAGAGCGATTGCGTGCTGTCATTCAAGTCCTAATTGGCTCAGTCAATGACATTAAAAATGGTAATATTGGTCCTGCGATTGGTAAGATTAAGGAAGTCTTGAATGGCTTGGCAACGGTGGGTATTTCCTTTATCGCCAAATTCTTGGGACTCAATAAAATTACTGATCACATTAAAAAGGTGATTGAAAAAATCAAGGATAAAATTCAGGAGATCATTGATAAAATAAAAGCCTTTTTGAAGAAGAAAATTAATGCATTTTTGGGTAAAGGTGGGGGAAAAGATGACAAAGATAGCAAGGAAGAACAAGATAAAGATGGTGATACGAGTTGGATGAATTTACGAGATGAATTTACTGCTTCTGATGGAGATGATCATGATCTTTATTTTAAACCTAAAGCAGGTGGAAATTATGAGTTGATGATTCATAGTACAGAACGGACTTATAAAGCTTTTATCAATAATCTAGTCATTCCAGAAGGTGATTCAGAAAAAGCAACAGCTAAACGTAATTTGATTAATTTAATTAATCAATTAGACACATTAATTCGAAATCGAAATCAACATGATGAGATTGACAATCAGATTCGTACCATATTTTACCAAATAGGTGATCAAACAGAACTATTGTTCCTAGTAGGCAGATCTGCTGTTCCTGATTTTGAAGGAACAACTAGTGGTGGTTTTGGACGTTCTATGGATATTAGTTACTTAACTAAAGTCCCTTATCCTGGAGCTCAAGGAACTAATACAGGGGGGCTTTTTAATGATTCTTACAGAAAACTGAATCAACGTAAATCAGGAGATAGTTCTTATTACATAAGAGGACATTTATTAAGTGAAAAACTGCATGGACCAGGAATTTGGGAAAATTTAACACCACTAACTCGTTCTGCCAATGGTAATCATGAAATCCAAATAGAAAAGAAATTGAAGGATGGAACAGATGCAGGCAAAGCTTATCACTACCATGTTACAGCAGTATATGGTCGAACAGTCAAAAGTTCTCTATTAAATGCTCTAGCTAATAATCTGAGTTTAGCAAACTCTGATAAAGTAATTTTACGACAAATTATTGAAACAGAGCAATATGCACCTAAACAATTTACAGCTACAGCCTATGAGCTTGATCCAGAAACAGGTCGTTATGACGGTGGTGAAAGACATAATGTTACCATAGATAATGACATTGAACAATCTAGTTTAGATGATTATCAAATAGAACTTTCTCCTGCACCTGATGGAACGGTCATTATTAATGCTCATACAAGCATTAGAGATTTAGAATTCTTTTTTAGTAAGGACATAGCTAAGGCTATTCCACAAGCCTTTATCAATCACCCCAACATCAGCACCTGGGAAGAATTGGTCGCACAAGTACCTTATTTAAGACTAGATCGCTTGGAATCTCTCGAACTAGATGATAAAATAAGTCTATAAAATTTAATTAAAGCAATGAGTAAAGATTATAAAAAAGATTTCGTTAAAGAAATATATCGTACAATACGAAGACATCCTTTACTAGAAATAACTAAAAGGAAAAGTGATGATAGCCCTCGTTCCTATCTAAAAAAGGTAAAAGATCAATTACCTCAGCAAATCCAAGACTTTTATGCCTGTTGCAATGGCATTAAATTGGAATGGACAACTAAAGCTGATGCACCTGTACAAGCGATGGGATCTATTAACTTACTACCTATTCAAAATCTTATTGAAAGAAATACCATGGATTTGGAGGAAGAAGTCAAAGAAATTGAAGGTTGGTTATTTAATACCAATCACAAGGAAGTATTCCCAAATTTAAAAGGAGCTTTCCATTCATTCGATTTATTTATGAGTGATGCAACGATTGGTTTTTTTAGTGAAGAACCCAATACTAAAGAGCTTTATAAACACACTTTTGGTATTTCATTTGAGTCTTTAAAAGTAGACTTCGAAGGCTACTTTCAGTTATTGTGTAAATCTTATGGATTTTTATGGTGGCAAAATGTGATTATTCATAGAGAGTATGGGCAAGAAGATGGCTATGCTAAATATGAACATGACGAATTCAAAACCAAAATGCCCCAACTTTTCCCAGATTTTGACTTTGATGAGTTTATTGCTTTGTATGAGTCTTTAAAGATTGTGGATTAGGGAGGATAGCTACTATACGAAACAAGTACAATTAACTAATCTATATGTCACTTTTAAAAAATATAGGAGCTTTCTACCAAGCTGTCAAAAAAGAGAATAATGATATTCGTCTTTTTGTCAGTTCAGATGTAGAAGAATGCTCCTTATCTGATAGAACTATAGAAAGAGCTTTTAAACGAATTAATAAGAAATCTGATCCTGTAAAGTTAACAGAAGAGCAAAAGGAATACATTAGATTGTCTGGTGGATTTGAATTGGACTGGACTTATAGTGCTGTAGAAACAGAATACCTACAAGGAGGGTTTCGTTTTTCTGGATTATCAGAAAGTCTATGTTTAGGTTCTAAGTTATTACAAGGATTGAAAGAAGATAATGTTCCTTATGAAGAGACGGAGAAAGAAAATGAATTGCTGGCTCAACTGAATCCATTTGCAACTGCTTTTGATGGGCGAAAATTTTATGGTTGTTTTCTTAGAAATACACCCAATTTTCCGCCACCTATATATTTCTATGACTATGGGCTTTATTTTCCTATGAATGTTGATTTAGATGGGTATTTGGAAGCAATGTTTGCTTCTTTTGCGACTTATCGTTGGCAATATTTTTACATTGATGAATTTGCTCCAGAGCAACTGGATCGAATGGGTAAATTGTTTAGGACACTAAATCGTAAAAATCTATTTCAAGAGTTAACAAAAATTTCCGAATCGCTACCTAAGGCTTTTCCTGATCATGATTTTTCTTATCACAAAGAACGGTTAGCATTTTTAGAATCTATTTTACTGAAATAGTGTAAAAAATGCTTAAGTAACAAGCAAAAAATAAATTAGGCATGTTTGTTCGGTTAATTTGTGGCTAGACGAGGCAAAAAACGTAGGCGATGCGAGCATCGTCGAGGCTTTTTAACGAAGTATAGCAGCAAATTAAACAACAAGATGTCGGAGTTATTTTTTAGCTGTTACTAAAATCACTTTCTAGTTGAAAAACCATTAAAACACCCTATCAAGTCACTACATTTTTTGTACTTGATAGGGTGTTTTTGATTTAATAATTGAAGATGATAGATTAATAAGAAATACAAAATTAATAAGAATGTCTACTGTCAATCCTTTCCTACAAGCCAAATTCCTCTACGAAAAAGTAGACAGAAGGCAGGGTT
>JAHDIN010000044.1 GCA_020630775.1 Saprospiraceae bacterium | reverse complement strand
CATATATCAAATTAACTTTTTTTTTAATCTGACACACTTTTTATAATATCCTCCAACCTGAATTTGTTAGACTTAATGCGATGCTTGGATCGCAATCTGCGACTGAATGTCGCGAGCTTAGACTTAAGCTTAGACTTAGACTTAAAGTCTACCTCGCAAATTGCAATCTTTGACCTGCAAGAACATTGGTGTACTGCTCGTCTTTGTAAACCCATTGGCCATTACACATGGTGGAAATAACTTTACCTTTCATATCAAAGCCTTCTATTGGAGACCAGCCACATTTGTAATAAACGTTGTCTTTAGTAATGGTCCAAGACTTGTTGGCGTCAACAATAACAAGGTCCGCTTTCTTACCTTCGTCAATATAGCCTCTATCTGCAATGTCAAACATGTCTGCTACTTTATGACACATCTTATCGATGATGAATTCTAAAGAAAAAGTGCCTTTATGATAGTAATCTAATATCAAGGTTAAACTATGTTGCACAAGTGGTAATCCTGAAGGAGCGTCGAAGTAAGGTTTCGCTTTTTCTTCAACGGTATGTGGGGCATGATCGGTAGCAATAACATCCAGCCTTCCGTCTTTAAGCGCTGCGATCAATGCTTCCCTATCAGAGGCAGATTTAATTGCTGGGTTACATTTGACTTTATTACCCAAAGCATGATAATAAGCATCGTCGAAAAATAAGTGGTGCACACATACCTCAGAAGTAATTCTTTTATCTTTCATAGGAATATCATTCCTAAAAAGCTCTAGCTCCTTTGCTGTACTGATATGCAAGATATGTAAACGTGTGCCATGCTTTTTTGCCAATTCTATGGCCATCGACGAAGATTTATAGCAGGCCTCAACATCTCTGATAATAGGATGATAAATAGCACTGTTTTGATTAAGCTCTTTCGCCTTAGCGACATTATTTCGGACAGTTTGTTCGTCTTCACAATGGGTCGCAATCAACATATCTACCTTAGAAAATAGTTGGTCGAGTGTCTGTCTATCATCAACGAGCATATTTCCTGTGCTCGATCCCATGAAAACTTTTACACCACAAACAGTTTTACGATCCGTTTTAAGGACTTCCTCAATGTTGTCATTGGAAGCGCCCATGAAAAATGAATAATTGACCATAGCCGTTTCTGAGGCTCTATCGTATTTAGCCTGAAGTAATTCTTGATTAAGGCATGAAGGCTTGGTATTTGGCATTTCCATAAAACTGGTCACCCCTCCTGCAGCAGCAGCTCTTGACTCTGTAGCTATATTGGCTTTATGGGTTAGACCAGGTTCTCTAAAGTGGACTTGATCATCGATGATCCCTGGAATAACGAAATTGCCTCTCACATTTGTTATTTCAGCTTCCGGATGGCTGATACTGGGCGCCACTTTCTCAATTCGATCTCCCTTTACTAATATATCACCTTCAATAATCTGACCTCTATTAACGATTTTGGCATTCTTAATTAAATGATATTCCATATTCAATTTTTCGTCCTCCAAGATAACAAGCTTAGAAATATAAAATACATTTGTATGGCTATGTCGAAGGATAATATTTACAATAAACGAGTTGGCATCCTCGGTGCAGGCCAATTAGGCTTGATGCTGGGGCAATCTGCGAGTCCTTTAGGGCTAAAATTGCATTATTTAGACAAGAGTCCCGATTTTCCTGCAAGCCTCATCAGTCAGCAGATTCAATCTGGAGATTTTAAATCTTATGATGATGTCATGGCTTTTGGGCAAGATATGGATGTATTGAGCATTGAAATTGAAAATGTCAATACAGATGCCCTGATCCAACTAGAAAAGCAAGGAAAAACCGTTTATCCTCAACCTTCTATTATCGAAACGATAAAGGATAAAGGATTACAAAAAGTATTTTACCAAGAGCAAGACTTACCTACCTCATCGTTCGACATCTATTATGATAAACAAGCAATTGAAAGTGCCCTTCAAAATGGCGCATTAAGCTATCCTTTTGTACAAAAATCAAGGCTCGCAGGATATGATGGGAAAGGCGTCGCTGTCATAAAATCTAAAGAAGACAATTCAAAGATTATGGATACACCCTCGATGGTAGAGGACATGGTCGATATCAAAAAGGAATTGGCCGTTATTGTGGGTCGAACTAAATCTGGAGAGATTTTCACTTTTGACACCACAGAAATGGTCTTTAATCCTAAAGGCAATCTTTTAGATTATTTAATTGCACCAGCTGACATCCCAAAAGAGATAGATGACCAATGCCAGCAAATTGCTCAATCAGTAATCAAAAAATTCAACCTAATCGGCATCTTAGCCGTAGAGCTTTTCTACACGCAAAAAGAAGAAGTCCTAATCAATGAGGTAGCGCCAAGACCTCATAATTCTGGTCATCATACGATCGAGGCTTATGACATTTCTCAGTATGACATGTTGCGAAATATCTTGTTTGATATCCCATTCAATAAGCCAATGATGCAATCTCCTAGTGCCATTTTAAATTTACTCGGAGAAGAAGGTGCCACTGGACCTGCAAGACTGGAAGGGCTCGATCGCATTGCAGAGTTATCAAATGTGTTTCCTCATATCTATGGCAAACATACAACCAAGCCGCTCAGAAAGATGGGACATGTAACGGTTTTGGGGAAAGACAAATCAGAAATAATCGAAAAAATTAAATTTATACAAGCCCATTTAAAAATGACAGTATGAGTGCTCAAATAGGAATCATCATGGGATCTGATTCAGATCTTAAAGTTATGCAAGCTGCGGCTGATATCTTAAAATCATTCGATGTAGAGTTTGAAATGACCGTAGTCTCAGCACATAGAACGCCTGAACGCATGTTTAATTACGCCAAGGAAGCTAGAAGTCGTGGTTTGAAAGTAATCATAGCTGGCGCTGGTGGTGCCGCACATCTTCCTGGGATGGTCGCTTCTATTACAACATTACCTGTGATAGGTGTTCCTGTCAAATCCTCAAACTCCATTGATGGCTGGGATTCAATTTTATCAATACTTCAAATGCCTAATGGAATACCTGTAGCGACAGTTGCTTTGAATGCGGCTAAAAATGCAGGTTTGATGGCACTGAGAATCTTGGGAGCTGAAAATCAGGTTCTATCTGAAAAACTAAATATCTACAGAGAGGAAATGAAGGCTATGGTTATGGAGAAAGCTAAGCGGGTTGAAGGGAAATAGATGGGTATGGGATTTTGGAATGACGATTTTGGATTTACGATTTGCGATTTTGGATTTACGATTTTGGATTTTGGATTTTGGATTTTGGATTTTGGATTTTGGATTTTGGATTTTAAATATTAAAAATTGAAGAGACCCATTATTGAAATTGAACGTTCGGGAGTAGACAAAGCATTGGATGCAATGGGGTTTATTTCTATTGTCTTGATGTTTTTTATTGCGGCAAAATCATTTGGACAGTTACCGGATCAAATACCGATTCATTTTAAATTTGATGGGACTCCTGATGGTTTTAGTTCTAAAAATTCGATTTGGATACTGCCAATTATAGGTCTGTTCAGTTTTCTTTTACTTTTCTTTCTAAACAAGAAACCGCACATTTTCAACTATCCTCAGAAAGTGACCGAGGCGAATGCTCAAAGACTTTATACCGATGCCACTAAAATGATTCGATGGTTGAATATTTCCATTTCCCTCATGTTTTTATTTTTAGTACATCAAACAATTCAAACAGCTTTGGGGCGTCAATCTGGTCTTAAGCCTTGGTTTTTAAGCGTATTCTTGATCGCTATTTTAGGCATTTCGTTTTGGGGACTTCACAAGAGTATGAAAAATAAATAATAGAGATAGCTCTTTTAATTGCTCAAATCAGGACTAAAAACCGTAATTTAAATCTCTCTCAGAAAACCAAATTTCTGTTTGTTCTCCAATAGTTGCTTCATCCTTAGGTATATATACTTTTAAAGATGAATTACTTTTTAAAAATTCATCAATTGAAAGTTGTGATCCACAAAAATGATCTACAAGAATTCCAGAGTATGAATTACAAAGACACTTATCAGCCATAAATGCAATTAAAAAATCATTTAGCAAAATTGTCACACCTTCATTCTCTCCTTCAAGAAACTTTATTTCATAAGAAACATCTCCTACATTAGAGTGGTCTAATTCGCCGCATGCTGATTTCTGTTCGATCCCACTATCATTTTTTATTGCTGGCAAAGCAATAATTTCAATTTTACTTTTATAAAAACCATTACTTTCCAAAATATTTGAAACATCTTCATTATTATCACTTATAAAATCTTTTCGAATACTAACCTTGCAAGGGTCTAAATCACCAATCTGAACTAAAACACTTGCTTCATTTTCATTATAGAATTTGGTAGAAATGGTATTTGAATTATTACTCCATAAAATTTGGTAATCAACTTCAGGTAGACCTTCAAGAGATAAAGAAACCTCAAAGTCTGGAGAGCAAACAATTGGATTTTCAGGTAGTATCTTGATCTCACTGTAAGGCGAAAAGACTTCATATCTTGCATCATAATCACACCCATTTATACTGAATTTACATATATATTCACCAGTACTTGAAACAGTGACTAGGTGACCTTCAGAAATTTGTTCTAAGTCATCTGTATTATAAAACCAAACTGGACTTTCTAAGTAACTAGGAACCCTTAATGTAATTCGTTCTCCCTCACAAATTTCTCTTTTACTTGCTTCAATTATAAAGTCATTTACACCTTGGCCTCTAGGTGAAAAATAGTCGTAATGAGCTTCATATTTGCACCCGCTTGAATTTATTAAGTATGCTATATATCGCCCTGGTTTAGATGCAATAACTTTTTTGTCATTTGATAAAAATATTGTCGAATTAGAATTTGGCAATCGATAATACCATTCATATGATTCGAAATTATCAATCGTCTCAATAGTTAACTCATTGACTTCGCAATTAACTTCAAAGGGATTTGTAATTAATCCAATGTCTACTGGAGCTTCACCAAGACAATTGCAAAACTCATCAATTGAATCATTTATAGTACAATCATCCCCATCATCGCAACTATCACTAAAGTTAATTTGACTGATTAGATAAGTTATTTTTTGAATCAATCTTCCATTGCCATCGCTAACAAAAAGAACTATTTCAGAATTTCCATTAATTTGAATATCATCAGATAATTCTTCAAATTGTAACGAAATTGGTTCTCCGCCATTAATTGAATAAGCATAACAATCACTTGAGTTTGGCCTGAGACAACTATTAATTAAAAATTGAAATTTATCTTCATTACATAATGTCAACTCAAAATTCTCTTGTAGAGAAACCGTAAATACACATTCCACAGATTTTATTACCTCTCCCTTTATTGAGACTACTACAGAGTTAATTCCGCATAATAGATCGTTCAATTCTAAATAGTCATATTCAAATTTAGTTATCTCATATGAATCATGTGTAATATCAAAAGGTCCCTCTTCATTATAAATCTTTACATAACCACGATTACCTTCTAACTGTCCACATTCAGTATAGAATTCATTTGAACTCTTAAGGTTATTAATAAAATCCTCGTTATCTAAAGTGTTTGGAATTCCAACAGTAGGCGCTAAGTCTTCATATGTTTTGAGATCCATTGAAGCTAAAGAATAATTATTCTGGCCATTAATCAATTTTATAACGTTAGAGTAATTTTCGCCAATTCTGACCTTAAATTCATCACCATTCCCTTCAAAAGAAATAAAGTCCGTTATATTGGCACTCCCAAATCGAGGCGCATCCTTTAAATATTCAGAGTTATTTACGTTAGGGAAATCACTGAATTTCTCTATCGAGGCATTATCAACAGAAAGAGAAATCACGCCTTCAGGTAATCCTACAATGTTAGTCCCTGAACCATAAATAACAATTAAATCTCCATTCTTAACATCTGTCAAAACCTCTTCAGAAATAGCGATATGGCCTGGTTTTATTGCAGAAGAAGGCGTACTAGGTGAAGTTTTATTGCTATCATCTAATATAATATTTGAATATTGGTCATTATCGAATGGGATTCCGTTTTTATTAATAACTAATAATTCTATGTATATATCATCTGAAGTTTGATCTGATATCTCAAGTTCATTAATCATCAATACAGGAAGTTGATTGGAATTAACTTGAGAAATAATAGGTAATGCATATAATAATGAGAAGACAAAAAGAAATACTATCCTTTTCATTTAAAATCGGTTTAGGATAAATAAAAGTTGTTTAGACACTTACATGCATTTTAAACCATAAAAATAATTTGTAATTCAAAATCGTAGCATATTTATTTACTTTATCTTCTTATGTACGTCGATCGTCGTTCTCTAAATATATTTTTCTAATGCTAGCCACTGCATTTTTATGCTTTAAGATCTCATTACCAAGCAATCAACAAATACTGGCTTTCTAAAAATAAAAAAGGCGACCATTTCTGATCGCCTCCCTAAATAACTTTATGGGTGACTAGTTGATTACAATTGAATACGCTTCTGCGCCTTCACCTGCACCTTCAGCATCAATTTGTTTATCCGCAACACCTAGTGTTACTAACATATCGTGAATTACTTGTGCTCTCATTTTAGTCGTCTTCTTATCTGCACCTGTAGCTTTTACAGTAATCTTTGAATCTGGATAAGCCTTCAATGCTGCAGCTAATCCTTGAACTTCATTTTTCGAGAAACTTGAAATTTTATGAGATTCTGAATCAAAAGAAATCTTTGAAAGTGAATAAGCAGCTACTGCTGTACCTTCACTCTTCTTTTTAAACATTCCACCAAAAGTGTCTTTGAAGAAATCAGCTGTTTTCTCAGCTGCACCGCCTACTGCGCCTCCTACTGCTTTACCTGCATCTCCTACAGCACCTCCTACAGCTTTACCTGCATCACCGATAGCTTTTCCTACTTTACCGATAAAGCCTAAACTTTTGCCGTCAGCATCAAAGTATTCTCCATCTTTCACTGTAAATTCTCCTTTCTTCAGGTATAATTCACCATCCTTTAAAAGATTGCCTGCAGCATCTAAACTAAAACCAGCTACTGATACATTTCCTGTAGCACTTGTACCTGAAGTTGTTGTTGAAGTCGTTGTTGTAGAAGTAGCATCACCGTGAGAATGGCCTGAATGTACTGTACCATCTGCATGCGTATGTGTTGCCGTACTTGAAGAAGTACTATTGCTTGTAGAAGCGGTTGTTTCTGTAGCAGTTGATGTGCTTGCTTCTGCTGTACCTTTGTCTTTATTTAAGAACCACCATGCTGCAGCGGCAATTAAAAGCAATGGCAGTAAGAACTTTAAAAATCCTAATCCACCTGAAGACTTTTCAGAAGTGTGGCTTACTGTTTCTCGCACAGAATTAGCGATACCTGCTCCTGAAACTGCTCCTAAAATTGATGATTTTTGATCATTCAAAAAAGAAGAAAAACCTGCTGCGTCTAAGTTTCTATCTTTTACAATTTTACCTAATGATCCCATAACCATAGGTGTCGCTGCATTTAAAAGTCCAGATCTCTGTGATCCACTTACACCAGGAATATTGATGTCTTTTAATGCGCTACCAAAAATAGATTCGTTTAATGCTGCTCCTTTGTCTAGAAGCGCATTGTCTGGTGTCATGTTGGCTGTCAAGTTATTGTTCTTGATCATATCAAGTAATTGACCTGCACCAGCGGCCGAACTACCTTTAGAAATAATGCCTTTCAAAAGAGAAGGTAAGGCTGAAGTCAAACCTGTTTTGATAAGACTTGAATTTCCTCCAACCAATGAAGCGAGTTTATCAACTACTCCACCAGTGAGCATACCTTGTACTGTGTTTAATAAATTCATGATTTGATTAATACTAATTATTGAAAAATGTTGATCGAATTCTAGATAGAAAATATAATGAACCGTGCGGGATGAGTAACAAATTCGGGGTAAAGTTGGTCATTATACCATTATGACGAATAACGAGAAAAATGTCACATATTTTACAAATAATTATATGTTATAGGGACGAAGTGATTTAATAACAAGTGTTAAAGAGTTATGTAAGTGCTTGATTCAGAAGACGAAGCTCATTTTGAGATGCATAGCAGTAGCTATGGATGGAAAAATAGCTGAAGTATTGTGGATCAATGACTTGCATAGAAATTAACAATTTGTTTTTAAATGACTTCGACATTAAACCTGAACAGCTAAAAATATATAAGACGCCTATTCTGAAAAGAATTGATCAATATCACTGATAAATTTGCTACGCATTTCAGTGGTTTCCGTCAGAATTTCGTGCCTCGCCATTTTATAAGGAACTACCTTGATTAAGGGATTTATATCATCTAGAGTTTCATGAGTAGCTTCATTGACGACTACATCAATTTTTGCACTCGCTAAATATACAGGTATGACAATCTTTTTTACCTCTTCTTCTTTCATACTTAAAGTCATACTTCTAGCGGCTGCCTGACTCCATGTCCAAGTTGCAGAACCCATCAGTAATCTAGGTTGCTTTTTAAAAATAGAAGACCATTTCTTAAATCGATTGATGTCTGACGTTAATCGCTCATGTGTTTTTTTGGGATTGCCATCTTTACCTCCAATTACATAAGATTGTCCAAAACCTAAAATCTTAAAGAAGGTAGCAACACGACTTAGAACTTTGGTCTTTAAACCTGTAATGCTTTGCATAGGCGCGCACAAAACGGCCTTACTGTAACGGGTTGGATGCTTTTGAATTTCTCTAAGTGCCAAATGACCACCCATGGAATGCCCCAATAAAAAATGAGGCTTTGGTAAGTCTTTAACCTTATGGTTATAAATGGCATCAGCATCATCAAGAAATTGACTAAAGTCTTCGATATACCCTTTATCTTTTTCAAGGAGTAGCTTTGATGACAAACCTTGTCCCCTCCAATCGAAAGCCACCACGTTCCAATTCAAATCGATAAAATCTTGGATTGTCTCGTAATACTTTTCTATAAACTCCGTAAAGCCATTAAATATGAGAATGGTTCCCTTGGAGGGAATTGTTTCTTGTTTCCAAACAGCTACACGTAACTCTAAATCTTTTTCTACTTCTAAGGCATCAACCACATATCCCTTGGGTGCTTTATAGGATTTAGATTCTACAAGCTGCTTCTTAAACTCAGGCGATGTATCCTTTGCTAATGCCTGTTGTATTGTTGTTTTAGAGAAATACTTTAATACAACAATGATGAGAATAAGAATTGCAATTATGATAAAATAAATCTTCATGCAGAGCAAAGGAACAGCAATTCATTTTTATTTGAAAAGATTACATTAAAAAAATGTAAATTGAGATTACACAAAACAGAACTAACAACCATGATTTCCAAATTCTTAAATGCCAAACACTGGCAAATCTTTTTATTGATTTTCATTATACCTGGTATTCTGTATGCCATCTTGATGTTTAACCTTTTCTCTGAAGCCCTAAAACCCAAACAGATAGGATTGGAAGCTTTTGAATTATTTTTCAACTTATTTCCAGTTGTTATAATTTTTTACTCATTCATCCTTTATGGTTGGTATTGGTCTGTCGTAAAAGGTTTAACACCGAAAATTAATAGCGCTATCCGACCCCAATTAAAGTGGTTTAATCTGTCTCTTTTGTTTCCTGCTATTTATACTACAGTCTTGGCCATCCTCATAGGATTCATTTTCCCATCTATTGTCGGTTTCGCAGCGACATCCTTATCGATTATTTTAATATTAATTCCTATTCACTTCTTAGCTATAGCGGGTATTTTTTATTGCATGTACGTTGTCGCCAAAGTAATTAAAATGGCTGAGCTTCAAAGGGAGGTCAACTTTGGGGACTTCATTGGAGAATTCGCTTGCATTTGGATTTTACCAATTGGAATATGGTTTTTACAGCCGAAAATTAATGAGTTGTATAATCATGCTTCACAATAATATTGAGTTGATAAAACACAATTAATATGGCACAAAATTTTTCAGAAGAAATCATTTTAGAAAACGATAGAGCTCTTTTGACTCCGCTTAATAAAAGTCACTATCCTGCTCTACTTGATTTTTCTGTTAATGAACCCAACTTATGGCAATATTCAGTTACTCCAGCCAGTGGCCATGATCAAATGACAGCCTATCTAAATAAAGCTCTCGAATTAAGATCGGCCAAAGACAGTTATCCCTTTGTGGTATTTGACAAACTCAAAAATTCAATTGCCGGTTCTACAAGGTTTTATGATTTCAACGCCCATCACCTTTCTGTGCAATTAGGCTACACCTGGTATGGTCAGAAATATCAAGGCACTGGCCTCAACAAAAATTGCAAATTCCTCCTTCTAGAATTCGCTTTCGAAAACCTAAAATTAGAACGCGTTGAATTTAGAGCAGATAAGAATAATGAACGCAGCATTGCGGCAATGAAAAGCATTGGCTGCACTGTCGAAGGTATACTCAGAAGTAATTACACGCTTGAAAAGGGCCGAAGGGATAGTATTGTATTGAGCATTCTTAGATCGGAATGGGAAGATAGGGTTAGGGAGGTGTTGTGGGGGAAGTGTTAGTTCTAGGTTTATAGGCTTATAGGCTTATAGGTTTATAGGTTTTTTTTATTTCCGGACTTCAAAAGCTCCTATGATATAAAATTATTCCGAGATACGAGACAGCCGAGTTCGCCGGGACAGCCGAGTCCTCCGAGCCTTCCGAGACGGCCGAGCCCACCGAGCCCACCGAGACAGCCGAGATAGCCGAGATAGCCGAGCTAACCTAGCCCACCGAGCTAACCGAGCTCACCGAGCTCACCGAGTTAATTAAAATTCAGATAGTGCTCTAGTATCCATCCTCTCACGCCTTCATATTCTACTAATGCAAAACGGCCTACTTTGCCATCCAGATTAATTTTATTTTCAGAGTAATCTATGACTTTTAATAAGGTTGAATCAGGAATACGAATGTCATGTGATGCTGCACCCATTTGTGGTTCTTTTCGAATTGACAAAGACCCTCCTTTGCTATTTGTCATAGCGGACATGAATGCACTTGTCGGTTGGGGCGATGAATCGGGCAAGGGAATTGTTGGCATTTCTCTTGTCTGCGATTCTACAGTAGGATCAATGCCTTTTATCTCTTCTAGGAAGTCGTCAAATACTGAACTGTGTGCCGTTTCGACGTTGGGGTCTGCTTCATTTTGTTCTTGGACTTTACGCATTCTTTCTGCAACGCCTCTATACATATCCGCTCTTGAACGCGTACTGGTTTCAGATTTACCATAATCGACTACTTCTTTTTCCATTTGTTCAAATACGCGGGGATCTGCGGTAGCTACGTCTTCGCGTTCTTGATTTCTTTTAGCTACTTTTTTAAGCACTTCTGTTAGAATACCGGTAAAATTAAGCATGTTCGAATTTTGATTGAAAAATAAGATAATTGAGATAATCTAGAAATAAATTAACGTTAAAACACTCGCGATTTTGAAATTCCCTAATTTCGGCTTGATAAAAATATCCTTTGAACAAAGCACTTAGCTGTTAGTTATATCTTAAAATAATTTATGCCAAATATATTAGCCATAGGCGCCTCCAATAATAGCCAATCGATTAATAAAGAATTAGCCAATTATGTGGCGCATCAGATCAAAGATGCTCAAGTAAATTTATTGGATCTTAACGACTTTGACCTTCCCATATATAACCCTGATTGGGATAAAGAAAATGGCATTCCAGAAGCTGCACATAGATTTAAGGATCAAATTACTAATGCAGACGCTATAGTCGTATCGTTAGCTGAATACAATGGTTCCTTTACGCCTGTATTTAAAAACATCTATGATTGGGCATCACGATTTGATCAAAATGTTTGGCAAAGCAAACCTATAATATTATTAGCCACGTCACCAGGAGGCAGAGGAGCAATTGGTGTACTTGAACATGCAGCCACTATTTATAGTTTCTGGAATAAAAAGATCGCTGGAAAGTTGTCCGTCCCTTCATTCTACGATAATTATGACAAGGAAAAAGGGTTAATAAACTCAGAGTTAAAATCACAACTAGATGATATCATTGAAAAGCTTGAAAGCTTTCTAATATCTGAGACAGTTTGATGCGCCATTAAACCTGACCTATACATTAGAAAATCTATTACGATCCTAAATTGCTGCAAATCAGAGGCTTCGCCAACTTATATTCTCAAACCACAGCGGTGCTATGCTTTTCGAATTTAAATCGCTGATTTATTGCACTTTAAGATCTCATGACGAAGTTATAACGCATAGTTCGGGTTAAAGTCATAAAAAAAGGGAACAAAAATGCTCCCTTAAACCAACTAAAAAAAACGACCTAATTTATACAGGTGTAATCGAAAGAGAGTGTCCATAATTCAGCTCCATCATCGTCATACTTGGCGAATGACGTTTCTTTGCCTTCTTCATCATAAGTACTTAAATAATATGAAATCAAAGTACTTCCCGAATTATACATTTCTTTCTTTACTTGATTACCTGCAGCGTCGTAACTAATTATCCAATAAGCATACATGACCCCACTTGGCCATATTCTATTTTCACGGACAATCTGTCCTTTTTCATTCGTTTCATAAATCCATTGATCGGTCAACACATCATTTTTCGTATAGTGCTTTAAAGACTTTTCAAATCCTTGGTCATCATATTCAAAAACATAATAGGAATCAAATTCATTATTCGCATTGTAATGCAAATACTTTGAACGCTTTCCATCTTTTCTGTATACAGATTCATTAGCATAAATTAAACTGCCATCTGCATTATTGTAGGACCACCTCTTTTCTCTACCCTCTTCATCGTAAGTATAGATGCTTTTAGTTTTCTCAACAACTTGATCGCCTTTCGTTTTTACGCCAGAAGTCTGCTTACAAGTTTCAATACCATACATTTTGTCCAAGTAAACTTTTGTATTTCCGTTTACAGGGTCGGATTGAAAAGAGAACATCATAAGGCATATCCAATAGATCATTATTCTAAATTTTACTGGTTAACAATAGTTGTAAACATTAGTTTTATTAACAATCGTTATGGCATTACGACAGCATCAATAACATGAATCACGCCATTAGACCCCTCTATATCTGTTTGAGTAATAAACGATTTGTTGCCTTTTGCATCAATTAAAACGGGATTACCGTTCATAATTTTAGCTGTAAGCTCTGTACCATTAACTGTATTGACGGTAAATGCACCACCTGCAGCAGAAATGGCATTAACTAAAGTTTCAGCAGTAATTTTAGCTGGAATCACGTGATACGTTAAGATTGATGTCAATGTGTTTTTGGCTTTTGGTTCTAACAAACTTTCCACTGTACCTTCAGGCAGTTTTGAGAAAGCAATATTGTTGGGTGCAAATACTGTGAAGGGCCCATCTGAACTTAATGTAGCCACTAAACCCGCAGACTTTACTGCTGTGACAAGTGTCGAAAATTGATCATTGTCTGCTGCAATATCTACCAAATTAGAATGTGACTTGTGACTAGATTTAGTATAAGATTTTTTATGCGATCCGCATTGTGCTAATAAATTAGAACTTACAAATAAGCTTATCAACGTTGAAATAAATAATACCTTTTTCATCATTTTTTGATTTAAATAGTTTTTAAAAATTAATTACAGCTTCAATTACAAGACATTTATAAATTTGGATTTCGAATGATGAAAAAAAATGAAACTTTTTTCATAGACTGCTGTTAATACGGTGTCTTTCGCAAAATGGAATTCAAGAAACTTATATATCGTTTTAGTATTCAAGATGAATCTGCTTTATCAGAAATCTATGATATGTATAGTGGGGCGCTATACGGCATGATATTAAAAATCATACCCAACAAAGAAGCTGCAGAAGACGTGCTTCAAGAGTCTTTCGTGAAAATTTGGAAAAATGCGGGCCGATACAATCCTGACAAAGGCAGACTTTATACTTGGATGCACAGAATTTGCAGAAATACGGCCATTAACCATCTTAACAAAAAGTCAGAGAAGTTAAAAACAGAAGGATTTGAAAATGATAAGGAAAAATTAGGCCAATACGGAATCCGAAACTGGAATCCTGATGTAATTGATTTAAAAGGGAAAATATCGGAGCTAGATCAGACTTATTTACAAATGATCGAACTCATTTATTTTAAAGGGTATACTCAAAAGGAAGTTTCTGAGAAACTAGAAATTCCATTGGGTACTGTCAAAACTAGATGTCGAATTGCATTGAGAGAATTGAGAAAAAAATATCAAGAAACGCCAGTGGTAAAAATTGGTGGGTTGTCTATTTTGCTTACTTTATTAATGGCTAGCATATGAATAAGGCGCACGAAATAATTAATTCGGGTGTTCTTGAAGATTATGTTTTAGGAGCACTACCCGACTATAAGATGTCTGAAGTCGAGGACTATATCTTGAATTTTCCTGAAGTAAGAGATTATGTCAATACTCTCGAACTTAGTCTAGAGAAAGTGGCTAAAGAAAATAGAGTTATGCCTCCGCCTTCAAACAAGGAAAGGCTATTTAAATCATTAGGAAAAAATGCCAGTTCAAATACCAAAAAAGTTGCCACAACTGGCACCTACAAAGGCATCTTATTAGGTATCCTTTTGAGTGCCCTACCATTCTTATTCTTACTCAATAGCAGCCAAAAGAAGAACCAAGAGCTATCGAATGAAAATATGCTTATCAAAGAAGCATGTGATAAAAAGGCGATGCAATTCGCTGCAGATGAATCACTCCTTTACTTTTTAAGACACGAGGCAACGCAGTCCGTGCCTTTAGTTAACAACCCCGCACATCTTGTTGTTTATCACAATCCTGTAGCCGCTCAAGCCATGGTTAAAGTTCAATCGCTGCCCAACATTAGTACTGATGAAACATTCCAAATGTGGGCAGATGTAGAAGGAAAAATGATCGACATGGGCACCTTTGCTTCCAGTAGAGAGTTTCTAAAAATGAATTTCATTCAGAACCCTGAGTCCTTTAATGTCACTATAGAACCCAAAGGTGGAAGTGATCATCCAACAGTCAGTCGACTGGTTGTAAGCGCAACTGTGTAGTTTATCATTTAGGTATCTTATTATTTCGTATTTGGGTATTAAATCATTATTTTTCAATGAGTTCATCCCCGAATCAATATGAAATTGTCTTCTGCTAACTTGAAGCTTCTGCTCTTCATTTCTTGCATTGCATTATTGCGACCGCATACACTCTTCAGTCAGCAACATACAGATTTCTATGCTGCTTGCTTGAATTTTGAATTCGATAAGTCTGATAGTCTTTACGAACACATTCCAGCATCAGCTTTAGATATATCTACACCTGATCTTTATTATCTGCATTCGTTATTGATACGGAATAAGCAAGAAGCAGCTAACCAATTAGTGCAAATTTTAGAAGCTAAAAGTAAAACTGACACAACAGCAAATGAATATAAATCCAAATGGGTTACATTAATGCACTTACTCCATTTGAGAAAATTTGAAAAGATATCCAGTTTACAAAGTGTAGAAAATATCGACTTCACTAAAGGCCTTGATACATATGAAGATTCGCTTTTAATCCTGCCTTACATTGCATTCTATGAGCATTTTAGCATGCATCAATTCGAAGCATCACATGGTCATTATATCGAAAGCTTAAATCATTTAGAAAAGAAAGCATGGAGCGCCAACGCATCATTTAAAAATGTTATCAAACTATTTTTAAGTCTTTTATACTATTATCAAAATGATTTACATCATGCCTATTTTATATTAGATGATGCCATAGAAGATTGCAATAAATCAGGAGCGTGTCTTAAACATATTCAACCCATACTATACAGATACAAAGCTTCATTCTTATCATTAGATAAAAAAAATGAAGAAGCATTGCAGGTAGCTCAAAGAAGCAAATCATTATCTACCACTTCCTTTCAAAGGGCTTATAGCGACATTATTCTAGGCAGAATATATGGATCCATGAATAATCCTGAGAAGAGTAATGCCTATTTTGAAAACGCCGCATCTAGTATGTATAAGCTATTTGGGTATCATCCAGAATTTTTCAATGTATGTGATGAATACTATGAAACCCTTGTACTCACGGACCAACAAGAAAAGGCGGATTCCCTATTTAATAAAATTAAATCCATTGATTCTGAATATCTTGATAGCAAGTCAAGTTATGGAAGTTTTAGCTACCACTATAAAGTGAAATATCATGAATTCTTTAAAAAAAAGGAATTTAAAAAAGCTCTTCATAACATCAATCAGATAATCAATAGTAGACTACAAGATCTGCCAAAAAATAATCTCGAAAATCCTAAGATCGCCAACTTACCATTGCACAGAGGGGACATGAATTTTTTAGCTATGAAGTCAGAAGCTTGTCACCAAATCTATCTAGAAGATACGATTCAAAATAAAAAATATCTATCAGTCGCCATGGATGCTGCACTTAAAACGGATAGTCTTTTCAATTTACTATACGAACGCATCTATGACAGAGACTCTAGAATTGATTTGATATCAGAATATGAATTACGATTAAGGAATGCAATCCAAGTTGCTTATTCGATTTACTCACGAGATAATTCTCTAAAAAATTTCAAACAGCTACTCTATCTAATAGACAAATCACATTCTACTGATTTACTTAGATCGATTCATGAAAAGAGTTCATTTTCCATTTTACAGGAAAATTTATTGAATATTAATCGACAGATCATTGAACTTCAAAATAGTAAATACTTTGATAAAAATGATTCGGCAACATTTAGACTAGACAGTCTCGATAAAGAAAAATATAAAATTGAAAAGCAAATTCGACAAGAACTCTATAAGCAAGAAAAATTTGTTTACGATTATGAAGTATTCGAAGCCAAATTTGATGCGCTATCAGATAGGCAACTTATTAATTATTACTATGATACCAATTACTTTTACATATGTGAATCTATAGAAAATAAATATGCTGTACATAGAATCAATCACAATGGTACCGCTGATCAAACAATTGCACAATTTTATAAATCCATTTATGAACCTTTTATAGACTGTAAAGAATGTGACAAGCATGATAGAGAAGACTATAAAACGTTTGGAAAAACTCTTTATGATTGGTTAATCAAACCGTTAAAGCATGTAAATCACAAACAAACAATCATTACCGACAAACAAATAGCCATGGTCCCCTTCGAGGTGCTGTTTGAAATCAACAATCAAAAAGTCCCAATTGTAACACAACTTTATTCTATATCTACCCATCACCTAGAAGATCTAATCAATCCACCAACAGTCCAAAACATATCTATCCCATTAGCTTCATACGAACAGCACAAAAACCAAACATTCAGTTCTTCAGATGCTTATAGAGGACAATATTTAGGCCCCTTATTACATGCCCAAACCGAAGCTGACCAAATATGCAACTTATTTGGTAGTATTAACTGCGCCATTAAAAGCACACCTACAGCTAAGGATTTCGAAACATCTTTGCAACAATCTGATATTGTCCACCTGATTAGTCATGTTAAGCAGAGTTCGGAAAATTATGGCCATTCTTTCATTGCATTAAATAAAGCAGGCACCCGCATAGATAGCTTGTACTTTAACGAGTTAGACTTCTTTACCACAAAATCAAAAATGGTCGTCTTATCTGCATGCGAAACTGGCGTTGGAGAACTCGTAAAAGGAGAAGGGATAAATAGCGTTTGTAAATCTCTTATAGGATGTGGCGCAGCGTCTGTAGTTGCATCAATATGGTCAGTTAACGATAAAGCAACTTCGGAAATAATGACGCTATTCTATAAAAATTTAAAAGACGGACAATCAAGAGATTTAGCGCTTTACAATGCTAAATTAACATACAAAGAAAATACATTACCCGAATATAGGCACCCCTTCTATTGGGCCGCTTTTAATGTATTTGGAGATAACCGCCCTATCGAATTCAAAATAAAAGAAAAAGAGAGTGAGACTTGGATTTGGGTTTTAGCATCACTGATTTTAATAAGTATTTTTTTATGGCACCGACGTATTAATTCGAATTAATCCGACCTTTAAGCTGGCGTGCTTTCTGTGCATAAAAACCTGACCCAGCATCTAATTGATCAAGTATTTTCATGGCCGCTTCTTGATTGCCTTGCATAAGCAAAATAACACTTCTATTGAGCAAGATTTTTAATTTATTCTCGCCAAGTGCTCTTGACATTGATTTACTATTAAGTTGTAACGCTTCATCAAATTTTTCAACGTTCAAATAACAAAAGCTTGCATAAATATCCTCATCGATTTGTACTTCTACTTTTTTAAGACCTAAGTAGTAATTAATACATGCATCAAAATCTTTATCATACACAAATTGCTCTAGCTGATTAATATGCGAAAGGTTTTCACTTCCCCTAACAGTGTTTGAATAAGGTAAAAGGTAGGCCTCTACGACCTGAGATTTTTTAGGTGTGTCAGATTTAAAAAAGAGTTGAAAAACAGTAATGGCTAAAAGTCCAGCGACCAACAACGATAAAAGTGTCCATAATTTTTTATTACGCGAACTACCGGCTTTGGATTCTGTCGTACCTTTAATATGATCATGTGCTTGAGCAGCATATAATAAATCCTTGGCTTTATGCGCCAGTTTATAGTTATCAAATAATTTTGCAAAATCCGGGTCTGTTTGCAATTGCTTATTGAATAACTTTATTTTATCAGGACTGAGTTGTCCTTCAAAATACATCTCTATAGACTCTAAATTAAATTTCATTTAAGTTCCCTCAAATATTGTTTAAGTTCTGCGTCAGAATCAATAATATCAATTAATTTCTTCAAGCACTTATATTTTTTCTTTCTTGCTACAGATTCAGAACTGTACCCAACCTTCTGTGCGATTTCTTTCATTCTATAACCATAACTCCACATCTTCAGAACACTTTGACAAGGATTACCAATTCGTTCCAATAATTTCGTTGTTATCTGCTTAGTGTCTTTATCGAATAAAAACGTTGCCGGTGTTTCCCCATTTTCTAAATTAAATTCTTGAAGCGACACCTTTCTAACCTTTCGCTTTTTTAATTCATTGTACCAAAGGTACTTGCAAATACTAAAGATATAGGGCTTTATGCCTTTATGCGGTAAGGTTTTGTTTTTATGAATTTGTAAAGAAGTGGCGATAATAGCATTTGTAAAGATATCATCCGCTTCTTCGTGATTGGATCCTTTAGATCTTAAAAACTGGCTCACTTGACTTTTAAATTCTGCGTCAGTATAGAGTATTGTTAAGGCTTTATTTCTTAAGCCAGCATCGTTACTGAGCAAATAGTCCGCGATATGAGCGTCGTCCATTCTAGAAAGGAATTCACATAAACTTACTAGTCATTTTTTAATTTTTAGGACAGAAAGTGGAGTTTTTATTGCAAAAGCAAGCTATTTAACCCAGATTATGTATTAGAACTTCGTGAAGAGAGCTTAAAGTGCAATAAATCAGCGACTTATATTCGAAAAGCAGAGCACCGTTATAATTAGAGAATGTAAGTTGGCGAAGCACTTAATTTGCAGCAATTTAAGATCGTAATAGATTTTCTAATGCCTAGTCTGGTTATAGCTAAGGCATCTTTTATTTCTCAAGAATATCTAATACTGAAGGTAATATTTGCTCTACCCATAAAGCATATTGAAAAGCACTCGGATGTAATCTGTCTGGTGCAAGTGCGTCAGGTGTATCAGAAAGCGTTCTCGAAATTGTGGTCACATCTATAAATGGGATGCTTAAACTATCGCAAACATTTTCAAGTATACCATTATAGCAATCGATACCTCTAGCAATGTTTTCCGCATTTGACGCGCCGAATGGCGTTACTCCATAATCTGGAATAGAGACAACAAATACATTTTCAAGACCATTACCAAATATTTCGGCCAATTCGATGAGTTCATTTAATTCTGATTTAAAGGTTTCTACGGGTAAAGATTGAAATTGATTATTGACACCTATAAGCAATGAGACCAAATCATATTGGATTCTAGGTTCATTTACTAAGGCACCAAGCAAATCGGAAGTGGTCCATCCTGTCCTAGCGATGATGTTTAATGATTCAACTTCACAGTTTAACAACTCTAAACTATCCTTTAATTGAGACGGCCAATTTTCAGATGGGTTTATACCCTGCCCTATTGTATAAGAATCTCCTAATGCTAGAAACTTAATTTCATCAATTTCTTGAATCGGCATTTCTTGATCCATTAGATTGCTGCTCTTTGAGCATGCACATAGAATCAATATAAAGATGATAATGCTTGTTAGAAGTGTCGTTTTATTCATTATATAGCTTGAATCGAAATAGATATTTAACCCGATTTATGCGTTAGAACTTCGTCATGAGATCCTAAAGTGCAATAAATCAGCGATTTAAATTCGAAAAGCATAGCACCGCTATGGTTAGAGAATATAAGTTGGCGAAGCTTCTGATTGCAGCAATTTGGGATCGTAATAGATTTTCTAATGCATAGTTCGGGTTTATTTAAGTTAACAATATCATTTACAACAAGTTTATAAATCCTGATGTAAACAAAAAAGGAGGAACGAATAACTCCGCTCCTCCTGTTAAATATGTGATTTATAATTTTACAGATGGTATATAACATATAGACCAACTGACCTATTCCTTACGGTTATTTCGTCGCTGTCTTCAGTATTATCAATATTACTCAACCCACTCAAAAATTCTACTCCTAGAGATAGGTTTGAATTTAATCTATATCCTGCTCCTAGATTGAATCCTAAATCGATAGAACTAAGTTCTTCTTTTACATCTTCATCTTCAGAAGAGGCACTCATTAAAATACCTATATCTGGACCACCATTAATAAAAAATCCTTTACCTGTTTCATCACCGAAACTATACACAATATTCAACGGTACATTGAGATACGACAATGAAATATCACTTTCAAATCCTTGAGAATCAAAATTCGAACCTTTACCATTATAAAGTAATCCTGTTCTGAAATCAAGATTATCACCTATGCCGATATCATAGATGACACCGAGTTGAAAATTAATAACGCTAGATGGTGATAAAGAAAGACCATCAACATCAAAAGCTAAGTTGGTAGATTGCAAACCTCCTTTGAAACCGAGTTGAGCATGTGTCGTTGCAAACATAAAGAGTGAAAACGCAATGAATAAAATTGTTTTTTTCATTTTGTAATATTAAGTTAGGAATAAATTGTTCGGTCTAAAAGTAACCAAAATCTTATCAAATCGGCACTTTATGTAACAAAATCATACTTTCATCACATAAATAAATAGAACAACAAATGAGACTTTTAATCACTTTTTTCGCCATTTTCATTATTTCCAACTCTTATTGCCAGGAATGGTACACCCCTGAAGATCAATGGATAATTAACACCTTTGATGGGTTATCTGGATATGACGGATATGCCATAATGAGTTTTGATAAAGACACCATTATTAACGGTATTGACTGCAAGCGTATGCGCTTAGACGAACAAGGATATAGTAGACAATTGAGTGACTCAGTATTCTACACCAAGTTTGAGCACTTTTATCAAGAAGACAAAAAACTATATTTTTTTCAGGATTTTGAATTTAAGCTCAATTACGATTTTGGTTTACAGCCTGGGGATTCGCTTAAGTTCTTGCCAGCATTCTGCCAAGACTCTATTACTTATCATTTAGATAGCTTAGGGACTATAAATATTGGCAATGAATCGCTCACGGTCCAACATTTTAGTTTTACGGATATAAATTGGGATTATACTGGCACTCGAACAGTAATAGAAAAAATTGGTGCCGTTGATCAAGGGCTAAATATAGAAGCCCCACATGTTTGTCTATTTGATTTACCAATATCCGATATTTGCATTTATACAAATGGTATTGACAGTCTCCAATTACAAAGTGGTACTTGCAATGGTTTTCTAGTCAACACGAAAGAGCTTATTGAAAACTTTGATGTTAATATTTATCCCAATCCAGTCATTGATAACTTGAATATAAAATCTACTGACCCAATTGAACAGTTACAAATCTTTGATAGCTCCGGTCGACTTATTCTTCTCAGTCCATTTAAGAAAAATATTGATTGCTCGTCACTGTCAAGCGGTCGGTATTTTATAAAGTTGATCGACGGAAAAAAGGTGAAGGTGTTGTCGTTTTTTAAATAAGATGTAATGGATAATTAATAATTTGGAGTTTACAAATTGATATATGTCTTTCCCTGAATAGCGTTTAGGGATTGTGTTAATTAATAATTCAATTTATAG
>JAHDIN010000004.1 GCA_020630775.1 Saprospiraceae bacterium | reverse complement strand
TGAGTTTACAATTACAGTTTGTAATCAAGGCAACATAGGGGCGCAAAATATTACAGTAGGTGATTATTTACCGGCAGGCTATAGTTTTGCTTTTGCTGATAATACAGGATGGGCTGGAACTGAAGCTGTGCCAACTTATCTAATTACTAACTTGCTAGAAGTTGGTCAATGTGTAGATGTTCCAATTTTCCTTAAAGTAGAAATGACTTCTGGAGGAGAAAAAGATTGGATCAATTATGCTGAGATTTTATCTGCCGAAAATCAATTCGGAGAAGATAGGACCAATAATGATATTGATAGTAATCCTGGATCTGATAGTGATACTGAAAATGCAGTAGAACCAGAGGGTGCTGAGGATAACGATATGGATAGTCAAGATAAAGGAGGGGAGGAAGATGATCACGATCCTGCGGGAATTGAGATTTTCGACTTGGCTCAAATTAAGACAACAGCAGCGACAGGGCCATTTAAATATGGAGATGTTGTAACGTTTACGGTTACTATTTATAATCAGGGAAGTGTACAAGCAAGTGATATTTCTATTATAGATTACATTCCATGTGGATACCAATACATAGATTCGCCTGGCTGGATATATGATGCCGTTGCTCATACAGCAACCTACTTATACGATGGAAGTTTGGTGCCAGGAGGATCAGCAATGATTGATATTAATTTGGCGTTGACACAGTGTCTTGATGATAATGAAGATTCATTTACGAATTACTCAGAAATTACAAGTGCAGTGAGTGACGATCCTAATGAGCCTGCTGATGACATTGATAGTGATCCAGATGATGATCCAGATAATGATGGACCAGAGACAGATGATGAAGTTGCAGGAAATCCTAGCAATCCAAATAATCCTGATCAAGATGATCATGACTTTGAAGGCGTAGAGGTGTTTGATTTAGCACAAAGTAAAGTCGTGGATAATATAGGTCCGTATGTGCCAGGTGAGAAAGCGACTTTTACTATAGAAGTATTTAATCAAGGTAATGTAACAGCCCAAAGCTTTAGGATTACAGATTACTTAAATACAGGCTTTATATTTAATGCAATTGATAATCCAGGTTGGACTCAAGCAGGCGACTTGCTCACATATGATGTTACGACACCACTACCTCCGGATGTAAGTACGACCATTGATCTTGTTCTTGAAATAACTATCCCGACCGGAGCTAATCCTTCGGTATGGATAAATGAATCAGAGATCAGCTATGCAGAGGATGCAAGTGGGAATAATACAGCTGATGGCACATTAGTGGATGTGGATAGTGATCCAGATCAAGATCCAGATAACGATAATGATGTACAACCAGGCGATGATAATGATAATGTCATAGATGAAAATGTAGGTGATCCATTTGGCTTAGGCGATGATGATGAAGATGACAATGATATTGCGCATGTGATAGTGGGTTATGACTTAGCCTTAACTAAAACGAATCCTGATACAGGTCCTTACACATATGGTCAGGTGGTACCTTTTAATATTACTGTATATAATCAAGGAGGATTAGCAGCAAGTAATATTGAAGTTACAGACTACATTCCATGTGGTTATTTATTTGATCAAGATCTTAACTCAGATTGGTCTTTTAATAGTGCAACAGGATATGCAACGACGACAATAGAAGAGGTCCTATTACCATTTGAAAATAAAGTTGAAGTAATCAACTTGATAGTACAACCTTGTGAAGGATCGAACTATACGAATGTAGCAGAGATATCTGATTTTGATGATGAAGATGGCGATAATCCGGTTATTCCCGACTATGACAGTAATCCAGATAATGATCCAAATAACGACGGAGATCCTACTGATGATGAAGTTAATGGAGATCCTAATGATCCGAATAATCCAGATGAGGATGATCACGATCCAGAGGAGATTGAAGTATTTGACTTAGCATTGCGTAAGTTGTCAACATTCATGGGTGTAGATAGCATCGGACCATTTGTGCCAGGTGATATCGTAGAGTTCCATATCGATGTTGTCAATCAAGGTAATGTTGATGCATACAATACAGAAGTGACGGATTGGTTAAATGCAGGCTTCTTGTTTGATGCAGCATTGAACCCAGGTTGGACAAACACTGGAGGATTATTAACACATGATATTGATTTCTTAGCAGCAGGTGATACAACGCAGTTGGTGTTAAACTTAGAAATCTACATAGATGATAATAGTGAATTCGGAGACTGGTACAATGAAGCGGAAATTAGCTACAGTGAAGATGAAAATGGAAATAACACAGGTGATGGTAGCTTAGTTGATGCAGATAGTACGCCAGATCAAGATCCGGATAATGATAATGATCTAGTTGATGGTGGAGATGAAGATCCAGTATTCAACGGTGATGATAACGATAATGAATTAGATGAAAATCCAAATGATCCATTCGGTGAAGGGGATGATGATGAAGATGATAACGATGCAGCTGAAGTATTGGTTACTGGAGAAATCGGTGACACAGTATGGAAAGATCTTAATGGTGATGGTGTCCAAGATGTTGGTGAACCAGGCCTAGAAGGTGTCGTAGTATCACTTTACGATTGTGCAGGTAACTTGTTAGAAACAACAACTACTGACGCGACTGGATATTACTTGTTTGACTTATTATTACCTGGTGGCTATCAAATCAACTTTGATATCAGCGGATTGGGTGACGATTGCGCATTCACACCACAAGATCAAGGTACAGATGATGAGTTAGATAGTGACGCTAATATCCAAGGATGGACAGGCTGTATTGATCTAATGGCAGGAGAGATGAATCACTCTGTTGATGCAGGTGTCTTACCTCTAGCAAAATTAGGAGATGTCGTTTGGTTAGATTGTAATGGAGACGGTGTACAAGATGGTGGAGAAGCAGGTATTGAAGGTATCCAAGTAGAAGTATACAATAGCTTAGGCAATCTTGTAGCTACGACATTTACCGATGCAAGTGGTGCATACTTAGTTGATAAGTTATACCCTGGACAATATTATGTGAAATTCAACAAAGGCAAGTATGAAGCGATTTCGCCAAATCAAGGTGGCAATAATGCACTTGATAGTGACGTAACTGATGCTAATGGCGATTGTACTACAGATCTAGTAACTCTAGGTGCTGGAGAGTGTAATCTTGATGATTTTGATGCAGGTCTTTATGAGTGTGTTCAGATTGGAGAATTAGTATGGTTGGATCATAATGAAAACGACCTATGGGATCCAACTGAAAATGGTATCAACGGATTGAAAGTAGAGTTGTACAGATTTAAGAATGGCGCTTGGACGTACTATGATGATACATATACAGGTCATAAACCTGGTACACCTTCAGATGATGGATACTTTAAATTCTGCGTACCTCCAGGAAGATACTATTTAGCATTTAAGAATCCACCAGCTACATTAGTACCAGCTGTAGCAAACTTTGGTATCATGGAATCATTGGATAGTGATGTGACAGGTATGTTTGGTTCAGGTACGACTGATGAGATTGTCTTAAGATGTGGTGAAGATAGATGTGATATAGGTGCAGGATTCTATAGGATGGGCAGTATCGGTGATCATGTATGGATGGATAATAATGGCAACGGTATGAGAGAAAGTAACGAGCCAGGTTTAGCTAATGTTATTGTAAGAGCGATTGACTTAGAAGGTCAAGAATTTGGATATGCAACTACTGATGATCAAGGAGAATACATGATTGATTACCTAGGTAAAAACTCATATTACTTGAAGTTTGATTTACCAAACGGATATGGAATTACTCAACCCAATATCGGACTAGATGAATCTATGGATAGTGATGTTGACGGTTCTAATGGACCTTTCACAACAGCTTACTATAGCGTACTTCCAGGTACACATGTTCCAAATATTGATGCGGGTGTTGTGACTTCTGTATTATCAGCTGAGTGGTTAGACATAAAAGCTGAAAACCAAGGCAACTTCAACGAAGTGAGTTGGACAGTACGGAAAGAGGAGAGTGCAAGTCATTATGAAGTAGAAAGATCAATTAATGCTACTGATGATTTCGAAGTTATCGGTAAGGTGTTAGCTGAAAACACAGGCGGTACATTGTACTATTCTTATGATGATTACGATGTAGAAACTGCTGGCGTGTACTACTACAGAATCAGACAATTAGACTTGAATGATCAAGCATTAGTATCTAAGATAGTGAGTGTTGATCTTTCAGATAGAAATGGCGAAAAAGCAGAACATAAAGTTCAGATTTATCCAAACCCAGTGGTTGATGAAATGACATTAGATCTAGAGTTGGGTTATGATGTAGCTGATTTGAATGTGAACTTATTCGACGCGCAAGGTAGAATAGTGAGAAGTAACTTAATAGTTGACTTTGATCTAGCTACTGGTAAGAAACTATACAAAGTAAACGTCAAAGAATTGGCGAAAGGATCATGCACGGTCAAAATTAACTTAGATAGAAAGCAAATTATTAGGAAGTTAATTGTAATAGGACAGTAAGGGGGTTTCATCCCATATGTCGAGAAAAACCTCCGGTCTATTGATTGGGGTTTTTCTTTTCGTAATGTTAAAAAGTAAGCGGCTTCTTAACTTAAGAAGGCGCTTCTTAATAAAGCATGAATGCTTAATAGATTGTTTTCAGAACAGTTTTATCTTATGTCATTTGAGTTTTAAGTTCGCGCTTTGATAGTCAAATGGTATTAGTTTATTTTCATAAAAGATGAACTTGATTGCTGTCCATCGTACTTGATTTTTACGTAATATAAACCAGCTGGATATCGACTTAAGTCTATGGTTTCTATATGTTCTTTAGAATTAATTTCATACTTATTGTTAAAGCATCTTTCTCCCAAAGGATTTATAATTTGAATGTTTAATAATCCTATCTCTTGAGTCGAATTGATTTTTAAATTAAATAAACCTTCATTTGGATTTGGATAAATGTAAGTATTCAAATCTCTGGATTCTGGTTTATAGTTATTGGCTATTTCGGATGAAATTTCAGTTTTTAAATCAGCGCTTACGGCTCCTGAACATACATCAATATCTGACATTCTTATCGATTGTAGTGCTGAAGAATTACTTCTGCCATTCTTCATTCTGACAATAATTTTCTTTACAGTACCTGGGATAGAAATGTCAACTTCACTAAATTTTCTGCCAGAATATCGACCGAATCTTTTAAGTCTATTTTTATCATTTACATAAAGTACTTCTACTATGTCCACATATCTTCTTGATCTGTTTCCACTAAAGCTGTAGTCTATTTCAGTGATCGAAAACGAAGGGTTAGAGTGATTGTCTAGTTGAATAGTTGTATTTGAAAATCCACTTCCAGAATGTGATAAAATGTCATCATCAAAACGTAAAGTTTCATTTAAACAATCATCACAGGCGTCTGGGTTGCCATCTGTATCTGTGTCTAAATTGTCATCTCCACCTGGACAAACATCTTGTTCGTTACATATGCCGTCATTATCGTCATCTTGACAATCAGTTTGTGCAATACAGTAACTAACGTCTGAAAGCGATACGGCCATGTCAACTAAGCTTTCTCCATCATAAACATCAGATAGAATAACTTCAATTGAAATGACAGGCTGATTGATTACTATATTAACTGTGTTGAACTCAGTCGCGTTATAAGAAGCATATTTCTTCTTAGGTCCATCTTTTTCTTGAATGATCACATCGATGCCTTCTATGTATCTTCTGCTGGTTCTGCCAAATGTCCTCATATCTAAACCATATACAGTAAATGCTGCACCGATAACTGGTCCATTAAAGTTGACTAGGGTAGAAGTGCCACTTTCTCCAGAATGCTCTAGTTCGCTATTTTCAAATTCTGTGACATGAGTCATGCAGTCTAATTCACAATCATCTGGTATGCCGTTATTGTTTGAGTCAATAGAGTCATCTCCATTAGGACAGATATCAAAAGCGTCACATACGTTGTCATTATCACTGTCAATAAAAGTCCCTACACAATTACAATTGATATCATACTTGTCATCAATCGTACATTCGTTATTGTCATCACATGGTAAATTCACAAGATCGTTATTGCAGTCGTCACATCCATTAGGGATGTTGTCGCCATCTGAATCAATAAAGTCATTAGAGCCAGGACAAACATCATCCTCGTTGCAAACACCATCGTTGTCTGAATCTAAAAATTGTCCAATACAATTACAGTCGTTATCATACCTGTCATTTACAGTACAATCATCTCCATCGTCACAAGTGTCTCCAGCTTGATTACAATCGTCACAGGCATCTGGAGTGCCATCATTATCGCTATCTATATTGTCATCTCCATTTGAACATATGTCTAAGGCATCGCACACACCATCTTCGTCTTCGTCAGCATAATTACCCACACAGTTACAATTAATGTCGAACTTATCATTTGTTGTGCAAGCATCTCCATCATCACAACTTTGTCCCGCAAGACTACAGTCATCACATGCGTCAGGAGTGCCGTCATTGTCACTGTCGTTATTGTCATCTCCTCCTGGGCAAATATCATCAGCATCACATACACCATCATCGTCAGAATCCTGAAATGTCCCTACGCAATTACAGTTTTCATCGAGTCTGTCATTTATTGTGCAAGGATTACCATCGTCACAAGATTGACCATTGCCAATACAGTCGTCACAAAAATCTGGGATATCATCATTGTCTATGTCAACATTGTCATTTCCACCTTGACACACATCTTCAGCATCGCAAACACCATCGTTGTCAGCGTCTTGAAAAGTACCCACACAATTACAGTTTGCATCGAACTTATCATTTATTGTGCAAGCATTGCCATCATCACAAGATTCGCCTACGGTTGTGCAATCGTCACATGCGTCTGGTGTATTGTCATTGTCAATATCTTGCAAATCATCGCCACCTGGGCAAATATCAAATGCATCACAAACCGTATCATTATCAGAATCTTGGAAAGTACCCTCACATTCACAATGAGCATTGTACCTATCATTTATGGTACATGGGTTATTGTCATCGCAAGATTGACCAGCAATAACACAATTGTCACAAGCGTCTGGCGTACCATCATTATCTAAATCAATGTTGTCGTCACCACCAGGGCAGATGTCTTCAGCATCACAAACACCGTCATTATCAGAATCCTGTATCGTTCCGGCGCAATTACAGTTAGCGTCATACTTGTCATTGATAGTGCAAGGGTTATTGTCATTGCAAGATTGACCTAAAAGCGTACAATCGTCGCAAGCATCTGGTGTCCCATCATTGTCAATATCTATAGTGTCATCTCCTTCTGGGCATTGATCATTAGCATCACATACGCCATCGTTATCAGAATCATTAAATGTACCGACGCAATTACAGTTGGCATCGTATTGATCGTTTATGGTGCACTCATTATTGTCATCACAACTTTGTCCCGCATTGTTGCAATTGTCGCATGCATCTGGGGTGCCATCATTATCTGTATCAATGTTGTCATCGCCACCTGGGCATATATCATTGGCGTCACATACACCATCATTGTCAGAATCATTAAATGTGCCTACACAATTACAATTAGCGTCGTATTTATCATTGATGGTACACGGATTACCATCTTCACATGATTGACCTAAAAGTGAACAATCATCACAAGCATCTGGTGTGCCGTCATTATCTGCATCTAATGAGTCATCACCATTAGGGCATATATCATCCGCATCACAAACGCCATCATTATCAGAATCTTGATAGGTGCCAATACAGTTGCAATCAGAATCAAAACGATCGTTGGTTGTACATGCATCACCATCATCACAAATTTGACCTGCGTTGGTACAATTGTCACAAGCATCTGGAGTGCCATCATTGTCAAGGTCGATATTATCATCACCTCCTGGGCAAATGTCATCGGCATCGCAAACACCATCATCGTCAGAATCTTGGAATGTACCTACACAGTTGCAATTTGCATCTATTCTGTCATTTGAAGTGCAAGGGTCACCGTCATTGCACGCAGCTCCTGTGTTAGAACAACTATCGCAATCATCTGGCGTGCCATCGTCATCTGTATCTATATTGTCGTTGCCTCCTGGACAAATATCATTAGCATCGCAAACGCCATCATCATCAGAATCTTGATAGGTGCCTATGCAATTACAATTCGCATCTAATTGATCGTTAACAGTACACGGATTGCCATCATTACAAGCAGCACCTGCATTGGAGCAGTTGTCGCAAGCATCTGGGGTACCATCGTTGTCAGAATCTATTGAATCATCACCACCTGGGCAAATATCGTTTGCATCGCAAACGCCATCATTGTCAGCATCTTGGAAGGTGCCCACGCAATTGCAGTTAGCATCTAAGCTGTCACCAGTTGTGCAATCGTTTCCATCATTGCAAGCTTCACCTATGTTGCACGAGTTTGTATTTTCGAAACATAAGTTGACTGTTTCAGAAGCGGCATAATCTCCTCCAGTGGCTAAAACCGTTCCTTCAGTATCTGTCAATGTATAAGACCCTTGGCCGTATTCGCAACAAATACCGTCACCATAGCTATCTCTAATGATGAAATCATAACATCCTGGATCTATACATATTTCTCTAGATTGAGATACGTCAGCTGTGTAATCTGCGCCTTCAAATACAATATTTCCTTGCGCATCTATGATTTCCCAACTTATCTCAGAAGGGTAACGGTCAGGTATTATAGTAATTGTTGTTAACGAACAATCATTGCAAGACTGAGGAATACAAGGATCTGAATCATCAGGATCTTCATTAGCACAAATTCCATCTTGATCAAAATCGTCTTGCATAACTCCAGTGCAATTACAGTAAGAGTCAATCGCATCATTTATTGTACATGCGTTGTTGTCATCACAAGGTGTCCCAAATTCTGGACAAGACCCACAAGACGTTAAGCATTGAGCGGCATATACTCGACTTCGAATAAGATCTCCTGGTTGCGTCCCAAATCCTAAATTAAAGTCAATGCCAGTGTTGCTTAGATGACAATAACTCATAATAGTACCTCCTTGTGAAGGGATGATTGGATTGTTGGCATTATAACATGAAGTTGGATTGGCTGTTCCTACATTACCACAATCATCTATTTGTGTGTTATTACCATTCCAAGAACAATCGTGTGTATGTGGAGAACCTAGATTATGACCTATTTCATGGGCAATTACATTTACTGTCCACGAAAAAGTAGGTGCTAATTTATAAGTTGTATTAATGGCACTATAAGCAGTTTTGCTAACGTTTTTGCATAATACATCTACGTAAGCAATTCCGCCACCACCTCTAAATCCTACAAGGTGTGCTATGTCACCGTTAAAATCGGGATTGAGTTCTGAGCTAAATTGCACGAGGTAATCTTCAGAACTAGGGCCATTATATGGATCAGTTGTGTCCCAAATTAATACTTGATTCAATCTGACATTGACGTCTTCATTTTCATATAAAAGCGTTACTTGACTGAATGCACCTAGAATGTAATTCATTACACTTTGTGTGCTTCCGAAGTGGTTGTATATGTCATTGTCTACTTCCATATATACACGCACGCAATTATTGGGACCTTCAGATTTTTGATTTATATGAGGAAACTTTATATCAATATCCTGGCTCTTTGTTGAGCAGCTAGGTGTATTCTGATCTTCTAAATTCTTCTCTTCATATAGAATATAGCTTTGTGAATTTTTTGCTTTTCCTAAAGTGAAAGTTTGGTCTCCTAAATCTATACTTGCCGATACTTCATTATTGAAAACATTGAACACTACAGTTGAAGAGGGTAGACCTTCAATTGTGCCCCAATAGAATTTGCTATTCTGAGAATACTCGTCTAGCTTGGAGCCAGAGCTTGTTGTTGTGATATAATCTGGTGTTAATACTTCAACTTCTTTTAGAAGTAAATTTGCTTTTTTGTTTTTAATTGGAATGGTAAGCTTTAGTGTCTCTTCATCAGATTTAATCACTGAATTTGTAAATCCGCTTTTTAAGTCTAAATAACTTACATCTCCATTTATCCCTAAAGCACTTTTAGGAATGAAGCTCTTGCTCGCCACAAATGGACTAACCTCTTTTAGATTCGAAAAATCCGAAATATTTTCTGCAATTAGATTTTGTGCTTTATTTTGACTAAAACTCCATGTACTCATCATACATATTCCTAAACACAATAACATTTTGAAAGCATGCCTCCTTTGCAGGTTTAAGCACCAGTTGTAATTTAACATCAGTCTTGAAAGGTTTAAATATTAAAATGGGGAGGTATGAAAGGTAGACACAAATCTACGTGTATTAATGGCGTTAGACTTGCTTCATAAATTCAATTAACCATTTTATGTAAAATGATTGACTAAATACGGACCTGAATTCTTGAATGATAATTAATTGTAGGGTGTGTGAAAGGCCTGAATTTATTAGAGCATTGGGTTTAAACTTGGTTTTTATTACATAAATGCAATCGAGACTACCTTAGTATCTCATAGGTGCCATTTTTTCTCCTGATTACTTCAGTATTGATTTTATGCCCATTGTAATATTTGCCATGCTGCATTCGTCCATTTTCATAGTGACATTCTTGTTCTATCCTCCCATTTTTTGACCACTTAATTTCATCTTCTATCTGCACGCCTTTTTCAAAGCATTGGTAAAGATTAAGTTGCCCATTTTCGTAGTATACAAAGCGTTCTCCATTTAATTGACCATTAGAATAAAATGCCTCAATTTCAACTTGTCCGTTCTCATAATAAGTAAACACTTTTCCATTTTTTACCTTGGTGGTTTCAGAATGAAATGACTCCTTAAATAACTCGAATTCATTCCTATCGTAAATAAAATGGGCTTGTAATTCACCTAGATTATTTCTAAATAATTGAGTCTTTGAGCAATAGTCTACCCTAAGCGTACCTTGTTGGTTGGTCGCACACAATATCCATTCTTCTTTTTCATTTATAACAAGATCGCAACTTGTTACGAAATTGGTTAGTTCTGGATGGTTGCTGAAAATGTGTGCATAGTCGAATTTTGGACCTTTGATTTGGTCTATTGTTTGAAAATAAACGTTGTAAGTGAGATCAACTGCTTCAAGTTTATCGATTTTGACCAGAGCAACATAATCATAAATAGCGTATTCAGGAATGTCATCGCAACTACATGCCACCAAGTGGCTGTTTAGAAAGACTAAAATGAAGATCAATATTGTTTTGGTATAAATGTTCAATCGCACTGTTTGATTATAAGATGCTTTCCGAATGAGTTTAGGTGGATGTTCGATGATACCCTGGTTGAATTTTAATCAACTTAATCTGCAAAAAGTGTAAACTAATATGCCTTTAGAATACGCTCAGTTTAACCAAAAATAGGCCCTACAAAAGTTCAGCAAGCAGAGGATTCGTAACAATCAAAAACCTATTAATCAATATTTTATACATTATTACTAATGTATATATGTTAGTTTTTCATATCTTTGAGACTCCTAGGAATACCCACCTGTGCGTAAAGCACTGATAATTAGAATCTTACGTGTTACACACCTGGATTCCGATTAATGCTGGATACGTATGTCCAGTGAATACTAGTATTATAATAATCGGAAAATGGGTGAGTCTAATCTAAGAACAATTGTATCTGAAGGTGTATATCATAGATGGGTTCGAATACCAATGTTGATATGCTTTTTTCTAATATCTCCAATGGTAGCTTCTTTTGCACATGGTGTGCAAGTAGTTTATTGTGTTACAACTGATGGAACAATCAGAGTTTTCATTGAGCATTGGCACGGTAATATTACAACTGCACAAACTGCTGATGGAGCACAAGTCCAAATCATCGTAGATGATGGTACAACAGTAACCAATGATTTTTATCCTGCGCAAGGTGTTGTTTGGGATACTACCGTAGATAATTTACCTGGCTGTAAAGAAGCAGTAGTATTTTTATCAGGTTGTACTAATGCTTCTGGTGGTAGGAATATGAATACACAGAATGATTGGGTGTATTGGGACTTTACACCACCCCAGTGTGGAACAGATTTAACTATAACAGTTAATGCTGTACAAGGTCCTGCTTCTTGGTACTTTGATGAAGGATGTTCAAATCTATATCCTACCTCATTCACCGCCTCTTTCGATGATTGTGCCCCTCCAGTTGTTGAATGCGTTGCAAATTTAATATCACAAGTTGATGCTGGGAATTGTACTGCTGAAATTACATCTGGCCTAGAACCAAATATTTTATTTGATGATTGTACCCCTACAGATGATTTAATCGTTACCTACGATATTACAGGAGCAACGGTAAGGTCAGGCAATGGATTTGCAAATGGTATATTCAATAAAGGGATCTCTACCATAACTTATTCAGTTGAAGACAATACAGGTAAAGTAACCACTTGCAGCTTCGATGTTGAGGTGGTTGATACGAATGGGCCAATTAATATGTGCCCCTCTAATCTAAGCTTAGAATGTGGTGATGCAAATAATTCATCAATAATCAATACTTGGCTAAGTAGCCTTTCTGCTACAGATGGTTGTGGCGTGATGAGCATTTCCAATAATTATGATCCTTTTGGATTTAGTTATCAGGAAGAAATTCAAGATGGATTCATTGGTCCTGTGATGAATAAATTAAGCACTGGCTTGCTGAGTAGCAGTTTGATAAATTCTAATGACCTGCTTAGTCTTGTCAAAGACTGTCAATATCAGTCAGATCTATTTATAGAAGAACGGTCTGGTACCAACCTATATGACTTTCCATATCAACTAAAGCTAGATCATAAAGCAGGCATGTCTCAAAATTTTGATGACTTACTCATCTTAGATAGTGACAATAGAGTAGTGCCTTATTGGGTGGAAAGTCATTCCAATAAAAGCGCTTTGATTTGGATTAAGATACCAGAACTTGAAGCTTACAAAACAGAAAAATTGAGCATACAATACGGAGGATGTCTGTCTAATCCGTTCGAATATACAGACGTATTTAATAAGGTTCTTGATAAAGATAAAATTGAATGGGATGAGATAGAAGAAGCAAGTCGCGTATTAGCAAAATTTCAACCAGCTTCAGGTAAACAGAATATTTACTTTAAAGGAGAATATTCGAAATATAAAGTTTCATTGGGAGCGGGGAAAGATGGCCAAATAAGTTCTCAATTGATCAGGCTAAAAGAATCTGAAATGCCTTGGCCACTTTTTACTGAAGCCAATGTGTCCAATAGTGAATCATATTTCCTAGATTTCCAGAGAGATGGTTTAACAAAAACGACACAGCATCAAATAAGAAATGATCGTGGAGCTCAAATTATATCTGATAAGTTTGTTGATGATGGCTTTGGCAATTTAAAAGCAATTGAAGTTCATGAAAATGCAGAAATAGAATTTATAGCTCTCATGTCTTCAGTTAGCCAATTGCCAGTAGCGACATCTGAATTAACAGAATCTATTGGAGAAATAGAACTGAGAGAGTTTGAGCTTTTAAAATCTGTTGGTTCTGGCAAGTATCAGAATAATCAAAAGATGATGGGATGTGATTGTACTGTGACACAAGGCGCACAATCATTCACAATTAACGCCATTCAAAATGCAGAAGATGACGTAGCCTTTTATGCGTACGGTAATCCAGCTGGTGCCTCTTCAAATACGGGATTAGAACTTTCGGAAGAAGTAGTGTTATTCCTTTATGAGAATACATTAACTGGAGAGATATCCTTGTTTATACTTATTGATATCGCAGGTGATCCTACAGGAGGGAACGGTACAATTGACTTCTTTTGTTTGCCAACCTCAGCTACATTAGATTTTTCAGATGATCCGGGAGAAATAACTGGGATATTTCCTACAGTAACAGCTAATTGGAGATGGGCGCCATGTTGTACGGACGGTGCGTTGATTGGAAATGTTGGTTGTAATACCACTTTTGATTTCTTTGCTAATTTTCCAGCAGGCATAGATGGCATTAGTTGGGTAAGTGGAACTTTAGCGGCGCCGGTTTATAATTCATTTAATTCGGGAACAGATCCAGTAAGAATTACATGTGGGGATGGACAACCTGAATGTTGTCAAAACAGTAACGTTGTTAACATAACAAATGCCACATGCCCGACTAGTACTGATGGGGCAATAGATGTCATCGTTGATCCAGGTGGTGCGCCTTATACTTTTCTTTGGTCAAATGGGGCTACTACAGAAGATCTTTCTGGACTGGGCGTGGGTACTTATACAGTCACCATTACCGATAAAGATAACTGCGAACAAATCATTGATAATGAAGTCGAATCAGAGGAAACTCCAGAATTATCGTGTCCAACAAATGTAACGGTTTCAATGACTGGTACAACCGCTACAGTTGATCTTTCTGACTTAGGGTACACCATCAATTACCCATGCCCAGATAATGTAACAGAAACGTGTACAGGCTGTGGTAGCTTTGATTGTTCTGATCAAAATATGATTGAAATTGTGACAGTAACTGTAGAGGATGTTTTAGGAAATACAGATGAATGTATGATTAATGTTCTCATAGAAAATCTACCTCCAGACATAACCTGTCCGTCAGATTTAAACCTAGAATGTGCTGACCCTTCGAATAGTACTTTAATTAATGACTGGTTAAGTACGGTAACAGCTACTGATGCGGAAGGTAATGTTGTCTCTTTGGTTGATAACTTCGATCCATTGGCTTATTCGTTAATTGATGATAACATATTTGATGCTTTTCAAATGAAATCTTCAGGTAAGCAATCAATTGAAGGACCTAAAGATTTTTACTATATTCTAGAGTCCGTTAATAAAACGACAAGAAGCTTTATGATGCCAGATCCTCTAAAAGGATCTCAGGTCGTAACCTTCACGGCAACTGATGAATGTGGTAACACGTCCACTTGCACAGCAACCATAACTATCAGCGATACAACACCTCCAGCATTAACTTGTCCTGAGGATATTACATTAGAATGTGGCGATCCAAATAACGATGCCATTGTAACCAACTGGCTTGCAACAGCAACCTATTTCGATGCTTGTAATGCAACAGGATTGTTAACTAATAATTACGGGGGAACACCTACAGGTGGTTGCGGACCTGGTACAGGTAGTGAGACTGTAACTTTCACTGCAGATGATGAGTGTGGCAATACGTCAACATGCACTGCAACACTCGTTTTAGAAGATAACGAAGTGCCAGAGTTTTTAATGAAACCTCAAGATCTAATCGCAGAATGTATAAATGCAAACGGAAACACGCCTGAATTAAATGCATGGTTGGCAACTAATGGGGGAGGAATGGCTGGTGATCAATGTGATCCTTCTGTGACTTGGACGGCAACCGCAGGGACTGAAGTTGATGAGTGTGGATATACAAGAACGATTCCTTACACCTTTACCATTACAGATGATTGTGGTAATACTGCAACAGCAGAGGCCGACTTTATTGTCATTGATGAGACGCCTCCGACATTAACCCTTCGTGCGGATGTAACTGTAAATTGTGGTCCAACAAATGATGATCAATTAGCAGGATTTTTAGCAAATAGAGCTATCGTCAGTGATGTTTGTGACGATAATGCTGCAATAGATGTGACGAGCACTTTGTTTAATACCATTCCGGGTTGCGGGAATACAAAAACAGAAATTTATTTATTCACTGCGACAGACGATTGTGGTAACGAGTCGACTGCCTTATGGAACTTTACCATACAAGATATTGTAAGACCGACTTGGTCATCCCCACCAGGAACCTTATTCCTGGAATGCGGCGATTTAGATAATCCTAATTTGATCGCATCGTGGATAGATGATGTTGAAGCGTCTATGACAGACGCTTGCGGTGGTCCATTAATGATAACTAATGATTGGGATGGGAATTTAACAGATGGTTGTAATCAAAACACGACTGTCACTTTTACAGTGACAGATGAATGTGGCAACTTTAGAGATGATCTATCTAGAACTATTGCCGTAAGAGATAATATTAATCCTACAATTATTAACTGTCCTTCTGATATGACTGTTAATGTAGATGCTGGATCTTGCGATGCTAATATTATATTTTCGACACCAGTAGGTTTTGATCAATGTACGGATCCAGTTACTGTTATTCAATTGAGCGGTCCCAACTCAGGATCTACTTTTCCTATTGGAACGTCGACTATAGTTTTTGAAGCCATGGATGCTTGTGGACGTAGGTCTAATCCAGATTGCTCCTTTGATATAACTGTCATTGATTCGGTGACACCGACTATAAATTGTCCTACCGAAGTAATAAAATGTGCGGATGCAGGATCTTGTACTTGGACTTCGGATGCAAGTATCGACCCTGTGTCAAATGAAAATTGTTCAGGACAATCCATAACATATGATATCACAGGGGTAACAACAACCAGTGGTAGTAATTCAGCTGCAGGTACAACATTTGCATTTGGAACAAGTACAGTATGTTATACTATTACTGATGCAGCTAGTAATTCGTCTTCTTGCTGCTTTGATGTAATTGTTGAAGATTGCGAAGCGCCTCAGATTACCTGTCCTATGGATGCCACTTTCGAGTGCGATGGAGCGGGCAATACTACAGATATTAATGACTGGTTGACAGGTGTCTCGGCAACAGATTTATGTGATGCTTCTCCAGATGTCAGTAATTTACTTTTTAATTCGATCTCAGATTGTGGCGGTAGTGAAATTCAAGTGCATGAATTTACCGCACTAGATGATAATAACAATAGCGTCACTTGTTTAGCAAATGTAACAATCGAAGATACTACTGATCCTGTTATAGATACAGATGCGGTTAATGATTTAGTTGAATGCAATTCAGCAACGAATGCTGCTGATCTCTTTGCTTGGTTAAATAGTCAAGCTGACGCAATGGCTTCAGATGATTGTAGTCCATTGACTTGGTCTCATGACTTTGATGGATTAGATCCAGCTTGTGGTGAAACAAGTGCTGTTACAGTACAATTTCTAGTAACTGACGATTGTGGAAATACAGCAACGACCAGTGCGGATTTTACAATTCAGGATACGGAAGATCCTGTGATTACGTGTCCAGAAGATTTGGTTGTAGAATGTGGAGATGGAACTGAAGATGCAGTAAGAGAGTTGTGGTTGAATTCAGCAACTGCGGTTGATGGTTGTGGTGATGTGGAAATTACAAATGACGATCCGGGTACAACGACCTTTGCTTGCGGTACAGTTGGATCTACGATAATAGTATTTACTGCTACTGATGAATGTGGTAATAGCGCAACTTGTGCGGCTACTATTTCTGTAGAAGATAATGTGGGACCAAGGTTTATAGTGCGACCGGTAGATATGACTGTTGAGTGCGATGGTGGTGGGAACGCTGCAGCATTAGCTGCATGGCTGTCTTCGAACGGGGGCGCCAGCGTATCAGATGATTGCAATGCGTCAGTAACATGGAATAATACTTCTGCGGCCAATACTGCTAATTGTGGATCTACTTCCGAAGCAAGTTATTTGTTTACAGTAACAGATGCTTGTATGAATAGCTCTACAGCAATTGCAACTTTTACAATTGAGGATACAACACCACCCAGCTTAACGTTACCAACTGATACAACAGTTGAATGTGATGGTTCTGGTAATACAGGTGATTTGACAGGTTGGTTAAGCACCGTTTCAGGAAGTGATAATTGTTCAACACCAGTAGTTTTTTCTTCAGTGGTTTATAATACAATTTCAGATTGTGGCGGTGGCTACACAGAAACTTATTTGTTTACAGTTACCGATGATTGTGGAAACGAAACAACTGGCTTGGCGAATTTTACTATAGAAGATACAGCAGTACCAACAATAAGTTGCCCGTCTAACTTGACATTAGAATGTGGAGCAGATCAGAATCCAACACTTATCTTAAATTGGTTGACTACAGCAACAATTGATGATGCTTCGTCATGCAGTGAAGTAGTTTTAACTAATGATTATGATGGTTCTTTACCTCCAAATTGTGGTGGCATGCTTCCTGTTGAATTTACGGTGACCGATGACTGTGGAAATACTTCAAACTGTACAGCTAGTATCATCTTAGATGATGTGACTTCTCCTGACTTTGTCTCCTGTCCTTTAGATATGACCATCAATGTTGATGTTTCTAATTGTGGAGCGAATCCTATATTCTCGACGCCTCAAATTGTAGATAATTGTGGTGTATCTGTAGCTCAAACAGCTGGACCTGCTTCTGGTACAACCTTCCCGGTTGGGACGTCTGCTATAGAGTTTACGGCGACGGATGAATGCGGTAATACTGAAGTATGTCAATATAATATTACAGTTTTTGATTCTGCCATTCCAGATATCGATTGTCCAGCAGATATTACAACATGCGTAGATGCGGCTTGTATGTGGAACAGTACGAATATTGCACCTAATACAGGTAATGATAATTGTACAGGATATACTATAACTTATGATATAACCGGGACGACAACTGCATCAGGAAATGATGATGCGACGGGCACAGTATTTAATTTAGGGGCTAGTATGGTTTGTTATACCATAGAAGATGCTTCCGCAAATACGGCTCAATGTTGCTTCGATATTACAGTAATAGATTGCGAAGCACCAGTCATAACTTGTCCTGCTGATCAAACAGTAGAATGTGATGGTTTAGGTAATGCTGTTGCTTTAGCAACTTTCTTAGGTGGTAGTTCGGCAATTGACAATTGTAATGATGATGCTGTATTAGCTAACTCTGAAGTAAATACTATTTCAGATTGCGGCAGTTCAGAAATTAAAGAGTATGAGTTTACAGCAATAGATGATTCTGGAAATTTGTCTTCGTGCTTAGCAAAATTTACAATTGAAGATACTACAGATCCAAGTGTAGATACTGATGCTTCAGATTTGACAGTTGAATGTAATGGTGCAGGTAATACGGATGCTTTAGTAGCTTGGCTTAATAGCAATGGTGGTGCAGTTGCTTCAGATGATTGTGGAGATGTCACTTGGTCTCACGATTTTGACATGGCATTAACTCTAACTTGTGGTTTGACGGGCAGTCAATTAGTGACTTTTACTGCGACTGATGCTTGCGGAAATACTGCGCAAACTTCTGCGACTTTCACAATTGAAGATACTGTAGATCCAGTAGCGATATGTCCACAAAGTATTTTAATGGAATGTGGTAATCCTGCGAATGATGCTATAATCGCCAATTGGCTAGGAAATGCAGAAGGGACTGATGAGTGTAGTAATGTAACAGTGACAAATAACTATCCAGATGTTTCAATGGTTACTTGTGGCAATGCTGAAACATTTACAGTAACCTTTACAGCAACTGATGATTGTGATAATACCAGTACGTGTGTGCGTACAGTTACAATTTTGGATACTAATAATCCTACTATTGATTTGCACGCTTCAGACCTTGTTCTTGAATGTGCAGATCCAGGCAATGCAGCAGCTATAACTGCATGGGTGAATATGAATGGTGGCGCTACAGCAACAGATGATTGTGATGCAAATTTGACATGGACGGCTACAGCTTTGACCGCTATAGCTGGATGTGGTATGACAGAAACAATTCCTTATATCTTTAGAGTCACTGATGATTGCGGCAATGAATCAATAACCACTGCTAATGTCATAACTGAGGACACAACACTTCCTGTAGTGACGCCTCCTTCCAATATGACTGTCGAATGTGATGGTGCTGGTAATTTAACAGCATTAAATACTTGGTTGGCAGATGTGACAGCAACGGATGATTGCTCAACTCCAACTACAGATAATCTCTTGTTTAATACGATATCTGCTTGTGGAAGTGGTTCTGAAATGGTGTTTCAGTTTTCAGCTACTGATGATTGTGGTAACGTATCTACTGCTCTGGCAAGCTTTATTATTGAGGACACTTCAATGCCTACAATTACATGTCCTTCTAATCTTGAATTAGAATGTGGCAATCCGGATAATGATCAATTGATATTAGAATGGTTAGATTCAGCTTCAGGAAATGATCCAAATGCTTGTAGCAATATTTCATTTTCACACAATTACCCAGGTGGCCTACCGAATCCACTAACTTGTAATGGTGGAACAGGTATTGAAATAACATTTACCGTAGAAGATGAATGTACAAATACCAGTTCTTGTACTGCATCGATTTTAATGGACGATACTATAGAGCCATACTTTATAAATTGTCACGACGATGTAACCTTATCTGCAGATCCAAATTCTTGTGAAAGAAATGTTTTATATAGTTTGCCTATTGCCTTTGATCAATGCGATGATGAAGTAGATGTAACGATGACTGCAGGTTTAGCATCTGGTTCTATGTTTCCAGTAGGAACTACCACGGTAACTTATTTAGCGACAGATGATTGTGGCAATACATTCGAATGCTCCTTCGATATTACAATTGAAGATGGCGAATTACCAACATTAGAATGCCCAAGTAACGATGTGATTAAATGTAATGACGCAGGAGTATGTGTATGGACAGCAGATGATGATGTGGACGCTCTAAACTCAGATTTTTGCGGTGTTATGACCTTGACCTACAATATCACTGGAGCCACTACAATTTCGAGTGCACCAACAGGCGAAAACTATATAAGTAGTGATGGTGTCCAGTTCGAACTTGGTACAAGTACAGTAACTTATACGATTGAAGACGAGTCAGGCAATACTAGTATTTGTGAGTTTGATGTTATCATCAATGATTGCGAAGCGCCTTCAATAACTTGTACAGATGATATCGACGTTTTATGTGGTGAAGAAGATTTGACAGCATGGTTTGCTTCTATAGCTGCCACGGTTACGGATAATTGCGATATGTTAGCAGATTTGACAGTATCTCAATCTATTCAAACCGACTTTAGTAGTTGTGGGAATACAATTGATCAAATCTATATTTTCACCGTTGAAGATCAAGCTGGTAATACCAATAGCTGTACAGCAAGATATACTTCAAATGATGCTGTCGCTCCCGTTATTACGGATGCAGTCAGTGAAAGTTATGAATGTGATGGTACTGATTTTTCTGACAACCTTACAGCTTGGATTAATGATAATGGAGGGGCTACATTTACTTCGGATAATTGTCAGCCAGATGTAGTTTGGACAAATAACTTTATTGGTGGTTTAGTAAATGGATGTGGTTCGACTGGTTCAGTGGAAGTAACTTTTACCGCAACAGATGCTTGTGGTAATACGGCCACTACAAGTGCCACATTTGAGATCGTAGATACATCAAACCCGGTAATAACTTGTCCTGATGATTTGAATTTGGTTTGTGCAGACCCTAGCAATTCTAACTTGATTGAAGGTTGGACGCTTTCTGTATCTGCAACGGATGCATGTGATGATGATGTTGCTTTATCATTTACAACTTCTACAACTGAATCTTGTGGATTAACAGAGGCGGTCGAATATGTCTTTACGGCAACTGATGATTGTGGCAATTCTTCCAATTGTACTCGTGTCATCACAATTCAAGATATGACACCTCCGACAATTGCTATCGAAGCGACTGATTTAATATTGGAATGCGGCGATGATATGAATGCTGCCGCAATAGCAACATGGGAAACGAATAATGGGACGGCGCAAGCCACTGATGCTTGTAGTGATGAAGCTTTGGTTTGGAGTATATTGTCGCAGCCTGTTACAACAACTTGTGGGCTGGCTACAACAACGCTTTATACTTTTCAAGTGATGGATAATTGCGGTAATACTTCTACTACACAAGCTAGTGTGATAATAGAGGATAATACACCACCTGTATTAACATTACCTCCTGATGCTACTTTGGAATGTGGCACTATGACAGGTACTATTTTGACGGACTTTATAGAAAGTGCTTCAGCGACAGATGATTGTGGAAGTACGACTATTACTAGCGTGGTTTGGAATACCATAAGTGGGTGCGGGGTAACAAATGCAACGACCTATCTATTTACTGCTACTGATGAATGTGGTAATAGTTCTACTGGTTTAGCAACGCATACTATTGAAGATACTGGCGTCCCTAATATTACTTGTCCAGCAATGGAATTAGAGCTCGAATGTGGAGATCCAAACAATGCGTCTATGATAAGTGCTTGGTTGGCTTCAGCAACAGGAGCTGATGCTAACTCTTGTAATGATTTTACTATATCCAATAACTATCCTGGTGGCTTACCTAATCCTCTAGAATGTGATGGTGGAGCAGGTATAGTTGTCACGTTTGTTATTCAAGATGATTGTGGCAATAGCAGTGATTGTATGTCTACAATTACAATGAACGATACTGCGAATCCATACTTCCTAAATTGTCCTGCTGACTTAACCGTAAGTATTGATTCTGATGTATGCGACAGTAGGGTAGTTTATCCTACGCCTTCAGCAGCAGATGAATGTGATGATGTACCTACTGTTTCTTTAATTGATGGTATTGCAAGTGGAGAATCATTCCCACTTGGTACAACTACTATTACATTTGAAACAGTGGATGAATGCGGCAATACGGCGCGTTGTGAATTTGATATCACTGTAGAAGATACAGATGAACCAGCCATTGAGTGTCCAGTAAATGATGTGGTTAATTGTACAGATGCGGGTGTTTGTACTTGGTTAAGTACCGATCAAACTGATCCAATTGTTGCTGATAACTGTATCGGATTGACATTGACTTACGATATAAATTTTGCTGGCGGTACAACAAGTTCTGGTATGAATACCGTTGCGTCAAATAACGAGGTATTCCCAATAGGGACAAGCACAATAACCTATACCTTGGTTGATGATTCTGGAAATTCAAGTACTTGTACTTTTGATGTCGTTATCAATGATTGTGAGCAACCAGAAATTACTTGTATTGATGATCTTGATGTGTTATGTGGAGAAGAAGATTTAGTTTCGTGGTTTGATAATATAGCAGCTACCGCTACAGATAATTGTGATATGTTAGCTGATTTTTCAGTGACAGAGATGATTCAAACTGACTTCAGTAGTTGTGGAAATACTATTGATCAGATTTATTTATTTACTGTAGAAGATCAAGCAGGTAATACCAATAGCTGTACGGCAAGATATAAATCAAATGATGCCATCCCGCCAGTAATTACAGATGCGGTGGATTTAGTTATCGAATGTTCTATGGATGATAACTCTGATGACCTTACAGCATGGTTAAATAACAATGGTGGCGCTACATTTACTTCTGATAATTGTTCGTCTACAGTTAATTGGACGAATGATTATACGACTGCATTGTCAAACGGATGTGCATCGACAGGAGAAGTTACTGTGGTGTTTACAGCAACTGATGAATGTGATAACTCAAGTACAACATCTGCGGTATTTAGAATTCAAGATACAACGAATCCAGTGATAACTTGCCCAGAAGATATGACTTTAGAATGTGCTGGTCCACTTAATGATGATGTCATCATTAATTGGTTAGATAGGGCAGAAGCAAGCGATGCATGTGATGATGATTTAAATATTACGAATGATTATGGAACAAACTTCGCTGAAGATTGTGGGACTACGGGTGTGCATACAGTCGTTTTTGCGGTAACGGATGCATGTACAAATGGAGCCACTTGTTCTGCGACTATTACAATTGAGGATAACACAAGTCCTTCAATAGATGTGGAGGCAATGGATTTAATCTTAGAATGCTCAGATATGGGTAATGCAGCGGCAATTACAAATTGGGAGATGGCATTAGGTGGAGCCGTAGCTACAGATGCATGTAGTGACGAAGCTTTGGTTTGGTCTATCGATTCACAAAACACATCTTCTGGTTGTGGGCTGAATACTACTGAAACATATGTCTTTTTAGTAACAGATAATTGTGGAAACACTAATACTACTATTGCTAGTGTTATCCTTGAGGATACGACACCACCAACATTAACTCTGCCTGCAGATCAGATTGAAGAATGTGAGAATATTGCGGTTGAAGTTTCTGATTGGATATTAGAGGCATCAGCAACCGACGAATGTGGGAACGTACAAATCGCTGCACAACTTTGGAATACAATAAGTGGTTGTGGAAATACAAATACCGAGCAATACTTATTCACGGCAACAGATGATTGTGGAAATCAATCCACTGGTTTCGCTAGCTACGAAATAGTGGATACAGAAGTGCCAAGTATTCAATGTCCAGTTACCTTGAATCTAGAATGTAGCAATCCTAATAATCCAGCTATTATTTCTAATTGGTTAAATACAGCAATTATTTCTGATGAGTTTGATTGTAATGATGTTAGTTTAAGTAATAATTATGATGGCGGATTACCAGCACCTTTGACTTGCAATAGTGGAGCTGGAAAAATAGTCACCTTTACAGTTTCTGATGCTTGTGGAAATTCTAGTACCTGTAACAGTACGATTACTATGGATGATACTGTAGAGCCAAGTTTCGTTAATTGTCCATCAGATATGACAGTTAATGTTGATATTGATCAGTGTTCTTCTAATATAATATACAGTACGCCTGTTGGATTTGATAATTGTGATGATACGCCTGATGTAAGTCTGATGAGTGGTATTTCCAGTGGGCAAATATTTCCTATAGGAACGACTACGATTGTATTTGAAGTGGAGGATGATTGTGAAAATACGGCTACATGCGAATTCGACATCACTGTAGAGGATTCCGATACACCATTAATTGATTGTCCTTCAAATGATGTGGTTGTTTGTAACGATACGGGTACGTGTGAATGGGAAAGTGATGCTTCAGTAGATCCTTTGACCGCAGATAATTGCACGGACTATACTTTAACCTATGAAGTGGTTGGTGCCACGTCTGGAACGAGTCTCTCTTCTGGACAAAATACTTTGAATGGGGATATGTTTGTATTTAACTTAGGTGTAAGTACAGTTCAGTATACCATTGAGGATACTGCTGGCAATACATCAAATTGCACTTTCCAAGTGGATGTAAGAGATTGTGAAGATCCAGAGATAACTTGTTCAAATTATACAAGTGATTGTAATGCTGAGGATTTAGCTGCATGGAATACAACTATAGCAGCTACCGCAACAGATAATTGCAATTCCAATGCAGAATTAGTTATGACGAGTCAGCTATTTACAGATATAAGCAGTTGTGGCAATACACTTAATCAAGTATATGTATTTACAATTACTGATCAAGCAGGCAATAGCAGCCAATGTTCTGCGTACTTGACGACAACAGATACAACCGATCCTTCTATTGAAGTTATGGCAGCAGACCGAATCACCGAATGTACAAATGAAAATTACGCTACGATCTTAATAGCATGGTTAGCTGATAACGGAGGCGCTCGTGCATCTGATCTTTGTTCTGAACCTGTGGTTTGGACTAATGACTTTGGTGGAGACCTCAACGAGTCTTGTGGAAATGTTGGATCAACAACAGTAGTATTTACAGCTACCGATGATTGCGGCAATATGTCCACGACAAGTGCAGATTTCGTGGTAGAAGATAATACGGCTGCCACCATTTCTTGTCCTGATGATATCACAATAGAATGTGGTGAACCAAATAACAATGTGTTGATCTCAAGTTGGTTGTCTAATTCATTAGCGGCGGATAATTGTGGGGGTGTTAGTACAGTTAATGATTATACTTCATTGCCGGCTTGTGGAGAAACAACAACAGTGACATTTACTGTGACTGGTAACTGCGATGGTGAGTTGGTGACTTGTACTGCGGATATTACAGTAGAAGATACACAAAAGCCTGTTATTATGAATCCACCTGCAGATCTATTCGTTGAATGCGATGGTGCAGATAACGTGACAGACATCAATTTGTGGTTAGCCAATAATACGGCAAATGATATGGCCTTGGGAATGATGGCAATAGATAACTGTGAATCAGTAACCATTACTTCGGAAGAATATATGCGAACTGATGATTGTGGTGGTACCACTACTATCGCGTATAAATTTACTGCTACAGATGATTGTGGAAATGCAATTTCGGAAATAGCACAAGTTCATATTTCGGATACAACACCTCCAGTTTTAAATATACCTACAGCAATTGATGTCGTGGAGTGCGATGGGGAAGTGGCTACTGTTTTTGGAAATTGGATTACCTCAGCTACATCTTCTGATATTTGTGGAGAGCCAATGATTAATTATGTGCTTCTTGGTCAAGTAGAATCATGTAATGGTACAATCACAACAATAACATCTACCTATCAGTTTACAGCAACTGATGCATGTGGTAATCAAACCTTTGGTACAGATGAATTTGTTATTGAAGATAATGTAGCGCCTGTTATTACTGCACCAGCAGATCTTAATTTGGAATGTGGTGACAATTTTGGTGCAGCAATAGTAGCTTGGCTAGCTGGATATATGGTAGAAGAAGCTTGTCAAAGCTATACGGTGACTAATGATTTTGATGGTGTTATACCAGATGTATGTGGTGGATCTGAAGTAGTGACTTGGACTGTTACAGACGCTTGTGGAGCCAGTAGTACATCTACGGCTAGTATTATTATTGAAGATGATACTACACCACCTAGTATCGATTACTGTCCTGCGGATATTACAATTACAACGGAGTTTGGTCAATGTGATGCTGTATTAAATTATTCAACACCTACTGCATCAGATTGTAACGCGCCTGTGGTTATTACAAAAACTGGAGGATTAGATATTGGTTCCATGATCAATGCTGGTGACACAGAAACTATTGAGTTTACAGCTACAGATGCTTGTGGTAATACCAGTATTTGCACCTTTGATGTAACAGTGTTGGATCAACAGTTGCCTTATATAACATGTCCATCTAATGATGTGATTAAGTGTAATGACACAGATCAATGTACTTGGACGAGTGATGATGATGTATCACCAATTGACTTTGGCGATAACTGTAATGATATAGTTGTCACTTATGAATTAACTGGTGCTACTACAGCTATGGGCACTGATGATGCTGCAGGCGAAGTATTTAATTTAGGAACGACTACAGTTTGTTACACCATTGCGGATGTTAATGGTAACAATGCCGTTACATGCTGCTTTGATGTAGTCATTAATGATTGTGAAAATCCAGAATTTACATGTGAGGATAATATTGATGTAGCATGTGGTTCTGAAGATCTTAATGCATGGTTCGCTACTATAGAGGCATCTGCCACTGATAACTGCATGGGTGATTTAACGCTTGACGTTTTACCGTTAACAGATTTTAGTTCTTGTGGCAATACATTCGAAAGATCATATTTATTTACTGTAACAGATGATGCGGGTAATAGCTCAACATGTAATGCTACTTATAGTACAATTGATAATATAGCTCCAACAATGGATGTTGAAGCAGAAAATTTAATCATTGAATGTGATGGAAGCAGTCAGTCTGTCTTTTTAACAGCTTGGTTGAATGCTAATGGTGGTGCACAAGCAAGTGATGCTTGTAGTGAACCAATTGTTTGGACAAACAACTTTACAGGAAGTCTCACCAATATATGTGGCGGTACTTCTGAAGTAGATGTCATTTTTACAGCTACCGATATGTGTGGAAATGCATCAACGACCATGGCAACATTTAGAATTGAGGATACAACACCTCCGATTTTAAATTTACCTGATGACTTGACCTTGTCGTGTAATGATCCACTCAATAGTTTCTTGACAACTGTGTGGCTGAATGGAGCGACGTCAACAGATAATTGCCAACCAATTGTTACCGTTGTTAATGATTTCCCTGGAGTGATTACGGACTTGTGTGGTGAAACAGCGTCTCATCTCATTACATTTACGGCTACAGATGCTTGTAACAATGTGACTTCTGATACGCGTTTAGTGACCTTTGAGGATAACACGCCGCCAACAGTAACCAATCCAGCAAGTAATTTAAGACTTGAATGTGCAGGCGATTTTCAAGATGATATCGACCTGTGGCTGATGAATAATGGCGGAGCTACAGCACTTGATGATTGTAGCGATGAAGCTTTAGTTTGGTCTTATGTTGAGTTGTCAAGTGTTATTACTTGTGGTACAGCCGGAACAACCGAATATGAATTTACAGTTGAAGATAATTGTGGTAATACATCTACCAGTCGAGCCAGTATTATCGTAGAAGATAATACGCCTCCTGAAATAAACCTTCCAGAGGATGCTGCAGAGGAATGTGGAAATGAGTCTCAGACTGTTGCTGAATGGATGTCTTTAATAACTACATCAGACGCTTGCGGTGATGTAACATTGACCAATTTACTTTGGAGTGAACAAGATGGTTGTGGCAATACATTTATTGAAAGATATTTATTTACTGCAACCGATGATTGTGGCAATTCCTCAACCGCATTTGGAGAGTATCGAACGGTCGACACAACGTCGCCAATTGTTACATGCCCAGAGAATCTTGTTTTAGAATGTGGTCAGGATGATAATTTTGCGATATTGTCTAGTTGGTTATCCTCAGGTACAGCTACAGATCCGTTTGACTGCAGTGCAGTGACGGTAGCAGCAATAAATCCTGCAGGCTTACCTGACTTAAGTTGTGATGGAACTGACTTTGTCTCTGTAGTATTTATTGCTACTGACGAATGTAATAATACCAGTTCATGCACATCTAACATTTTTGTGAATGATACCACTGATCCAGAATTCGTTAACTGTCCTGATGATCTTACAGTCAATGTTGATGTAGATCTATGTGGAGCTAATCCGATTTATTCTTCACCTGTAGCTATCGATAATTGTGAAGTTGATGTTGAAAGAACTGCTGGGCCTGCCAGCGGTACACAATTTGTTGTTGGTGATAATCCAATAACTTTTGTTGCTACTGATGATTGTGGTAACCAAGCGACTTGTGATTTTATAATTACAGTGATTGACTCGGATATTCCGATGATTTTATGTCCTTCAAATATGGTTGTAGCGGAGACGGACCCAGGCGTATGTGTATGGACTTCGGATGATAAGGTTAATCCTACTGTTTCGTTTGAAAATTGTCCTGGCTTTACTGTGGAATATGTTATCACTGGTGCTACTTCTGCAACAGGTACTGATAATGCAGAAGGCGAAATCTTCAACTTAGGGGATAGTGAAGTATGTTATACGATAACTGATGCATCAAATAATACATCAACATGTTGCTTTACTGTCACAGTAGAAGATAAAGAGTTGCCAATGATAGAGTGTCCAACAGATACTTTAATTGTTGCAACTACTGAAGTTAATGGCGTCTGTCTTGGAGCGTTTACGTGGAATCATCCTGAGCCAACCGATAATTGTGGTATTGACTTTATGGATTTAAATATTGAATTCCCTGATAGAACTACTGATGACTTGTCAGATGTTACATTGGGCGGTTCAGAGACATATCAATTTCCTGCTGGTTTTAATATTCTGACTTATGAAGTTTGGGATGTAAATGGTAATTCTGCGACTTGCGAATTTGAAGTTGAAATTTTAGGTATTAAGCATGAAAAAACTATCGCATCCGTTACTCAGAACCCAGATGATAGCTATTGTATAGAATACAATATCCGCGTTTGGAATACAGGTAATAATGTTGGTTTTTATACGCTTGATGATGTGCCTGCTTTTGATGATGATTTTAATGTCTTGAGCGCAGAGTATTACTCTACATTAGATTTCAATACGGTGTTGACAACGCCAATTCCAAATGATGGCTGGAATCTAGCGAGCAATCGTCCATTAATTGGATATCAGCAACATAATTATGTAGTCACAGTATGTGTGTTGATGGATTTGAAAGATCCAAATACGCCAGGAGATGGATTATATACATTATGTGATGACGATGAAGATGGAGATTTGGAGACTGGCGAAGGATTGTATAATGAGACTTTCTTAGATGCTAATTCTGATGGAAATATTGATATGCGAGATACGGTATGTGCAGATATTCCTTATATCACACATGAGAAAGACTTTGTTGGATATGTTGAAAATGATGATTGTACATATGACGCAACATTTAAAATTACAGTCGCTAATATAGGAGGAGAGCCTGGGAAGTATGATCTTTGGGATCAACCATTTTTTGAAGATGACTTTGTGATTAATAACGCAACATTTACAACCGATGCGGCAGCGCATGCCGCCAATCCTGGCCCTGTTGCTTTAAGTGGAACCGGTCCTTGGACATTAGCAGATGATGAAGGTCTTGTGGATGGTGATACGGTTTGTTATTTCTTGACGGTCAATGTGTCTATCAATTTAAGTGATCCTGCTTCAGAAGGTGATGAGATTTATACTTGGTGTGGTTCCTCGGATGGATCTCCAGATCTTCAAGGTCAAGGCTTGTATAACGAATCTTACTTAGATAGATCAAATGATGGCCATCCAGAAGAAGTTGAAGAAACTTGTGGTGATATTGAAATTGTTGATTTAGCTCTACGAAAAACTGTGGTGACTCCGGAGCCTTATCGATATGGAGACATTATTGAATTTAACATCGAGATATTCAATCAAGGTAATATCGATATTCAAAATATTCAGATTAATGATTATCTGCCAGCAGGTTATAACTTCATTGGCATACCAAATGATTTGAATTGGAGTCAGTCTGCTCCTGGCTTGCTTGTTTATGATGATATTTCTCAGCCTCTGGCGCCAAATTCTTCAGTAAGTATTCCGCTTAATCTAGAACTCGTTCAGACTATGGGCGGATATAAAGACTGGGAAAATTATAGTGAGATCGGTTATTTCGAAGATACAGATGGAAATGACAGATCTGATGATGATGTAGACAGTGTAACAGACAATGATAATACAAATGATAATGTAGTTTGTCAAGACGATCCAGATGATAATAATATTTATGGATCTGGTCCATTGAAAGGCGGTGATGAAGATGATCATGATCCAGCAGGAATATCAGTATTCGATTTAGCTTTACGCAAAACATTAGATCAACAAAATTCTACTATCGCATATGGTGGATCTGTACGATTTAACATTGAGATTTTTAATCAAGGTAACGAAGAGGCAAAAGATATTTGTGTCAGCGATTATTTGCCATGTGGATTAGCTTTAGATGAAAACTCAATGGTCAATAGTTCGAATGGCTGGGTATTAGACTTGTCAAATAATCAAGTCAAAACTGTTTTGTCTCAAGTATTAATTCCGGGTGAAAGCACATCGGTAGATATCGATCTTATTATTCAAGATTGTTATCAAGCAGATGCATGGGACAACTATGCAGAAATATCTGCAGCAGATGATAATGATCCAGTTACTACAAATCTGCCAGATGATATCGATAGTAATATGGATAATGATCCAAGTAATGATACTGGAGGTACACCTGAAGTAGGCGGTGAAGATGATGAGATTTACAATAGAGGTAATGTAGATGAGGATGATCATGATCCTGAACGCGTGCCAATATTTGATTTAGCATTAAGAAAGAATGTTGATAGCCCTGGTCCATATGTACCAGGTTCAAATGCGACTTTTAGAATTAATGTCTATAATCAAGGTAATATTCCAGCATCAAATATTTTGGTTTACGATTACTTAAATTCTGGATTTTTATTTGATCCTTCTATTAATCCAGGTTGGACAAATAATAGCGGAACTTTAGAATATACTATAAATTCTACTTTACAACCAGCTGACAGTATTCAAGTGCCGTTGGTCTTAGAGGTGTTTATTGATTCAGATCCAACATTTGATGATTGGTGGAATTATGCAGAAATAGGAGGCGCATCTGACGCTCCTGATGACATAGATAGTAACCCAGGTAGTGACACGCCATTTGAAAGAGAGGTGATTCCTTGCGGCCCAGATGATAATAATATTTGTGGTCATGGTAATAATTGTCCTACTTGTCCTATTCAGCCTCAGGATGAGGACGATCATGATCCAGAGAAAATATTGGTTGTCGGAAAAGTGTCTGGTTTGGTTTGGAAAGATTTAAATGGAAATGGTATACAAGATAATGGTGAGCCAGGAGTTGAAGGCGTCGTTGTGAGTTTATTTGAATGTAATGGTGGATTTGTTGATAGCCAAGTAACTGACAGTGATGGTAAGTATGAATTTGATCAAATCATTCCTGGTGAATATCGATTAGAATTTGATATTTCGGGAGTCGATGATAATTGTGCCTTTACGTTACAAGATGCGGGCTTAGATTCTATTGATAGTGATGTAGATCAAGACGGTGGCATCGGTTGTTTTACGGTTAATGCTGGTGATAATATTCAAAATATTAGTGCTGGATTAATTCCTTTAGCTTCTATAGGCAACTATGTGTGGTCAGACTTAAACGGTGATGGTGTTCAAGATTCCAATGAACCGCCAATTGAAGGAGTTACCGTAGAATTGTATGATCAAAATGGTGTGTTGGTGTCAACAATGGTCACAAATAGTAGTGGATTTTATTGCTTTGAAAAAGTATATCCTGGTAATTATTACTTAAGGTTTGAAACGCCTTCAAGTTTAGGGATTACAACTCCTAATGCTGGTGGTAATGATGCTTTAGACAGTGATATTGATGGATCAAATGGTCCTGGAACAACAGCTTATACAACCTTGTCTGCAGGTGAAAACGATAAAACTTGGGATGCAGGATTCTATAACTGTGTGAAAATTGGCGAATTAGTTTGGTTTGATTTAAACGAAAATGATTTAGCAGATACCAATGAAAATGGTATTAATGGTTTACGTATTGAGTTATATCGATTAGAGAACGGATCTTGGGCGTTACATGATTTTGCAACATCAGGACATAAGCCTGGGACACCTTCTGATGATGGATATTTTAAATTCTGCACAGCTCCAGGTACTTATTACTTGAAGTTTTTACATCCACCAGCAACATTGGTTCCTGTTGTGCCAAACTTTGGTATAATCGAATCGATTGATAGTGATGTGACTGGTAAGTTTGGTCCTGGTACAACGGATGAATTTACTTTAGAATCTGGTCAAGACAAATGTGATATTGGCGCGGGATATTATACAATGGGTACTATTGGAAGTAGAGTATGGGAAGACAGAAACAGTAATGGTATGCGTGAGATTAATGAGCCAGGTATTGCAGGTATTGTCGTTAGAGCATTTGATTTAAATGGTAATGAGTTAGGTTCGGAAACGACAGATGGCCAAGGAGAGTATCTATTGGATTATCTAGGTAAAAATAGTTACTATTTGAAATTTGATACACCTCAAGGTTTGGGTGCCACCACACCAAATGTAGGTAATGATGAAGCTATGGACAGTGATGTTGATAATAGTAATGGCTACATGACAACTAAAGTTTATAACTTGATGCCGGGTCAACATATTCCGAACGTGGATGCTGGAATTGTGTATTCTGTTCTTAGTGTCGAGTGGTTAAATTTCTGGGGCGAAAACCGTGGTGCTCATAATTTCCTTGAATGGCAAGTATCTGACGACCTAGATGTAAGTCATTACGAAATTGAAAGATCATTAGAATCTGCAGATAACTTTGAGTTTTTGGCAAAAGAGTTATCTCTTCAAAGAGAAAATGCAATTACTTATAATTTTGAAGATTTCGATATTGAAGCTGCTTCAGTATTCTATTACAGAATTAAGGAAGTCAATATTGATGGTAGCTATGAATACAGTAAAATTATTTCAATTTCTAGAGAGGAAAACGATTTGAGTATTGATGTATATCCAAACCCTGTAGTTGATGAATTAACGCTTGATCTTTCCTCAGACAAATTTGTCAGTGAATTGAAAGTAGATATTTATAATGCTCAAGGTCAACTCATGCAAAACAATGCAGTTATTGATTTGGATGTTCCGAAAGGTAGAAAGCTTTATAAGTTAGCAGTAAGCAAATATCCTCCAGGTGTTTATACTTTGAATATAAATATGGACGGATTTGAATCCACTAAGAAAGTATTAGTGGTTGGACAATAAAAAAGATAGCGGTCTAAGTTTTGAGCTTAGGCCGCTTTTTTATTTGATCATTAATTTTCCTTCTTCATTTTAAAGACACTCAATCTTTCATTAAGATTTAACACGCCATTTATTTTCTCAGCAATCTCTTCAATTCTAGATTGTGTCAAATCAATAATAGTGTCTAGTTCTTCATCAACTTTTACTCTGTATTGATTTAACCCGGATTATGTGTTAGAACTTCGTCATGAGATCTTAAAGTGCAATAAATCAGCGGCTTATATTCGAAAAGCATAGCACCGTTATGGTTAGAGAATATAAGTTGGCGAAGCTTCTGATTTGCAGCAATTTAGGATCGTAATAGATTTTCTAATGCATAGTCCGGGTTTAATTCAGTGTACACACCTTTTAGTTTAGCTTCAGCAATTCTTAATCGGTGTTTGATATTTTGAGTTCTATCTATTTCCTTTGGTGAAACCAAACCTAATGCATAAAGCAGATATAAAAAGATAGAGATAGCGGCGCAACTAATAATTATGATAATTGATAATGCAGCGACTGCAATATCGCTTGTGCCTTCGTCGAAGTCTTCACCTGTATCATTGAAGTAAGCCTCCTTGCAATGGAATTTTCCATCAATAGGGTAGAATGTAAAGTCTATAATATTTCTAAGAATGCGCCACTTAATAGGTACTTCTTCAGGTTTGTAAAACTCTTCTGTATAATAGCCCACTCTAGAGGAAATGGTGTTGTCAGGATTGCCTCCTGCAATAACGTTTCCTAGTTGGTCGATACCGACGAATAAATTGATCAGATAGCTCATGCTTTAACCCGGATTATGTATTAGAACTTCGTTATGAGATCTTAAAGTACAATAAATCAGCGACTTAGATTCGAAAAGCATAGCACCGTTATGGTTAGAGAATATAAGTTGGCGAAGCTTCTGATTTGCAGCAATTTAGGATCGTAATAGATTTTCTAATGCATAGTCCGGGTTTAAGGTTGATGACAATGATAAATATTATAAATCAAGCTTAATTTAATCAATAGAGCTAGGAAAGACCAAAACGTTATGGCAAAAAGATGTGGTATTTGTAATAAGTCTTCTTGAGGATTAAATTGAATTGCACTATTTTTATACGTATAAAATTACACGTATGTCTACTAAATTGACCTTAACCATCGACAAAGATATTATAGCTTCAGCGAAACTATATGCCAAAAGAACCAATAGAAGTCTTTCGAATATAATTGAGCAATATCTTAAGTCTTTAATCAGTCAGTCAAATAAGTATGAGGTTTCAGAGTTAAGCAGTTTAGTTAATGAATTAAAAGGATCTGTGAATGATCCTGATATTTCAAAATCTTACAAGGAAATGTTAGTTGAAACTAAAATTAAAAAACATTTAAAATGAGAAAAGTCTATCTCGATACGAATGTATTGCTTGATTTTTTATTAGACAGGCCTCCATTTTGTGATCATATTGCTGAAATAATTGAAGCTTCAATTGTTGATCCATTTAATTTATGTGTTTCACCGATATCTATAGCAGATATGTATTACATAATTGGTAAATCAGAAGGGATTGCAAAAGCAAAACGTAAAATGAAGCAAATTTTAGAGTTGGTTAAAGTTGAAAAAGTAGATGAAAAAATTGTGCATCAGTCTGCCAAATCAAAATTCAAAGATTTTGAAGATGGTATTCAAAACTTTTGTGCTGTCGAAGCGGGGCATAAAATAATAGTGACGAGGAATGTAAAAGATTTTAGATATAGCGATTTGTCAATACTAACCCCATTAGAGTTTTTAAGTAAACTTAAATCTGAAAATTAGGACTTAATTAAGCTAATCCCTCCAAATCAAAAGCCCCAATCTGCGGCACAGTACTCCCGGCATACCCTTGAATAGCGCCATACATCGTAGAGGTGTTCTCCAAAACTTTTTGAATCTGTTTTTCACGATTGGCCCAAATTCTTTGCATGGCATTTTTCTCTTTTTGAAGATCGGTATGCATTTGTGTAAATCCTTCTACAATACCTTCAACATGCAATTTGAATTCTTGAGAGGTTAAGTAGTTGTAAAGCAATTCCATTTTATCTCCCTTGTTTTCTTGAGACTTCTTTTCAGAATTAACTCTAATCACAGTATCTCTTAAAACATGACATAAGCTCTTAAACTCTTCAAAAGAACAAATCCAAATGCCTTTTCTTTGAGTCATTCTGGTTTCGCCTTTAGGGTAGGCTTGTGTAACGATAACGCCGATGTCCGCGCCGACCTTGGTCATATCAGATTTAAATTTTTCTATCCACTTAGGTTGAAATTCTTTGGTGCGTTTACTCTCGTAATATATTTTACCGCAATCTTGCTGGGTTCTTGTATTAACAAATTGGATACAGTCTCCACCACGTGCACCAGTTTTAATTTCCTCTACTTGATCAAATGGAAAGTTCTCAGTAAGGAAAGATTCAATAGCCCATTCTTGTACTTCACCTTGCAATTGCATAGAGCCTTGCTGGGATTTCCTTCTCATCTCTTCGATCAGTTTGCGTTGATCTTCAAGCTGCTTGTCTTTTTCTTTAAGTCTCAATTCGTTTTCTTCAGAGACTCGTTTGCGGATAACTTCTTCTTTCGACTTTATCTCATCGCCCATTTTCTTCTGAAATTGCAATTCTAGGTCTTTGGCCATTTCGTCCATTTTGACCTTCATTTTCTCAATCTCAATTTCTTTTTCCTTGAGTTGACGCAGTTGTAATCTCTTTTCCTCTAATTCTTCAGTTTGTGTTTTGATCTTTAATTCATACTCATCTTTAATCGAGGACTTTAGTTCTACTTTTTTCTCTTCTAGCGCTTTATTCAATTTGGCTTTAAAAAGCTCATTTTCTTTTTGTTTCTTCTCTTCAAAAATCTTTCTTTCAACATCCAATTGCTTCTGGCCTTCCGCCATTTTTTCAATTAATTGACTTTTTTCCTTCTCGAACTGAGATTTTAATTGTTTCTCAATTTTATGAGCCAATACATCCTCTACATCAAATTGATGGCTACATGAAGGGCAAGTTATATTCTGGATCTTATCCATGGTTGGTCTAGTTATAGTTTTGCAAATATGAGAAATACTTCTTGATTTGTTTTCTTAGTTCATAAGTAATCGTTTGCGTGTACTGTATCTGCATGAAATATTAAAGAAAGGCTTTGGTTTTTGTCACAATCACTACTTATTATTCATATCGTATATATAATCAATTGTTATATATCAATGAAAAGTACTTTCTTCATCGCAGTCGTACTCTTAATAGTTTCAAGCCTAAATGCACAATCACTTACATATGAGGAGCTACAGACCCCCGAATTTGTTGAAATAGATGGGGTGTATTCTAGCCCTAATGGAGAGGTTTATGGGTATTCTGCGGAAAATTTATTTATAAGAAACGATTCATTATCCAATTGGCTAAAAATACCGGACAAACAATATGAACCTTTTATTATGGCGTTTCTGGAAGATGGGACGCCTTTGCGCATAAATGCTGGTGAGCACTTTATCGAAAGAGATGGCGAATGGCATAATATTGCTCAAGAACATGATATTTATTTTCATCCATTATCAATGGCTGTAAGGGATAATACGATTTATTGTTATAAGGATGATACTTTATATGTTTCAAACGATAAAGCGTTGACCTTTCGAAAATACTATGACGAATATGGCACTGACATAGTTGACAATATCTTATTTAGAGAGGATACAATAGTTTTGATTAAAAGTTCTTACAACTCTACAAATTGGAAAACACGAATTGATTACTATGACAGTGAATTTAATTTTATTGATTCTATAAGAATAGTTGATGACTTTTATTTTGACTATAGAGCAAATGTTGAGCATGACGATCATCAACTAATATTGGGCTCTAGTAGTGCTGTCTATTTGCCAAGCATGACGGATATTCCAATAAAAAGGAAATTCGCTTTTTCCGATAAACTACGAGCTTTTACCTACGATAATTATCTATTTTATGCAGATAACGACTCGCTTATGCGTATTAAAATTGATCAGAATTTTGGCTCTAATCTATCTGAATTTGTTAGAGAGATATCGGGTTTTAAAAGAGTAATATTTTCTAGTGGAAAGTTGTTCTTTCTGACTAATCACGAATGCTTTTATATAGATGATATTGGCGAAGATCTTAGGAATCTGGATTTAGATTTTAGTTCTTATCGAATCCACCAGGTTAGAAAATCTTCTAAAAATGAGCTTTATTTTTCAACACGGTACAAATTGTTTAAGATTGAAAACAACGGTGGGTTGAAAGAGGTTTTTAGTATTAGCAGATATGAAGATGCCCAAATAGCGAATTTTGATTTAACAGATTCTGATCAAATCTATTTGTCATTCGGTAGCAAAGGCTATTTCTTAGATGAGACGTATCGTATAATTCCGTGGGCTAACGCATTTGATGAATCGAAGATCTGGGGAGAAAAGTATTTGTTTGTTTCCGAAGAAGATAATCTTGAAATAGCACTCAATCTTGATGGAGGATTTTACAAGCATTCCATTTTATATAATATTTATTATAGATTAAATCAGACATTATATGATAGTTTAACTGCGTTTGATATTTTTCAAGTTAGACCTGATTATGAATGGACTGTAGTCAACGATAACTTTTTTATCTCTGGAGGGAATACAGAGGGGAGATTACTTCTTAAGTTCGATGTAGATAATAAATCAATAGATATAAATCAATTTTCTAATCATGTTTCAGATGTTCATTTTACGAATGATAACGATCTAATCTATCAGCTTGAAATTGATGATCCAGATACTTTACTTTTTCAAACTATAAAAGTTGAGCAAATCGAAGCAGATACATTAAGAGGCGGAATGGGTCCTCCCGGTGATTTATATATTTCGAAATATGGATCTCACCAATACATTATCAATGCATCTGGCGAACATTTTTACAGGAGTAATATTTTAGACGATTTCGAAAAAGTAGAGGTAGACTTAAAAGATATTATTCAATATAATCATGGTTATCAATCTTCTTATGATGAAATATTTATTGTAGCTGATGATCAACGTTTGTTTAGGGCCAGTATGAAAGATCCTCTTTTGCAATCAGAAGATTTAGAAGACGCTGAGTTTGAGGTTTTGCTTTATCCAAATCCTGCTAATGAATATTTGGTTGTATCACTGTCAGAAGAAGTAAAGGGTGATGTAATAGTCTATAATAATTTAGGCCGCATTATAAAGAAGGAAAAACTAAGCGGACGCCTATTGCAATTAGATCTTACTGGTATTAAATCAGGGCAGTATTATGTTCTTGTTCAAGATGATCATGCTTTAGGGAAAAAATTATTGAGTAAGTTCATACGCCATTAACAAGCAAAAAGTCTTCTGCGCACTAACTATTAATTGAATAGCTAAAACTGAATTTGTATATTTAGTAAGCAACTTTCATTATGAACCCATTAGTTAGAGCATTCGTATCATATCTTGCGGCTTTGTTGTTTATAGTATCAGTTGGGTCCACCAATAAGATTTTCGGACAAGAGATACAATATGAACAATTAGCAGATCTGCCTACATATACAATCAATGATATGTACTATTCGCCAGAAGGTGAATTTTATGTCCTCAATAGATATATCAACTTCTCGAGAGATAATGGCCAAAGTTGGAGTTCTTTTGATGTCATTCCAGATGGTTTTTTTGTTTCGGAGATGGAGTTTTTAGATAACGGTTATCAATTAATAAAAAATTACTATTCTCCTGGTGATGGAAGTCAAAACACTGGATCTTCAAATATCCTTTTTAAAGATGGTAAATGGGATTGGATTAATTCTACAAGTTCTGATCAATTTTTTTATGCTTCTTCAGCTGTTGTTGAAGGGAATGATATCTATTATTATACGGAGGATTCAATTTATGTAAGAGATGTTGCAGGAATTAAGAAAAGAAATGCTTATGCCATTGCTGAAAATTTAATTCCTGGATCAATTGAGGTTTCAAAAAATGAGGTGCTTCTATTTTTATCTGATACACAAACTTCTGAATCCGATTCCACTGAGATTATGGTTTTTAGTTTGGATTTACAATATATAGAAACAAGGTATATGCCAGATGGAAAAAACGATATCCTATTTGGTTGGGACTTGTTTGAGCATGATGATAAAATATTATATAGTCATTGGGCGAAACAAGAAATTTACTTTTCAGATGATAATGGACAAAATTTTATAGGTCGGGAAATTGTTGGAAATAACAATTTCGCGATAGGCATCTATGAAGACTATATGTACTACTTTAATGAAGGCGAAGTTTATCGTATTAAACTTGATGATGATTTTAGTACATCCGAAGAAGAGGTGCTTTTCGAAATAGAAGAAGCGCATGTGTCGCGTCTTAAAGTTTTAAATGGTTCAATCGTACTTTTTGTTCCTGATCGGTTTTATAAGTATGACTTGGAATCTGGGTCCCTAGATTTGTATAAAGATTTAAAGATCGAAGATAGTTTGTTGCGAAATATTCAGGTCAATCAAGAAGGCCATTATTATGCAATGGATATCTATGCAAGTGGTATATTTAAGTCTATTGATCATGGTCAGTCATGGGAGAAAGTCCCTGGGAATATCTTTTTTACGCTCAACGATGAGGGTGGCTATCAGTCAATAACTGCGCATGCTGATCCAATGCAACGACAGATAATTAAAGTCGACCGTCATGGAAATATAGAAGAGTTTTGGAATGATAACGCTGTTGCTGAATTGTCTTCAAAAGATAATGCATTAAGTTTTAAAGGAGGGAAATATAGAATGATATCGATTGATCGATCTTGCTTTGCACCATGGGAAGTACTTTTATCTGTTGATTTTGGTCCTTTTGAAAAGATTGAATTACCAGCCAATACTTGTTTTGATCATGGAGAAAGCATTGTTTTTTCAGAGAATGAAGTCTTCATTCATGACCATAACAATCGTCGGCTGTTTATCGAATATTCTTTTGATAATAAAATTGAGGCGAGGGTCGATTCCTTCAGGTCTAACTTTACATTATTTACGGCTGCAGTTAATGAGGATAGAGAAGTGTTTGTCTATCCAGCACCAGGTGTCGCTGCAGACTCAACCTTTATGATTACTTACTATGCATCTGATGTAGATGGAGAGTTAGTGCCAGCTGGACGAGGTCCTGCAGGTTATTTAATGGATTCTGAAAAGTGGAGAGGGCAGATGATTGTCTCTCGTGAAGGGAATCATTTTTTTAGAGATAATGTAGGAGAAAATTTTAGGCAAATGGATCATTCTAAATTGCCAGAAAATTTTATCCAAGGTGCGATAGTTGATAAAGAGGGACACATTCTTATTACAAGTGATTATAAATTGTATCGTTCCTCGAAACTACAGACAATATCAAATAATAAGGAAGTTTTCGAAAAGTCTAAGTTGAGTGTATTTCCTAACCCAGTTCAAGATTTATTATTTGTTGATTATCCTGATCGTGCTCATTTTGATTTATTAGATGTGAATGGCCAATTGATTTCGAGAGGTGTGTTAAATGGAGAAATATATTCATTAGACCTTAGTGATCTACAAGCGGGGATATACTTATTAAGAGTAGTAACAAGTGAAGGACTATCTAGAGTAGAGAAGATTGTGAAAAATTAGTGAAGCCATTTTTTGTAAAGCGTTTTAGGCGACAGTTATAAATTATATGGTTCCAAAATTGAGACGTAAATGCAGTTGCAATCATTCTATTTTCAATAGCATTTCATAACTAAATCATTTTGAAATGAACAAACTAAAATTCATACTTGCGTTACTGATTTCAATTTATATGACTCAGTCCCTATCATCTCAATTTATCGAATACAAAGAAATGACGCCCATTCCTGATTTCGAAATTAATAAAGTACGGGATTTCGGAGAACAAGGAATCTATGTTCAAGGGTATTCTGAAATTGTACATTCAATAAATGATGGTCAGACTTGGGAGAAAGTTTGTGATATACCTAAAGGTGCGTATATACATGATTTCTTTGTAAATGAGCTAGGCGATTTTTATCTTATCATGCGTGGCTTTCAAATGAACAATGTATACAAGATTGTCAATGAGGAATACATACCTTTGATTCCCAGAAATGATACATTGTCGTTTAATGTGAATGCTGTTGCTTATGACGACAATAAAATTTTGTTTTCAGTCATAGACTATTATTATAAATTTTCAGACAATGAGAATACGGTTGATCTTGGCTCTGATCGTGGGACAAGAGGTGAGCCATTATTTACTGCTATTACAGACGAAAGGTTTTTAATTTATAAATTAGTCGGCCAATTTCCATTTTCCTATGTGATTGATATGTATGATTTTGACTTTAATTATATCAATACTTTCGAGGTTGAAAATCAATTGCCTAATTCTGCAAAAGTATTAAGTAAGGGGCCGTTAATCCTCATTGAGAGTCCATACGATGATCAAATCTTATTCACTTATGACAATGGCATAACTTGGCAAGCCAGAGAGGGGCATGTTTATTTTGAATTGGCGGATATTGACCATGAAAACATTTATCTAACAAGATCGGACTCACTTTTTAGTCTCCCAATTTTAGGAGACTTAGTAAATGATGAACCAGTATTTCATTCTGTAATTGGCACGGCTAAAGGATTTAATATTAATGATAATCGGGTAGTCAAATTTACAGATGATCAGATATATCAACGCTCTATAGAAGATTTAGGATTTCAAGAATTGGATGCAATAAATCGATCTGATAGTTCGGTAGAAAAAATTGAGATTAATCATAAAGGGGAGGTCTTTGTGATGAACAAGCATCATGTTTTTAGATCTCAAGATGCCGGTAATTCTTGGTATAAAATATTTGGAAATGGCATCCGTCATTTAGGGCATTTTAGTTTCGGTCAAAATGGAGATTTACTAATCGCAGAGGATAATAGTTCGTTTTATAGGATTAATAGTGTAGATGAAGTGAGTCATGTCGTCATTGATTCAATGAGTGATAGTTGGGTGGATTATAGTGTTCCTTACATATTTGAAAGAGAAATCAATAATGAGTTAAAGTATTTAGGCTTTGGTTGTAATCCGAATACTTTCTCTCCGGGCTATGCTTTCATTTATAATGACGAAAACTTAGAATATGCTGATGTTATTCTCAATGCGCATATTCCTTTAACTGGTGATTTGAATCTCAATGTGGTCGATGATTCTCTTTTTTTAACTACACATAATTTGTCTTTAATTCATATGTCGGCTAATATATCTGATTTTGAATTTAAAACAAATCGGTTTCCTCTCAGTGTTACAAATCGATTAAACTATGTTGGCTATGTAGATTCTAAAGGAGGACTTTATGTGCATCCAATTGAACAGTTTTTAACGCCAGAATTATTCTTTACTAGTTATTATGCGCCATCTTTGGTTGAGGAATTAAGACCGGTAGGGAGGGGGTTTCCTGGACGAATCATAACGCATGAGGATATTGATGGAACAATCCTATTAAGAAATGATGGGGGACATTTCCTAAGGCGTGCGTTGGACGAGAATTTTGATACCCTAAATACTTCGATGCCTGATTTTGAAACGCTTATAGATTTTACTTTTAGTCCAGACTCAAAAATGTATTTAGTTACAGACAATGGTAGAATATTAAAGTCGAATTCTTGGGTAAAACCTACATCTACGTCTTCAGAAAGCATCAGTCAAATTAAAGTCTACCCCAATCCTGCTATCAATGAAATAAATTTGATAAATGCAGATGATAAAAATTTTAAAATTTATGATTCAATGGGTAAGTTGATGTTGTTAGGTAAAGCTCAAAGTACCAGTACATCTATTGACTTAAAAGGATGGACAAACGGCATCTATTATTTAAATGCATATTCTGACAATAAAGAAATTGAAACGATAAAAATTTTAAAATTCTAAGGGAGAAGTAAATTGGCTACACTAAATAAAATCCACATCTAACGACAAAGGATTTCTTATCAATTCTAATAGTGCCTTACCAATCGGTACCCCATCATAGATAGTTTTGTAAAGGGTAGTCGTCATAGGTGCTTGCAATTGCGCAGCGTTGACAATACTCATGGCAAACTTTATGGTTCTGTATCCCTCGGCTACTTCATCCATAAGGTTGCCTTTAATGTCTTCCACTGTCTTACCGTCTGCGATGTGACCGCCAAATGTGAAATTGCGACTTTGACTACTTGTCGCCGTAGCAATAAGATCACCTATGCCTGCAGTGCCTAAGAAAGGTCTAATTTCTGCACCTACTGCTTTGGCGATATGTATCATTTCTCTCAATCCTCTAGTGATGAGTAATGCTTCCATATTTTTGCCAAATTCTAATTTATTACAAATGCCAGAAGCAATAGCAATTACATTTTTTAAAGCACCTGCTAGTTCAATCCCCTTTAAATTATAAGAACCATATATGATGAATTTAGCACTCGATAAAACTTCTCTTCCTTTATCTATTATTTCATCAAACTCACTTGCTATGACAGTAGCTGCAGGTTTTCCTGCTAATATTTCCTTTGCTAGATTGGGGCCTGCTAAGCAACCCGTTCTTAAGATTGAAGTCTCTTGCCTGATAACTTCGCTCATAGTAAAAACACTTCGCTTTATGTCTAAGATACTTTTGGCTTCTTCAAAATCATCCGCTACATCCAAACCTTTCGTGCCATGAATCATAATATGACCTGGTCCAACAAACGGCGAAATTTTTTTTATAACTGATCGAAAACTCTCTGAGGGAATAATCGGAAATATTAATCGGCATCTTTCACCAACCTCTTGTAAACTCGAAGTCGCTGAAATACGCTTTGGTAGTTTCAAGCCCTTGTGTTCATTCTGCTCGTTTATCCTCTTGACTACATCTTCTCTTCTACTATATAATAATACATCAGAATTCAAGGAAAGTAGCTGTGATATAGCTGTCCCAAATGAGCCTGATCCTAATACACCAATTATATTCGACAAATTAAAATTTTAGTTAAAAACGGTATTACCTATGACAACAATTATAATGATATAAGCTGAATACCCAAATTTTTGAATTGGTTAAATTGAAACTTTCTGATTTATATAAAAATAATATCAATTTGCTGATTTATTTGGTATTTAACTAAGCTATTTATAATTCTTACTAATATGAAACTTAGTAATAATTGCTGCCATAATCACTAGCAAAAACAAAAAGCCAAAACTCCATTTTAAATTTGACCAGTCAGATATAAATCCCATCATCAATGGCCCAATCAAAAATCCTGAAAATCCAATGCCCGATACAATAGCAATGCCATGAGAAGCTTGTACACCTTTAGTGTTTCCTGCCAGTCTAGTGACTTCTGGTACAACAATAGATAATCCTAATCCTATAATGCCAAAACCAATAACTGTGGTAATCATATTTGTGGTTAGTAGAAAAGCAAAACCTAATACCGCAATAAGACATGCAAATAAAATGATCTTAATTGAACCAATACTTTGACTGATTTTATCGCCAAAAAATCTTCCAATTGTCATACAAAGGGAGAATGCAATAAATCCAACCCCAGCAATATTTTCTGGTGCACTAAGTATGTCAAATAAAAATAAATTACTCCAATGCTCAATGGCCCCTTCATTGATCATTATGATAAATGCAATGAATGCCAAGCCAAGTAGGGGCGCGAATTTTTTTAAACCTTTGTCTGCTTTCTCTTTTATAATGTTTTTTTCTCTAATCGATTGATACTGCTTGGACAATAACATGTTGCTGATGAAGATGATAGAAGAAATTAAAAACATGTGTTTTGCCGGCGTAGATATCAGGCCTATTAAAATGCTGCCAATCCCTGCTCCAATAAATCCGCCAAGACTATAAAAGCCATGGGCTGTTGACATGATATGTTTGTTGTTTTCTTTTTCAATGTGTGAAATAAGTGCATTCATTGAAATATCTGTTAATCCTGCACACATACCAATAATAAAAAGACTCGCACAAATCGATATATAGCTTGGCGCCATTAAAGGCAAATTAAAAGCGAAGCAATAACAAAAGATGCCCCATTTTGTAGAATGGCCAATGCCTAGCTTTTTATTTATTAGAGGTACAAATGGAAAAGAGATCAATAAACCAACAGCCAATGAAAATAAAGCCAATCCTACCTCAGAATCATTCAACTCAAAACTTGTTTTTACATGCGGGATATAGAGTACCCAAGTCCCCGTCAGAATATTCATCGATGCAAATACCCAAACAGGCGAAAAGTAAAATGGATCTGATAAAATCAGTTTGAGTGCCTTCAATATAAGTTACTTAGTTTTGTCATACTAAGATAAACTTAAACGCCAATTTAATTCAACTTCAACTTCCTCTTCAACTTAGTAAGCTTTTAAAAATCATATTGCAAGATCCCTTTTATAAAAAACGGCGTCCCTGGCGTAAAGTGAATTTCTTCAACCGGTTCAATTTCAGTTTGTAATCTAGATTCTGTGGCAAACTGTGTTTCGATCCATTCGGTGTCAAAAAGATTTTGGACATTAACACCGAAGCTTATGTTATTCCATTGGTAGCCCAGATTTAAATCGGTTACAGTATAGCCTTCGGCAACAATAGAATTATCTTCGTTTGCAGGTCGATTCGCAATATGGCGTAAATTTAAATTGCCGAATAATCCAGATCTAAGGTTGATATTAAGTCCGGCAACCATTGTGAAGTCTGGTGCTAACGGAATGTAATCTTCACCTTCTGGCTCATCTATGGAGCGCGCTAAAGTATAATTGGCATCCAAGTTAAAGAAGATTTGAGGTGAAGGTTGGAATCGAGAACTTAACTCGATACCTTGTCTGCGAGTTCTGCCACTTGGTTCTACAATACCTGCGTCGCCAACATAAACAAATTCTTGTTCCATAAATAAATACCAATAAGCCATGTTGACAAGTATATTCGAATCAGGTTTCCATATGTAGCCTAGATCTACACCATAGGCTGGAGGTAATATTTCCATGCCTTCATTTGCAATAACGACTCTGGTGTCATTAGAATGAAATCCTTTTCCAGTTTTTAAATATAACTGAAGTGTGGAGTTAGGATTGTAGAATATATTGAAATTAGGACTTATGATTGATGCATTTTCTTTTTGAACATCTGGTGACATCAGTAGTCTGTCTGTATACTGAAAGTCAAAGAAGTCTACTCTAATGGAAGGCTTGAATGTCCATTTGTTGAGTTCAAGCGAAGAGCCAATATGGGCACCTATGTTTGTTTCGTCTATGTCTCCAAATTGAATTCGTTCAATAGTTTCTGTTCTATTAGCACTTTTTGATAGTTCATTATCTCTACTTCTATCATGACGTAAATGAATTCCAGCTTCCCAACTTCCTGATAAATTCTCATTCGAAAAGGCTTTAAAAAATTCTGATTCTAATCCATAGATCATTCTATTTTCTCTTTGTCTAATTTGATCACCTATGGTTGGATTGTCAAGGAAGAAAGTAAAGTTCGAATAGAGTTCGAAATCATATTGATTGACGAAAATTTTATTTTTCAGGGAGCTGTTATTGTTAAAGATCTTGTCATAATTAATCAAGAGATTCATTCTTGAGGTCGTGCCCCCTTCTGTGTCATCAATGGCGCCAAATCGAGAAATCAATCCACTCTCAACAGCTCTTACAGGAATCTGACCTGATGCATCCCATTGACTATCAAAATAGGAGAGTGTAAGACCTAATTTGTCTTGATTGGAAATATTGCCATTGTATTTTCCAAATACATTAATTCGATTAAAATTCTGAGAACTTTCGAAAAAGCCATCAGTAAGTAAGTATTCACTGGCAATATAGGCGTTATGATTCGTGCTCGAAGCCAAGTTAAACATACCTAATGCTCTATAGGAATTAAATTGACCGGCTTCTAATTTTATGGTGTTGTTTTGAAGTCTGTCTTTTGTCTCGAAGTTGATATAACCAGCAGTTGTAAAATTGCCCTTGTCTTGATAATAAGGCCCTTTACCAAAATCTACTCTTTCTATCGTTTCTGGAATTAGAAAGTGTAAATCTGCATATCCTTGTCCATGAGCATGCGATACCATATTGACAGGTAGTCCATCGACAGTAATACTGATATCAGTACCATGATCGATATCAAAACCTCTTAAAAATATTTGTTCGGCTTTACCGCCGCCAGCATGTTGACCGATTATTAGTCCTGGTACTTTTCTTAAAATATCTTGGGAAGAACTAACTGGTGTTGTTTGGATATCTACATCTGCTATTATTTGTAATGCATCAAGTTGTGGGGAAATGGTGATCTCTTCAAGTGTAAAGTTTTTTTCAGCTAGCTGAATATTTAAATTGTTTTCAAGATTATTAATAATCACAAATTGACTTTCAAAACCGATTAAGGAAAATTCTACAGTATCATTTAAAGAACAATTGCTGAGTTCGAATGCACCGAAGTTGTCCGAGGCAGTAGCGCTTTTGGAATTAATATTAAGAATGTTTACACCTTGAATAGCTTGTTGGTACTCATCTAGAATTTTGCCATTTATGGTTTGGGTAAATGTCAAATTGTTGAGCAGTAGAATAAAGAGCGTTGTTAACTGTATTTTCATTAAGCTAGTTAGAATTATTATTGGTATTAGGGATAATTTGGATTGTGCAATTAAAAATTTCCTAACTAGCAATTAACGTATTTTATGACTCTTAGTTCAATGAATGATAGTAGAGTTTAAAACGATTCACTGAATTGTCAATATTGGACTTTTAATGTTTTTAATTATCCTGCATCCGGCTTTTGTAAAAGTATATTGATTCATTAGAATTTAATCATTATCCTTAGGCATAAAAAACTCCACTTTATCACAATTAAGACAAACATATATATCAAATGAAATCCTATTCGTAAATAAATGTCCAATATCACCAAGAAGTCCCCATCGGCTGCCTTCGTGAAGCCTAATGGTTTCAGCAAATAGCATAGTGGTCTTACATCGCAAGCAATCTATCTTTTTGGGTTTTACCAAGCCAGATTCTTTTTTGACTTTATCAGATATGAAGCCTTCTGTTTTTTTTTTTTTTTTTTTGTTTTTTTTTTTTGTTTTGAAGTTAAAGCTACAATTCCAACATATATCGAAATTAGTCGGAACCTCACTTTTGCAATTTGGACAGTTTTTCATTTAAGATTGCTAGTTGACGAAATATTTAAATGGGTGAATTTCTAAAAGTCACCATACTTAATAAACATAACCTTTAAGCTTAAAATTCTCTTTAGATTTCCTTTAATAGATGTTATTTACACTTTAATCTAAATTCCTCAATCTCAAGTCGTTTGTCCTCCCTTAATTGATGCTTGTACTTTGTCAACGCTCTATCAATAAGATCTGGTCTCGACATACATATGTAAGCCATAAAATTATCATGGATGATGCCATTGTCGAATTGAGTGGATTCTATAATGTGCTCTACATTAGGGACACTGTTGCTAAATAGGTAGAGTCTTGGAATAATACTGCTTTCAATCTCGCTAGTTAATTGGAGAAAGTCCTGATAGCTATGGGAAAATAGATTGGTATGCTTTGGATAGTTGTCCTTTAGTTTATAGATAAATTCATTTCTGCCAATGCCATTTTCTTTAATCCACTTTTTTAATTTCCTAGACTTGACATAAGCAAGCGTTTCTAAATGTACACTTTCGTTTCGTATATTCGTTTTAGAAGACCAAAAATTAATTGACTCGACAATGTCTCCATGGTGTCTTTCAATTTTGGTCTTTGAGGCTTTGAAGCCATGTTCTGAAAAGTAAAGACCAAGTTCTTGACAGTAAGCAGCAAATATATCTTTTGGGTCTTGATTAGTTGGGTTTATAAGAATTGGATTTTGCCACATTTGAAAACTAAGTTATTTGGAAAGTTGCTTTTATGATTTTGAATAGATGAGTCGGTCTACCATTACTGTAATTTCGTTTTCAAATTTCTTAAAGTCTCCGATTTTAAACATTTTAAGTTCGTATGTAATTTTTTGTTCACCTCGTTCCTTATTCAGTTTAATGATCATTTGCTTGTGTATGGGATCTAAGCTTAAGCTGTCTATAGTAGACCAGTCTACAAAATTTGTTTTAGGATAGTTTACGTAAATCCCTTTATTGTTTATGATCAAATAATCATCATTGTCTGTGAAGTACTTAAATGGATTAATGTTGTCACCTATAATAAAAATTAAAGCAAGTAAAACAAGGCCTAATATAACTTGATTCGTAATGATTAAAATGGTAGCAAAAATCATCACCATTAGTTTTGAAAATGCTTCACCATAAATCTCAGTTTTCTTTAGTTTATATCTCAGTTCGCTATGCATACTTAAGTCAAGTTTGATTAAGTTTATTTCCTCTTGTTCATTAATTTCTTCATTAATTTTTTTGATGATTATTTGATCTTTTTCAGAACGAATTTCTGTTTTTGAATAAGCGTGTTCGTTGTCCCAAATAAGATAATTTTTAACAGCTAAATCTTTAAGCGTCTGCCATTCGCCTTTGTGGATTTGGCTGAAAGCCCATACACGCCATTTAGGGATAATTAAACTCCACAAAAGCCAAGATAGTCCTATGCCTAGAATGAAGGATATGCAAGCTAAAACAAAATTTAAAGGCGTTTGATCAATTAAATTGAAAATAGCAATTGGCAAACCAAGGCTTAAGATTAAAGCAGGGATATTGACAATTAAGTGTCCAACTATGATAAACTTATATAGTTTATTGCGCTTCATTAGACTAATTTTCTAAACTGCTTTTGTTTACCGTATTGACTTGGAGGTACGCGTTTATTAAGGCCGATAATTCATTACCCAATTTTTTGGCTTTATCCATTGTATAAGCATTCATTTGAAAATCTAAAATCCTATATTTTGATCCTTCGTAAATTATAAACAATTCGACGACATTGAATGTCGATCCTGAGCCAGCTTGGGAGGTCAATTTTACATACTCTTGAATTTCCTCGAATGTGACTTTAATCTTGTTAGATGTGGAGAAAGACTTTTTCCTTAAACTGTTCCTGAAAGTAAGTTGACCATTTTCAACACATATATAGTCAGTAGATTGCTTAATTAAAATGACTATTGAAAATATAGTAAATACAATTCCAAGTATAAGTCCAAAAATGGTTAGTGGATCTGCATTGAAATTACAAATTAAACAGCCTGATATAAATAAGCCCAACAGTAGAATTAAAATTACGCCTATGTTAGATTTATCATTGAGTTTAAATGTTGATTGTATGCGTAGCTTTGTGCTGCTCTTAGTGATTTTAAATTTAGCTTTATAGGAAATGGTTCTAGTAATTTAATTTATTCTTATTTCTCAATTTAAATTTTTAAAGCAATAAATTCAAATTCTTTCCTTTATCATTAAGACTTCATGTATAATCTTCGATTCGTTTTTGTAAAGTTTATAAGGAATCTCGACTTCATTACCGCCTTCCGATTTGATAATGCAAAACTGTCCAATAGAATAAATTCTATTTTTAAAAGCTGTGTCTTTTACAGAGTTAATAGTGTTGATAGGCATTTCAATGCTATGCCTGATAGATTTTGAGCTGATCTTGTCGTTATCTATAGTTATCCGTGGTATACACAAGTAAGCGTAAATGGTGAAAAGCGGATAGCCTATAAGTAGCATCCATATGAAGATATAAAGCCAAGAGGGCATTGTTGCGCCTAGGTCATAAATCATACCGCTAAGCAAACTACATACAATAGCAATCAAGAAAATGTGAAGGATGACATAAACTATTCTGATTTCAGACTTAATTATGTTCTCCATAATGGATTCGGCTACTTTCTTTTCTTTTTCTTCTTATTAGCTTGATTCTTCTGTTGCTTTGCTTGCAATTCTTGTTGTTTTTTCATGGCCTCTTCCAGTCTTGAAGAGAAGCCACCTTTCTTTTTAGGTTTAGCTTTTTCAGCATACAGTTGCTCTCGAATTTTATCTTCATTAAAGACCAGCTTCTTAGTGATAAGAGTTTGTGAAATATTAAATAGATTCGAGAATAACATGTAACATGTCAAACCTGATGCATAGCTATTAAAGAAGACTAAAAATGTTACAGGCATGAAATATTGTATGTACTTCATAGCTGGATTGGCAGACATATCCATGTGGCGCATATTGTAGTACGAATAAACGATAGTTGATATCGCCCATAAAATTGTAAACAAACTAATATGCGCACCATACATCGGAATATCTAATCCGCCCGGTAGCCAAGCAATTACATCAAATGATGATAAGTCTGTAGCCCACAGAAATGGTTCTTGCCTAAACGTTATAGAAGCAGGGAAAAACCTAAAGAGGGCATACCAAATAGGCATCTGTAAAAGCATTGGCATACAACCGCCAAGAGGACTGACCCCATACTCTCGATAAACCTTCATGGTTTCCATTTGAGCTTTTTGAGGCTCGTCTTTGTATTTTTCTTTTAACCCAGCTAGCTCTGGTTTTAAGGCTGACATCTTAGCTTGTGAATGCAGCATTTTGTACATCAGAGGGTAGAGAAGCATTTTTAAAATGAAAATCATGATGATAATCACCACTCCTTTACTACCAATAAAACCAGACAGGAAATTAAATGCAGGTCTAATGATATGTCTATTGATGCTACCGAAAATTGATCGACCGAAAGGTATGATTTGTTCTAACTCATCTCCGTAGTCTTGCAATCTGTTATATTCATTAGGACCTATATACATTTTCATAGCAATCTCCTCATCAGAGATCATGCTTACTGGAATATCAAATTCAGATTTAATGAGTTTTAAATCACTGTCTTCTTTTTCTAGTCCAACAGTCTCAAAAGTACCGTTCATAAATCGGCTCGTAGAAGACGCAATCAATGAAGAGTTAAAAAACTGATTAACGTGACTTACCCATTGGATGCTTTTAGAATCTACTTCCTCAGTAGCGTCCGTTCGACAGTTACAGTAGTCTGAACTTTCACCATTTTCTTTAAAGTATACAGTGGAGTAGAACCTTTCAAAATTTTCATTAAGTTCTAACTTATCCAAGTATTGGTGCCATCTGACTTTTATTGCTGGATCATCGCTCTTCAAGAGTTTATCCATGCCTTTCATTCTAAGCTTGTAATCAATTTTATAAGAACTGTCCTTCAATTCATAAATCTGACTAAAGCTTTGTCCGCCACCAAGGTTAGCTGTGAGTTCTAATTTATTGCCAACCAATTGAGGCTCAAAATAGATGTCAGAGGTGCTGACATTTCCATATGATTGCGTTGGAAGTATATATTCAAAAACATCTTTTTCATCTTCCCATAGATTTAAATCTACTTTGGTCTGATTATGCGCATCGTCTTCAATTATCTTTTTGTGATTCTTAACTAAAGCCTTGACAATTTTACCACCTTTTGTATCAAATGATATTTTCAATAAATCATTCTCTAAATCCACTATTTGTGAAGATCCCACCATAGCAGTAGACATACTGCCATAGCTTTGGGATAATTGAGCTTGTTTGACCGAGTCTGGTAGGATGATTTCCTTAACCTCTTCTTTGAGTGTAGGCTCAGTTTCTAAGATTTGAGCTTGCTTGATAGAATCTTGAACCTCTTGATAACGTTGTAGTTCTTCGGCACTTGGCGCAGTAAAGAAATAGTAGCCAATAATGACCGCGAATATTAACAAAATACCGATTCCTTGATTTTTATCCATCTAAACGATTGGTTATGAGTGACTTATTAAAAAATATGCCATTTTTAAGCAGCTGCAAAGGTACAATTTTGTGATATAGTAAACATTAAGTCAAATTGAATAAATGAAATGCGAGATTTTATCGACAAAGTCCCTGATATTTGTGCTGAAATAAACCTTTTAATTAAAATTTTTGAGAATGAAACTTTATTTATACCTGCTAGGGTTATTGGCATTTGCATTAGTTACCTCTTGTGGCGGTGACGACGAAACTTCTGAACCAGATACACCACCTATTATGGAATCAGCTTCAGCTTCATTTGATGGGGCAGCATTAAATATTACTGGAATGTCTGGTAAGATTGTAGATAGTAACGTTGGTGGCTGGGGCATCAGAAACCTAGAGTTAATTCTAGCTACTCAAGATCAAGGTGTACTTACCCTTGGTGTACAAAATGTTCAGTTACAATCTCCCGGTATTTGTGTAAGAAATGGTGTGTATCAATTTACAGCACCCAATTCTGAATGCAGATTAATTGATGGTGATGCTTACTGTAATGAAGCAAAAGTAAGATATGTTGATGCATCTGGAGGAAATTGGATCAGTAGACTGAATGTCGGCACTTTAGAAGTAACAGATTGTGATATAGATAGTAGCAGAATCTCAGGACAGTTTTCAGGTATGATCAATAAGACTGGATTTAGTGAAAAGCTACAAATAGAAGGAACGTTTGAAAATCTTATAATTGCTAAATAAAATCATATTATGACTAAAAAATTATTGTACTACAACTTTCTTTTAATTGGATTATTCTCTGTAGTTCTACTTTCTTGCGGGGATGATGAAGAATTTAATCCTTCTTTTACATTGAAAATTGACGGAGAGGATGTTCGGGTTGACTCGTTTTCTGCAGACGACTTTTTTGCAGATCTAGATTTTACAAGTACTTACAACGTTAATTTTTATGCCGAAACAGAATTAGGAGATCTAGAGATGAGTGTGCAACAAATAGGTGCATTTCAAGAGTTATCTAATTGTTTACTCTCATGGCCTTTCGAATATAATCCGGAGCTTAGTAGTGGATTTTGTCTCGAAGACAACGGTATTACTGCATGTTCTGAATCTTCCGCAACTTTTATGTACGAAGGAGAGGTAGAAAGTTATTCTAGCTTTTTGCAAATTGGTAGTGTTACCATTCGAGGTTGCAACGAAGATACAAGAAGAATTAGAGGTGTTTTTGAAGGCACTTTATCTGTTATTGGTCAAACGGATAATATTCAAATTGAAGGTAGATTTGAAGATTTATTAATAGAGGGCTAGCAAAATCTTTTGCATAACTTTGTTAAGATGCAAAAGGAGATAGAATTAAAAGTTGAACCAAAATATATTAACGACGATCAGTATATTCAAAACTTGATCGATAAAAAAATTAAGTGGAAATCACCTTCCACTTTTTTTTATAAGGTTATTAAAAAATCTATCGATGCACGTAAAGCAAAAGTGATATATGTATTGCGTGTCCTTGTCTCCACTCAAAAAGACTTCAAAACAGATGCCGAAGCTATTGATGTTCAGTATTCTCCAAATCATAGCAAAGGTGATGTTGTTATTATTGGTGCTGGTCCTGCTGGGTATTTTGCCGCCTTGCAGTGTTTGGAGTTGGGCTATCGTCCAGTGATTTTAGAAAGAGGTAAAGATGTGCGCGCCAGACGAAGAGATCTTAAAGCTATACAGCAAGATGGTATTGTAAATCCTCATAGTAATTATTGTTTCGGAGAAGGTGGTGCCGGTACGTATTCAGATGGAAAATTATATACGCGATCAAAGAAAAGAGGGAAGATTATTAAAGTTTTGAAGATTCTCGTTGACCATGGAGCTAAATCAGATATTCTCGTTGACGCACATCCGCATATTGGTAGTAATAAATTGCCAAAGATTATTTCTAATATAAGAGAAACAATTGAGTCGAATGGGGGAGAAGTACTGTTTGATCACCATGTAACAGATTTTGAGTTAAATAACAACAGAGTTGAAAGTGTTATTGCAAATGAAAAAAGATTTGTAGCACAAAAATATATTTTAGCGACAGGCCATAGTGCGCGTGATATTTATAATTTATTGCATAAGCATTCCATTCAGATTGAGGCTAAAGACTTCGCTCTAGGAATTAGAATTGAGCATCCTCAACCTCTTATAGATCAAATTCAATACAAGCAGTTTCCAAGGCATGAGAATTTGCCTGCAGCTTCATATAGATTGGTGGCTCAAGTAGATGATCTTGGAGTATTTTCATTTTGTATGTGTCCCGGAGGACTAATTGTGCCTGCAGCAACTGCTCCTGGAGAAATAGTAGTTAATGGGATGAGCTTAAGCAGAAGAGATTCTCCATACGCCAACTCAGGCATAGTCACATCAGTGTCCGTTGAAGAATTGGCCTCTATAGGTTACGATGGAACATTTGCCTGTATGAACTTTCAAAAAGAAGTCGAACATCATTTGTTTGAAAATGGAGATGGATCTCAAAAAGCTCCTGCTCAAAACTTAATAGATTTTGTCAATGAGAATGATATGCTACAACTCAACGACAGTTCCTACATACCAGGATTATACAAAGCGCCTCTCCATGAATTATTACCTGATTTTATATTTCAAAGATTAAAGCAAGGTTTATTGGTTTTTGGGCATAAGTTAGAAGGTTATTTTAGTGATGAAGCTAATGTTGTAGGCTTAGAAAGTCGGACGAGTGCCCCGATTCGTATTCCACGACAACCAGATACGTTGACTCATCCTCAAATTTCTAATCTTTATCCCTGTGGAGAAGGTGCTGGCTTTGCTGGAGGTATTTTATCAGCGGCAATGGATGGTCAAAAGGTTGTAAAAACCTTCGATGGTGTATAAACATATTGGTATTCAGTTGTTTAGATTGATTAATTGCTATATTGCGCGCTTTACAAACTAACGAGGATTGATGAAGAATTGGATTGACTTAATAGGCAGAATTGTTGTCGGATTATTTTTCTTTTTCGAAGCTTTTGACACAATTGTCTTTTTTGATGTAACACGAGAGACCTTAACCGGGTACGGAATTACTTTTGCTCAAGATTTTCTTATTGCGGGCTCTATTATCATACTACTTTTAGGAGGAATGATGGTCATTACTGGATATTATGCGAGTATAGGAGCGACATTGCTATTAATCTACTGGTTTACCTTTACTGTTGTCGTTTATTCTTGGTGGAATGACCCTCCAGAGGTCAAATCTTTACATGTTAAATCCTTCATGAGGAATATGGCACTTTGTGGCGGTTTGCTCATTATAATTGCCAATGGTGCGAAAGATTATAGTGTGAAAAGAATTCTTCATGTCATGAGATTACCGAAGTAATGGATTATAAGTGGTTACTATTTGATCTTGATAATACCATCTTAGATTTTAATGCTAGCTCTAAGTTGGGTTTCTCGTCTTTACTTGAAAAAATAAATCCCAGTTATGATGTTGATGCCTTATTTCCCATCTACAGTAAATACAACCATCAAGTATGGGATGAAAGAGAGGCGGGTCTCATCTCGCATACTGAATTAAGGACTAAACGCTGGCGGTTATTTTTTGATGCTGCAAATATTGATTTTGACCCTCTTGAGGCTAATAATCATTATCTACAATTTATAAGAAATGAACCCTTTTTGATAGATGGTGCTATAACGTTATTGGATAAAGTGGTAGAGAAATTTGATTTGATGATCATTACGAATGGATTGTCTGAAGTGCAGTGGGGTAGAATGCGTAAAATGGACATCGAAAAATATTTTAAGCATATTATTATTTCTGATGAAATAGGTTCTGCAAAACCCGCACATGCTTATTTTAAACATTGTGATGATTTAATGAATCATCCAGATAAATCATCCGTATTAGTTATTGGCGACACGTTAAAATCTGATATTAAAGGAGGTAACGATTTTGGTTACAAAACCTGCTGGCACAATTATTATAAAGAACCGAATAAATCAGAAACGATACCTGATTATACCATTAATACATTAGAAGAATTATACCCAATTCTAGAAGTTTGAACCCTTGAAGCTTTGAACCCTTGAAACCTAGAAACCGTGAACCCTAGAACCCTAGAAACCTTGTCTAGTGATCCAAAGGATGTAACGCTTCCCCGCAATTTTTACAAAACTTCGCATCCCTGTCATGCCCCTCTTTCATGCAGTAGGAACAAATTTGAGATGTGTAAGATTGTGCCTTTTTCTTTTTATAACCCTTAGTGAATTCTGAAGTAACAATACCTGTAGGTACAGCAATCACAGCATATCCCATAATCATAATTATAGAAGCTAGAAATTTACCTAAGGCTGTTTGCGGCGCTATGTCTCCATATCCAACTGTTGTTAAGGTAACAATTGCCCAATACACAGATTCAGGAATATTTTTGAAGTCAGATCCTACTTGAGACCCTTCAATCAAATACATAACGGAACCAAATATCATGACCATTATTAAAATAAAAAGTAGGAAGACAAGTATTTTATTGAATGATTCTTTTAGTGCTTTTACTATTATTTGTCCTTCTACCAAGAATTGGCCTAATTTAAATATCCTGAAAACTCTTAAAAGCCTTAATGCTCTAATAACCATTAAGCTTTGGAAAGCTGGAAAAAATGCAGCTACATAAGTTGGTAAAATCGATAGTAAATCAACAATCCCGTAAAAGGAGGTTATGTATTTCTTTGGTGAGTGAACGGTATAAATTCTTGTAAAATATTCTACAGTAAAAAATAAGGTAAACATCCACTCTAAAGCCTTAAATAAATCTCCATATTGTTCATTTAGCTCTCCAACACTTTCGAGCATTACGACCAATATGGAACCGAAAATGAATAACAATAGAGCTACATCAAAAGTCTTACCTTCTGGTGTGTCGGCTTCAAATATAATTTCATATAACCTTTCTCTGAAAGGACTGAAAGCTTTTGAAAGCTTATCTTGATTTGGCGAGGACATCTGTAATAACTATTCTTCTATACAGCAATGTAGAAAAAAGAAAACTATACAACAACCGTGTCAGTGGGATAAAGAAAGAAATTCCTAAATCGGTTTCTGGAATGACCTCTTTATTATAACTTTTATCACCGATCATGTATAGTCTTCTTATAAAGAATATATGTAGATTCAGGTGGTATAATGGAAGTAGGTCAAAGGTATAAAACCGTTAAAATTCTAATACCATAAATGTAGGGTAAATTTCATATATATTTTTACAAATACAACATTTTCAACTAAATACGAATATGTATATTTTTTAATATGATATTTTATAATTTAAAAATAGTCCTTTGTACACCTATAATGCTAGTATTATCGCGTAAACATCAATAGGTTTTCTGACGACAATGCTTCATCAATAGCATAATTATCATAATTAAAGCCTTTTAGTGCATTTATTGACTTTGGATTTTCCTTTATTATATATCTGGCCATTAGACCTCTAGCTTTTTTTGCATGAAAAGAAAGAAACTTGAGTTGACCATCCCGATATTCTTTGAATCCAACGTCAATAACTTCAGCTTTAATGTCTTGTCGATTGACTGCAGAAAAGTATTCTTTAGAAGCTAAATTGATAAGGTATTTTGATTTTGTCTTTTTAAGATCTTTATTGAGTAAGTCAGTTATTTCATCTCCCCAGAATTTGTATAGATTTTTACCCGAAGCATTTTGAAGTTTTGTACCCATCTCCAATCTGTAAGGCTGCATTTTGTCCAAAGGTTTCAATAAGCCATAGAGTCCAGATAGAATTCTGATTTTATCATTGGCTATATCTATGTCCTTAGCTTTTAATGTAGCTACATCAAGTCCTAAGTAGACGTCGCCCTTAAAAGCTGATAAAGCAGGCTTTGAGTTCTTGACGGTGTATTTTTCAGAAAAATTTTGATAGCGCTCAAAATTCAATTGACCTAGTTTTTCATTGATCTTCATCAATTTCATTAAATCTGTAGCTTTTTTCTTCTTAAGAATATCAATCAATTCTTGAGTCTTATTCTTTAATCTTGGTGTAGAAGCGGCCTTAAAGCCATCATATTCGTAGTCTAAGGTTTTAGCGGGTGATAATACAGCGATCATAATATTTACTTGGGTGTTAGTCGAATTTGGTCAAAAAAAAAGCCCTCACATAAGTGAAGGCTTTTAATGTATATTTTGTTTAAATTATTTTCCTCCTTGACCACCGCCCAACATTGTTGGCTCAGTAGTAGGAACAGATTCTTTATCTTCAGAAGGTAGTACTTCACCTAATACTTTTAGTACGTGTGGCTTAGATCCTTCATTTGTAGTGATCTTTACTGTTTTGTTGATTTTGCCTAGTCTGTTAGTTGCATACCTGATTTCGATATCTGCAGACTCACCTGGCATAATTGGCTCTTTTGGCCAAATTGGAACTGTACAACCGCAAGATCCTTTGCAATTTTTGATTACTAAAGGCTCATCACCTGTATTTGTAAAAGAAATTTTTCTTAGAGGATCACTGTGTTGATCGATTACTCCGTATTGTACTTCCATTGATTCGAATTCCATAACTGGACCGCCATCTTTGTCAGCTGGAGCAATTTCTTCATTTTTCTGGATAGGCGTAGGTGTAATTTGTGCTGTGAGGCTTCCGATTGTGAATAAACTCACCAAAACAACTACAATATTTTTAATCTTCATGATGTATTTAATTGTCTAAGGTTAAAATTATACTTCAAATTTAAGTCATTAAAGCTCAAAATGAAACAAATAAAGCTTTAATGAGACGTTAATTAGCCATGATTTTAGCTAATATATTAAGCTAGTACACAAATTTTAAACCAATCCCTTTATAAAATAGTTCTAATTTTGCGCTGCATTCGTAAGCTTAATCAAATCAATCAATGATCGTCTACCCTCAACTAGATACCTCAAGCCGCAAAAAAGACAAAAATGCTCAATTCAAACAGCAAGTAATTAATGATTTTTGGATTGCCTGTGTAAGCAGAGAAGCTAGCTTATTAGGTAGAAAGGAAGTCCTTAATGGCAAAGCAAAATTTGGCATTTTAGGCGATGGCAAAGAAATCCCGCAAATAGCTTTAGCACACTTTTTCGAAAAAGGAGATTTTAGATCTGGTTACTATAGAGATCAAACATGGATGATGGCATTGGGCTTATGTTCTGTCGAAGAATATTTTGCACAATTGTATGCTGATCCTGAAGGCGATCCATTTAGCAACGGTCGACAGATGAATAACCATTTTGCTACTAAAATGATTGATGAAGATGATCAGTGGTTAAAGCATACTGAATTATATAATGTTAGTTCGGATATCTCGAGTACTGGCGGACAAATGGGTAGGGCTTTAGGTTTAGCAATGGCTTCTTCCAAGTACCGAAAATTACCAGATTTAGATAAAGAGGCTCTATTTTCAAATAAGGGTCGAGAAATTTGCTGGTGCTCCATTGGTGATGCAAGTACTTCTGAAGGTATATTTTGGGAGACTTTGAATGCGGCATCAGTAGCGAAAGTTCCATTGGTAATCTTAGTCTGGGATGATGGTTATGGTATTTCAGTGCCTATTGAATTGCAAACAACTAAAGGCAGTATTTCTGCTGCTGCTGCAGGCTTCCAATTAGATGAATCAGGTCAAGGAATTATCATTCATAAAGTCAAAGCTTGGGATTATCCCGAATTGATAAATACATTCGATCGTGTATCTACTGAAATAAGAGATAATCACAGACCTGTATTGATACATGTGCAAGATTGTACCCAACCTCAAGGGCACTCTACTTCAGGTTCTCACGAGCGATATAAGACAGAAGAAAGATTATTGTGGGAAAAAGATTTCGATGGGCTCAAAAAAATGGGTGAGTGGATTATACAATCGGATATTCTCAATGAAGAGGAAATTCATAAAATGAAAGAAGAGGCGAGGGAGTTTGTAAAAGTTGCAGCTAAAAATGCTTGGAATAATTATCAAACGCCTGTAAAGCAAAAGAAAGCATTGTTAGGCACCATCTATAAAGACCTTGAAAGTAAGGTAGAAGTCAGTGATCTAAAGGAAAACCTGAGTAGAAAGATATATCCTAGCTATGGTGAAGTTGTAGAAAATGCAAGGAAGCTACAGCACAGGCTGATTAATCATGGAGAATCTATACCTGAAAGTTTATCCGTCTTCATAAACGAATCTAAGCTCTATGGAGATGATACCTATAGATCAAATCTGTATTCACATGCATCAACATCCGCATTAAATATTCCTGTAGTCCATCCGGTTTTTACAGAAGATAGTAAGGTGACCAATGGGTATAATATTATAAACCACTATTTCGATATCATATTCGAAAAGTATCCCCATGCTTTTGCGTTTGGAGAAGATGTTGGAAACATTGGAGGTGTCAACCAAGGATTTGCTGGGCTACAAGATAAATACGGTTTTGAAAGAGTATTTGATACAGGGATAAGAGAATGGAGTATTGTTGGTCAAGCTATTGGATTGGGTATGCGAGGATTGAGGCCGATAGCAGAAATTCAGTATTTGGATTATCTGATTTATGGTCTGACACCAATGAGTGACGATCTAGCTACTTTACGATATAGGTCTAACGGCTTACAGATGTCTCCTGTTATTATCAGGACGCGTGGTCATAGACTTGAAGGTATCTGGCATGCGGGTTCGCCTTTAGGTATGATGATCAATAGTTTGCGAGGCATGTATATATGTGTACCTCGAAATTTTGTGCAGGCTGCAGGCATGTACAATACTTTAATTCAGTCTACAGATCCTGCTGTCGTTATCGAAGTGCTCAATGGATATAGGATCAAAGAAACCATGCCTGATAATATTGGTGAATTTACAGTGCCTCTGGGAGTTCCTGAAGTAATTAAGGAGGGAGAAAATTTAACAATAGTGACTTACGGTCCTTGTGTGCGTTATGCTCAAGAAGCGATCGAGAGATTAAGCAATCTTTCTGCCACTATTGAATTAATCGATGTGCAGACCTTAATTCCTTTTGATTTAGAACACCAAATTTTAGAATCTCTTAAGAAGACAAATCGTCTTTTAGTGATAGATGAAGATTTACCAGGAGGTGCTTCGGCATATATATTACAGAAGGTACTTGAAGAACAAGGAGGGTATTTTCATTTGGATGCCAAACCTAAAACATTAACCGCAAAAGAGCATAGGACACCATTCGGATCGGATGGTGATTATTTTACTAAACCTCAGGTCGGTGATATTGTAGATGCTATTCTAGAAATTCTATCCGAGTGATAGTATACGAAATGCCTCATCCAGTACGAATGATTTCGGAGTTTGTCGAATTAAGCCCTGTCTTAAATTAATTCATCTATTTTTGTGTTAGAGTCAAAGCGAAGAATTTGGACAGCGTACTAATTATTATCCCTACCTACAACGAAATTGAAAATATCGAGGCGATAGTCAAGAAGGTTTTTTCATTACATGATGCCTACCATATTTTAATTGTAGATGATGGGTCACCTGATGGAACGGCAGATGCTGTTAAATCTTTACAAAACTCATTTTCTTCAAGATTACATTTAATAGAACGAACTGGGAAATTGGGGCTTGGAACAGCTTATATTTCAGGTTTCAAATGGGCCCTAGAGAGAGATTATAATTATATCACAGAGATGGATGCTGACTTTAGTCACAATCCTTTAAAGATTGAAGAGTTATATCATGCTCTTCAGTCAGAGGAAGTAGGCATGTCAGTTGGCAGTCGTTATGTAAAGGGCGGGGGATTTAAGAATTGGAGTAGATATAGGCTTTTCTTGTCTTACGGTGCCTCAATTTATACAAGATTAATAACAGGGATGCGCGTTAAAGATGCCACTGCAGGGTTTGTGATGTATAAAAGAGAAGTGCTTCAAAAAATGAACTTGGATAAAATCGAGTTTGTAGGCTATGCTTTCCAAATAGAAATGAAATATTACTGCCATTGCCTAGGCTACAAAATTGTAGAGGTCCCTATCACTTTTGTGGATCGTGTATTAGGCATATCTAAAATGAATTCTTCAATCATCAAAGAAGCTGTATTAGGTGTAATAAAAATGAGATTAAGGAATTATAAGTCTTGATAAAAACGTTCAATTTCTTGATCTGCCGAAAGCAAAACCTTATTAAATTTAATCAAGTTTGTAAAGTGTTAAAATTATCATATCTTGAATTTATTGATATCTCCCCAAGGTATCGATAAACTTATTTAACCACCAAAAAACTTGAAAACATGTCTATTCAGTGGAACAACCATCTGAGTAGGAGGGAAACGCAGTTGCTATATCTTATAGCGAATGAATATACCTCCCAAGAAATCTCAGAAATTTTATTCCTTAGTAAAAACACAGTGGATTCACACAAGCGAAGCTTGTATCTCAAGATGAGTGTCAATACCTCAGCTGGCCTAGTAAGGAGAGCTTACGAATTAAAATTATTACCTATGATGAAACCTGAAGGATTGGAAGCTATGAAAAGCGCATAGCCCTAAGTTAATAAACTTCTTATAGTCTTGAATGTCCATTAATGTCAAAGTCACTTAGTGACTCTGGCTTTGCCATGGGCAAAATGTCTATTTCATAGGCCCTGCGCACTAATCCTGCTGAATTACTTACTCTCATCTTCAGAAAAAGATTGCGTTTATGAGTATCCACAGTGTTCTTACTCAGATATAAAATGTCAGCAATTTCTTTGTTTGAAAACTCATGAGATATTAAATAAATCAATTCAAAATCTCTGTCTCGCAATCGGGGCATCCTAAAAGTCATAAGTTATCGCATTTAATATATAGTGTTAAATCATGTATGGTTGTAACCCTACTTTGCGGATTTTAACATTATAATCTTCCAATGATGTAAATATTAGTAATTTTTCAAATTCCAAATATTAATTTGGAAATAGGTATTTGTGCGAAATATCTAGTGAAATAATACCAACAGATCTTCCTAAACATTTTATACTAACATGTTTGCGTTAGTGGAAATAAGCTAAATTTCAATTCTCCATTTTCCATCTTCAATTGATTGTTTTTTAACACCAGGTAAAATTCAAATCACTCATTGTTAATTGATTATGTATAGAGTAATTATATAATGTTTCACTAATTCCTGCCTCTATACCCCATTTGCACTACCTTTTTCATGTTAGTACCAAATATTATATTTCAATTTGGGGCTTTTCCAATCAAAATTCTGCACTTAGTTTTAGGTAACCGTAAAACAATCTTTTATAACCTTTTTTGTAACCCTGAAAAAACCATTAGACAATGACCTTACATATTGTTTACCCCGAAATGAAACGGGGTAGGACCCTCAGCTTGACGCCTAGGGAAGTGGAAATCCTTTACCTCATGGCTAAAGAAAAATGTTCTCAAGACATCGCTTTCAATTTGAAAATAAGTAAAGCAACTGTCCGATCTCACAAAAAGAACATGTACTACAAATTAGATGTCAACAAAAGTGCTGGTGCCGTGCGCCGTGGCTTTGAAATGGGCATCCTCAAATTCGCATAATTATTAATTACTCTTTGTAAACCCTATAAAATATTTGATACAATGAAAAATATTTACAAATCAATAGGTAGTTCTGCTTTAAGAAGCTGGCTGCTTAGAGCAAAAAAAATTACAGCCGTGTGTTGCTGTTCATTTTTTATGCTCGCTATGATGTCTGCCGATCTTTCTGCGCAGACCGCCGTGTGTCAAAATATCACCGTCAATGTTGATGCTAGTGGTGTTACGACTATAATGGCTGCAGATCTGGATGGTGGTTCATCCGCTTTTTCTGCGCTTTATATAAACTCAGTAGGTAATCCTTCTGTGGATGTCAGTTGTGCTGATCATCCTACAGTATCATTGATGCTAATTGCTTCTAACGGTACTAATACAGACGACTGTGTAGCTACAGTTACGCTGGTAGATACGGATTTCCCTTCCGCTGTTTGCCAAAACATAACCGCCAATGTAGGTGATGTTTTAGTGCCAGGTGATCTAGATAATGGCTCAACAGATGATTGTTCTGGCATTGTGAACATGGAAATTGATGGTGGTGCATCCTACACTGTAGTTTGTGATGATGCTGCATTTGGTACGATCTCACTTGATTTAGAAGTGTTTGATGCTGAAGGTAATAATGATTTAACTTCATGTACGGTTACTGTTTCTGATAATGTTACTCCTGTGGCATCTTGTTCAGATTTTACACTAAATCTTTCAACAGGTACTACAATTGCTGCTTCGGATGTAGGAAGTTTTACGGATAACTGTACGGATAATATATCTGAATCATTAGATATAAATTCGTTTTCTTGCGCTGATATAGGATCGCCTGTAACAGTAACCTATACTGTTAATGATGGATTTAATTCAGATGATTGCACCGCAGTTGTGACTGTAGTAGATGATGAAGATCCGACAATTGATTGCTTAACGGGAACTTTAAACGTAGATTTAGATGCTGCTGGAAATGCTTCAATTACTGAAGGTCAAATTATTGATGTAGCAAATGATAATTGTGGTGTAGCGTCTACAAGTATAAGTCCTATGACTTTTGATTGTACAAACTTAGGGTCTAATACGGTCACTGCAACGGTAACAGATGATGCTGGATTAACAAATACATGTACAAGAACCGTAGTTATCTCTGATGTAGACGCTCCAGTCGCTGCTTGTTCACCAACAGACATAACGGTTCAATTGGATGCAAGCGGTAATGCAAGTATTACGGCAGCAGATGTGAATGATGGTTCTTCTGATAACTGTACAGCTGGATTAAGCATAAATCAATCAGTTTTTAGTTGTGCAAATGTAGGATCTAATACAATTACATTGACTGTAGATGATGGTGTTAACCCTACTGATGATTGTACAGCTACCGTTGTGGTTGAAGATATGGTTGCGCCAATGGCAATTTGTCAAGATGTGACTGTTACTTTAGCAGGACCTGGGAATACGGCGAGTTTAACACCTCCTGAAGTAGATAATGGTTCGAATGATGCTTGTGGTATAGCATCCCTATCTATCAATGTAAGTTCATTTGATTGTAATTCAAGTAGCCCAACAACTGTTACGCTTACTATTGTAGATGTTAATGGACAAAGCGCAACTTGTACGTCTTCTGTAACTGTGCAAGAGCAAACTGGTGCATTAGATGCTGTTTGTCAGAATATTACCTTAGATCTTAATGATGGTATGAGTATCACTCCTGCAGATGTAGACGGAGGGTCGATTGGTGATTGCGGATTGACGCTTAATAATGTTGTGCCAAATACATTCGATTGTACAAATTTGGGTACCAATTCGGTGACTTTGGTTGTGACAGATAACTCAGGAAATACAGATGTATGTAATGCTAATGTGGATGTTATGAATAATGTAACTCCTGTCGCAGAATGCATTTCTGACCTGACTGTACAATTAGATGCAACAGGCAACGCAACTATAACTTCTGCTGATATTGATGATGGTTCTTACGCAGAATGGGCAGGGGCTCCTGGCGTGCCAGCACCTGTGTATTGTGGCACTTTATCCTATGCATTATCTGATATGGATTTTGATTGTACTGATGTTGGTAAGGCTGCAATTTCTGTGACTATGACTGTGACAGAATCTTTAAGTACGAATACTGATGATTGTACAACAAATATTGTCGTAGAAGATATGAATGATCCAGTAGCTGCTTGTCAAGATGTAACTATCGAGTTAGAATTTGGTCAAGCATGTACAACGGCAATGGCTGTTGACAATGGCAGTACCGACGAATGTAATACACTGATTTTAAGTTTAGATAGAACAAATTTTGACTGTAGTGATTTAGGAACTTACACAACTACCTTGACTGCTACAGATGCTAGTGGAAATACAGATCAATGTACAGCAACAATTACAATAGAAGATAATAGTGCACCTACAGCAATATGCCAAGATATTACTGTTAATCTAGACGCGACTACAGGAATATACAATCTTATGGCATCTGAATTAGATAATGGATCTCATGATCAGCAAACGCCTGGTGCAACTGGAGTTTATAATGTTAGTGATAATTTATCTGGATCTTGTAGTGTAGCTTTTTTAGATATTTCGGGTACGGGAACTCAATTATCCATTGAAGATATTTTACAAGGAAATGGCCTTGATGCAGCAGCTGGAATAAGTACTGTGAATTCATATACGTTTTATGGCAACACTTATACTCAAATGAGTATTGATCATAATGGTTCTGTTTATCTGGGAGTATTTGGAAACTTTTACGATTTTTCTAATGAAGCTATAGATGGCACAGGTGCATCTAATTTGCCTGCAAATACGCCATCAATTCATCCGCTTTGGGATGATTGGGATAGCGATATTGGTAATGTTTATTGGCAAGAAATTTCAGGTGTGTTATATGTTCAATGGAATGATCTACCACATTTTTCGGGAGGTGATTGTTCTAATGCTGGCGATGGTGTAACATTTCAGTTGCAATGGGATTCAGGGACCGATAATATAAGTTTTGTTTATAATGATTTAGATGAAGAGTGTCCTTCAGGCTCAACACTTTATGATGATGCTGTAGGTGCTTCTATAGGTATCGATAATGCTGATGGCGTTAACTTTTATCAATTTTCAGTCAATACTGCTCAGCCAGGATTAACTTGTATTTCATTTGATCCAAGCTCTTCTGGAACGCCAATCGACAACTGTAGCGCTCCAACTGATCTAAGTTTTGCCATCGAGGCTGGCGATATGACAAGCTTTAGTTGTGTTGATATTGCAGCAAAAGGAGGAGCGGGTACATTTACGGTTACGCTTGAAGTGGAAGATGAGTCAGGTAATATGAGTAATTGTGATGCACAAGTGACAGTTTTGGATGCTTCAGCTCCAGTCATCACATGTATGTCAAGTGCAGTTGATATCGTTTTGGGAGATGATGGATTTGCAAGTGTTGCAGATGGAGATTTCAGCGAAGTGGATCTATTGGCTTCTTTCACAGATAACTGTTTAATAAGCGGATTTAATATATCTCCAAATAGTTTTAATTGTGGCGATATTGGAAGTCCTATTACAGTTACTGTAGATGCCTTTGATGAAACAGGGAGCTTTTCTACGCCTTGTACAGTAGATGTAAATATTTTAGATCAGACGGGTCCGACTTTGACTTGTCAGGATTTGACTACAGCTAATGGTAATCCAGTACAGATAGGTACAAACTTAAGTGTTTACGCTTTACAAACAGCATTTTCTGATGCGTGTGGGTTTGATAATGCGTTATTAAGTCTTGATCCGTTTACTATGCCTGTGCGTCAGATTGAAGAATTTGATTGCAGTTCTATGGGTTCTTATTCATTAACTGTTTATGCAAGTGATATTTACGGCAATGTGAGTTCGTGTACATCTAATATTGATGTCGTTGATACATCGCCAGTAAGTGTAAGTTGTTTTAGTAATTCGGTAATCTTAGATTCTAATGGAGATGCTATGCTTTCTCCTTCACAAATGGCATCTTGGAATGATAGCGGTGCTTGTGGAACAAATTTAGCAGTGTCAGTTAGTCAATTTATGTTTGATTGTAGTGATGAGTTTTATGCAAATGGTAATACTCCAGTTACGGTGACAGTTACAGTTACTGATGATGGCGGCAATTCTGCAAGCTGCGATGCGAACATATTTGTTTATGATTTTAACGGTACACAAAATTTAACTATTAGTAATTGTCCAGCAACTTCTCCTGCTAATCCACTAGAATATAGTATCGATCCAACAACATTGGAGGTCCAGTTTGATGCTACACAAGTGGCAGCAGATTTAGGAGTTACAATTAATTCTGTTTGTGATAATTTTGATTGGGGATTTGCAAATCCAACATATTATTCTGCGGTTAATGATCAATGTTCATTTGGACCTTCTGGAGTAAATTATTTAAACAATTATTCTTTTGGTCAGCCTTTATCAGGGGCGTATGACTGCAGTGTCGAAGGTCAAGTTCTTCAAGCTACAATAATTCCATATAATAATTTTTATGGATGGGATCCTAAGTTTACCAGTGATTCAAACGCACCTGGTTGTGGTTATTACTATGCAAATGTTTGTAGGGTGTATTTAAAAATTGCAACTGAAGCACCAGTGGCGGCATGTTTCCCAGACTATACGGTTAACTTAGATAATAATGGAACATATAGTTTAATAGGAAGCACAATAGATGATGGCAGTACTGATGATTGTGGAACTCCATTTTCGACAGTTGCTCCTTCAGAATTTGAGTGCTCTGATATTGGATCTGCTACTACGGTAACGCTTACAGTATTTGATAATTCTGGTAATTCATCCACTTGTACTTCAAATATTACTGTTGAAGATAACATGGCGCCCCTTGCAGCCTGTACAGATGTAACTGTAAATCTAGATGGCGATGGTTTAGGATCTGTTATGCCAGAGGATTTTGATGACAATTCTTCAGATAATTGTACCACAATAACCTTTAGTACGGATTTGGCGACCACTTCTTTTACATGCGCAGATCACGGTTCTGTTATTCCAGTAGCGTTCATGGTTACAGATGGAAGTGGAAATGTATCTACGGATAACTGTAATTTGACAATTCAAGATATTACGGCGCCAACAGCAGTTTGTGCAACTGATGTTTCTGTCCAATTAGATGAGATAACTGGTGATTATCAGTTGTCAATGACAGAGTTAGAAGGCGGCAGTACAGATAATTGTGGTGTAGTTTCAGCGACGCATCTTCCTGTTGCATTTACATGTCATGATTTAGGTACACAATCTGTAACCTTGACAGTTATTGATAATTCTGGTCTAATAACTACCACATCATGTGATGTAGAAGTTTTAGGTACTGCACCAATAGCAGTTTGTCAAGATGTTACGGTTGACATGGATATGTCTGGAATGGGTTCTATTACCGAGGATGCTGTTAATAATGGCAGTTCAGATTTGTGTGACGCAGCTTCAGGTGGACTTACTTTCGATACCGATGTTATAGATTTTACTTGTACCGATGGTACCACTTCTGTAACCTTAACAGTAACGGATGCAGATGGCATGTCTGACCAGTGTTCAGCAAATGTTACTGTTAGAGATCTTATTGCACCTACGGCTGTATGCGCTACAGGAGTTTCTGTACAGTTAGACGCAACTTCTGGTGAGTATACATTGTCTGCTACTGAAGTAAATGGTACGAGTTCTGATAATTGTAGTTATACTGCTTCTATTCCAAGTACTGTTTTTGATTGTACTTTATTAGGTGGCAATCCTTCTGCGGTAGTGTCTGTTGATCTTACAGTAACTGACCCTTCAGGTAATAGTAATACTGCTCCTTGTAATGTTACAGTGACAAACCCTGCTCCTGTAGCAAGCTGTTTAGTTTCTTATGATGTTACTCTTGATGCACTTACAGGTACTGCTACTATAGCGCCATCTGATATAGACGATAGTTCAAGTGACATCTGTGGAGATGGGTTAAACTACTCGATAAGCCAAGGTTCAGTGTCCTGTGCTGATGGAGCAAGTGTCGATGTAACACTGACTGTAAGCGATGCCTCTGGTAATTCAGATGATTGCATGACGACTATTAATATAAGTGACCCAGCACCATTAGCAGTTTGTACCGACATTACCGTAGATTTAGATGCTTCTGGCAACTATGACCTTGCAGGTAACGAGTCCATGTTAGACGGTGGCTCTTCGGATGCATGCGGAGAGACGAGCTTTACATATTCTACTGATATTTCAATGTTTGATTGTACTAACTTAGCTGGTCCGGTAGCAGTTACTCTAACAGTAATGGATGCTAATGGCAATAGCGATGATTGTACAGCTAATGTGACTGTAGAAGACAATCTTGGTCCTGATATGGAATGTCAAGACATTACAGTATACTTAGATGCTTCTGGTGGTTTTGCTGGTTTGACAGCTGCCATGATAGACAATGGTAGTGCTGATGCATGTGATGGTGCAAGTATTACTATAGATATTGCATCTGGTTCTCCAACAACATTCGATTGTACTAATGAAGGAATGAGTTACACGATCCAATTAAATGGTACGGATAGCAATGGTAATTTAGGTATCTGTAATGCTCAAGTTACTGTCGAAAAAGACCCTGCGTACCCATGTTCTTGTGTTAATGATTATGAAGTAATTAATGATGTACCAGTTCCTGACGGATTATATCCTGCTAATATTAATATTACTTCTCAAGGCTTGATTCAAGTAGGCGGTAATGTACATTATAAAGCTGGAGAGTCAATAGACTTGTTGCAAGGTTTTGAAGTGCAATTAGGAGCTCAATTCTTAGGTGAGATAGGCCCTTGCCCATAATAGTATGTGTGAGGATTTTAGAATGTGGAATCTAATTATTCACATTTGATTTTTGCTTTTTAATATATATAAGAGGGTCATTTTATAATGGCCCTCTTTAACTCACTTTTGAATTAATGATTTTAAAGGTGAGCGACAATTAAAATCATATATCTGGAAAACCATCTCAAGAAATTATTTCTTAACCCCAAATCCAAATCTATGATTCACCTAACAAATAGAGAGAAGCAGGTGTTGCATCTGATTTCTGAGGAATATTCAAATAGCATGATTGCGCAAAAATTGAATCTTAGTAAAAGTTCGGTTGATAAATACAGACGCAATCTGCTTTGGAAATTTCAAGTTAAAAATGCCGCTGGACTGATTCGAAAGGCTTATGACATTAGTGTATTGCCCTTCAAAGTCAATCAGGTCCAATGGTAAACCCTTTTATATATTATTGTAATCGTGATTTATTGAGCGATCTGAGTAATCGGATCGCTCAATTTTTATTTCTGTATTGCCATATCTAATTATTCTTCCATTCCTATTGCCCTCCCAACCTACAGACTATTAGCCAATTGCAAATAGCTAACAGCCAATAGCTAGGAGTCAATAGCCAATAACCAAAAGTCAACAGCGGGTAACTAGAGCAACTAGCAGCCAACCCCTAACAGCCAATAGCCAACTGCCGTTAAAAATTCTCTCCTTTGGAGCACTCATTAAAAATAATTTTACATATTATTAAAATATATAATATATTTGATACTGATAGTCAAAGTAGATTATCGTATTTGGTTTGACAAGTCTACTCATTGTTCTGATTTATAGAATTCATTTCTGTAAGTAAATGCGCGATAAAGTATAAGTGAATTACTTACAAATAGGCATGTGGAATTATAAAAAAAGAACGCTTGTGAGAAAAAATGGCTGAAAGTGGGAAAAAGTGGTAAACAAAAACTTACTTTTGATATGTCGACCAAAAGATTTGAATGAATATGTTCCAGTTAACTGGAGAATACGAATGCAAGATTGATGCGAAAGGTCGTATCAAATTGCCAGCAAATTTGATGCGCCAGTTAACTATTAAAGGAACACAGGATTTTATGGTCAACAGGGGATTTGAAACGCATTTGATGTTATATCCCTTAGATGTATGGGACAGGAAGACGAAAGAATTAAACCAACTCAACATCTACATTAATAAGAATAGGCAAGTATTAAGATATTTCTATCGTGGTGCTACAAGGATAAAGCCGGATGCTTCTGATAGAGTATTATTGCCCAAAACCTTAATTGAATACGCAGGTATTGAAAAAGAGGTTATGTTATTTGCTTATCAGGAGCAAGTAGAAATTTGGGCTAAAGCTGCTTATGAACAAAATCTAAGCAACGAGCCAGAAAATTTTGCGCAGATCGCGGAAGAGGTTTTTGGATTCGGAGGTCATGGTTCAGATAATGAATAGTTATCATATACCGGTTTTGTTAGAAAAGTCTGTCGAACAATTAGTTCATGATAAAAATGGTCTTTACGTAGATGTAACCTACGGAGGTGGGGGACATTCGAAAAAGATTATTCAAGCTCTAAGTGATAAAGGTCGCTTAGTGGGTTTTGATCAAGATGAGGAGGCGAGGCTAAATGCTATTGATGATGCACGATTTACATTTGTCAAAAGCAATTTTCGATATCTGTATAGGTATTGGAAATGGCTGGAGGTGCCACAAGTCGATGGAATTCTAGCTGACTTAGGTGTTTCTTCTCATCAGTTTGATGTTGATTATAGAGGTTTCTCATATCGTTTTGAAGGAGAAATTGATATGCGGATGAATGAAAACAGTAAAAAAACTGCAGCTACTATATTAAATGAGTATACAGAACTGCAGTTGAAAAATGTGTTTTCTAGATATGGTGAAATACGGAATTCGAAAACATTAGCTCGATCGGTTATTGATCAAAGAAAAAATTTAAATGGCATTTATACTACTTCCCAGCTAAATGAAATACTGGATAAAAATAAAGTTGGGAGTCGCAATAAATATTTTTCTCAGGCCTATCAGGCATTGAGAATTGAAGTCAATGATGAAATGAAAGCACTTGAAGAATTGCTTTTAGGAAGTTTAAGAATATTAAAACCTGGAGGTCGATTGGTAGTTATAAGTTATCATTCGCTCGAGGATAGAATGGTTAAACGATTTTTCAAATTTGGAAATCTGGATGGTGAAGAAGAAAAAGATCTTTACGGAAAATCGTTAAGCCCAATTAAGTCTATCTCGAAGTTGATTGTACCTGAGGAAAATGAGCAAAAAATAAATGTTCGTTCCCGAAGTGCAAAAATGAGAGTTGGACAAAAAGTGTAATCTAAGCCAAGATAATGAGAAACGTTTCAAAACATATTGGATTCATTTTTCTAGTAATGGTGCTAGGAGTAGTCTATATTTCTAATGCACATAAGGCAGAAAGAAAGTTGAGGAAAATTAATGAACTCCAAAAATCGGTTGAAGACGCTAAGTCTCTTTATCAGGAAGTCAAAAGTCAGAATACTTATGGCGGAACTGAATCCCAATTAGTCGAAAAATTAAAATCCCAAGGATTTACAGTAAACTCCCAATCGCTGATAGTTCTCAAAGAAGAACAATAAGTAGTTATGTGCGCAATGGATAGAAAGACAGAGTTACTTGTAAGGGTATATTTTGTATTCTTTGCATTCATACTATTTGCAATATTAATATTAGGCCAGGTGGTAAAGATCTCCATGGTCGAGGGTGAAAAGTGGCGGAATCAAGGCGGAAAACTCATTAAGTGGAAAGAAGTCGAAGGCGAAAGAGGTAACATTTATAGTTGCCACGGTAGCCTCCTCTCAACATCAGTCCCTCAATTTGACATATATCTGGATTTATTTACGGTCAATAATAAATTATTCTACGACAATATTGATTTGCTCTCTAGAGATTTAGCACAACATTTTGGTAAATCTGAAGCGCATTGGAAATCAACACTAATTGCAAATAAGAGTAAAAAGTACTTTCGATTGTTTACAAAAGTTGGAAAAGCAGAATTGGACTTACTTAAAACCTTTCCGATTTTCAACCAAGAAAAAAACAAAGGAGGCTTTATTTATGAAAGGTATAATAGACGTGAAAAACCTTTTAAAGAATTATGTAGTCGGACAATTGGTATTGATAGGGAGAATGCCTCAAAAGTAGGGTTAGAGCGCACTTATGATAAGCTGCTTGAAGGTGAAAGAGAGAAGCGATTAATGCGACGATTGCCTGGTGAAATTTGGGTGCCAGTTTATGATGTGGATGAAGTAAGTCATACTAAAGGTGCTGATGTGATCACAACTTTAGATATGCGTTTGCAGGATATCGCACACCAAGAGCTCGTGGAATCTCTGAAAGAACATGATGCGGATGCGGGCACTGTAATAATAATGGATGTAAAGACTGGTGCTGTAAGAACCATGGTTAATCTTGGAAAAGGAAATAACGGTGAGTATTATGAGGATTGGAATTATGCTATGGGTAAGTCGACTGAGCCTGGTTCTACATTCAAATTAATTTCTGCTTTGGCGATGATTGAAGATAATGTGGTTGATTTAGATACTAAAATTGATATAAAGGGCGGTGTCAAAAGATTTCATGATCTAATTATGAGAGACTCTGAAAGACACGGTGTGCGGAGTGCTACGTTTAAAGAGGTATTTGAGATGTCTTCCAATGTAGGAATGGGGACAGTGGCATTTGATAATTATGGAAAATCAAGAGAGGGTTGGAAGAAGTTTTATGATCGTATCAAGTCTATGGGGGTGATGAATGCTACAGGCATTGAGATTCATGGAGAGCCCGAGCCTTATTTTAAGACGCCTTATAAGAATGAAGCAAACTCGAAAACAAGGTGGTCTGGTACTACGGTACCGTGGATGGCTCATGGGTATGAGTTAATGATGACTCCATTGCAGATTTTGAATTACTATAATGCAGTAGCCAATGATGGCCGATTGATGAAGCCTTTTTTGACGAAGGAAATTGTGAAGGATGGGCAAGTGATTAAGAAGGTAAATCCAATAACAATAAACGAGCAAATTGCCAGTCCTTCAACAATTTTGAAGGCGAAGAAAATGCTTGCTGGTGTTACCGAACGCGGTACTGCCCGAAAATTGAAAGTTGATAATATTTCTTTCGCTGGAAAAACAGGAACGACAAGAATTAATTATTCGGATCAAGAGGAGGTTAAAAAATATAACGCCTCATTTGCTGGATATTTCCCTAAGAAAAATCCTGTATTTAGTATGATAGTCGTTGTGTATAATCCTAAAGGGGCTTATTACGGATCGAAAGTAGCTGGGATCGTTTTTAGGGATATCATGCAAAGAGTTGGAAGTAAAGCTAATTTGTTAAAGCCTATAGAAATAGAAAAAGAAAGTGCATTTGGATCTCATGCTGGATATTCTTCTGACTATAAGAAGATTTTGGAATATGCTGGGGTGGGTTATCAGAAAGAATCCAATAATAAATGGGTGACACTTGATAAGGAGAATCAAGCATTGACACTTTCAAAAAATAAAATTAAAAAAGAAAAGGTTCCGGACTTTGTAGGGATGGGCTTGAGGGATGCGGTGTATGTGGCTGAATCTTTAGGTTTGGAATTGCAAATAAATGGAGTTGGACAAATTTATAAACAGTCTAAAAGTCCAGGTAGTAAAATTGATGGACCGATTGCTGTTTATTTAAAATAAAACATTTATCAAAAGTGATAAATCGTATTTTTTGAAATTACTAAAAGACATAACTGAAGATTTAAAAATTGTAAAATCGAATTCTGATTTCAATTTTAATATCAATGGATGTGCAATAGATTCAAGAAAAGTCCAAAAGGATTTTGTTTTCATTGCATACAAAGGGTATGCTGTAGATGGTCATTCGTTTATCGAATCTGCCATTGAAAAAGGAGCAGTGTGTATTGTTTTGGACAATAAAGAATACTACGAATTGCTACCAAATGTTGCATATGTTTTAGTTGAAGATGCAAAATCTATTGTCGGAGAATTGGCAAGTTGGTTTTATGATAAGCCAACGCTTCAATTAACCGTCGTTGGTGTAACTGGAACTAACGGTAAAACAAGTGTGTCAACCTTGCTTTTTGAAATGTTTCAAAATTTGGGCTATAAGGCTGGATTAATTTCTACTATTTCATGTAGATATGGTGATGAAATTATTCCGTCTAGTTTAACAACCCCGGATCCTGTTACACTTCAGGCTTTATTTAAACATATGGTTGATGAGGAAGTGACTCATGTTTTTATGGAGGTTAGTTCGCACGCTTTGGATCAAGGCAGAGTTAATGGAATTGATTTTGATATTGCAGTTTTTACGAACTTAACACATGATCATTTAGATTATCATGGTGATTTTAAATCTTACATCTATGCTAAAAAAATCTTGTTTGATAGATTAAAGCCTTCAGGTTTAGCACTGGTGAATATAGATGATCGAAATGGTAAAGTGATGGTTCAAAATACCAAGGCTTCAATCAAAGAATATGCGCTTAAAAGGCCTGCCGATTATAAGGCAAAGATTATTTCAAACGAAATATCAGGCTTGCATTTAGAGATTGATAATGCTGAGGTTTTTCTTCAAATGGTAGGTGGGTTTAATGCTTACAATGCATTATCTGTTTATGGGGTTTGTGATTCATTGGATATTGAACGAGATGAAATTCTTCGTGTCTTGAGTGGGTTAAAAACCGCAGAGGGAAGATTAGATATCATTAGATCTGAAAAGGTAGGCTATACATCTGTTGTGGATTATGCACATACACCAGATGCATTAGAGAAAGTTTTAGATACCATTACAAAGGTTAAATCTCGAAATGGAAAATTGATATGTGTGGTCGGTGCCGGAGGCGATCGGGATAAAACTAAGAGACCTAAAATGGCTAGAGTAGCATATGATTTGTCTGATATAGTATTATTTACTTCAGATAATCCTAGAAGTGAGGATCCTGAGGAAATCATTAATGATATGCTAAGAGGTCTTGATTTGTTTGACGAAAAAAGAGTTATAAGAATTTCCAATAGGAAAGAAGCAATAAAGATGGCTGCCATGCTCGCTGGACAAGATGATGTGATTTTGATAGCTGGAAAGGGTCATGAGAAATACCAGGAAATAAAAGGACAACGGTTTCCTTTTGATGATAAAAAAATAATTAGTGCATTGATGCACTGAAAAGATATATAAGAATAGGTTCTATTATCATTCTCAGGTTGGTTTTAACAGTTGCAGTAGGATCTTTCGGATAAAGATTCGAATCCCTACTGCATACTGTTATTTATTAGAAGAAAGCGATGCTTTATTATTTATTTGAATATTTAGAAAACAAAGGTATAACAGGCGCAAGCTTGTTTCAGTATATAAGTTTTAGATCAGGACTGGCTATTATACTATCACTATTGATAAGTATAATTTTTGGCAGGAAGATCATAAGTTCTTTGAAAAGACTGCAAATAGGAGAGACCGTAAGAGACTTAGGTCTTGATGGTCAAAAGGAAAAAGAAGGTACGCCTACTATGGGAGGGGTGCTTATTATCCTGTCCATTCTTGTTCCAGCAATTTTATTGCTTGACTTAAAGAATATATATGTCATTATGATATTAGTGACCACAGTGTGGTTGGGTTTAATTGGATTTATTGATGATTATATAAAAGTATTTCGCAAGAACAAGAAGGGGCTGCATGGCAAATTCAAAATATTTGGACAGGTTTTGCTAGGCATTTTTATTGCATGTATTATGATCTTTCATAATGATGTTGTTGTGAGAGTTACTAAGGATGTAGCTCAAGAAAAGGGTTGGGATATTGTCAATGAAAATGTTTCTGCAGATGCCGATCTAGTGTATGCAAAAGCGGCAATTACAAATATGCCTTTTTTGAAGAATAATGAATTGGATTATTCATTTTTCGTACAAGGTAATGGCCATTTGGTTTGGTTGATATTTATTCCAGTTATCATATTTATAGTAACATCTGTTTCAAACGGTGCGAATCTTACTGATGGTTTGGATGGTTTATTGACTGGTGTGTCCGCGATTATCGGGGCAGCATTAGGTGTTTTGGCTTATGTAAGTGGTAATGCTTTTTTTGCTGATTATTTGAACATATTGTACATCCCATATTCTGAAGAACTAGTGATTTTTGCGGCTGCATTCTTTGGAGCTTGCATTGGTTTCTTGTGGCATAATTCTCATCCCGCGAGTGTTTTTATGGGTGATACAGGAAGTTTGATGATTGGGGGAGTGATTGCTGTTTTAGCAATTATGATAAGAAAAGAATTATTAATTCCAATATTGTGTGGTGTGATTTTAATGGAGACACTTTCGGTAACAATGCAGGTGAGCTATTTTAAATACACTAAGAAAAAGTATGGTGAAGGTAGGCGTATATTTTTAATGTCACCACTACACCATCATTATCAGAAAAAAGGTATTCATGAGACTAAAATAGTTGTTCGTTTTTGGATAGTAGCCATCCTATTGGCAGTATTGTCGATCATAACACTAAAAGTTCGATAGACTTGAAAAGTGTTACCGTATTGGGAGCAGGTGAAAGCGGTGTAAGTGCGGCTTTATTGGGGAGAAGTAAAGGATTAGAAGTTTTTGTTTCTGAGTATGGATCGATAAAAGATAATTATAGAAAAGAATTAGAACAACATAAAATTCCTTTTGAAGAAAAGGGGCACAACTTTGAAATAATAAACCGAAGTGACATAATCGTAAAAAGTCCAGGGATTCCGGAAAGTGCTGAAGTTATACGAAATTTTCGACTAAGGCAGAAAACGATCATCTCAGAAATTGAATTTGGATCCTACTTTTATGATGGTAAGATAATCGGCATTACTGGAAGTAATGGGAAAACTACAACAACGAGTCTTACTTATCATGTTTTGAAAAATGCAGGATTTCATGTGGGGATAGGTGGTAATATTGGAAATGCTTTTTGTAGGCTTTTGATGGAAGGTAATAATTATGATTGGATGGTGCTTGAGTTAAGCAGTTTCCAACTTGATGATATCATTCAATTAAAAACCGAAATATCTGTTTTGCTAAATATTACACCGGATCATCTGGACAGATACGATTATGATTTCGAAAAATATGGAAAGGCAAAGTGGAAATTGATTGAAGCGGTCAAAGAGGGTGGTTTAGCCATTCTGAATCAAGATGACCAACTTTCAATGGATTTTCTTAATGCTGATCTGCTCCCAATTACCGTAAATAAAATTTCAGCTGAGTTACCAACTGCATCATTGTCAAAGGATAATGGTGATTTATTTGACATACAGTTAATTGGAAGACATAACGCGTTTAATGCAGCCGTAGCGAAATCTGTTGCAGAATATTTAGGTCTGAATGAAGCACAAATCGAATTTGGTTTATCAAGCTTTAGAGCTATAGAACATAGACTTGAAAAAGTTGCCGTTCATGAAGACGTAACGTTTATAAATGATAGTAAGGCTACAAATGTAGATGCTGTAAAATTTGCTTTGGAAGCTTTGGAAGGTCCAATCATTTGGATTGCTGGTGGCGTAGATAAAGGGAATGATTATAGTTCGCTTGAGCGCTTGGTAAATGAAAAAGTATCAGTCTTGATTTGTTTAGGTGTAGATAATCAAAAATTGAAAGATTTTTTCTCGCACAGTGTCAATGAGATTTTAGAAACAACCGATATAAATGTAGCTGTTAGACAGGCTTTTACTTTAAGTGAGAATAGTCAAGTTTTGCTATCTCCAGCTTGTGCAAGTTTTGATTTATTTGACAACTACGAACACAGAGGGGAATTATTTAAAAGAGCAGTAAATAGTTTAATTGCAAACGATAAATAGGATATACGATAATTTAAAAGGTGATAAGATCATTTGGTTTATTGTCACTTTGCTTGCACTGTGTTCTGTGTTGGCCGTATATAGTGCTGTAGGTCATGAAGCGCATTTTAAACGAGGTGGTGATACGGAGTACTATTTGTTTAAGCAATGTGTCCTATTGAGTATAGGCTTTGGGTTAATGTATTTGGCATATAAGTTTAATTATATGTTTTATTCCAAAGTTGCACCATTGTTGTTATTTGTTGCGGTACCTATGCTTGTTTTTACATTAGGCTTTACTGACGGTATTAATGATGCACGTAGGTGGATTACAATTCCATTTATAAATCAATCATTTCAAACTTCTGATCTTGCAAAATTGGCGCTTATCATTTTTATCGCCAGATCCATTGCAAAAAAGCAAGATGTAATAAAGGATTTCAAAACCGCTTTTGTGCCTTTAATTATTCCTGTCGTATTGGTTTGTATTTTGATTGCACCTGCCGATTTAAGTACTGCGGCGTTGCTTTTTGCAACATGTCTTTTAATGATGATTATTGGTCGTATCTCTTTGAAGTATTTGATTTTGCTGGTCGTCATTGGTGTAGCTGCACTATCGTTTTTGGTTTTGTTGGGCAGCTTTTTCGACGATGTGATAAGACTAGATACTTGGATTTCAAGAGTACAGGAATTTACCACAGACGGTGGATGGCAAATTAAACAATCAAAGATTGCTATTGCTAATGGAGAGCTTATTGGTGTAGGGCCTGGAAATAGTATGCAAAGAAATTATTTGCCTTATGCTTATGCCGATTTTATATATGCGATTATTTGTGAAGAGTATGGTTTATTTGGAGCGGTGGTTATAATCAGTTTGTATATAGGGATCTTATACAGATGTACCAAAATGGTTACTAAGTGTCCAAAAACGTTTGGGTCAATCTTAGCCATGGGTTTATGTATAAATATCGTATTGCAGGCTATGACAAATATGGCAGTGTCAGTGCACTTATTACCTGTGACGGGTTTGACCTTGCCGTTAATAAGTATGGGAGGAACATCTATATTATTTACGTGTATTTCATTAGGTGTTATTTTAAGTGTAAGTCGATATGTCGAAGAATATAGTTTTGAAGAAATTGTAGAAGAAGAAGACTCAGTCGCCGAAGATTATAAACTCAATCCGGTAAAAGAAAGAAGGCGCATGAATTATGAAAATTATTATTAGTGGCGGAGGAAGTGGAGGTCATTTGTATCCAGCGTTAGCTATTGCCAATGCTTTAAAAGAAAAAGGAGTGTCCGATATACTCTTTGTGGGTGCGAAAGGCAAAATTGAAATGGAGAAAGTCCCCAAAGCGGGATTTAAAATAGAAGGTCTTTGGATCTCAGGATTTCATCGACAAAAGAAATGGAGAAATTTTTTATTCCCGATAAAACTGATACTTAGTCTTTTGAAGGCTAAAAAGATCATTGACAAGTTTAGACCCGATTTGGTTGTAGGTGTTGGAGGATTTGCAAGTGGGCCCATTTTAAAAGTGGCTCAATGGAAAGGTATTCCAACAGCTATACAAGAGCAAAATTCATACCCAGGTGTAACCAACAAGTTGTTATCGAAAGGTGCCAATAAAATTATGGTTGCTTATCCAGGTATGCGAAGATATTTTGAAGACACGAAAATCACAATAACAGGTAATCCAGTGCGGAAAGATTTAATGCAATTGGATCACCTAAAAAATGAAGCGATCAGCTATTTCGACCTCGATAAAAATAAGAAAACGATACTGATTTTCGGAGGAAGTTTGGGAGCCAGATCCATTAATGAAGCAGTACTGTATCAGAAAGAATTGATTGAGCAAAATCCTCAGATACAGATTATATGGCAAGTAGGGAAAATTTATTATCCAGATTACAAAGACAGTGAATTTACCAAGCTAACGAATGTAAAAATATTGCCATTTATTGATAGAATGGATCTGGCTTACTGTGCTGCTGATATTACAATAACGAGGGCAGGAGCTTTGACGATTTCTGAATTAACATTAACTGGTCATCCTGCGATCTTAGTGCCCTCACCAAATGTAGCAGAAGACCATCAAACGAAGAATGCTAAAGCTTTGACTGATAATAATGCAGGAATCTTGGTTCAAGATAACGAGGCGAAGAAACATATGATCCCAAAGGCTTTTGAGTTGTTGGATAATGATGATTTGCAAAAGGAGCTTTCAAAGAATATTAGAGCATTGTCCAAACCTGATGCGAGAGAACAAATAGCAGATTTATTGATCGAAATGGTTCAGAAATAATGTGGGAATTAGATCAGCTTAAAAAATTGTATTTCTTAGGAATTGGAGGTATTGGAATGAGTGCTTTAGCTAGATATTTTAACCAAAAGGGTGTAGATATATATGGTTATGACTTAACAGAAACATGGCTTACCAAAAAGTTGGAAGCTGAAGGGATGAATATTCATTACGAAATGAATGAAGACAAGATTCCAAAGGATATTGACGGTGTAATATATACGCCTGCAATTCCAAAGGATCATGCTGAATTTTTATGGTTATTGAATAATGGATATTCATTAAAGAAAAGGGCCGAAGTGTTAGGAATGATTTCACGAAATAAGAAATCTATCGCTATTGCAGGCACGCATGGTAAAACAAGTACCTCTTCTTTATTATCTCATATTTTGAAATATTGTGGTTTTGATATCACAGCTTTTTTAGGCGGTATACAAGCAAATGAAAATTCAAATTTCATTTTTGGAAATGGTGATGAAGTAGTCCTAGAGGCGGATGAGTTTGACCGCTCTTTTTTACATCTAAATCCAGATGTTTTAGCTATTCTTTCAATGGATGCCGATCATTTGGATATATATGGAGACGTAGATAATATGTACGCAGCTTATGCACAGCTGGTGTGTCAAATTAAACCTAAAGGACAATTGCTTATAGCGAACAATTGGTTTGATAAGATCGCTTCAAGGATTGAGAAGTATATCGTAGAAAATCAGATTAAGGTAAGTTTTGTAGAGAATGATTTTGGTGCCAAGAAGATTAGAATTGAAAATGAAAAGTATCATTTTGATTTCTATGATTCATCTGGAATTCTTCAAGATGCAGTATCAGTAATGCCAGGAAAGCATAACGTGTCAAATGCAACAGTTGCTATTAAAATTGCAGCGGTTATGGGCGCGCGTTTTCAAGATATCGCTGATGGTCTTACGAAATTTAAGGGAGTAAAACGTCGATTTGAGTATGTGCATGTAGGGAAGAAAATATTGATTGATGATTATGCACATCATCCTGAAGAATTAGAAGCATGTATCGATACCTTGAGCAGTTTGTTTGAACAAAGAAAAGTTCTTGGGATATTTCAGCCACATTTATATAGCAGAACTAAAGATTTTTATATAGGCTTTGCAAAGGCATTGTCAAAATTAGATGGCGTTATCATTCTTCCAATTTATCCGGCTCGTGAAAAGCCTATAGTTGGAATAGAATCGGCTTTAATTTATAATCTGACAACTATAGATAATAAATGGTTAGAACAAGAAGATAGCTTCATTAGTAGAATTGAAAAATTAAATGACTTTGATGTGATTGCAACAATTGGCGCTGCTGATTTAGAAAAGCATCATGAAAGAATATTAAATATTATAAAAGATTGAGTAAGTCTAGAAAAAGGAATAAAATAAACATTAATAAACTACAAGGATTATTTGCTTTGTTATTATTGTTTTACTTCATCATCGCAATGAAGGATAGGCTTTCCAATCAATTATCGTCCATAAATATAACAATCGCCCAAGGCGTGGATCAAAAGTTTATGATCGATAAAACAGATGTTAGAAAGTTGCTAAAGTCGAAGTTAGGTTATGACATTAGTCTTGAGAAAATTGGCGGTTTAAACTTGTATGAATTGGAAGGTTTTCTAGAAGCTGACTCAAGAATAAACCGAGCAGATATATATGTTGATAAGCGAGGTAGATTAAATATTGACATTAAACAAAGGCAGCCAATTGTGAGAGTTTCTGGTGTTGATGGATTGGCATATTACCTTGATTATAAAGGTGAACGGATTCCAATTACGGAAACTGTTAGAGTGCCAATAGTAACGGGAAATGTAGATGCTTATAAGAAAGCATTTAAAAAGGATAAGGCAAATAATCATAATGAAATAATCGAGGTTTCAAGACGAATTTATGATGATGAATTTTTATACAGTTTGATAGAACAAATTCATATTGACGAACATGATAAATTCATTTTGATACCCAAAATTGGAACCAATAAAATCATTGTAGGAGAGGCCAGTGATTTGGATTCAAAATTTTACAGATTGAATTATTATTATAAAAACGAAATAAAAGATATAGGCTTCAATAAATTTGACGAGATAGATATTCAATATGCTCATCAAGTTGTTGGCCGAGATAAAAATTCTCAACCGATTAATTAATTAAAAACTCAGTCGCATGAATATCGAAAACACTAAGCCAAATACGAACATGCAAGTAGCGATCGCGCTGGACATTGGAACAACAAAGGTTTGCGCCATTGCTGGGTATAAGAATGAATATGACCAAATTGAAATTATTGGTGTGGGATCTGTTCCTTCAGAAGGTGTTTCAAGAGGTGTTGTATCAAATATTGACAAAACTGTAAGGGCTATTAATGAGGCCATACAGATTGCTCAGAAAAATGCAAAAAGTAAATTTGGTCGCGTCCATGTAGGTATTGCAGGTCAGCACATTAAAAGCGTTCATCATCATGGTCTTTTAATGAGAAATGAACCAGAGAGAGAAATAGACGAGCAAGATGTCAATAGATTGATTAATGATATGCACAAATTGGTATTACCTCCTGGTGATAAAATATTGCATGTATTTCCACAGGAGTTTTCTGTGGATGATGAATCAGGTATTGTCGATCCGATAGGTATGTCTGGTGTTAGATTAGAAGCTAACTTTCATATCATTACTGGTCAAATATCGGCTTCTAAAAATATTGTAAGATGTGTAGAAAGGGTGGGTTTAGATGTAGCTGATATTACCCTTGAACCTATTGCTTCTTCTAAAGCAGTATTAAGTGATGAAGAAAAAGAGGCTGGGGTCGCATTGATAGATATTGGAGGTGGTACGACAGATATTTCAATATTTAAGAATGGTATTATAAGACATACTTCCGTTATACCTTTTGGAGGTAATGTGATAACTAACGATATTAAAGAGGGTTGCACGGTAATGCATCATCAGGCAGAAAAGCTCAAGGTGAAATTTGGTTCTGCTTTGGCTGATGAGGTGATCGATAATAGGATTATTACAATTCCTGGTTTTAAGGGAAGAGACCATAAAGAAATAAGCGAAAAGAATTTAGCTAAGATTATAGAAGCTAGAGTAAAAGAAATATTTGACTATGTGCTTTGGGAGATTAAGCGTTCTGGATATGAAAATAAATTGATAGCAGGGATTGTATTAACTGGTGGAGGATCTTTATTGAAAAATATTGAGCATTTATGTGAGTATCATACTGGATTAAGTACAAGATTAGGTCAGCCAGTAGAATTGTTAGCACATGGATATTCTACTCAAATTGCGAGTCCTATTTACTCAACTGCTGTAGGTTTGTTAGCAATTGCCATTGATAATTTACAATACCTCACGGCTCCAGTAATGGATTTGCCAAACGATGCAGATGAAGACAATATACCATTGGATATAAATGATCCGAAGAGATCGAATAAGTGGTTTAAAAAGATATTTACTTATACCAAAGACTTTTTTGAAGCTACTCCAGATTCTGAATTTTAAAAACCAAAAGCTTTATTATTATGGAATTCTTAGAAAGAACAAACTCAATTATAAAAGTCATCGGTGTAGGTGGCGGAGGTAGTAATGCAGTAGCATACATGTATAAGCAAGGTATACACGGCGTAGACTTCGCAATTTGTAATACCGACATACAAGCCTTAGAGGCGAATCCAGTTCCTATTAAAATTCAATTAGGCCCAGCTCTAACTGAGGGAATGGGTGCTGGATCTGTACCAGAAATGGGTAAGCAATCTTGCATCGAATCTATTGATGAAGTACGCACATTTTTAGACTCCGGTACTAAGATGTTATTTATTACTGCTGGCATGGGTGGAGGAACAGGGACAGGTGCTGCTCCTATAATTGCGAAAGCAGCTAAGGAGATGGGTATCCTTACTGTAGGTATAGTAACCTTGCCTTTTAGATTTGAGGGATCGAGAAGGCTTGATCAAGCACTTGAAGGATTGGAAACATTAAAGTCATGTGTTGATTCTGTATTAGTTATATCTAATGATAGATTAAGAGAGATGTGTGGTGACTTAACCTTAACTGATGCTTTCTCTAAAGCAGACGATATCCTAACAACCGCTGCAAGAGGTATTGCTGAAATAATAACTATACCGGGATATATAAATGTCGACTTTAAAGATGTCAATACTGTCATGAAGAATAGCGGAGTGTCAATTATGGGATACGCTGAAGCTAGTGGAACGGATCGTGCAAGTGTGGCTATAGAAGCTGCTTTAAATTCGCCATTACTAGAGGAGAATGATATTAGAGGTGCTAAGCATATCTTATTAAACATAACATCTGGTAAGAGTGAGGTGACGATGGATGAAATAGGTGAGATAACAAATTATATTCAAGAAGAAGCTGGATATGGTACACATCTGATTTGGGGTAACAACTGTGATCAGAAGTTGGGCGATAATATCAGCATAACGATTATTGCAACGGGTTTCGGTACCAACCAAGAAAGAAAGCAAAAGGAGATTCAACAACCTAAAAAGGTGGCATTGGATGAGGAAGTATTTGATCTTAAGAATGAAATGGATCAGATGAAACCTAATCAGCCAAATGTTATTGAATTTGACACAACTATAAATAAGAATGAGCCATTTATACAAGAAGCAGCCCAAAAGGTGAATAGACCTTCAATGACAGAAAGGCGAAGAAAGGAAAAGTTGGAGGAGCCATCGATCAGTACAACATCGGTTCCTTTAGATAGTCCTCAGATAATATCTGAATTGGAATCTGTTCCAGCTTTTAAAAGAAGAAAAGTATCACTAGATGATGTCGATGAAGTAGAAGAACAAACATATTCTAAACTAAGTATAAATATAGATGAGAATGATGAACCTGTAATTGGCAGGAATAATTCATTCTTTCACGATAACGTCGATTAATAATTTCAATCCAACCTGAAAAGAAAGGGATGATAATCTTGAGCCTCGAAGCTTTGGCTTCAAACAACCGCGGATTTCGTCTTTTTTTATATAGTCACAGCGCCTCTTAAAGAAGAGGACCGACTAAAAATTTCTTTTCATTCCGACATTCGTTCGGAATTTATGAGATTGGTTTATTGATTGAGTCCCCCGGTGGAGACCGGGGGTTTTTAAAGAACTATCAATTAATAACAACCTATATGATAATAGACGAGCTTCTTTACGTAGGTAAAGAATTTAGATTTGGATTTCGTCTTTTTTTATAGTCACCATGCCTCTTAAAGAAGAGGATTGACTAATATTTTCTTTTCATTCCGACATTCGCTCGGAATTATGAGATTGGTTTATTGATTGAGTCCCCCGATGGAGATCGGGGGTTTTTTTATTGAAGTGATTTAGAATCTATATAATAAAAAAATAGCAGCCCTTGAGATGAACTGCTATTAGTTTAAAACACCCTTTAAAAATGAGAACACCCAAATTTATGAGTATTCTCATAGCCTTGTGTCTACAAATTGTCTGCATGTCCTTCTTTTTATCATGATTTCCAATTAAACCCGAATTCCCAAGCGTTAACAAAACGTATTATGTATTAGAATTTCGTTATGAGATCTTAAAGTGCAATAAATCAGCGACCTAAATTCGAAAAGCATAACTCCGTTTTGGTTAGAGAATATAGCTTAGAGAAGCTTCTGATTTGCGACAATTTAGGATCGTAATAGATTTTCTAATGTATAATTCGGGTTAAATCTATATTTTACACGTTCAATTCAATTAGTCAAACATGGAAGATTTTATCATTGAAGAATTTACTAGCTACAAAGTGTTTCTTTTGAGTGGATTAGATGATGTCGCTACAATTCATATCCAAATTCCATCTGGAACTGCTGTATTTCGATTTATGAAATCTGACAGGATAACTAACTCAGTGGAAAGTAAGAATGGTAAAAACTTATACAAAGTGCATGCTTCAGCGCATCAATATCCCCATTTTATTGACCTTATGCGCAATGAAGGTCCGCTTTTCTTCTTTTATGATTTCAAAGAAAATGTCAGCTACATTACTACTTCTCAAGAGCCAGTTGGTGAGGGAGAGGGGTTGATGGCATAATACTTTAGTCCTTATTTTAATGTGAAGTCAATTGTCACTCAAAAAGAGATTTTTAACCACACATTTTAACATTTCGTACTTTTTATCCTGAAAATTGTCGTTTTCGGCACTTAAATGCTAATTTTATTATAGGTACGTATTGACAAGACGAAATCATGCTTACCTGTTAAACCACTTGTATTTGATAACAAAAACTCAATTTTCATGAAACCGATGCTCATCGTGTTTTTCAGTCTATTTACTTTTTGTGCTTATTCACAAAATTTACAGACACTTACACCTATTACAAATCCCTCAACAGAAGATGTAAATAAACTTTCACAACAGGAGATTTTAGATTTAAGTCTAGAGGATTTTACATTAGCTCTAGCAAAAGGGCAACTAGTGCCATTGGCAGATGATCTAAGTAACGTGATATCTAATGATCCTGAAGTATTTGCAATTGCTTTGAGAAAAGAGCAATATCAACTTTCAAAAGCAAAAGAACTTTTCACTATTCAAGACAAAACTCAATTTGACGCAATAGAAGCAGAAATTATATCACTCTTCTATTAATAAATAATCCTATTTGTTAGAAAAACTCAATCTCTAATCAATGATAAATTTCAAATCATTCTTAGTAATGTTATTTCTTGCATCAGGCTTAACAAACCTTCTTGCACAATGTCCAACAGGGCAAACTGAAATAACTTTAGAAATTAACACCGCTGCATTTGGCTCAGAAGTCGGATGGGAGCTAGTCGATATGACAACAAACACAGTCATAGATTGCCGTACTTCAGGAACTTATGCAAGTAATTCCGTTACCATAGAGGGTCCATATTGTGTGACTGATGGAAACATGATAAAATTTACTGGCTATGATAGTTTTGGTGATGACTGGAACGGCGGTTTTGTGAATATTTTTATTTCAGAAGATGGTTCTGTGAATGGCTGTTCTGCTCAGGATGGATGCCCCATTATCATTAATGGTGGGTTAAATGAAGATGTCGAACCAGATGTTTCTGTCACTAACAGTTGTGAAACATCCAATGAAGAGTTTGTTATCAACCTTCCAATATTCGCTTGCGATAATACTCAAGTAGCATGTGCTCCAATAGAGGCCACTGTTACTCCTGTTTGTGGAATAGCTGCGGGAACTTTTAATGCATTTATTGAGGTCACAGGCACCTTGTGTGATAGTTATGTGGTTTGTGTTGATGGAGCGCCAACTGGAACAATGATTACAATGGCTGGAACAACTGTTGTTGGTCCTTTTAATATAGCGGATGGTAATGTGACAATAGAAGTAAAAAGTGCTAACGACGCAACATGTATAGCAGCAACTTTAATAGCTAATCCTTCTAAATTAGATTGTACTTGTCCTATGGGCGCGATAGATGCGGGAATGGATATGATGATCTGCTCTGGTGAATCGGCAACTTTAAGTGCATCTTTAGGGACATTTATGTCAGAAGATCCTTGTTCGTATACTCAAGGCACCGGATGTGGATTAGGTTTTCTTGATTTGCCCACTTTTGGGATACCTGCAATTGCAAACTCTGGAGATGATTCTGAACATTCCTTTTTATTTCCTGCTGGAACTTGCTATACTTTTTACGGAGAGCCTGACACAACTTTAGGTCAAGGGGTCTTTACTATTGGTAACAATGGAGATTTTTATTTAGGTTTTGGTATTTCGGATTTTAGTAACGAAACAATTGATGGTTCTGGATCAGCATCTAATAATGGCGTCAGAGGAATTTTTCCTTTATGGGATGATTGGGATTCTGATATTGGAGACCTTTATTTAGCCACTGCAGGTGGAGGTACTATTTTAATTGTACAATGGGATGACAGACCACATTTTAGTGGTTTTGGTGCAGCTGCAGGCGATGGGGTGACCTATCAATTACAATGGGACTCAAATACAGGAGTAATAACTTTTTTATATGTTGATTTAGACAATGGATTAGATGCAACGTTTAGTGATGCTGCTTCTGCTTCTATAGGTTTAGATAATGCAGATGGTTCTAAGTTTACTGAGTTTTCTTTTAATACAGCCCAACCTGCATTAGCTGGAACTTGTATTGATTATACGCCTACACCAATAACAACTTCCTGTGAGTTTTTCGGCTGGGTGACTGATCCTAATGATTTTGCAAATACAGTAGTTTCTACAGACGAAAATTTCACCCCTTCTCCAACTATGACAACAACTTATTATGCGGTTGTTACTTGTCCTGGAGGATCAATTTGTGTCGATGATATAGTTGTAACTGTGAATCCTGCAGCTTCTGTGACGGCTAGTATGGACGTAGAAATATGCACAGGATCTAGTACGATGCTTACAGCAACCGGTTCTGGAGGGACTATGCCATATACATTTGCATGGTCTGACGGGAGCTCTGGTTCACCTATAACTGTAATGCCTACTGCAACAACTACATACACGGTTACAGTAACTGATGCAAATGGATGCACTGCAACTGATGAAGTAGTAGTAACCGTGGAAACACCTCCAATGGCTACACTTTCTCTTGATGTTGTTTGTAACGTACCTGGTGGTTCATGTGGATATACATTGTCTGTGCCTGCTCCATATACAGTCATGCCTGCCACAGTTTCTGTGCCAGATGGAGGAGGTATTCCTACTGAAGGCACTTACACCGTAACAAATCCTATGACAGGTTGCTCAGCAACATATAATTTCGAGAGTATTGATTGTCAATGCGGCGTTTTCGTAGCTAATCCTGATTGGAGTATATCTGATCCTTGTAATTGTGTTAATGATGATGTGCATTTTTCAGAACAAGTGAAAGTCACTGGTCCTAGTGGTGCTACCTTAGTTGCATGTCCTACCTCTACAGGCATTGTTGCTGTAGGAGGTACAGGCACAGCGCCAACAATGTTCACTGAAACACCGATCGCAGGAACGCCTGGTCAAAGTTGTTACACTCTAGATTTCTGGCATGTTGGAGGCGTAGGGTATACATTAGATGTATGTGATGGAATAACTATGATGCCTATCATGGATTCTGCTGGTAACACAGTATCTGTATCTAATACTTGCTTTTACCCATCAACCGATATTATGAGTAATACACCAGTTTGTGCTGGTGATGATATAGAGTTGTCGATTTCGGCTGACTTAATAGCCATGACAGGTTCTTATACGATTACAGGGCCAGATGGTTTTATGTCTTCAGGGACTGGCGTCCCACCAGCAACAGTAACTATTGCAGGAGCTACACAAGTAAATGAAGGTACCTACTGCGTTTCAGTTTCGGGTTTTGGCGTAGGAAGTGTCATGACTGGATCTGGAGCATGTGATGTTATGGCTTGTACAGATGTTATTGTTAATAACTTACAAGCGACGTGTCCTGCTGATACAGATCTAGGTACTTACAATTGTAATACGTTAGATATGATTCCTGCATGTCCTACAACTATGGCCGAAGCTATGGCGGCACCATATAACGTTACGTTTATGGATGATCCATGTGGAACAGTCGTCGTTCTTTGTGAGGATGATGCAATGGTAAATGTATGTACAGGTGGCGTAATCACAAGAACTATCACTATAATAGATGATAGAGATGGCGATATGACGATTGATGCTAACGAGTACTCTCAAGTTTGTACTTATACGTATACAATTGAGCAAGATGAAGCACCAGTTGTTATGTGTGAAAATGTAACAGTCCAGTTAAATGGAGGTGGTGAAGGTACAACATCAGTTGATGTGATATTTACAGGAACAGATTTTTGTTCTGATATTGATATAGAAACTTCAAGACCACTAGTATTCACATGTGATGATCTAGTAGGCGGTGCGTGTCCAAATGATGTTGAAGTAACAATTACAGCAACAGATAATTGCAATAATTCAACAAGTTGTACTTCTACAATAACAGTTACGGATGAAATTGCACCATACATCGCTTGTCCAAGTGATAAGACAATAGAATTGGATCCAGGATTATGCGGTCAATTTAGTGTAGAGCCAGATCCATTATTTACGGATAACTGCTCTGCAACTATCGAAAGAATTGAACCAGCAGTAGATGTATTCTCTGAAATTAATTGTGTTACAGGTATGAGTGAAGCTGTAACTTATGCATGGGAAGCGACGGATTTATGTGGTAATGTAACACCGTGTTCTTATACAGTTACTTTAATCCCTCATCAGGAAGCATCTACCGAATTGGTATGTAATGATCACGTAACAATCTCAAGAGATAAAGACTGTAATTTTGAATTTACAGCAGACATGTTCTTAGAAGGTCCTGATTACGGCTGTTTTGATTGTTATGAGGTAACAGGCGAATTAATACTGTCGGAAGCAAAGACAGGAACTGATACATATACTGTAACAGTTACAGATCCTGCTACGGGTAATTCATGTTGGGGTACGCTTACTGTAGAGAATAAAAATGAGCCTACGGTTGATTGCGAGTTCTGCCCAGTTGGTGGATTAGGAGATGTTGATGGTGATGGTGTCACAGATTATGCCCCTGAATGTCAACTAATGTGTTACGAACTTCCAATTTTTGAAGAAGCATATTGGGATAGACTAAGAGATAATTTAATACCTGAAGCTGCTGATGATTTCCTAGATGATCATATAGAAGGTAGTTGTATTACTTTATCTGAATTCGATATCAGCTACTATGATGTATATGGTAAGAATGGATGTGATGGTGATATATTACAGAGAACATTTACATTGACTTATACCAAGCCAGATGGTTCTATAGGCTATGCTAGTTGTACTAGAGAATACTTCTTTACGCCTCTAAACTTAGGAGCAGTAATAGAAGCACCATTCGTAGAGTTTGGTTCATTATGCATACCTACACCAGTAGAGGATACCTTATTATTACCAAAGAAGGTAGTAGAGATTCCTACATGTAATGTAGATATTAGTCCAGAAGGTATACAATCTTTCTTTGATATCGCAAGTACAGAAGATCAAGATACAGATGATGATGGCAATGATCCACCATTAGATGTTGACGATATAGTTGAAAATAATGAAGGGACTTGGTTCGCTTATCCTCACTATTACATAGATGGAAGAAACCCAACTGGCCCGCATGCACAAGCAGTAACATCAGAGATCTGCAACATGATTGTTGGTTATACAGACTTAGAAACAGAAGCAT
>JAHDIN010000043.1 GCA_020630775.1 Saprospiraceae bacterium | reverse complement strand
AATATGACTCATATAAAAAAAAGAGACTGCCTACTTATGAGACAGCCTCTTTTTTTATTTAAGGATTTTAAATCCAAAACCTTTCTTCGATAATCCTTAAATAAATACCCACTCATCAAAATACTTAAGGAATATCTTGGCTAGATTCTCAGCATCAGAAATGGCTCTATGGGCTTTTCCTGTAAATTCAAATCCTTCCTTAATTACAATTTTCTTTAATGTGCCTTTAACAGCTGCTCTTTTAATTGAATTATATTGAGCTTTTAAATTCACGTAATTATCAAGCCAATTATCTTCAAGGTCATGCAATTCACAATCGCTGCGAAGTAACTTAATATCGTTATTGCCCCATGAACAGATATAAGAATCCTCTTCAAATATGCCTGCCCATTCTAAAAATTCCTGGTAGACACTGGGATATGTCTTAGCCGTATCAACTTGGGTTTGAGTTATTGATGTTAGCTTTTTACAAAAGCCAGATAAAACTGGATTGACACTGGGTCTAACAAACTGTTCGAATCGGCCTAGATACTCTCCATAACGATTTATCCTAATCGCACCAATTTCAATGATTTCATTATATCCTTTAGGAGGTCTTCCTAACCAACATGTAGCTTCTAAATCGAATATGATAAAGTTATAGGCCAATCTATTTACATTTTACTTACAATGTCCTCTAAGCTTCTTTTGCGCTTAGGTACATTATAGTGATTCATTTTATTGTGATAATAATACAAAAGCTTTAAGTCTTCAGTGCCAAGAGTGGACTTATCTATCCATTTTATGACACGTTGACTATGATAAATGCCTACATTGTAAATACCGTCTTTTAAAGCTTCCTCTAATGGTTTTTGAAATGTCTGGGCAAATTTAACGCCTTCATCTAGCGAATTTAGGTAGTCAATAACCTTCTTAGACCTTGCAACTAAGGCTTTAAATGATATAGCAATCTCTTTGGTAGGTATTTTTAAAATATCAAAAAGTTCTAATTCAGGATTGAGCTCTTCAATAATAGTAAACAAAACAAAAGCCGCCATGTGGCTTGTCAATATCACATTATCTTTCTTAAAACCTTCAATAATTCTTCCAGCTAAAATACGTGTATATACACTTTCTCTTTGGCTATCCACATTTAAAACATCATCACTAGAGAAGTAATTTTTGAGATAGATTTGATTGCCTCTTTTATCAAAACTAGCACCAGAAGCATCTACGCGATTACCCAATACATCTATGGGTTGGCCTAAGGACATATAAATCTCACTATCTGATTTTCGTAATCTACGTAGAAAACGCAAACTCTTTTTTATAAATGATTCAGAAGATTTGGTTCTGAAATATTTCTCTTTACCTACCACACGCAAATGTTGATCTATTAAGCCTTTCGCTTCTAACACAAAATGATAACCAACACACATGGGTACAATAAAAATCTTTTGATTAATATCATTTAAGATACAATGGCGCTGTGCATCAATTACAGAATTTAGTAGTCCCAATTTTAGCTTATCCTCAATAGCTCCAGAACGAGAACGCGTACCTCCCGGAAAGAATATATGATTGACTCCTTCAACCAAAGACAAGCTTGCCATTGATTTCAATGTCTCTAAATATATCGGATTTTTCTTCCTTCGATCCACTCTGTATGCACCGAGTCTATTTATAAAGTAGGCAACCAACTCATAATCATATAAATTTAATCCAGCTCCATAAGCAAAAGCAGGTATACCTATTTTCATATCAATACCATAACCTATTAATGCTGAATCTAAATTTGAATAGTGTGTTGGTACGATGACAACAGTACCTTTTTTAAACAACGATCTAACTTGATCAATATGCCCGTCTACCTTTAGCTTGCGCCTCACATCATCTCTTCTACCCCAGATACCTCTATGCCCCCTACTCCATCCATTATTAAGAAGCCGCTTAAACAAGGATGTTAAGAATATACGGGCGAACTTAAATGTACCGGGATTGAAATCACCTAAAATTTCCTCAGAATAACGATGTACAATACGCCTAAGAATCTTTGCTTGTTCTAATTCAGGATTATCACCAACCTTAGACTTTTCTACTTCACTTTCTAAACTTCTCCAATACTTCTTTTCATCTGATGGATCTACATTCCAAGGGTTATTCTTAGACCGCTGTTTTTCTAAATAAACCGTTTTATTGAGTAGTTCTAATGAGCTATTAGAAGAGGCTTGCAATTTATTCATTGTATAACCAATCAATCTCTCTACAAACCCGTCCCTATCTTGTGCAAAATTGCGAATGGGCCAATCCTCAAGATTGGGATAAATGTGATCGTAACCTATGACATCCTCTTTTGACATTACTCCTGTAAAATTGAGCTTTTATTACCTATAACCCATGATATATAGCGTAATTCTGCTTATTCTTTTCATTTTTTATTAATCGAAGCGATATAAGCCAAAATTTCATCTTTTCCAGCTTTAGAAACTGCGCTAGCCAAGAAATACTCAGGTAATGATTCCCAATATTCTAATAAACCATCTAGTTTTTCTTGGATTTTACCTTCTACTTCTTTAGGCTTAATCTTATCGATTTTAGTAAATATGAGACTGAATGGGATACTGGCCTCTCCCATCCAATTAATAAAGTCTAAATCTATTTTTTGCAAAGGAATACGACTATCTACTAAAGAAAACACACAAAACAGCTCTTTTCTCACTTTCAAGTAATGTTCAATATCCTTTTTCCATTTAGCTTTGATTTTCTTCGAAACCTTAGCATAACCATATCCTGGTAAATCTACCATATACCATTCCTCATTAATCAAGAAATAATTAATTGTTTGCGTTTTTCCAGGAGTAGAAGAAATTCTAGCAATTTCCTTCCTATTGGTAAGCATATTAATTAAGGACGACTTTCCAACATTGGACCTACCGATAAAGGCGTATTCGGGCAACTGGTCTTTCGGACATTGGTGCTCATATTGAAAACTACCAATAAATTCAACACTTTTAACAATCATATTAAAAAATCCTTAATTATCAGGAATATACACATGATTGAAATTGATTACGTTATAATTAGGTACAAAATCAATTTCCTATGCAAAAAACCACAATTTTAGCGCTTTTCTTCCTAATGGCGCTATCCAACTCAGCAATCAGTCAAGTTCATTTCGGAGCCAAATTAGGCATACATTCATTTGATTTGAATGATCCAAGCGATATCATCTTACAAGATGATCAATCTATACAGTTTACAGAAGCCAAAATGGGCTTTCAAGGAGGCGTTTACACAAGGATTGAAATCGGTAGAGGCTTCATTGAACCTAGAATCATGTTACACTCTACTAGCGTAGAATACACCTTTGATGGAGAAAATGGCGGTTTGTTTAATAATGTCGTCGAAGAAAAATTTACAAATCTCGACATACCATTGCTTATTGGAACAAAACTTTTGTTTTTTGATGTCTATGGAGGCCCTGTAGCACACATCAATATGCAAACGACCTCAGACCTATTTGATTGGGATGAATACGATGAGATGTTCTCTACGGCCAATTACGGCTATAGACTGGGTCTAGGATTTGATATAGGCAAAATAAATATTGGAGTAGAATATGAAGGTAACTTTTCAGCCTTCGGAGACCATATATCTATTGGTGGACAACAGTTTAGTTTTGATGACCGACCAAGTCGTGTTATAGCAAATCTAGGAATACGGATATTTTAGTTGGCATCATATTTGAATTTATCATAATGCTTAATTATTAGTTAGATCAAGCAACTGTTAAAACCAACAAGAGTCCAATTTGGACTCTTTTTTTTATTCACATTCCTATCTCAACATCACTTTAAGGCAATCTTCCCTATTCAACCTGAGAACATAGTCATAGTCCAAGCTATAAAAGGGTTTTAACCAAGAAATCGAAGTAGTAATCTAAAAGATTTTCCGGTGTTTTAAGATGCAACTTTCATTATACCGATACTGCAGTTACAGTTTCATTATGCTCATAGTCTCTGAAATCAACCTGAGAGATTCCTGAGATGCCTTGCTCTTGCATATAGACCCCGTATAATGTATCCATACCAGCCATAGTTGATTTGTTATGTGTCACAATTATAAATTGTGATTCTCCCGAAAACTTCTTAATCAACTTAGCGAACTTGATGATATTGATGTCATCTAATGGCGCATCTACCTCATCGAAAATACAGAAAGGGGCAGGTTTCAAAAGATATAAAGAGAACAATAAGGCTATAGCGGTCAAAGTCTTTTCTCCACCTGACAACTGAGACAATACTTTAGGCTTCTTTCCTTTTGGCTGAGCGACGATTTCAATTAAAGAATCAAGCGGACTTTCCGAACTCAATAAGATTAAATCACAATCATCCTCGTCGGAAAACAATGATCTAAATACATCTTTGAAGTTCTCACGAACTTTATGAAATGCTTCAAGGAATTTATCTGTAGCGTCATTATCAATTTCCTTTATTGTAGCTTTTAAAGATGCTTCTGCTTCTAGAATATCATCACGCTGTTCTTTCATAGCTACATAACGCTCATTAATTTCATTATAAGCATCTACAGCCATTGGATTAATCTCACCGTAATTATCTAAACGCTTTTTAATCTTATCGTACTTTAATACAATAGCCTCAGCGTTGTTAACTTCCTCTTCGGATAATGTAAGGTCTAAAGTACTTAGATCGATATTGAATTCGATTTGCAGTCTTTCCTTTACTGAATGTAATTCAAACTCGATGCTGGTCAATCTGTCTTTAGCTTGATTGATTTCTATCTGTTGGTTTTGAAGTCTCTTATTTAAACCTCGAAGCTTATCTTCTTTTTCAACAATGACATTTCGGTTGGCAAAAAACTTTTGCTCTGTATCTGTTAAAAATGATTGCTTCTCATCTCTTACCTTATATTGCTCAAAAAGCATTTGATTGAGCTCCTTGATTTCCCCCTTGTTCTTTTCTTCATTCTCTATAATAGAACGCGCATCTTCAGAAGCAAGGTTTATTTTAGATTCATATTCAAGCTTCTGTTGGTTTCTGAGATTGATTTCATTATTAATATTCTCAATTTCATTTTGAAGCTTAACCCAGTCTAGCTGAGAATTATTATAGTTGGAACTTATTTGGCTATACGTTTGAGAAATATCATCCAACATGCCGCTTTGATCTGTAACCAGATTATTCTGCTCGGAAATTTGACTATTTAAAGAGGTCAATTGCTCAGTTAAAGAAAGAATTTGACCCTTGGCAGAATTCTGATGTCCATCAAACCCAGACAACCTTGTGGTAAGCTCCCCTATTGAAGCACTCAAACTATCAAATCTCGTATCAATTTCTTTTTTCTTTAGACCTAAGGCATTGAGCAACTCAGTCTTAGTAGAAATCTCTTGCTTTAACTGGCCTTCATCAAGTCGGTTGAATTGATCTTTGAGATTATCAATACCACCCATTCTATTTTCTATAATGGCAGTTAGATCATTAATCTCACTTTTTATACGCTCTAGTTCATTCTTACGACCAATACGCTTCCCATCAAACAAGCCAATCGATCCACCACTTATGGTATACTTCGTTCTATTAGTATCGCCCTTGGTCGAAAGATATATAAGCTTATCATCTGGCAATTTGTCAATTAGAATATTCTCATTGTTGACCAGTACAACATTGTACAACAGATGATGCAGTAATGCTTGATACTTCGGAGCCGTACGCACAACATTGATGGCTGCACTACCATATTGACTTAAATTGACGACATTGGTCATCTCGTCATCGAAGCTCGATAATATGAAGAACTGAGCTTTACCTTTTTGAGCTGATTTTAGAAGACCAATCGATTGTTTGGCTTCATAAACATTATCTAAAACAAAGTAAGACAAGTAAGGCTCCAAATAAAGCTCTATCGCTTCACGATATTGTTCGTCACAATCTATAATGTCTGATAATAACGGCTTCGGCTCTTCCCATTGCCTAGATAAAAATCGCGCTGATTCTGGGAATCCTTCAAAGTTGTCGATCATATCCTTTAACAACTTATACTCGCTGTTTAGGGCATCATGACGTCTTTGGTCTTTTCCTAATGCATTCTTTTCTGACTCAATACGAGCAGATAATTCTTCACGCTGTCTTTCAATATTCTGCAATTGATTCTTCAATGAATCTAACTCAATATTGGCTTCAGCAAGGTCATTGTCTATGGTTGATTTCTGACCAGTTAAACTAGAACTTTGAATCCTTAGATTCTCTAGATCTGCAGCAACGGCTTGCGAATTCTGATCCGCATTATTAAGTTGACTTTGAATTTCAATGACTGATTTTTCAAGTTCAAACTTTTCTGACTCGAGTGCTTTTAATTTATCTAAACCTGAAGTATTTTCTCCTTGTAGTTTAAGACGTTCTGCCTCTATGTTTTCAAATTCTTCTTTAGCCTTGTTATATGCTTGCTGTAAGTTTTCTGTTTGATTTTGTTTCTCTGCTAGCTCTTCTCTTTTTCGTGCTATTAAAGTAGATACCTCCTCTAAAGAATTCGAAAATTGGGCTTTCTCTGCTTCGGCTCTTTGCTTGTTTTGATTAAGGAAATCGGCATTTTGTTTTTTGATTTCTAGCTCACTTTCCTTTGATCTTATCAAATCAACAATCTCATTGAACTCCTTTTGGCGTTCACTAAGCATTTGCTCGTTATCGAGATTGTCTTTCTTATCTTTTTCAATAGTAGCCTCTAGTTCATGTATTTCCTTAGATGATTGATTATAGCGCTCATTCAATTCTAGAAGAACAGACTTTTCTTTTTGCTCTTTTTCGAGTGCTTCCTTTTGTCCAAGAATAGATCTTTTAATTGAAAGGTCTTTATACTCTTCTTTGAGGTCGTAATACTTTTGAGTACGTTTAGCTTGTCTCTCGAGTGTCTTTAAATTAGCCTCTAGCTCAAATAAAATATCCTCAATACGATTGAGATCGCCTTGAGTGCTTTTTAATTTATTAAGTGTTTCGTGTTTGCGGACTTTATATTTAGCAATGCCGGCTGCTTGCTCGAACATCCGTCTTCTAGCATGCTCTTTATCCATTAGGATATCATCAACCATACCTAGTTCTATAATGGCATAGCTATTAGATCCAATTCCAGTGTTGAGAAATAAATTTCGGATATCCTTTAATCTACATGGTACATCATTAATTCTGTATTCAGATTCATTGGTATCATATAAGATTCTTGAAATCTTAACTTCGTCGTATTCAAGTGGGATGAGGTTTTTTGAATTCTCAAATAGTAAAGAAACTTGGGCCATCGAGGCCTTCTTTTTATTCTTCGTTCCATTGAAAATAACATCTAACATTTTCTCAAGACGAAGACCTTTACTTTTTTGTTCTCCAAGAACCCATCTAATGGCATCAATAATATTTGATTTACCAGATCCATTAGGACCGACGATACCAGTGATTGGTTCATTGAAATGAACGTGAGTTTCGTTAGCAAAACTCTTGAATCCCTTTATTTGTAGGCTTTTTAACTTCACAAGACAACAAATATAGATTTTTCATTTATATGTATAAATTTAATATCATAACTTGTTGGTAAAATTTTTCCACATGAAATATTCTGGTTCAACATTAAGCATTTTAAGCCTCATTTTAATGGCACTTTTAATCACAAATTGCCAGAATGAGTCAAAAAACGATATAACAATAAAGCAATCCATAATGATGAATAAGACAGACCTGCAACCTCCAGTAGCGAAGAAAGAAAATAAGGAGCTTGAAAAACATGGAGATGTTCGTGTAGATGAGTATTACTGGATGAAATTATCGGACGAACAAAAGAGTGCTGATGCTCCAGATGACCAAACTCAAAATGTATTGGATTATCTGAATTCTGAGAATGACTATACACAAAAGATGACAGCGCATCTTGAAGGCTTTCAAGAAAAATTATTCGAAGAAATAAAAGGACGTATCAAACAAACAGATATGTCAGTGCCCTATTTTAAAAATGGGCATTATTATTATACCAGCTATGTTGAAGGGTCAGAATATCCTATATACAATAGAAAACAAAAATCTTTAGATAATCCTGAGCAAGTCATTTTAGATGTAAACGAGTTAGCCAAGCCTTATGACTACTATGCAGCACGCGGATTAAGTGTTTCTCCAAATAATGAAATTTTGGCTTTTGGAGAAGACACACTTTCAAGGAGACAATATAAAATTCGATTTAAGGATTTAAGCACAGGTGCTTTCTGGCCAGACGAGATTGAAAATACGACAGGTGGTATTGTTTGGGCCAATGATAACAAAACAGTTTTTTACACGAGAAAAGACGAGTCATTAAGAGCTTACAAAATTTTTAAGCACGAATTAGGTAAACCAAGTTCTGAAGATCAAGAGGTCTACCATGAAGAAGATCCTACATTTTCTTGTTACGTATACAAAACTAAATCAGATAAATATATTGTCATAGGGTCCTATGCAACAGTATCTTCTGAATTTAGAATACTCAACGCCAATTACCCTCAGGGACAATTTAAAGTTTTCCAACCAAGGGAAAGAGATCTTGAATATGACATCTCTCATTATAAAGACAAATGGTACATCGTCACCAATGCAGATGGCGCTACCAATTTCAAGATTATGGAATGCCCTGAATTAAATACAGAAAGGAAAAACTGGAAGGATTTTCTGCCTTACAAAGAGAATGTATTCATCAATAGTCTTGAAATGTTTAAGGATCATATGGTTATAAATGAACGCGTGGATGGAATGACTAAGGTTAAAGTCATGCCATGGGCCAACAAATCTGATGCGCATTATATTGAGTTTGGAGAAGATGCTTACATGGCCTACTCATCAACCAATCCAGAGTTTAATTCAGAGAATGTTCGTGTTTACTTCTCTTCCATGACGACGCCCGGCACGACCTATGATTACAATATGAATACCAAAACTTTAGATCTTAAAAAACAACAAGAGGTTTTAGGAGATTTCAATGCTGATAATTATGCTTCCGAAAGAATTCTAGTCAAGGCTAAAGATGGCACTAATGTTCCTGTAAGTTTAGTATATAAAAAAGGATTTAAGAAAGATGGCAGTCAACCTGTGTTGCTTTATGGCTATGGGTCTTATGGCAGCAGTATGGATCCATACTTTAGTTCGGTTAGACTTTCATTATTAGACAGGGGTTTTGGCTTTGCCATTGCACACATAAGAGGAGGCCAAGAGTTAGGAAGAACATGGTATGAAGACGGCAAAATGCTTAATAAGAAAAATACATTTACCGACTTCATAGATTGCGGCCAGTATTTGGTGAACAATAATTACACAAGTAGCGATAATCTTTTCTGCATGGGTGGTAGTGCCGGTGGTTTATTGATTGGTGCTGTCATAAATATGGCTCCAGATCTTTGGAAAGGAGGTATTGCTGCAGTACCATTTGTTGATGTGGTAACCACCATGTTAGACGAAACCATTCCACTAACAACAGGAGAATATGATGAATGGGGAAATCCAAACAACAAGGACTATTATGACTATATAAAATCATATTCACCTTATGACAATGTTGAGGCGAAAGAATATCCTGCATTATTGGTAACAACAGGTTATCATGACAGTCAAGTACAATATTGGGAACCCGCAAAATGGGTAGCACGTTTGCGCGATCGCAAAACTGACAATAAACCCTTATTACTGCACACAGAAATGAAAGCAGGCCACGGTGGTAAGTCCGGCCGATTTGAACGCTATAGAGAAACCGCTTTAGAGTATGCCTTTTTGTTAGATTTAGCAGGCAGAGCTGAGGTGGATTTGAAGAGCTGATTTTGAGATTGGAAATTGGTGAATTGAAATTGGAAATTTGTGAGTGGTTAAGTGGTTAAGTAGTTGAGTGGTTAAGTCACGATGAATAGTCGTAGATTCCGATCGAAGCATCGGATGGTTGAGTAGTTAAGTGATTGAGAATTAATTTTTAAAACCTTTTCTTCATCGACTAAGCGTAGCGCACGGAGATGGCTTTTCAATCGTTGAACATAATTTCTCTCAAAACACCAAACACTAAGCGTAGCGCACGGAGATGGCTTTTCAGTCAATTACTTGGAGATTAGAGATTAGAGATTCGTAAATCGTAAATCGTCAATCGTCAATCGTCATTCGAAAATCGTCAATCGTCAATCAAAATATCAATAATCAATTCAGCGCAAAATTAATAGCATCACTACTCCACTCTGGACTATCCTCAATAGCAGGTATAACGGCTTCTGGAGTATCTACAAATCGCCAAATGTCTGCATTACGGGGGTGCATAAAATTTTCTTTGATGCATTTGTCTAACATATCTTTTAAGGGATTATAATAACCATTGACGTTGAGGATGATGATGGGTTTTGTAAACTGGCCCAAGCGTTTTAATGTAATCGCTTCGAATAACTCTTCTAATGTCCCCGAGCCTCCAGGCAAAGCGACCAATCCATCGACACCCTCTAACAATTTAGCTTTTCGTTCGTGCATCGTTTCTGTGAAAATAAAATCTTCTACCTGTGGATGTGCCCATTCGACATCTTTCATAAACTGGGGCATGATACCTTGGATTTGACCATTACGTTCTAGCATAACATCTGCTAACTTTCCCATGAGTCCAACGGACCCGCCACCAAAAACTACTGCAATATTCTTATCAGCAAATATATGGGCTAATGATTCGGTGGCATCGAAAAATGCTTTATCGATTTGGCGGCTAGAAGCGCAATAGACACATAATTTCATAGGTAAAATATTGAATGCAATAATAGCTTAAATGCGTTAACCTTTTAAATATGGCTTTAAAAGATTGGTGTAAATAACTACTCACCTTCTTTATATAATGCAATCAACTTCTGAGACTCTATCCGCCAATGGTACAGGTCTTTAAATTGCTTACATGCTTCAAAAAGCTGGAGGTATAATTTATCAGATTCTAAAGCCCTTACAGCCTTTTCTAAATCATGACTTGAATAATCATCTATCATCAGTCCAACTTCATGAGACTTCAAAATGTTTTCATATTCTGGGAAGCGCATATTAACAGAGGGTAATCCAGCATGCATGTAATCAAAAAACTTATTGGCTAAAGACAATCTGTAGTTTTCACTTTTGGGATATAATAAATTCAATCCTATGCTGTGTTGTTTTAGTTCGTCAAATAACACATCAGGTTTAACCCACCCTTTAAAAATGACACGATCTTGAAGTTGTAGTTGATCAATCAATTGGCGGACGTTACTAGATTCGTCGCCTTCTCCGATGATGGTCAGTGTATACTCTGATAAATTCTGAAGTGCTTTGATCGCTAATGAAACACCTCTGCCTTTGTTTACAGCGCCTAGGTAAACCAAGGACTTCCTATTATGCTTTACCTCTGGAAGAAATGTCGTTTCCTCTGGCACGTTACGAATTACAGCAAAAGGCTCAGAAAATCGCTTCTCATATTCGTGTTTAAGCGCATTATTCACTGTATAACAACGAAACACCTTAGGCAAGCACCATTTTGCGACAGAGCGCCAAATAAACTGCTTAAACGGCTTACCTTCTAATTCAGGCACTTCGTAGAAAAGCTCGTGGGCATCAAAGTAGAGTCTTCGTCTAAATACCATTGCTGCTAATGCGGCTGCAAACAATGTATCGAGGTCTACAGCTGATATTGTGCCTTTATGATGTCTTAAAGTCCAAAAAACACGATGATTCAATTCTAGATAAAAGGCAATGCCCTTTTTGAAAAAGCAATTTATAGAAATGTTAGAAACTTCAAAGTTAGCTTTAGCCGTATTGTCATATGTCCTTGATAACCATTTGCTTTTGAAACCAGAATCTGTAAGCGTTTTTATAATACGCTGCATCCGACGGTCATATTCCCAATACGAACTTGAGCAAAATATTATGTGATTTGAATCTGACATCAATGGTTAAGATAAACAATATTTTCTCCTTCAATGCGCAGCATGGATTCAGATTCTAGAATGGATAAAGCTTTAATAACTTCAGCTTTTACTTTAAGATCAAATAATGAAGACAGTTCAGATACCTTATTGATATTCAATGAAGTATACAATTCAACCGTAGTACTTATGTCTCTATTTTCATAATTTGTTTGGCAGTTATCGCATAAACCACATGGTTTTTCATCTGCAAATCCAAAATACGCTGATATCAATACTTGGCGGCAAGATGAAGTTTTGACATAATGACTTAAGGATTGATTGGCCTTAAGTGCCCGATCATTCAAAACTTTGTACAATTCATGATCAATGACGCTTCCCTTAGGTCTACGGAAAGTCAAAAAGTCTATAAATACGCCAGTTTGTTTGGGCTTGTAAAAAGCACATTCTCTTTGAGTCAACCAATTTAAAGCTTCAATTACTTTATCTCTCGACTGTTCGAAATGGTAAGCTATTTTATCCTCATCAATTTGAATGAAACTTACAAATACACCTTCATAAGATCGCAACAACAACTTGACGAAAGATTTCATTTTATCGGACACTTTCTCATGTTGAAGCAGCTTCTTGACGGCCACTTCCTTCAGCATTAATTTAGAAGGCTGATTTAAATTATCACTGTACTTTATAATTTGAGAATGATCAAGGAATTTCAAACTTTGAAATACCAAAAAACTTGATTCGTTAATGTGTTCACAAAATTGTTTATGATTGTAAGGAAACAATTGATCCTCGATCACGCCGATAGGGACCTTGAGATATCTGCACAAGCTGTGGTACACCTGCTCTATATATTCTTTTGAAGGCATGCTTTCCTCAAGGCGTTTTTTCAACTTAGAGTGTGTCGCATTATTAAAGAGCAAAATGGCTTTAGAAGACTTTTGATCACGACCAGCTCTACCCGCCTCTTGCACATAACCTTCTAAAGTATCTGGAAGATCATAATGAAATACAAATCTAACATCAGCTTTGTCAATACCCATTCCAAATGCCTTTGTTGCTACAATGCAATCTAGCGATCCATCAGCCCATGCATTTGATATTTCTGATCTCAGTTTCGCAGACATTCCTCCATGATAGGCGGCTACACGAATGCCGTAAGCTTTTAATTGCTTTTCAATCTCAAGTGAACGTCTTCTTGAACTCACATAAATTATAGCAGCCTGACCTTGATTACTTTTTAACACAGACCTTATTAATGACAATTTGCTTTCAGTGTAGAGAACGTAGTAAGCAATGTTGTCTCTAATCGGTGAACTAACATACAAGAATGGATCTGACAACTTAAGACTTTCGACAATGTCATCTTTGACTTTATTGGTAGCCGTTGCAGTCAATGCTAGAAGTGGCACCCGCTTATTAAGTTGCTCCCTTAGATTAGATATTTTTCTGTAGTCAGGTCTGAAGTCATGTCCCCACTCCGAGATACAGTGCGCTTCATCTACGACAATTAAGCCGACATTAAACTTTTTGATCCTTTCTTGAAAAAGCCTGTTTTTAATCCGTTCTGGTGAGATAAATAAAAACTTAATATCACCATAGGCCACATTGTCTAAGATGATATCTTGAGTTCGATGGGGCATGCTAGAAAATAACCCTTCAGCTTTTATAGAACGCTTTTTCAGCCCATCAATTTGATCTTTCATTAAAGCTATCAAAGGAGAGATGACTATAGTAACACCGTCTATAATCAAGCCGGGTATTTGATAACATATCGATTTGCCAGATCCTGTCGCCAAAATACCTAGTGTATCTCGAGCCTGCACAACCTGTTCGATAATCTCAGATTGACCGGGGCGAAATTGATCATAGCCCCAGTACTTTTTTAATAAAATTTGACTTTCAGATTTCATGCAATCCTATCTAGCATTTGGACATAAAATCCGTTTCCTGTTTTTACCAGAATAATCTTGATTATTGATTCTCACTAATAAATTTACCATCATAGAAATATAGTAGTCTCTAGAATTCGGATTTCCTCTGACGTTTCCTGTTCCTTGAATATCCGTCGTCCCTTCAGGCAAACCTAAAAACTCATCGCGTCGATCTGATAAAGCTGCAGACAAGGTCCCATTATTCATAAGTACGGCCTCGTAATTTGGATACATGCCACTGACGTCATCTATATAATCATTATTTGTAATCCGCCCAAGCAATTCTACTTTAAGAGAAATAGCATCATTCAATTCTATCTCCATGCCTCCGCCCAAAATAAAAACGGGATGATATAAGCCATAAGGCTGCGTTTGATTTTCTGTCATGAGTGGTCTGAGTTCATATTCAATGCCATTATAAATGGTTTTGGGATTGCTTTTGTAAACACCCAAACCTCCAGTGGCATAAAAACTCAAAGGCGAACCACCAATGTATTCATTTGAAAAATTATACTCCCCCAATACACTCAGCTCATGGATCGTATTCGAGAAACTTAAGTTTCGACGCTGCTGTGCCAATTGATCTGATCGACTGTCATCCCCATTAATCTGACCTATAAAAATGTTGGCCCGCAATCGTATTGATTTTTGAAGTTGCAGTTTATAAAAGGCATTAAAAGCTGGTCCAGCTAAACTAAAATCACCGAAGATGCCCGGTTGACTCAAGTCGCCCTTATAGACAGAATAACCAAAGCCGACACCAGCACTACTTTGAGCACATAAGTCACCAGTTTGACTTAGTAGTATCATGCAAAGACATAAAATACGCTTAATCATTGACATTCAGTACTCTTTATATTACACAAATATCTCATATTTATTAATTATTTCATAAAATCCATGTCACCCTTCGTGAATGCTTATGCAAATCGTTATATATTCGTGACGCTTAACTAAACACTATGAATTTTAAAAAATATTTGACTTTTGGTTTAACCATAATTTCCTCTCTTTTAATAGCTCAAGAACCGGGATGGCACCTGCTAGATGTTGACAAAGATGGCAACATGGGTATCTCTCTTTCAAGGGTTTATGATTCACTTTTAAAGGGCAAAGCTTCTCAAACAGTTGTTGTTGCCGTGATTGACTCAGGTGTGGACATAGAACATGAAGATTTAGCTCAAAATGTTTGGGTAAATATTGATGAGATTCCAGACAATGGTATTGATGATGACAAAAATGGATACATCGACGATGTGCATGGATGGAACTTTATCGGAGGTCCTGATGGCAATGTCAACTATGATACATATGAAGTAACTAGACTTTATGGAAAGTATAGATACAAATTTGAAAATGCTGACATCACTAAACTTTCAGGAGAAGACAGAAAATTATATAAAGAATTTCTTAAGTGGAAAGAAGAAGTAGAAACTGAGAGAAAGAAAGGTGAAGAAAGCTTGCAAAATGTACTCAACTTTGAAAACAGAGTTATTGATGGATTAGATGCTATCCATAAAGCACTTGATGGCAAACCAACTACGCTTGAAAACCTTCAGGCTATCGATGCTGGTTTAGATCAAAACTTAAGTATGGGTAAGAATATTCTTTTAGACCAAATTGCGAGAGGTCAAGAAGTTGGTGACATCATGGAGTTCAAAGAACTCGTCATCAATGATATGAAAGGTCAAAAAGACTATTACACTGGAAAAGCTAAGTATGCTTACAATCCAGACTTTGATACAAGACAAATTATTGGCGATAACTACGCAGATCAAAATGAAAGATACTACGGCAATAATGACGTTGAAGGTCCTGATGCTAAGCACGGCACCCATGTAGCTGGGATAATTGGCGCTGTGAGAAATAATGGCCTAGGTAGTGACGGTGTGGCGGATAATGTTAAAATCATGTCTATCCGTACAGTACCTAATGGTGATGAAAGAGATAAGGACGTTGCAAATGCCATTAGATATGCTGTAGACAATGGGGCAAGTATTGTGAATATGAGCTTTGGAAAAGGTTATTCTTGGAACGAAAAAGTAGTTGAGGATGCTATTAAGTACGCCGAAAAGAATGATGTTCTACTTGTACATGCCGCTGGAAATTCTAGCCAAAATAATGACACTACGGACAACTTTCCTAATGATGATTATAGAGGTAAAGGCTTCTTATTTTTCAAAGGCAAGAAAAAGAATTACAAAAACTGGTTAGAGATCGGTGCATTGAATTACCAAAACGGTGAAAATCTATCTGCACCATTTTCAAACTACGGAGAAAAGAATGTAGATCTTTTTGCTCCAGGTATGGCTATCTACGCTACAGTTCCTGACGATGGTTACGAGCCATTACAAGGTACAAGTATGGCAGCACCTGTTGTAGCTGGTGTTGCTGCAGTTCTAAGATCTTACTACCCTAGCTTAACTGCTGTTCAAGTAAAGAACATCATAATGGCTACGGTAAATAAGACAAGTCAAATGGTGATTGTACCAGGCACTCAAGATGAGAAAGTCCCTTTCTCAAAACTAAGCGTTGCCGGAGGTACAGTTAATGCCCAAAAAGCTGTTGAATTAGCTGCTAAAACACAAGGCAAGAAAAAGATAAAGAAAACTTCAAAAACTCCTAGAGCATAGGGGGAAAGAAAAGTTTCCAATAGATTAAAAAAACACCTTGACTTCTGCGCAAGGTGTTTTTTTTATGTCTGGGGTTTTTGAATTCGGATTGGGATTGAATATGTGTTAATTATTTGGACTGAGCTGGGACCCCTAAATCTCCTTGGAAGGGCTATGTGGTTAAGTGGTTAAGTGGTTAAGTAGTTAAGTCGAAATTGGAAATTGGAATTGTATACTTCTCCATAACTAAAACCCCTAAGCCTCTGAACCAATAAGCCTTGAAGCCTTGAAACCGTGACACCATGTAGCCTTGACTCTTAAGAAAAACATATGATCAACGCTTCAACATTTCTTAAATTTACAAGCTAGATAAGCGCAACGAAATCTAAAGTTTACAGATAAATACAATATTCTAATGATACAAAATGGGCTTAAGTAACATGAAGCATATGCCATACATACAACGATACCTTATTTTAGTTTTTATTTCCTTACCCATATTATCTTTTTCGAACACATTCGTTTTAGACCCAATTAATGGCAGCCTGTCTAATCCTGGAACCGCTAATCAACCTTGGCCTTCACTGAGTGAAATAATAGCAGCAGGATATATTAAAACGTTAGCCTACTCACCGCTGCCTTATGATAGCTTGAGTCAATTAAATGAAAAAAACAGCAACGGATTCGTTAACCATGGAGATACATTACTCCTAAAGGGCGGCTTACATGGTTCCATATTTTTAAGAAACTACAATAATGAATCCCCAATTGTGGTCACATCCATGGATGGACAACAAGCCATATTGGAAAACCTGCATTTACAAGCATGTAGTAATTGGATTTTCGAAAATTTGGATATCAGTTCAGAACCATATGGTTATTATTTAAATAATCGTTTGGCATATATAGAATCACATAATTGGCAAGGTCCAAGTAAGCATATTGTTATAAAATCATGCAACATCTATTCTGCTGAAGAACCTTGGGATGAAGCTCAAGAATGGCTAAACAATGTCAGTTCTGGGCTCTTCATAAAAGCTGATTCTTGCATGGCGTACAACAATAATATTTACAATGTAGATATGGGACTTTCTTGTGTAGGCAATTATATTACAGCAGAATACAACTTGATCAATAACTTTTCAGGTGATGGAGGTCGTGTATTAGGTTCTTATATAGCATTTAACTACAACACAATAAAGAATTGCTACGATGTCGATGATAATCACGATGACGGCATTCAATCATTTACAACTAACGGATACGTTGTAGACAATAATGAGATAATAGGCAATCGCATCATAAACACGGAGGACACATCTAGACCTCTTAATGGTCCACTTCAAGGTATTGGATGCTTTGATGGTTTCTACAACAACTGGCTAGTGGCCAACAATGTCATATTTGTCAACCATTGGCATGGCATCACATTTCTCGGCGCTAACAATTGCACAATTATTCACAATACCGTTATTGATCCTACACCACAAATAACACCCGGCGGCAGTTGGATCAGAGTTGCAGACCATAAAGATGGCCGACCTAGCACTGGTTGTGTTGTAGCTAATAATATAGCCAATCAGTTTGTAGTCGATGGTATAGAAGAGACCAATTTCGTCGTAGATGACCAATCACTTTATAATGATCATTTCGTAGATTTTGGGAGCTTTAATTTCAATCTAATCAATCCAAGCCTTTTAATTAATGCTGGCAATTCTGCCTACAGTTTAGACTTAGATCATTACAACAATCAAAGAGATGCTTTGCCAGATATTGGCGCTATAGAATATTTCAGCCCTACCTCTATTTCAAATCCAAATAGCACCACCACCCACCTTGTCTATCCCAATCCATTCAATGACAGGATATTTATAAAAGACGATTCATCAATTCAAACCATTCATCTATTTGACAACCAACAAAAATTAATCACCTCTGGCAACATCCGAACCATTAACAAAGAAGTGCCGCATTTAGAAAACGGCATTTATTTTCTTTGGATAGAAAGTGAAAGTGGTTTTGTGAGTCTGAGGGTTGTTAGGGGTTGATGTTTAGTATATTTGGTGCAGCGGTATAGTGGTGTAGCGGTATAGTCACGACGTATAGTCGTAGATTTCGATCGAAGCATCGGATGGTTAGGTCGAAACTAGAAATTGGAAATTGGAAACTAGGTTTTCTACATTTCTCGAAAATCTTCTTTAGTACAAAAATTAAAAGTCCCCTTTGAAGGGGATTTAGGGGTCCCAATCCGAATTCTCTAGGACCCATCCAGGCCTTCCCTTACAAGGGAAGGAGTTGTGTAACTCCTTATACCATAATCCATAGACCATATACCTACCCAGTCCCATTTCAAGGGGATTCAGGGGTCCCAATCCAAATTCGATTGGACCCATCCCGACCTGCCCTTAGAAGGGAAGGAGTTGTGTAACTCCTTATACCATAATCCATAGACCATATACCTACCCAGTCCCCTTTCAAGGGCATTCAGTGGTCCTGATCCGAATTCGTGAGGACCCATCCCGGCCTTCCCTTAGGAGCTACCGTGTACACACATATTATAATAATTCGTTATATTTAATTAAATAAGAAAACTATGTCACTAAATGTAAAGTGTCCTGACCTACGTTTAGCAAAAAGGGGGCTGCCATTCACAATGGCTTAATAAATAATTTCACAAGCTCGATAAAGCGTTGTTTTTTAGATAGAAAAGATTGTGTTTCTGTCTATCGATATTTAGATAATTCAAAGATATCGGAACAATACCTAAAAGATTTGATGTACAGTAAATGTCGTAGTAGCTGTACAGAAAAAGAGGTTTTAGTTCTATGTGATACTACCGAATTTAATATTGACAATCAAAAAGGAAGAATAAAAGATTTTACAGGTTTAGGTGCTACTTCACATAATAGTACCATTGGATTTTTTGCTCATTCAGCTTTAGTTATTGACCGCTTTTCTAATCATAAATTAGGATGGGCACATATTAATTTGTTTAACAGAACACTTAAGAATAAACCATTTGTAAGATCAAATTCATCCGTTGCTATTGAGCAAAAAGAGTCTTTCAAATGGCAAAAAGCATGTTTAGAAAGTATTGATAAAGTAGTAGATACAGCAAAGAAAGTATGGTATGTCATGGATCGGGAAGCGGACATCTATGAATTGATGGAAAGAGTAACACCAAGAGCAAACTATATTATACGAGCCAGACATAATAGAAGACTATTAAACTCTGAAGAGGAATCAGTGCTACTCATTGATGATATAAAATCGAAAGCTGTTCAATCTGATGTAACATTGCACATAAATGGTGAATCAAGAGGTCAAATAAAAAGAGATATTAGATGTGAATTAAGGTATTATAAGTATACAATACCGATAAGCCGAAAAGTACTGAAAAAAGAGGAGTATGCACAAAGTGTAGAAGTGTATATAATTCATATAGAGCAACAAGAGAAAACAGTAAAAAAGGGAGAGAAGTTTTTAGGATGGACTTTACTAACAAACGAGCAGATAGAAACTAGTGATCAGGCTATGCAAATAATAGAATACTATAAGAAACGGTGGGAAATAGAAGAAGCATTTAGATTATTAAAGCAGCAAGGATTTAATATAGAAAGCAGTCAATTAGAAAGTGGTTCCCGAATAAGAAAATGGTTATTATTAGGTATGGATGCATCGATAACAATAATGAAATTAAAAACCTCCAGAGCAGGAGATACAGATTTAAAAACACAAGAAGTTTTTGATGAGCAAGAAAGACAATGTTTGGAATTATTAAATACAAGGCTTCAAGGTAAAACAGAGAAATTGAAAAACCCTCATGATAAAAAGAATTTAGCTTGGGCAGCCTGGTTAATAGCAAGACTTGGAGGATGGGATGGTTATCAGTCACAAAGACCTCCAGGAACAATAACATTTAAAAGAGGATTGGATCGATTTTATCAACAAGCTATGATATTTAAACTATTAAAAGATTCTTCTTAATTTATGTGTACACGGTAGCTTAGGAGGGAAGGAGTTAGTGGCTCCTTATACCATATTCCATAAACCCTATACCTCCCAAGTCTCCTCCCGAGTCTCCTTTCAAGTAGATTTAAAACCTTTAAGCCCCTAGACCTCTAGACCACTAGAGCACAAAACCTTGAAACCTTAAAACCTTGAATCCCCGAATCCTTGATTTTTTTTCCCATCTTTATTATAAGTTCATCCATGCAAGGAATAAAACCAATAATCAGAGATTTTCTAGCCCAAGAATTAAACAGCCCTTCTTTTAAAATTAAAAGACTGAATGGCTATGACAACGTCAATTACCTGGTCGATACTGGAGCACATAAGTACGTTTTTAAGACGTATGTGTTTGATCAGGAATTATTTGATTTATTGGAGGCAGAGAATAAAGTATTGCAATTTCTACAAGAAGAAAACAATACGGACTACCCTGCTTGCATACCATTCAAGGATGGCACCTATCTAAAAATTATCAAAGGAGAGAACAGCGCTATTGCTTGTCGCATGCTGAGTTATCTTGAAGGCGATTTTCTTGGAGACATGGGGCATGATGAGGGATTGATCACCTCATTTGGCGAATACCTGGCTCGGTTGGACTTGAAACTTCAAGGGATTAACAATTACACACTCAAAGCCAGAAAATTTAATTGGGATATCCAATATTTGGAACTTAATAAACCATATCTAGAAAATATCGCAGATCCTAAAAGAAGACGGCTTGTCAAATACTTTATGCTTCAATTTGATGAGATCGTTAGGCCGGTGTTTTCTGAGTTGAGGCAACAGTTGATTCATAATGATGCTAACGAATGGAATGTTTTAACGACTAATAATACAGTCACAGGGATTATAGATTTCGGTGACTTGACGCATTCTTTCCTGATCAACGAATTGGCAGTCGCCATGACTTATGTCATGTATGATAAAGATGATCCTGTAACGTGGGCGAAGGTACTTTTAAAGGCCTATCACCAAATATTACCGCTTGAAGAAATTGAAATAAGCCTCCTCTATTATTTAATTGCTGCGCGGTTATGTATGAGTGTCTGCAACTCAGCACATGCGTCACGTCAGCATCCTGAAAACACCTACGCCACAGTAAGCGAAAAGAATGCTTGGCAATTGTTGCATCGATGGCTAAAAATTAATCCTATTGCGTTTGAAAACCAATTGCGAAAAACTATCGGTTGGGAACCCAAAAAAGCTCAAGAAACGGTATCAGTTAAATCACGTCGACATCAGCATATCAGTACCACCTATACATTGAGCTATCATCAACCGATACATATGGTACGCTCTGCATTTCAATATATGTATGATGCTCATGGAAATACTTTTCTAGATGCATACAACAACATACCGCACGTTGGGCATAGCCATCCAGCAATTGTCGAGGCTGGTCAAAGACAAATGGCGCGACTGAACACCAACACCCGATATCTTTTTGACCATCTCGCCAGATATGTCGAAAAGCTCCAAGCTAAGTTTCCACCTTCTTTAAATAAAGTCTACCTAGTAAATTCTGGTAGCGCGGCCACAGATTTGGCACTCCGCATGGCTAAGTTTCATACACAATTAGAAGACATCATGGTCATGGAACTTGGCTATCATGGCAATACACAAACAGCCATAGAGGTCAGTGATTATAAATTTAACAACCCCAAAGGATTGGGAATCGGGCAACATATTTTAAAGACAGAGGTACCTGACACTTACAAAGGGGCTTACAAGTCCTCAGATCAGAATGCCGGCATTAAATACGCCCAAGATGCGATTAAACAAATCAAAGAGCATCCAAGACCTATAGCGGCATTCATAGCAGAACCTATCCTAGGCTGCGCCGGTCAAGTACCATTAGCACCAGGATACCTAAAAGCACTTTATCCTGCCGTTCGTGCGCAAGGCGGTGTGTGTATCAGCGATGAAGTGCAAACGGGATTCGGAAGAATGGGTGATCATTTCTGGGGCTATGAAATGCAAGATGTCATCCCTGACATAGTGATCTTAGGTAAACCCATCGCCAATGGCCATCCTATGGGTGCCGTGATATGCACAGATACCATAGCCACCTCTTTTGAAAAAGGCGTAGAGTTTTTCAGTTCATTCGGCGGTAATCCTGTTTCTTGTGATATCGCATCTGCTGTCCTAGATGTCATCGAGGAAGAACAATTACAGCAAAATGCAAAGGACGTAGGCCACTATTATATGTCCCAATTAAAAGCCTTAATGGCACGCTACCCTTCCATTGGAGATGTCCGAGGCGCTGGTCTTTTCATAGGCGTCGAGATTGTCCAACCAGACACCTTAGACCCTAATCCCAAACTCGCCAAACATATCAAAAATGTCCTTAGAGAAAACAACATTCTCATAAGCACTGACGGCTACCATGACAATATTCTAAAATCGAAACCGCCACTTTGTTTTAATAAGGATAATGTTGATACAGTGGTAGCGGGGATAGAGAGTGTTTTGGAAATTGGAGATTTGAAATTTGAGATTGGAAATTAGAAACTAGAAACCAGTTTAAGAACTTATACCAAAGGGAGTATTTATAAAAGTGTGTCAACACTTTATAAATAATCTCCCATACTCG
>JAHDIN010000042.1 GCA_020630775.1 Saprospiraceae bacterium | reverse complement strand
ATAATGAATAATGAATAATGAATAATGAATAATGAATAATGAATAATGAATAATGCAATCTAAAATCTAAAATCTAAAATCTAAAATCCAAAATATCAACAGCCGACTACCTACCCTAACTAAATGCTTTAAATCCTATGAAAGCAAAAACATAAGCCAATACCGCCATCAAAACGAATTGTAAAATGGCGAATTCCCAACTTCCCGTTTCTTTCTTAACGATAGCCACTGTGCTCATGCATTGTAGTGCGAAAACGTAAAATAACAATAAGGATATAGAAGTAGCCCAGTTAAAACGCATAGCTCCTGAAGGATATATTTTCTCATTACGCAATCGTTCGACGATAGTAGATTCTTCTTCGGATCCTATACTGTATATTGTTGATAATGTACCTACAAAAACTTCTCTAGCTGCAAAAGAACTGACGAGTGCAATCCCGATCTTCCAATCATAACCTAGTGGCTTAATGACTGGTTCTATAACCTTACCGATATAGCCTAGGTAAGAATATTCGAGTTCGTACGAATCTAATGAAAGATCCATTTGCGCATTAGTTGCTTGTTCTTTTTTAAATTGATTTTCGATAAATTCCGGGCTCTTAGGAGAATTTGTAGATAGGAACCATAGTAAAATCGATATGGTCAAAATAACCTTTCCCGCCTCGACAACGAAAGACTTGGTTTTGATATAAACGTTGTACAATATATTACGCCAATTAGGCATTCGGTAAACGGGCAATTCTAATGACCAGAATGGTACGTTTTCAATTTTACTTGCCCGACTATAATAGTAAGCCACAGCCAAAGTTGCTACAACACCGATCAAATACAAACCCAATAAGGCCAAGCCTTGCGTTCCGAAAAAACCACCATCAGAATTGGGTAACAACACCGCTATTAAAATAGTATAAACAGGCAATCGTGCACTACAGGTCATTAGCGGAGAAGCCATTATTATGGCCATACGCTCCCTTGGATTGTCAATCATCCGCGTACTCATAATAGCTGGTATGGCACAAGCCCAACTTGACATTAAAGGAATGATACTTTTCCCACTTAAACCAAAACGTCTTAAAAACCTGTCTGAGATAAATGAGATTCGAGATAAATATCCAGTATGCTCTAATATGCCCAACAAGAAAAATAAAATAGCAATTTGTGGAATGAAAATAATCACCCCTCCAATACCTTGAATGAGTGCATCAGTAATTAAATCATTGAGCCAGCCCTCGCTCATTTGAGACTTGACGAATGAAGATAAACTAGCCATACTTCCATCAATCCAATCCATTGGATAGGAGGATAAGGCAAATACAGATTGGAAGACCAAATACATGACCATTAAAAAAATAACTAATCCATAGATAGGATGCAGTAGAAATTTATCCCACCATTTAGAGTCTTCTAAAAACGAATTCTCTATTGGCTTTCTAACACTCGCATGTACTATGCCTGAAATAATTTTCTGACGCTTGATATAATCTTGCTCTATTAATTTGCTGTCAGCATCCCCAGGAAAAGATATTTGCTTTTTATAACTATTGCTTATCTGCTGATCTGAAACTTGATCGTAAAGACTACGACATACTGCATGTGGTTCTCTAAATGTATTGCCTTCAATAGCCTTTTTTAAATCTTGGATGCCCTCCCCTTTTCTTGAATTCAATAAAACGACAGGACATCCCAGCTGATCCTCAAGTCGCTGAGCATCCACTTCAATATTATTCTTTTCTAAATCATCTTTGAAGTTAACTGCCAAAAGCATGGGTAAGGATAGATCTGCAATTTCGGAAAACAACAATAAGTTATCTTCTAATTGCATACCATTAGCCACAAAGATAATGGGCACATTGTGCTCAGCATATTTTAAAATCTCATTCTTTGCAATGACCTCTTCTCCAGATTCTGATCTCAAAGAATTTAGACCTGGCAAATCATTAATCTTGAAGGACTTGAATTGACCTTCCTTACGTTCTACGGTAACGCCTGAGTAATTACCAATTTTTTGGTTGAGACCAGTCAACAAATTGAAGAGACTACTTTTACCCGAATTGGGCTTCCCTACTAATGCGATATTACTCATACTAAATTCTGATCCACTCTAGTTTTTTGAAATCGGCATATCTCAAACAAAGCATTTTTGTACCGACAGACAGATTGATAAGTTGAGCATATTTCGGACTAAAATTTTTGGTAAAAACCGTCCCTAAGCTTAAACCATAATTCATCAGATACTTACGAAATGGAAGATCTCCATTTATGCCGATCACGATGGCTCTTTCTCCTTCTTGCAATTTTTCCAATTGATCTGTCTTTATGTTAACAAAGTAAATACTTTATTTGGATTAAATCTAAATAAACTTCATAAAAGTAATGTTTACCTTCGATTATCAACTCGAATATTAATCAAAGTGGACGGGTAATTGTTTTATTTTATAAAGAAGAAATAACACCAGAAAAAGCACAAAAACTAAAGGATGAGTACTTTAAAAGCAAAAAGTAAAAAGCAAAGAATTATTGAAGCAACCAATGTCGATGAATTGCTTGATATTCAATTCGGAAAAATCGGTACAAAGAATAGAGATGATTTTGAAGAAAAAGCACAGTACTTTGTAATATCTGAAATGCTTAAAGAAGCTCGCAAAGAAGCCAATCTAACACAAGAACAATTAGCAAATAAAGTAGGAACAAAAAAAAGCTATATATCGAGACTCGAAAATGGCAAATGCGACATACAGCTTTCGACATTGTACAGAATTTTCGAAACAGGTTTGGGACGGAAAATTAATTTACTAATTGGCTGAACCAATACATACTAAACGAAGGACATAACCTTTTACCAACTTGACGCTCCGCGTATTAAACTTCCCATATCTTGATACAGTTATTATTTTAAATAAACATTCGCATGCCTTCAAAAAAAATCACACTTCAGAATAAATCAGGTTTTTCTTTATCAGCCAAACTAGAGCTGCCTGCAACACCACCAAGAGCATTTGCCATATTTGCGCATTGTTTTACTTGCACCAAAAATTTATCCGCAGTAAGGAACATTGCGAAGACTTTAAATCTTTCAGGTTTTGGCGTTCTTAGATTTGATTTTACAGGTTTAGGAGATAGCGAAGGTGATTTTGCTGACACCAATTTCAGTTCTAATGTTGAAGACCTAGTAGCTGTTTCAGAATTTTTAGAACAAGAATATGAAGCACCCAAACTTCTGATTGGACACTCTTTGGGTGGAGCAGCTGTATTATTTGCAAGTCTTCAAATTCCTTCTATTGAAGCCATTGCAACCATAGGTGCGCCATATGGCCCTGACCATGTTCAACACTTATTTGAATCTAGTATAGAAAAAATAGAGTCTGAAGGTTCTGCAGAAGTAAAAATCGGTGGTCGACCCTTTAAAGTCAAAAAGCAATTTCTAGACGATATAAATAATAAAAGCATCAAGGAAACTTTAGAGTCTGTAAATAAAGCTCTGTTGATTTTTCATTCTCCGCAAGATATGACTGTGACTATAGACAATGCCCGCAAAATGTATCAAGCGGCCAAACACCCTAAAAGTTTCGTGTCTTTAGATGGAGCGGATCATTTATTAAGTGACAAAAAGGATTCTATCTATGTCGCAGAAGTGATTGCTTCATGGGCAACGCGCTATGTGCATCACGCAGATTACAACCCCTACTCTCAGAAGTATGACTTTGGAAAAGTTAAGGTGACTTTAGGCCCTACTGGATTTGCATCACAAATAGATACGGGCGAACATTTATTTATTGCGGATGAGCCTACGACTATCGGCGGTGACGATTTGGGTCCTACGCCTTACGATCTTTTACTTTCATCATTAGGTGCATGTACAGCAATGACGTTAAGGATGTACACCAATAGAAAAGAATGGGATCTTGACGGTATAGAGGTCCTTTTAGATCATAGAAAAGAGGAAGACCCTAATGATCCTAAACAAAAGATTGATATTATTGAAAGGACTATTAAATTTAAAGGCTTAGAGGATGAGGAAAAAAAGAAGCGTTTACTACAAATCGCAGAGAAATGCCCTGTACATAAAACATTAACTTCGACAACGAAAATTATTACAAAGAACATTTAGAATCATTATGCTTAAATATTTTCAACTTTCATTATTGCTTTGGCTTACCACTACGGCTATTGGTCAAAGGAATATTGTATTCGCCGAAATAGGCGGCTTTGGTGGCATATATTCTGTTAATTACGAAAGAATCTTCAAGGAGGATAAAGGATTAGCAGCGAGGATTGGCTTGGCCAGTTATGGTAAGACGAATGCCATTCCTACACAAATCGTATATATTATTGGAGAAAGAAATCACAAATTAGAATTGAGTGCTGGTGTTTCATTTCTAACCGGCACTATAGATTTTGGTAATGGGACTAACGGCTTTGAGGCGATTCCCACTGCAGGCATAAAATACAGATACCAACCTCAGGATGGTGGATTTTTCTTTAACATTGGTCCAATAACTTTGACTACATTCCATCCTGTTTGGGGAGGCATTGGATTAGGTTATGTATTTAAAACTTAACTATCATAGACTATGAAAACTACCACAATCATTATAGCCTTTTTACTTTCATTTACAATCCCATCTTCTGGACAATCAGCGATATATGGAGAGTTTGCAGGAGCTAATGGCATATATTCCATCAATTACGATCAACGCTTTCAAGATTCCAAATTTGGATTAAGGGTGGGTATTGGATATTTAGAAGGCTTTTTTGGGTTTCCTATCCATCTGAATTTTGTTGATGGAAAGCATCCACATTTTCTCGAAATTACTGGAGGTCCAACTGTCATTGTCGAAGGAGACTTAAGAGACAGGGAATCTGCCATCATTCCTACTGTTTTTGTTAAATATCGATATCAAAAAAGAGAAAAAGGTCTATTTTTTAATATTGGCCCTGGATATATTGTTGACATTGATTTTTGGTTTGGTGTCGGCTTGGGTTACTCATTTTAATAAATTGCCATAAACTAAATAACTTTTAACTTTGTTACACTTTAGAATCTAAAATCTTTGCTACACTACACCACATATCTCAATAAAACAGACGCTCCTTGGGTCACATTTGTCCATGGTGCAGGTGGCAGTAGTTCGATATGGTTTAAACAAATCAGAGATTTCAAAAAGGAATTTAACGTTCTACTTATAGACCTTAGAGGTCATGGCAAATCAAAAAGTCCATTCTATAAAAAATTAAAAAAGTACTCATTCGATGTTATTGGTAATGAAGTGTTGGAGGTTTTAGATCATTTAAAAATTAAATCTTCTCATTTTGTTGGCATCTCTTTAGGGACTATAATTGTCAGAGAGATTACTGAACGATTTCCTCAGCGTGTAAAAAGTATGATACTTGGTGGCGCCATTATGAAGTTGAATGTAAAGAGCCAAATTCTATTAAAGGCTTCTGTCTTTTTGAAATCTATCATACCTTATATGGTATTGTATCGCATTTTGGCTTTCATCATAATGCCAAAAAAGAACCATAAGGAGTCTAGAAACTTATTCATCAACGAAGCCAAAAAACTCTACCAGAAAGAATTCTTAAGATGGTTCAGTTTAGCGTCTCAAGTCAACCCACTTCTCAAGTTTTTTAGAATTAAAGAAAGTGGCGTCCCCACCCTATACATCATGGGTGAAGAAGATCATATGTTTTTACCTTCCATTTCGAAGTTGGTAAAAGATCATAAGTTGTCAAAGTTACATGTCATCCCAGAATGTGGTCATGTGGTGAATGTAGAACAACCAGCTATCTTTAATAAGATATCTTTGGCTTTTTTGAATCAGAAGAATAAGGTTTAGGTCGACATTGACCTATAAAGAAATTTTGTATCTAATTTTTGCTGGTATTAATTTATTATCCCAGTTCAAGTATTTGCACCTTATAGTTAATTCTAGAATTAACCGAATGTTTGCTTTTTAAACCTGGACGCCACTTAGAATCTAGCAATGTTTTTTTGAGGCTGTCCAAACTATTTGAATAACGGAAATCTGGACTAACATCCTTAACATTCACTTCAGATACAGCCCCATCATTTTTGACGAGAACTTCTATCCAAACCGAATTTGTTGAATTAAAAATTGGACTAATTCCGCTGATATTCAAAATCATATCTGAAATTGGTTCTATTATCACTTTATGCTTTTTAGTAAGTGAAAAAGAAAAGTTTACCATTTCAAATAGATTAGAAAATTGAATTTTAGACGTTCCTAATAATCTAGGCAAATAATCTAGATTTGATTCAGTTAAATATGAGTCATAGGAATAATCTATCATTTCACTTTCTGAAACAATCTTATCATCAGATTTACAACAAACCATCGTTAATAATATTGCGGCAATTATAATTTTCTTCACTTTATATTTTTTACTGACAAAACCATTCTAGAATATTCTTGAGAATAAATTTAGGCAGTTTAATCTTCACCGATGATACTCTTCAGAATAGATTTAGTTATTGATTGAGTTTATATACACTCGGATTGTGTTTCTCCATATACAATTCGGGATTCGGAATTTGAGTAAACCCAAATTTTCTATAAAGCCACTCAGCCGTATCAGTTAATAAAATCCAACGCCTTAATCCTTGAAGATTTGGATGTTCCATTATTTCACTCATCAGCCATTTGCTTAATCCTTTTCCTCTATATTCCTTCAAAATATAAACATCTCCAAGATATGCGATAGTTGAGAAGTCCGAAATGACTCTTGCGAATCCAATTTGTTTGCTTTGGTGATATAGTCCAAAATTCAAAGAGTTTTCGATTGACATTTTCAAAGTATGGATTGGAATGTTGTTAGCCCAATCCGTTTCATTTGCTAGGTACTGATGAATACTCAAAACATCCAATTTAGCTTTATCAGTAGAAATGGTAAAATCATCTTTATGTGCTTCTTTAATTTTCATTTCTTTTTTTGGTAATTAAATGATTGGCTTACTTTAAGTTTGATTAGTATTTTGCGAGTCTGTTCCTTGAAGGCTCACATAGATTTAGGTAATTCGTTTTATTCCATTTTGACAACTTATTGAAACATCTACCTACTTGTCTCATACCAAATCTTTTTACACCATAATGATGAATTCCAATTAGATCCTCTTTGGCAGTATTACTTAATTTGTAACTAGCCATCTAATCTTGACTTCGATTCTTTAAAAATTTCAGCTTTGGTCATTTGTGTAAAACCAGTTTGTTCAGCTTTGTCCAATTTACTATTGATCCAATCAATTTGAACTTGTTGTTTCCTTGCTTGTCTGATCAAGTCAATGACTAATTCGCTTTTGCTAGAATATCTTTGCTTCGCTATCATTTCTTTTAGCCATTCATTATTGGGCTTAGTGAAAGTTATACTTTGTCTATTTATGGTACAAGTATTTTAATTGGTGTAAATCTACACCACATACACATCTTACGCAAATAGAGGTAGGTCCAATAAAGCTTCTCTTATTGTATCAAATTCTTCTAACCTACTTATAGCCAAGGGGACATCACTATCAGACCTCACCTTCTCTAGCAAATAGGCTCAAACAAAAAAGAGGTTGTTTGTAAAACAACCTCTCCATGATAATGTATTTGAATGATAAGAGTGTATGATAAGGCAGAATAATAAAAACCCTTATGATATATTGTGTCCAAAAAAGAAAATAAAAAAAACTACCCTACCTCAATTACAGTTTGCTTCGTTAGTTTAATATCTAAACCTAAACTTTCCATGTTTAGCATAAACGTATGTAACTTCAAATGATCAGGATTCTTAATTTCCAAGTTACCATCTGGATTGACTTTGAAATTACGTGCAGTAAATCCTGAATCTTTTAAATTTTTAATGACTGTTTTCTCCAACTCTTTACTTTTTAAATTTGCTTTTTCACATGCTGGAGTATGCGTTAATGTATCTGAAAATGATATGACCATGATTAATTTTATTTATTGTTTTTAATAATATTTTATTCACCTTGACCTAAGGAGAAGCCTCTGACGCCGTCGAACTGATATAAATTTTCAGTCTTGATCACATCAAAACCACCTTCATCTAAAGTCTTTAATAAATTGACAATTCTGTCATAAGCAATAGCTTTGTAAATTGGAGGTGTAGCACGCATATCGCTTTCGATAGGCACAAATCTACACCTCCAATGGTCTGTACAGAATGTATATTCTTGTCCATTAGGATACACTTTCACGCCACGATTAGTGATCATTTTAAGTTTCATTCCTAACGTACTTAGATTGTCTAAATCATTTCCAATTTGATCAGGATTTGATCCAGCCCAATCTATAAACACATCGATTCCAACTAATTCTTTGTTACTCTTGATTCGATTATAATCTTGAATTTCGATCCTAGCACCATCTGCTACTTCTTCTACAGCATGTAAGTTTTGAGGTTTCATTCCCAATCTTTCTATGACAGCATCCGCAAATGCTGAAGTAGAAACTTTTTGTTTAGACCAATTTTCTTTAAATATATCAGCCGTATGTATACCATCCTCAATTGTTTTTAACCAAGCATTCTTTACATTAGCTGCGACCTTATTTTGACCTATATGATTGAGCATCATAACAGCAGCATTTATTAATCCCGATGGATTGGCTATCCCTTGACCAGAAATATCAGGAGCAGATCCATGTATAGCCTCAAACATTGCTACCTCTTTACCAACATTCGCAGACCCTGCTAAGCCAACCGAACCAGCGATCTCAGCCACTATATCTGAAATGATATCACCATATAAATTTGAAGTCACCACAACATCATACCTTTCAGGTGATGCCGCTAATCTTGCTGAGCCTATATCGATGATTTGAGTCTCTGATTTAATTTCTGGATATTCTGCCGCAATTTTATCAAAGGTTCTATGAAATAAACCGTCAGTCAATTTCATGATATTATCCTTAACCATGCATGTCACCTTCTTACGACCATTAATTTTAGCGTATTCAAAAGCATATCGAATAATACGTTGACATCCAGGCTTTGTGACTAACTTAAGACACTGCACCACATCTTCTGTTTGCTGATGCTCTATACCTGCATATAGATCTTCTTCATTTTCTCTTATGATAACTACATCTAGATTAGGATGTCCTGTTTGAACAAAAGGGTCTAATGCTACTACTGGCCTGACATTGGCAAATAGGCTTAATGATTTTCTAAGTGTCACATTTAAACTTTTATAACCCTTTCCTTGTGGGGTGGTTATAGGGGCTTTGAGAATGATTTTATTATCCTTTATGAGGTCCCATGTTTCATTAGCAATCCCTGCGCTGTTACCCTCTAAGTAGACCTTTTCTCCTAGGTCAATAAATTGAGGATCGATATGAGCGTTAGCTGCCTTGAGTATTTTGAGGGTTGCATCCATTATCTCAGGACCGATACCATCGCCTTTAGCAACTGCTATTTTTGTTGCTACGGCTGATTGATTAACGTTTGTTGCTGGTTGTTTTGTACTCTCCATTTGGTGGTATTATGATTTTCGATTTAGTTATTACGTTTGGTATATTCTTGATTTTTTTGGTCCACATGAAGCGCATGTAAACCGACTATAATTAAACTGGAAATGAGGGATTCTCTAATAAATAATCCTGTATTGTAACATAGACCCACCCAGCATATCAAAAAGAATAAAAGGGGAAGAGAAGCACTTGTCCTTGACATTCCAATACCTTTTGGCAATGAGACAAATTGCCTCCCTTCGACTTTACCAACTTTTTGTGATGAGATAATTTTCTTTTGCTTTAATGTGTTCATGGAATTTTATTTATCACAAATATGAAGTGTATTTTTTATTTATTAAAATATATGTTTTTTATGTTTGTCATAAATTATTTTTATGTTTAAATATTGTAAACTTTTTCCCGTGGACATCCTTAACCTATTAAACCTTTATAATCGAAAATGAATAAAAAGACTAAAGACACTTTATCTGAAATACTACAAATTAGTATTGCAATAATTTTAGCGAGCATTGGTCTTAAAGGTTTTCTATTGCCGAATGGATTCTTAGATGGAGGTGTGACTGGCATAGCCATCTTAATCAGTGAAATAACTCAAATCGATTTATCAATTATACTACCTATTGCTTCGATACCCTTCTTTTTAATTGGCTATGTCATTACAACTAAGAGAATATTAATTAAATCTATTCTTGCGATTCTTTTATTAGCGATTGTTATTCAATTAGAAAGTTTTGATCAGATTACAGATGATAAATTAATCATTGCAACATTCGGTGGTGTCTTCTTAGGCTGTGGCATTGAGTTAGCCATTAGAAACGGATCTGTCTTAGATGGCTCTGAATTATTAGGCATATACTTAAGTGAGAAATATGGATTCTCCATAGGTTCTATCATACTAGCATTTAATATTATTTTGTTTAGTATCACTGCACTTATACTAACACCAGAAGCTGCGATGTATTCTATCCTCACCTACTTAGTAACCAGCAAAGCTATCGACTTCACTATTCAAGGTTTCGAAAATTATGTTGGCCTTATGATCGTTTCCCAAAAAAGCGAAAGCATACAAGAAGCTTTTCTTAATAAAATTGGTCAAGGAATTACGGTTTATCAAGGTGTAAAAGGCTATGGCAAAACAGGAAAAACGGAAACTAAAGAAATCATACATATGATTATCAATAGAATCGATGTTAGAAGAATTAATCGACTGATTGAAGAAATTGACAAAGAAGCTTTCATTATAGAATTTGATGTGAATAATGTAAAAGGTGGTAAAATAAGACGACTACTCTTAAGTAAATAACTTTTGAACATATAACCTTATGAATTTTACGCTACACCAATTACAAATATTCATAGAAGTCGCTCGATTAAAAAGCATCACACGCGCTGCAGAAGAAATGCATATGACCCAGCCAGCATTATCTATACAACTAAAAAATTTTCAAAGCCAATTTGACATTCCACTAATTGAGATCATTGGAAAAAAATTATATGTCACGGATTTTGGAGAGTCTATTTTAGTTATTGCCGACAACATTATCAAAGAAGCAGATTCTTTAAGATATAAGACTAAGGAATATGAAGGATTGCTCACAGGTAAACTAAGAATATCCTCAGCATCAACTGGAAAATATGTTATCCCATACTTTCTGAGTGCATTTATACAAAAACACCCTGGCATAGACTTAAAGCTCGATGTATCCAACAAAACTAGTGTACTTAACAATCTTAAAAAAAATGAAGTCGACTTTGCATTCGTATCAGTTGTCCCAGAAAAACTTGATATAAATGAAGAATTACTACTTGATAATAGATTGTATTTAGTGAGCAACAAACCAAAAAAACAGAAAAATCGATCACTCATCTTTCGGGAAGACGGTTCCGCTACAAGAGCAGCTATGGAGAAATATTACGGTGATTCAAAAGGACGCAAAAGCTTAGAACTCACTTCAAATGAAGCCGTAAAACAAGCTGTCATCGCAGGACTTGGAGATTCTATAATTCCTTTAATTGGCATTAAAAATGAACTCGCAAGCAAACAACTTCATGTACTAAAATCCAAAGGTCTACCCATAACCACCTACTGGAGATTAATCTGGCTAAAAAACAAGACACTCTCTCCTATCGCTCAAGCATTTTTAAATTATCTATCGGAAGAAAAAGAAAATATAATTAAGAAAGAATTTAGTTGGTATACCAAGTAGGCTAGCTCAAGACCCGACACTAAAATGATAACCAAACCCTCTCAAGGTTATTAATTGAATAGAGTCATCCTTCTCAAAATACACTCTTAGCTTCCTGATATACACATCAAGATTTCTAGAATTATACAAAGAATCATCACCCCAAATGGTATTTAAAATTACTCTTCTATCAATCTTAGAATTGATATTATTACTTAGAAGTCTTATGAGTTCATTTTCTCTATGAGAAAGAGAGATGATGTGATCATTATACAATAACTTATGTTGACTGTAATCAAATGCATAGCTACCTATCTGAACTTTAGAAGACTTTTCTATCTTTTGCTGACTATTGAGTTGTAAAAGATTATTAATTCTCACAATCAACTCCTCCATGCTGAAAGGCTTCTTGATATAATCATTTCCACCGGATTTAAATCCTTCCAACACATCATCTGTTTGGTTTTTAGCAGTAAGAAAAATGATCGGCATCTGCGGGCTAATGGCACGTACCTCTTTCCCTAAAGTAAAACCATCTACATTAGGCACCATCACATCCAACACACATAAGTCAGGTTGATAACTATTAAAAGCATCCATAAATAACTTACCATCCGCTATAAGATGCATCTCGAAGCCACGGCTTTCCAAACTTTCCTTAACAATACGTCCTAAAAAATGCTCATCTTCTAAATACAAAATCTTTGACATACTTATACTTGCTTTGGTATTTGGATAGTAAATGTTGCCCCTTGTCCTTCAACACTTTCTAATTGAATCGCCCCCTCATGATTATCAATAACTTGCTTCACATAACTTAAACCCAATCCATGTCCTTTAGAATTATGTTGATTTCCCAAAGGCACCCTAAAAAACTTATCAAACACTTTATCGATATATTCATTAGGAATACCAATTCCATTATCTTTAATTACTAAGACAACCGATTGACCTAAATCTTTTAAAGAAATATTTATTGTTGGGTTGTCTGAAGCATACTTGATCGCATTTTCTAGTAAATTATGAATCACATTAACCAGATGCGTTTTATCACCAACTAAGTCAAAATCCCCATCAAGCGCTTTATCATAATGTAACGCGACATGATTATTTTCAAATTGTACTTTCAAAATACTTAGAACACTATCCAGTTCATCGGCAAAATTTAATTTCTGCTTGTTTAAAACCATTTTATCTTGTTCAAAAAGGCTAATATTTAGAGCCTTATCAACCAATAATCCCAATCGATCAATTTCTTTGGTGGTAATATCCAAGTACTCTTTTCGCATAACTTTATTGTCTGCGGCATCAAAATTCTTCAAAGCTTCTAATGCCACACTAATCGTACTTACAGGCGTCTTTAATTCATGAGTCATATTGGACATGAACTCGTTTCGTAATTTATTGAGTCTTCTATCCTTATTAATTTTAGAAAGGAAAAAATAGTAAGCCAAACCTGTTATCAATAAAAGCAAACTAGAAAATAAAATTTGAGGCCACATATTGGCTAAGACATCTTTCTTTGTGAATGGCTTTTTATCTGATAATGTTTTTATAATATTTTTAAAATTAAAGGCTACAGTTGTATCCATTTCACTTGAATCATAATCAAATGAAAACATAGTGTCTATATAGCTTATTGAATCTTCTTCAACATAATGATTAAAAGACTTCAACACCTTTACTTTATCACCGCCTTCAAAGTGCTTATTTGAATCTAAATGGTTAGACTGAATTTCAGTTATGGAAAATGTCTCTGCACTATCTGATCCACCTATCATTATCATTTGTTCATTATTGTCATAGTCTATTTTAAAATCGAATACCGCCTCATCATTTTCTTCCATTTTTAAACCAAAGCTATTTATAGCAACACCTTTAGGAAGATTTAGAGGCTTATCTGTAGCATCAGCAAAGATTTGGATAAAGTGTTGCTCTCTGAACTCTAGTTCCATTCGATTCAGCTCCTCATCGTACTCATTCTTAAGAAAATAGCCGATCAGGGCAAGCAACATAATGAAACTCAATCCTGCAAATAGCGAATGCCTATGGTTAATAATTTTGAACATAATTCAAAAATAAACCAAAGAATCTACGCTCGCCTGATCCTTTAACCTTAATTAACCTAACATACACTTTGATTAACCTTCACCGGAGAAATGAGAAATAGATTTGTAGAGTAATTTTTAAAATTCTAAAACTTAAAACATAAGCACATGAAAATCTTTCCTAAAATTGGCATCTGTCTTCTTTTAGCAGGCTCATTAAATCTACAAGCACAAACTGAAGGCATTATTACTTACGAAGAAACACACAAACTTGACATTCAATTAGGTGAAGGCACGTCTCTCCCAGATGATTTTGCAGATCTTATGCCTAAGCAATTTACTAGCCAAAAAGATCTTCTTTTTAATTCAACAGAAGCTATTTATGTGGACCGAAAGGATAATGAAAATCAAGACTTTGAAATGGAATCAGATGATGGAAGTTTTAAAATGGTCATCATGTCTGACGAAAGTGAATCAATACTATATCAAAACTTCGCAGAAAAGACTGAAGTCAACCAGCAAGGAATTATGTCCAAAAATTTTCTAATTGAAAGTGATATTACAAAAAGCAAATGGCGTATTACTCCTGAAAAAGTAAAATTTCAAGGCTACGAATGCCAAAAAGCAGAGTTAGAAATAGAGGGTAAATTGACCGTAGCTTGGTTTACACCGCAAATCCCTGTTTCCATAGGTCCATCAGGATATCATGGCTTACCAGGTGCAATTCTTATGGTTAGTGAAGATGATGGAAAAAGAGAAATCAAAGCCCTTGAAATCAATCTTAAATCACTTGACAAAGATGCTATTAAAAGACCTACTAAAGGTAAAAAAGTGACTCAAGAAGCGTTTGATAAAATCGTCAAAGAAAGAGAAATAGAAATGTCGAATATGTTTCAAGGACGAACAAGAACACGATAATTATTTAGACACTTCAACCTTACATTATGAAAATCTTTCTCACTTTTATCGTAAGTCTCTGGGCAAGCTATTGCATTGGACAATATAAAATTACCGGATCTGTTGTTGATCAAAATAACCAAGCGCTTACAGGAGCAACAGTAGTCTTAATCGAGACTTCAGATAGTACAATGGTAGAATTCTGTTTAACAAATAACAAAGGTGAATTTGTACTCAATGATGTTTCAAAGGGTGTATATGCTATACAACTGAGCTTCATATCTTTTGAAAGCCAAACTGTTAATCTTATGACAGACTGGGACGAAAAGGACATTCAATTAGATCCATTCATCTTAAAGGAGTCGTCAGAGGTACTTAAAGAAATTGAGGTTAAAGCAGAGCATATACCTATGGGCTTGCGTGGCGATACAATTAGTTATAATGCCTCTGCATTTAAAACTAGACCTAATGCTACTGCAGAAGATTTACTAAAAAAATTGCCTGGCATCGAAGTGGCTAGAGATGGATCTATTAAAGCTATGGGCAAAGATGTTGAACAAGTCTTGGTAGATGGAAAAGAATTCTTTGGTAATGATCCTAAAATGGCTACCAAGAACTTACCTGCTGAAGCTATTGATAAAGTAGAAGTATATGACAAGCAAAATGAAGTAGAAGCTTTTACAGGCATTGATGACGGCCAAGAATCTCAAACGATTGATTTGAAGTTAAAAGAGGATCATAAAAACGGTGGCTTTGGTGGATTAGATATTGCCAGAGGATCTGAAAACACTTATAGCGCAAAAGCCAATTACATGAGATTTAGTCCTAAAGTGCAAGCTTCATTCTTAGGTGCATCCAATAACATAAACAATGAGACTTTTACAATAAATGACTACATTTCTTTTATGGGTGGTATTGGCAACGTAATGTCTGGAGGCAACCTTAATTTTTCAGATTATCAGCCACTTCAAAATGGCATCAATGAGTCAACATCTATAGGAAGTAATCTAAATTGGGATATCAATGCAAAGGTGGATATAAATGCTCATTACTTATTCAACGAAGTAAATAACGACATCCAAAGCAATAACAGCATCACCAATTTAGGAGAAGGATTTCTATTTGATCAATTCACTACATCAATGAATATGAGGCAAAACAATTCTCATAAACTGAGCACCAAAATCAAATACAAAATCAATCCATTAACGCATGTAAATTTTAAAAACATCATTTCGTTCAGTTCACGAAATAGCACCAATGACGCAGAGGTCAATTATGTTCTAATGAATCAAAATGTAGGTAATAGCTTATCAGACTTTATCTCTGATGGCGATGAATTTTCCTTTGCGCATCAGACAACACTGAAGAGAAAATCAAAAAAGAAAGGTAGAAACTGGATTTCGAATTTTAGACTCAAAAAAGTCACAGAAGATATTTTTGATAATGTCTTTAATTCAAATCAAGTCCAGGGACAGGATATTTTGATTGACCAAAATCAATACTACAAGAATGAACTTTCACAAATTGGAGGGGACATCAACTTTACTGAGCCTTTAGGTTCTAATTTCTATCTCAGTTTAAGTTATGCATATGACAGATCCTATGACAGACCTTTTAGAAATTTCTTTGACTTAGAATCAGGACAAGAAATACTGAACAAATCATTAAGCTCAGATTATGAACGCATCTACAAATACCACGTTGCTGGCTTTAACTTAAAACGTAATAGAAAGAGATTAAAAATCAATGTAGGTACTAAATATCAATGGACTGCTCTATATGGAAGTATCAATGATGGAGAATTTAAAACCGATCAATTATTCACAAACATCCTACCCTATTTCAATACAAATTTGAAAACTAAAGGAAGAGGTAGTTTAGATTTCACTTATAACACAAATATTATTGCCCCAACGCTTCAACAACTGCTGCCATTACCTAATAATACGACACCTAATTTTGAGTTTATAGGTAATCCTGAGTTAGTACCGCAGTATGATCATAGACTAAGCTTAGGATATAATCTGTTTGACAATTTTAGCCTTACCAGCCTATTTGCCAATGTGCGTTATACAAATTCAAACAACAGAATTGTATACAAGAATAGTATTAATGATCAATTATTCAGAAGGTCCACGCCTGTCAATACTGACAAGTATGAAGATATTAACACCTACGTATCTCTAAGTAGACCATTCAGACCTTTAAAACTGAAATATCGATTGACTATAAACTACAGGTATGCTGATTACAACTCTTTTCTTAATGACTTAGAAAGCCCTGTTAAGGAAAGTTCGACAAATTTGAAATTCTCATTAAGAAACAAAAACACTGAACACGTGTATATTGAAACAGGTGTAGATTGGTCAAGAACAAATCAACAATTTGAAATAGCGGATGATTTAGGACAAACATTCTCTTCGACCAATTTCTTTGTTGATAGTGACTTGTATTTACCTCTGGGATTCACATTGACATCTAAAGTGAATTTTAATAGATTTTCATCTGAAGGATTTAATGATCAACCAAATTTCATTCTTTGGAATGCTGCGATTAAAAAGCTACTCTTAAAAGATAAATTAGAGTTACGCCTTGAAGCCTTCGATATCCTCAATCAAAACATTGGATACAGAAGAGTACCTACTGCCACTTCCATTAGAGAAGAATCATACAATAATTTAAGCCAATATTTCATGTTCGGCCTAAACTATAGAATTGGAAATAATAAAATGGATTCAGGCATCCAGCTTGATATCCAATAAATCTACTTATGTTATTTAGAATGAGGCAGCTGAATGGATCTAGTCCATTCGAGCTGCGCTCATTTTTAAAATGAAGGTGAAGTTGAAGGTGAAGTTGAAGGCGAAGTTGAAATCTGTATTATTTTTCTGCTAGTGAATGGTCAATCTTTTTCATGTCTTGTGCCAACTTTATAAATTCACTTTTGATTCCATAAATATCTGCGCCTTTTGCTGATTTAGCTCTTTTAATTAAAGCATCATAATTGGCAGTTGCCATATACTTAGAGTCTCTAAGTAATAATCCAAATTCTGCAACAGCGCTTGCAAATTGATGTGCTTCAGTAGGCTCAGTTAAATCTGATGAAATTGAAAACTCCTGAAGTTGACTTTTAGAACCTTCAGGTGATTTATATCTTAGTTTTATTACCGCTAAATCATCTAAATCTATTGGCTCTAACTTCTCAGATTCTGGCTTCGCATTTGAAATATAATTTTCGGATAGAAAATCACTATTCGCACCATGCGGAATGATTTCATATAGTGCGGTAACTGTATGCCCTACTCCTAGTTCTCCAGCATCCTTTGCATCATCATCGAAATCTTGGGTACCTAACATTCGGTTTTCATATCCAATCAAACGATAAGCTTGTACTTTTCTATCATTAAACCCAATTTGAATCTTCACGTCTTTTGCAATTGTAAATAATGTTCCTGAAAATTCAGATCCAAATAATTTTTTCGCCTCCTCGATATTATGTACATATGCATGGTTCCCATTTCCATTATCAGCTAATCGCTGCATCATATCATCTCGATAATTACCCATTCCAAATCCTAACACAGATAAAAATATACCATCGTCTCGCTTGCTTTCAATCAACTTTACCAAATCATCAGGATGATCAATACCAATATTAAAATCTCCGTCAGTGGCTAAGATCACTCGATTATTACCTTGTTCACGGTAATGCTCTTTGGCTAATTTGTATGCTAACTCTATACCTGCACCTCCTGCTGTGGATCCTCCAGATTGCAAATTATCGATAGCCTTATAAATCACTGATTTATGCTTCGCTGAGGTCGGTTTCAAAACCACTCCTGCTGCCCCAGCGTAAACTACTAAAGAAATGACATCTTCCTGCCTCATTTGATCAACCAGAAATTTTAAAGACGCTTTTACTAGTGGCAGCTTATGGACGTCCCCCATGCTACCTGAAACATCAATTAAAAAAGTCAAATTGGACGGAGGCAAATGTCGGGTATCTATTTTTCTAGCCTGGAGACCAATACTTAGAAGCTGATGTTGTTTATTCCATGGACAAGCACTTAATCCAGTATGGATAGTAAAAGGTAGATCATTATCAGGACCTTCATAATTGTAATCAAAATAATTAATTAACTCTTCAATTCGAATAGCATCTAAAGGTGGATGTATTTCCATCTCAATATACCTCCGCACATTGCTATATGATGCTCTATCTACATCTATAGAAAATGTAGAAATTGGGTTTAATGAAGAAAGAAAGATTTTGTTCTCCCTTATTTCATCATAAGTTTCATTATCCAATGTTTGCTTAATATCATTAGCTAAAAGCGGAATAACTTCGTTGGCATAAGATTGAGCACTTTTATTCTTTTTCTTAAATAGCCCTTTAAATAGTTTTTTCTTAGGCGCATATCCAGTGATACATACCTCCGCAAGAGCTCCACCATTTTGATTCAATACTATATCAAAATGATTTAAACTGTCGCAAAAAATTTCTAATGTATGATATCCTGTATAACTAATAACAAGATACCTTTCACTCTCTGGTAATTGATTTAATGAAAATGATCCATCAATATCTGTAATTGTCCCATTAGTTGTGCCCTTTAATAATACACTCGCTCCTATTAAAGGAATACCTTCATTATCTATAATTGTACCTGTAATTATACCTTCAGATAAAGTTGAATCAATTTTACCTACTGATAAATTATCCACTTCCACAATGCTAGCAGAAGGATAGTTCATTTGCTTTGAAGGTGAACATGCGTATACTACGCCACATATCACTGTGACGAAAAATGAAATCTTTTTCATGCGGTTCGATTTAATAGTGAACTAATAAATTACGTTCATTCGAATGATACACTGGAAGGATGTTGGACTAAATGGGAATTACATAATGCTTTTCAGAGAAAATATTTAAGTTATTGAAGGCGACATATTAAGATCAAGTTGAAGTTGAAGATGAAGTTTAGAATGTTTTAGTTGAAGATGGCGATCATTAGGTTACATGAAACCATTAATATGGTAAAGAAATCATTAGAGCGACAGAAGGCAGAAAGTAAACTTTATTAAATGTGCATCTGTACTCATCTTTGATTATCATCAATCCATGCATTAGACTTCTCTTTTCTATATTTAGTGCATGATCTATATCTACATTATTTGTTTCCTCATTTCAATACCCCTCCTGACAATTTTAGTTGGATACATATTGTCTACTCGGCCATACAAAGGACCAATAACTCAACACTTTAACGGTAAACGTTTTCAAAATCCGAGTCGAAGAAAAGCGAATTCTTTCAAAGAGGTCGGTCAATACATTCAAAAAAGAGAACCTGATAAGTGGGCTTTTCAAAATGATGCCTTCATAAGAAAAGAATTACCTCCAGTACCTAATGAAGAGCAAGTTCAATTTATCTTCATCAACCATAGCACGTTTCTCATTCAACATAAAGGACTTAATATTCTCACGGATCCTATCTGGTCAAAAAGATGTAGTCCTTTCCAATTCATTGGGCCTCAACGGATGCGTCCGCCGGGATTAGACTTCGATGCCCTGCCTAAGATAGATGTCGTCCTTATAAGTCATAACCACTATGATCATATGGATAAAAACACCATAAAGAGATTAAACAAGGTACATCAACCTACCTACATATGTCCATTGGGCAATGATAAAATCTTAAAGTCTTGGGGTTGCAAAAATATCGTTTGCAAAGATTGGTGGTCTGTTACCGAAATCGCAGATTTACAATTCCACATTATTCCGGCTAATCATTTTTCAAGTAGAGGTTTTTATGACAGAAACACAAGTCAATGGTGTGGATTTTACATACAATCTAATCAGAGACGGATATACTACGTTGGAGATACTGGTTATGGAGATAATTTTGAAGAAGTAAAATCAAGAATTGGTTCGCCAGATTTATCTTTTATACCTATCGGTGCATTCAAACCAGAATGGTTTATGGGACCAATCCATGTAACACCAGAAGAAGCTATTCAAATTCATTTAGATGTTGAATCGACAAAGAGTATTGCCATGCACTTTGGCACCTTCCCATTAGCGGATGATAATCCAAAAAGAGCCAAAGAAAGACTACTCAAAGGACTTAAAAAAGCTCAGTTAAATGAAAGTGATTTTGAAATTGTAGAGGAAGGAAAAGTACATGTTTATTAAACCCGGTTTATGAATTAGAACTTCGTTGTGAGATCTTAAAGTGCAACAAATCAGCGACTTATATTCGAAAATCTTAGCACTACTATGGTAGGAAAAATATAACTTGGCGAAGCTTTAGATTTGCAGCAATTTAAGATCGTAATTGATTTTCTAATGCATGGTCTGGTTTAAAATTGGCTGCAAAAAAAATCCCGAATCCTATCGCAAAATCAATAATAAAATTTTGCAGTAGAATTCGGGAAATATAAATATCAATTCATCAATATTAGATGAAGAGGATAGTCTATCTGTTTGGTGCCATGATCTTATACACGATACCTGCTAACGCAGCACCTACAATTGGCGCAACCCAAAACAACCATAATTGAGGTAATGCATCACCACCTGCGAAAAGTGCAGTTGCTGTACTTCTTGCTGGATTAACAGATGTATTTGTAACTGGAATACTTATTAAGTGAATAAGCGTTAAAGCCAACCCAATGGCCATACCTCCAAATCCTGGTGAAGCGTTTTTATGAGTAGCACCTAAAATGACAATAAGGAACATAAAAGTCATTACAATCTCTGTAACCAAAGCACCCATCATACCATAGTTCACTCCGTATACATTAGCATCATAAAAGTTACTTGCAAATGCTCCAGCACCACTGAATCCTGAAAAATCAGCAGAACTGCTAACGATTAAATATAAAATAGCAGCGCCTACTGCACCACCGAGGACCTGTGCTATAATATAACCAGGCAGATCTTTACCCTCAAATCTACCGCCCATAAATAAGCCAATTGAAACGGCAGGATTAAAGTGCCCACCCGAAATGTGACCTAATGCGTAAGCACCAGTTAGTACAGTAAGACCGAATGCAAGTGAAACACCTACCAATCCGATGCCTACATTAGCTACGCCAGCAGCTAAAACAGCACTACCGCATCCTCCAAGCACTAACCAGAAAGTGCCAATAAATTCTGCTAATAATTTGTTCATGTTAATCTTTGTTTTGATTTAAAAAATTGAAAGAACCACATTAGAAGGACAGAAATGCTTAAAAAAAGCCAATCGCACCAACCAATGGGTCAACTACTACTTTGAGACGATGATATACTCATTTAGTCTCATATGATTCCTAAAATACAGAATATTAGACACTTTCATATAAAAATATAGGATAATATCATTGATATATCACCGAAATAACTGGCCTATTCTACATTGGAATCCTTTATCAAATGGGCCAAATACGCAATAATTATGATGCTTAGGAAATAAGCCTCATAATTCTACGTTTCAATAAAAAATCAGTTAATTATGAAATATCTCGTTGTGTTTCTAATAGCAAGCTATTGCTATATACCCAATAACGATCCCCAAATTTTACCACTCAATAAAAAACAGAAAAAAGAATTTAAGAAGACCTTCGCTTATATTCCATCGGGTCAATTAAAGACAGGTAAAGCAAGCATAAGCATAAAGGGTTTCTTCATGCAGGTTCACGAGGTGACCAATCTACAATACAAAGAATTTCTAACTGCTCTTAATGCAAATGGACAAGATGAATTAGCAAAAATATACAAACCTGTCTTTGACAACAATACATCTGGTGAAAAAATTGAAAACACTTATTTTTTACACCCCGCTTATGACGATTATCCTGTAAAAGGCATTTCTCATGAATCAGCCACTGCTTATTGCAAATGGCTCAAATCAAAGTTATCGGAACAATATAATATGGATCTTAGGAAGATAAATGTGCAACTACCTAACCAAACGCAATGGACATATGCTGCAAAAGGAGGACATGATTTAGCTCCTTATTCTTGGGGTGGATATTATATACGTAACGCTAAAGGATGTTTCCTCGCAAATTTCAACCACGCTCTTGGTACGACGAGTATCACCAAAAATCAAGAAAGTGGTGAATATGAAATCATACAACCAACAGGTCATTTGCAAAGCAGATTATCTACAAGTCCTGCAGTTACCTACTTTCCAAATGATTATGGCTTATATAACATGTGTGGCAATGTCGCAGAAATGATTAGTGATGAGGGTATTGCCATGGGCGGATCCTATAAGTCTACAGGCTACGACATTAGAACCGTCTCAAGCATGTCTTATAGTGATTTATCGGATGAAGTAGGTTTCAGACCTATCGTGATCTTCAATTAAACTGTATAACTACATAGAATTTTTATGTCTTAGTTCAAGTCTCAATTTGAATGGCTATTTTCGCTTTAACTAAGCACAGCTTTTGAATTTTTTAGAACAGTTAGTCGATTATCTTTCTTACCTCTCCCCCTTTGTTATTATTAATGGGTGGGAAAAAGCCCTGCGTGTAAGATTAGGAAAACAGCAAAAAGTTTTTGGAGCAGGCATTTATCTACGAATTCCTTTTATTGATGAATTTTATGTTCAACCAGTCAGGCTACGTGTCGTGGGTATGCCACTGCAATCTCTAACTTCGAAGGATGGAAAAGACCTAAGTATAAAAGGCGCTTTAACGTATCAAGTGGTAGATATCCAAAAGATGTATAACGAAATACATTCACCAGAAACTACTATTATCAATATAGCTGCAGATTTGATGAGCGAATATTGTATCAATAATAATTTCGAAAATGTTGACCGGCTTGAATTTTTGCATAAGCTCAAATCGTGCATCAATGAAGGACTGCAAGAATTTGATTACGGCATACAATTCGACGAATTCAGAATTACCGCTTTTAGCGCTGTGAGAACATACCGGCTAATTCAAGATCAACATTGGGAGCATGAATCAGATGAAGATATTCTATAGGTTTGCGAACACCTAAGCAATGAATCTTGTTAGATTCGCTCTACCCGTTTACCCGCTTAAATCCTTTCTCTAAGACCTTCTCTGCAGGCTTTCCTAAAGGCGTAAAATCTAAATCACCATATCTAGAAGACTTCCTTGGCCTTTCTCCACGCATCTGCCAAATATGAACGCCTGCGAACCAGTTTTGTGGCCAAATTTTATCAAAAAAAGCTTGGTAACAATGTTCTTGAGTTGACTCGGACAGTTGCCATTTATCTTGGTCTTCAGACTCTATCCAGCTCCAAGGTTCTCTGGCGCTATCTGCTGTAGATTTATATCCCATTTCTGTAAATAAAATACTCCTATTATAAGACTGGCTCAGGTTTTTCATTTTTAAAATGTAAGGATCCCAACCTTCCGATACCTGACTTAATGAAGGGTTATCATTATCGGTTAAAGGAAAATATGCTTGGACCCCAATGTAGTCTAGATCATCCCAAAACTTTATGTCTTCAAATTCTTTATACCAATTAGCAGCATAAGTTAATTTACCTGAGTATATTTTGCGTACATCAACTATAAGTTCACGAAAAAAACTGGGATATGATAAACTTATATTAGTCAGTTCAGTTCCGACACAATACATTTCCGCTTTTACGTCTTCCGCTAATTGAGCATAACTTAAGATAAAGTCCCGATAATTCTCTTTCCAGATTGCCCAATCCACAGAGTCTTTATGACTAATGTCAGAACGCCATTTACCATCACTTGGATCACTTATCCAAACATGAGGTTTTATAAATATTTTAAAACCAGCGGATCTATATTGAGTAATCCTTGATATCCACCTTTCGATTCTATGATTATATCTATAATGACTTAATTCAGAACTGGTTTCTTTTTCTTGATAACCCCATGGCACCAT
>JAHDIN010000080.1:1542-4095 GCA_020630775.1 Saprospiraceae bacterium | reverse complement strand
CAGAATAGTATTGAAAAACTAAGAACTACTCACAACAAAGTGCAGAACGTACATAAGCCCTAAGCGGGCGTACAGTCGTCTGCACCGAGCGTTAGTCATCATTACCTAGCCTCCCCCGACTGCCAATCTCGAAAGAAATTTATCAACAAAAACTATAAATTCTTTCTAAAGCTGAGCTGGGAGGAAAACGAGTTTGCTAACGTAAAAGTCTAAAATTTGTTAAATTTAAATATATAAACTATTGAAATTCAACAAAGCGTTTTTACGCTAGTCAGAATTAACAAGAAAAAAAATAATACTAAGTGCATTTATTAAACTCCAATTACATTATGACACTTTTACTATTGTTCATAAGTTTACAAGATTCATATTTCTGACCAAGCATCATTGGTTTTCTCATGTGACTTGGTTTAAGGTCATTGCTATTTTCGCGGTCATTCCTTTGTTGTTTTATTGTGTGGATAACATCTGGGACTTTCAGCGCTTCTTGGATGAAGAAGGAATGGGTTCTATTATGAATGGAGTACATGGACAAAAGCAATCTGCCCCAGGAAAATTTGTAAAAGCTCAAATGATCTTTTTTTGAGCCTCAGCATTCATCACAACATTTCTGTTGCCATTTAGAATGATGCATTCCATCTGGAGATTAAAGCATCGAGGCAAAGTTTAAAAAATAAAAATCTAATAGCATGATTCAAGAATTCAATGACTACAGAAAAAAAATGAATGAATGAATTCTAAGTCAAGACAACAAGGTCTTGAAAAGATTCTTCAGTTTGGACAATCAAACTTGTATAGATGGTGCCCTCGATGCAAAAACCAAAGAGCTTTTAGGTCTGGTTGCATCCATGGTATTGAGATGTGACGACTGCATCAAATACCACATCGGCACTGCACACGAATTAGGTACAACAGAAGAAGAGATCTTTGAAGTCTTTTCTATTGCCAATTTGGTAGGTGGTTCTATTTGTATTCCTCATACTAGGAGAGCGGTGGAGTATTGGGATGCGTTGGAGGCAGAGCAGGGGGCGTAAAAACCCCATATAACTTCCAGCTGACAAAAGTAAAATAGCCGACTTATTAATATTAAATATAATCTATAAGTGTGTATGGCTCTAAGTTTGCAAGACCTATAACTAATATTAGTGAATTATAGTTTTCAGCACTCTATATCCTTTGACACTTCTGTTAAATCAAAATAGAGTTTATGAAAAAGTTAGCTTCTATAATAAGTCTAAGTCTATTGTTAAGCCTATCAGCTTGCTGTCAATATCTCGATTTTCCCAAAATTGGTCAAAAGCAAATACTTACATCAGTTAGTTATAATGGAGCTGTACTTAGCACCAATGATGTTACATTTGAATTAGATCAAGAAATAGTTTTAGAAGGTATAAGTCATGTTTCTACAGGAACAATCCATTTTCGCAACGATAATGGAAAATTATTTTATAAAAAACTTAACTGGTCCACTCAAGAATACGAAGACGAATTACTTTACGACTACAGCTTAGATGTTGGAGATGGATTTGTAAATAATTTTTACGACCAAGAAGATTCATTAAAAGTAATATCAAAACAAAAAATTATCAACCTCGTCGGTGATTCAGTTTGGCAATTAGAATTAAGTTATAAAAAGAATAGTAGTACTACTGGAACATTAATCTGGCAAGAAGGTATCGGCGATTTAAAATACGGCTTGTTTAATAAAATCTACGAAGGAGAGGGTTTATTATATAGTTGCACAATTAATGAGCACAATAGAAGAATTCACACCTATGAGAATAATCAATATTATTGTAATTGTGACTATGTCTATGGAACAGACCAAGACAATGACGGTTATGCGAACTATACACCGCGAAAAAGGGAAATATTTATGGATCTAAACTCGATCCATGATTTTAAAATGAAAAAATGCGACACTCTTGAATTAACAGTTCATGATTTCATTTTTGAAATGATATTTTTTGACCATTTACAGGACCAACCCAACTGTATGGGAGAAAAGTTTTGGCCAAAATATTATGAAGATGCCCCAGGTCAATACAAAAAGTTAATCTATTACGATTTTGACGATCTCGAATTTCTATATTCCACCAATTATTGTGATAATCAAGCTTTTCATATTTGGCTTCAAGATTGTTTCGAAAACGATTGTGATGACACAGATTCGTCGATAAGTCCAGGAAATGTTGAAGTTCCTTATAACAACATTGATGATGATTGTAACAGTCTTACCACTGATGATGACATAGATCAAGACGGTTTTCTAGTTGCTCAAGATTGCGATGACAATAATCCTAATGTCAATCCAAATCAAACAGAAGTTCCTTATAATGGTATCGATGAAGATTGTAATCCAGCTACACTAGATGATGATTTTGATCAAGATGGTTTTAATATTGATCAAGACTGTGACGACAACAATCCAGGGATTTTTCCAGGTCAAACTGAAATAGCATTTAATGGGATTGATGATGACTGTAATCCACTTAGCTCTGACAATGATTCGGATCAAGATGGTTTTGATTTTGACATAGATTGTGATGATAA
>JAHDIN010000080.1:0-1442 GCA_020630775.1 Saprospiraceae bacterium | reverse complement strand
TACCTTACAATGGAATCGATGAAGATTGCAATCCAGCTACTTTAGATGACGATCTTGATCAAGATGGATTTAATTTCGATCAAGATTGTGATGATAACAATCCTGACATAAATCCATTGGCAGAAGAAATAGCAAACAATGATATTGATGAAGACTGTGACGGAGCAGATCTCATTTCATCAAATCATACAATCAGTAATTACAACATAAGTATTTATCCCAATCCAGCTATAAACGTAATTAGAATAAGTAGCACAAGTCAACTTAGCTACAGAGCAACATTATATAACCTTCAGGGAATGCTTGTGGCTAGTTACCAAAATCAAAAAACCATTCCTGTTTCATTTTTACCAGAAGGAATTTACCTTCTAGTAATTCAAGATCTGGATTCGGAAAATAAGATTGTTGAGAAGGTTGTGGTTGGGAGATAGGATTCGCTTACTCTATATTTTTTAAATCAATGTAAATTTTTGTTTCTACATCTTACAACTCAGGAATTTATATAATTAAATTTTTTGATGGACATATTTATTTGGAGTCTGAAAAGTTGGTAATAATAAAATAGCTTATCTTTAAGGGGCAGCGAATCACCACTGCCCCTTATTTTTTTACTTTATTAAAGAATGAAGCTTTTACTCCTAATAATATTATCGCTTCCCATTTCATTGCTTGGACAAAATCAAGCTCAAGATTTCTACTGCGCTTCTCAAAAACTTCAGCATCAATTTCAAGAAGAGAACCCTAAATTCTTAGAAAAAGAAATCGCAAGGGAAAAACAATACACGAAAGCTTTTTCTAATCAAACATTTACAAAATCTAACTCAAATTTAGTTTTACCTATAGTTTTTCATGAACTATCTATCGATTCAGATTTTATTCCTGAGTTGACAATTACAAATGCCCTCCAACAGTTAAATGATGCTTTTGCAAAAGAAGGAGTATTCAATACTCCAACAGGCTTTGATACCGGCATACAATTCTGTCTTGCTAAAAGAGATACTGCCAATCAGGAAATATCTGGAATCCTTCAATACACTTCTTCTTTGTCAGACATGAGCAACCATCATAGCCACAGTAATTTGACAAATCTTGCCTACTATCCGAGTCATGATTATATCAACATAATCATCGTAGACAATTTGTGTATTTTACAAGATTGTGAAAGCTTTGCGGGTTATGCGGTAAATGCATATGCAAGCGAAGATAGGAGAAACGCTATTGTTATTGATGCTAGCAATTTTGAAAATTCATACGAATCAAGTACAGTCTTGGTGCACGAAATGGGACACTACTTAGGTTTACTTCATACTTTCCAAGGAGGATGTGAAAATAACAATTGCCTCACCGATGGAGATAGGGTTTGTGATACTCCTCCTGATGATAGCAATTTGATTCTTCCTTGTCAATCAGTCATCAATTCTTGCTTGTCTGATTCTGATGAT
>JAHDIN010000041.1 GCA_020630775.1 Saprospiraceae bacterium | reverse complement strand
TGAATTTAGGTTTTTAAACAGTAACTTTAGTCCAACTTCTTAGGGGGCCGTCACAATCGGTTTGCTTGAGAGAAGTATCCCGAAAGATGTAAATCAGAAGGTTTTTGAGTATTTAGAAATAATAAAAACCAGTGCTAACAACATGAGTGCCTTAGTGGGAAGTTTATTACAGTTTTCTACTTTAGATGCTCAAAAAATTACGATTGAAAATGTCTCTATCTCAAGAGTTTTGAATGATGTATTGACGAATTTATTTAGCTTAATCGAAGTAAAGTCGGCTCAAATCAACTTGCCTAATGATTTGCCAGAAGTTATCCAAGGTGATGAAGCACTCTTGCGTGTTGTTTTTCAAAACCTGATAAACAATGCCTTAAAGTTTGTAGCTCCCGGTATAACACCTCAGATTCACATCGATTATGTGGAAGATGGGAATTTCCATGTATTTAAATTAAAGGATAATGGTATAGGTATTGAAAGTGAGTACCTTGATAAAGTCTTTTTAATGTTTGAAAGATTAAATGCCTCTCATCAATATGAAGGGTCTGGTATTGGCTTAGCCACTTGTAAAAAGATTATGCTTATGCATAAAGGTCATATTCAAATAGAGTCTGAACCAAATGTGGGATCTGTCTTTATTTTGAGTTTGCCCAAGACGCTGTCAGATTAATTCGATTAAAAGATTTAAATATCTCTTTGATAAACTGTCGCCTTACACTTTAGAGATATAATTAAAAATACAACGAACAGTCTTTCGCCTTATTTCTTTCATTTTATCTTGATTAAATTCCTTTAGCTGATATTGAAATTTAATATCCATTGAATCTTTATTTATCTGCACAATTTTTAGATTAAATGAATCTTTGTCCAAAAATTGAATATACTCGTAAAGCGATTGTACCAATTCTTGCTCTAGTATTTCTAGGCTTTTAATTTTTTCTAAGGCCAACTGAAAATCGACACTTAGAATCCTGATGTCTCGCTTTGTATAATTGATTAAATCAGACACATATATTTTGGAATTGGATAATGAAATAATTACGTCATCATCATTTAATAATTTGGTTTTGAATAGTGTTAATCCAATGACTTTTCCTTTGTTTTCATTGAGTTGAATATAGTCGCCTATTTCAAAATCTTGAGAGAAACCAAAGTAAATACCTGAGATAAAATCGGTGATATATTCCTTAAAGAGAATCACGAATGCAGCAGCTACGATACTCAACGACGTCAATAGGCTTTTAAAGTCTACCCCAAATAATGAAAATATAAATACAATTGTGACTAAGGTGATTAAAGCTTTGAATATGTTTTTAATCCCATAAACAAAGTTGCCTCTGCTTTGAGACTGTCTTTTTTGACGACCATATAACCATATGATTAATGTTTGTGCTAAAAGCAATAAAATTATCCCGATGGCATATTTGCCGAAAGAGATACCCATGTCAAATAACAGTTTTGGGTCTAGAAATGATTGCATAATTATAGTAAGCTTTTGAAGGCTAATTGATTTTGTTTTTGGTCACTAGTTATCGTTCATCTCATTGTGCCAAGACTATATAAATGTACAGAATGAAAAACATTCAATCAATAACTAGGTAATTCTCTTACAGCAAAAAATACGCTTTTTATATTATTAGTAAGATTATAATCAGATGCAATTTTGTCTTGTATTTAATTAAAAACTATACATAATAAAATGATCAAAGATATTCTCATATTCTCGAATTTATCCCTGTGGAATCAGAGCTTAATAGAATATACTACCAACTTTTGTAAGTATTATGACTGTAAATTACATGTTGTACATTTTAGAGAAATGGCGCAATCCGTATTAGCTAATATTTCTAATTATGCTAATGTATTACATGCAGATTCTGATACTGTCATCAAAGAGAAAGTAAGATCTAAGTTATCTCAATGCATTCAAAAACTGGGTGCTGAAAATGTAGAAATCCATGTGTTTAATAATACTAAGGCTGTTGATTTGATGTATTGTATAGGGGAGCTAAAAGTGAACTTTATATTCATAGGGAATGAAGAATTGAGTGAGGATTCAGGGGTCTTTGAGCATAAGAAGTTGCTTCTAGATATGTTGGATACTCCAGTAATTGCCATACCTAAATATCAACTATTTGATCCATTTAATAAGGTGAATTTTTTAACTACACATACTGAAAATGATTTGAGTCATTTAGAGTTATTTTCTAATTATTTTTCAAAGGCTATAATTGACCTAGTCCACTTGGATTCAGCGTCAAAGATCAATACTCCTGTAGAGAAGAAGTGGATAAACTATGTACAAAATAAAATTGGAGATAATCTCAATTACCAGCTAGTTAAGCAAGAGTTGCCTTCCTACCTTGATAAGGCGGGTAAGGTAGCAGTCGCCAAATATGATGCATTTGTTTTTACTGCAAAGAAGAGAAACTTCTGGAGACGTATGATAGATCCAAGTACTACATTAGGGCTCATTTGTAACATTAATATACCTAGTGTTATTTTTAAAGTGGATCAAGGAAAAGAAGTGGATTCATAAATATTGGGTTGTGTTATATTGAATTACACCTTTAAACCTGCTCTGGTTTAATGGTTGTTCTTACTCTAAAAAATAGGTGTTTTAACCTAGGTTTATAAATATAAAACTCAGCAATTTTAATGAATAATAGTGCAGCTTGAACATGAGTTGTTAAAATGAAATATTTTGCATTGGTAAGTTTGACTCAATATCTGAAACCATAACGATGGTATCGATTTGAGTTTTTTTTTAATCTACACCGTTAAAAACATACATACAGTTATGAGTAGAGCAAGTGGACGGCTTAATAATCCATTTTGGATATATGTTGTCCTTTTTACATTAACAATACAAGAAATACTAAAAAGATTTGTGTTGCATTTTGAAGATTTTTTCCGAGGAAAATTAAAGAGAAAAAGCACTAAAAGGAGCTTAAGCAGATCAAGGAGTTATGATGAGGATGAACACCTATTTATATAAAGAATTTAATATTATTAATAAAGTCGAAAATGAATAAATATTCAGTAATTGAAATTGAGGAATTCAAAGATAAGCTCATTCAATTAAAGAATGCTGAGGTAGATCAAATTGAGTCCTATGAGAAAATGATTAAAGAAATGACTGAAAATGGAAAAGATGAAAATAGTGTGGATAATACCTCTTATACAATGCAATTAGAATCATTAACTGATTCTAAAAATAGATGTCTAAAGCATCTTCAGCAAATTGAAAATGCATTGATGAGGATAGGTAATAAAGTTTATGGTGTTTGCGTAGAGACAGGAAAGCAGATTCCTAAAGAAAGATTAAAGGCGGTCCCGACGACTACCTTAAGCATGGAGGGAAAATTTATTAGAGCTTCTAGGATTTAAACCTATTTATATTTAGCCTTTTAAGATGAAAAATATTAGAAAATTTAAAGAGGATGTCAAAGTTGACGTAAAAAGAATTCCTAAAAAGCAACCTCAAAAACAAAGGCCAAAGCTTAAATATGAGAAACGCATTCACAAAACAACACTTCAATATTTAAATGAAGAAGAATGAATAAGCCAAGAGTTGTAAAAGATTATGAAAAAGTAAGCGAAGACATTCTAGCGCAAATAAAACTAGAGTATGCCTATGGCTTTGTGAAAAAGCTGATACTTTTTAAAAATCAGAATGGTAAATTGGTCAGTGCTCTGCCATACGAAACCGATGATCGTTACTACCTTATTCGAATGACAAGAATAGAAGCCCAAGAAATTATCGATGAAGATGATGACTATGATGATGATGATGGTAACTTAACAGATGAGGCAAAAGATAGGCTAGAGGAGTACGTTGAAGATATGGAAGATGATGACGATTAATCATGTATTAAATATTTCTATTTATCAATTTTTAATAACTTAAATATTAATAACAATGGCAGTTAAAATGAACAAGAAAGCTAAAGTTGCTGACGCAAGAAAAAAAGCAGAAGCTTTAAAAAGCTGCAAAGAAAGTTAAACGTGATACTAACGCAAAAGCGGACCTTTCAATAAGACCAGGAGCTAAAGGTAAGAGTTTGGTTGGTCAAGCTAAAAAGAAAAAGTAGTACGATAAGTTTTTAAGATTGGAATTTATATTTCAATCTTCACATAAAGAAGTCTATACCCCTTGATGTATTTCCAATCTTTAGAAGGTTCGGAAATATTGATGGGGTATTTTTTTTAATAAGGGCATCTTGATTTTAAGCTTTGATAGAAATGTTATGCATGAGTCTAGGCGATGAGAGGACGCGATTTAAGCTTTGGCTTTTAGGTTGAACTAATGTTTGTTTTATTCAGTGTTCTGGGCAAGGTTTTGAAAGGAACGCCCTAATATTAAAAAAGCCCCAAGGAGACGAAACCTTGGGGCAAGAATTGCCTTATTCTTGAGTAGCCCGTAGGGGATTCGAACCCCTGCTACCAGGATGAAAACCTGGCGTCCTAACCCCTAGACGAACGGGCCAAAAATCACATAAATTGCTTCTCATTTGAAGCGGTTGCAAATATATAACTTTTAGCGATTTAATAGGTTGCAAAATCTGTACCTAAATCAATTTTGTTTGATAATTTTTTTGGTTAGTAGATGACCTTTTTCGTCTATAATAGTCATGATATACAATCCTGATTCGCTTATATTATTGATAATGAATTGATTAGATGGTTTGTCATTTGTGTAAATGATTTGGCCTAATCTATTCGTAACATCTACTTTTTTTGCTTTTAGATCATTTAAATTGACAAAAAATTGATCTGAAGATGGATTTGGATAAACCAAAATCTCTGAAGAATCCAAGATGTCACCTGCATTACTGCTTATTGGTTCGTCAATGACTTTAAATACATCTATAGCTGCTTCTAGTAAATGTCCTAAAGGTTCGTCGTCAGCAATAAGGAATGCTAAGCTTAAATCTTCTTGGATATCTACAAGTCCATTTAACGGAATTCTTACCAAATCAGACCATCCATTGGTATTGCTGTTATACATTGCTAGGGTAGTCAGGTTGGTTTTGTCCCAAATATTCACAAATAAAGTATCATTGGGTGGCCCATTTTGATTGTTAGGCTCAGTATAGAACCAATATCTAAACTCTAAAATAGGATTCTCATAATCAGAAACATTGAAAACTGGCGCAGTTAATCTTGTCAAACCTCCATCTACATCATCATTGCCGGCTTGCCCACCATCGTTGCCCGTCATGTAACATGTAGTTCCTAAATCGTCTTGGATGTCTTCATTGACATTTACAATATTGCCTCCTCTAAAAGTGGCTATGGGCACATCTCTTACCCACTGACCAGTAGTCGCATTACCATTCACTGTCCAATTGAAATCCATGATAAAATCATCTTGGTATCCAGGCATTAACTCAAATACCATTGTCATGCCTTCTTGAAATTGGATGTCATTTTGTTGCCCGTGTAAATAGCCCCATGCACCGAAAACCACTTCTGTATAATTTTCATCTATCAATGTGGTGCTCAAAGTACCATCCGCATCTGCTTCTAATTCAATCGTTCTTTCACTATTGCTTATGATGCTTTTTCCATTTGGTATAAGATCGCCTGTAAGGGCATCTCTAAATTCAATATCAAAAGTTACCAATGGAAGGCGTTCTAATTGAGCATCTAAAATGGTGACAACTCCATTGTCTAATTCTGCGCTTAGTGTTTTTGAAAAGTATTCTGGATGGCTGAATTCTACTTCAAAAGTTCCTGCAGTTGCCAATCCTGTTTTGTATGCACCAAGTGCATCAGAAATGTCTTCATTACCAGCAGCATTTAGAATAACCACAGTAGCAGCATTGATAGGATTACCGTTGGCAGCATCTGTGACGGTCCCCTCTAAATAACAGGCTCTTTGGTAGGTAGGTCTAAAAATATTGAGTTCACCCACAGATATACTGTCAACTGCATTGTTTGATAGATTACTCGCGAGAACTAAACCAGAAGGTAACCAAGGGTAGGCCCCCCAACAGCCTTCAAATCCACCATCACCAAACTCATAAGTATCATACTGACCTACCTTAATCATGTTTTCCGGTCTATGTGCATCGGTAATAACAACGCCATCGGTATACCATGAAGTGACCAAATATCCATCAATGTAATGTGTGTTGTGCGGAATGACACCTCTGCCTCGAGTTTCAAATGGTTGAAACTGGTCCACTCTCACAATATTGCTTGGGTCTGAAACATCATACGCATCTACATAGCCGTTAGCGCGTTCGTCCGTTGTAAAAGCATAATTGCCATCCGTAGACGCCCAGCAGTTATGTGTAAATGACATAGAGGTTGTCGCATCTCCTAATTCAACTATGTTCGCTTTGTCTGAGACATCAAATAACGTTAAAACGCCAGAGAATATCTCTGAGGAATACATGATGTTGTCCTGAACATAAAGATCATGAGAGTACTCTGAGTTATCAGCTGATCCATGCACACCTACAATTGGAGGGTTTTTCTTGTCTTGGTTAAGATCTAAAATGATAGCTTTATTAGCCCCATCTATTCTACATCCAGATAGGTAGCAAAATCCATTTTCGTCAATATAGAGGTTGTGACATTGTCCTAAAGTGTCTGTTAAGAATACGGTATTTACAGTCGGTGTCAAATATTCGAATGTGATGGTTTCTGGAGCCATGCTCATATCAATAACTAATAAGCCATCTGGTGAACCATCATTGGTGACATAAATGTGGTCTTCCCAATGTTTCATGTCTCTCCAAGTAGAAGGACCTCCTGGAATAACTATTCTTTCAACAGGATTGGTAGGATCTTCTAGGCTCCATATATAGGTATTGGTTCGCCCCCCCATAACGGCGTATTCAATACCATTGCCATCTACAAAGCCCCAAATGTCATTGCCATCTTCATTAAGTTGGACAGTGGCTATTTTTTCTAAGTTGAAATTGTCTTGGGAATAGGATAGTGAGCTGATTATCAGCAGAATAAATAAAACAGAATTTCTCATGTATCTTTTGTAAGCATCAAATTTAAGACTATGCGATGAGAAAAATTGTCTTGATTGATTTTTAGACCAATTTAAAAATTTGGAAATGTCTCATTTGATGCTTTAACCCGAACTTTATATTAGAAAATCTATAATGATCTTAAATTGCTTCAAATCAACAATTTCGCGGGTTTAAGACTTCGCTTCTATAATCATGGTTGTCAATCTTGAAATGCAAACCATTTCATTTTTGTCATTGAAGATTTCGATATTCCAAACATGTAATCTTCGACCCAATTTAATGGGCTTTACAACACCTGTTACTAAGCCCTTTCTAGCACTTTTTAAGTGGTTGGCATTGATCTCAACACCTACGACACTATGCGTTAATACATTCTCAATGCATAAAGCAGAGGCTACAGAACCCATTGTTTCGGCTAATGCGACTGAAGCCCCACCATGGAGTAGCCCATATGGTTGTTTGGTGCGATGATCCACAGGCATAGTCGCTTTCAAGAAATCATCACCCACTTCAGTGAATTTAATGCCTAAGTGGTCAACTAATGTATTGGGATGCAGTAAGCCTAATTGTTCGGCGGTGGGTTTGTTTTTCCAGATCATATGATTTGTATTGCCTCAAAGGTACCTTAATGCTTAATAGTTACCGAGACTTTATCAATTTTTGAACTTCAGAAGTCCCATCCATATAGTTGATTTCGACGATATAAATGCCGTTGGGTATATTTTCTTCGATCCTATATGCCGTCAAATTGGTTTCAATACTTGATATTATTTTACCATTTTGATCATAGAGTCTAATAGACTTTTGTCCTTTTTTCTTGAAATCGATGTTGAATATATTTGAACTGGGGTTAGGGTGGAAAGATGCATTTTCTTCCAAGCTGATTGCTTGAGTAGATGATGGCAGAGCATCGTAAATTTCGAAACCATCAATCGCCGCTTTATAATCAAAAAGCTCACTTCCATTTTTAGCTACAAATTCTAAATTAAAAGTTTGATTTAAGTCAGTATTATATGTGGTTAAATCTATTTCGATTAAAGTACTCCAATCATTTTGTATTTCTTTTACGGATTCCAATAATGTTGTTGTATCATTTGTTGCGCTTACTAGATTTAGTTTAAAAAACTCTTCTGCTTCAGGGTCATCTAAAGCTCTGTACCATCTATTAAATTTGATGATGGGTTGATTGTAATTTTCTAAATTAATAATTGGGCTAATTAATGTTGTAGTGCCTTGATATAATTGTTCTTCCTCAACTCCAGTCACGAAACAATATTCACCGATGTCATTGTCAAGATCATCTACAGGAGCAAGAAAAGTCGCATTTTCAGGGTTAGGAATTACCCTTTGCCAACTTTGATTCGTATTTGAAGAAATGACTTTCCAATTATAATCAAAATGAAAGTCATCTTGATATCCTTGAGTAAGTTCAATTGTGATCTCTTGATTTTCATTTATTGTTGAAATATCTAATACATTGTATTTGTAACCCCAAGCGCCAGCTACAACAAGATCGTATTCTTCATCAAAAACTTTAGTATTTATTATTCCGCTTTGATCTGATTCTAAGTTTAAAGTTCTATTATCATTTACAAAAGAAATTATTCCTTTTATAGGTTGTCTCGTAATACTATCAATAAATGAGATATTGATGCTTTTTTCTGGCAGTCTTCTTAAAGCAATATTTCTGGTGGTTGTTCTTCCGTTTTCAATAATCACTGGCCCTGATTTTGATTGGTAGTCAGGGTGTTCAGCTCTTATAATATATTGGCCAGATGTAGCGTATCCCGATTTGTAGTCGCCAAAAATGTCTGAATAGCTTGTTAGGTCCTGTTCAACTCTCAATATAACTTTAGCATTATTTATAGGTTCGTCTGTTTCTAAATCGTAAACATTGCCTTTAATGTATGCTGCTGGTTGGATACTATCTTGAAATACTAATAATGATCCCTCCTCAGTTTGTGTTAAATTACCGAAATGATTACTTGCAATTATATTACCAGAAGGCAGGTAAGGATAAATGCCCCAGCAGCCATTATATGAGGAATCATCATCTGGGATATAAGTGTCAAAGGATGCGACCTCTATTAAATTATCGGGTTGGTGTGCATCTATTACTATGATTCCGTCAGAGTACCAAGATGTGTATAGGAAGCCATCTTTGTAAAATGTATTATGAGGTGAACTATTACTATTTTGAGTAGCGTTTGGTCTAAAGGTATCAAGTCGCTTTATATTGTTTGGATCTGAAACGTCATAAGAATCTAAATTTCCCGTAGATGCTTCATCCGTGGTGAAAGCATATTTGTTATCTGGAGTAACCCAAACATGATGGGTGTCATCTGTTGAAGTTTGTATCTCATCTAATTTTATGGGGTTTGATTTATCCTTTATATCCCAAATGGATAGCTTTCCTTCCCATGTTTCACAGATATACATGAGATTATTTTGAACGAAAATATCGTGACAATATCTAAATAGTGGGTTCGTTGCCTCTCCATAAGCTGCTATTCCAACTGGGTTTTCAGGATCGGCATTTAAGTCAAGCACTATAGCTGTTTCTGAGCCTAAAGAACTGCCTCCTACAAGGTAGGCGTAACCAAATTCATCTATGAAAATATTATGAAAACTTCTAGTGATTTTTATTTGCCCATCAAGATCGTATTGAACATTTATATATTTAGAAGTAATGTTCTCAGGTGCTCCACTCATGTCTACAATAAGTAATCCATCTGAGCCTTGATCTGCTACACCATAAATAAAATTATCCCATGATTTATAGTCTCTCCAAGTAGTCGGAATTGCTTGAATCACTTTTCTTAGTATTGGGTTTTTAGGATCCTCTAAGCTGTATATTTTTGTAGCAGCCCGTTCACCAATAATAGCGTATTCTATGCCGTTTTCATCTACAAAGCCCCATATGTCACTGCCTTCATCTTCTAAAAGCGTCTCTGAAACAAGCTCTAAGTTGTAATTTTCTTGTGAGGAAAGTAATAATGGAAGCATAACGAAAAACAATAGCAATACCCTCATGAAAGTAGTTTTAACCAAATTTAAACAATAAAGCGAACATCCCCGTTGAGTTAATGGAAAAACAAGAAAAAGTAAACAGCAAATCAATATGATCAAAATATACCACAACCCCAGATGTCAAAAAAGCAGAGAAGCACTCGCTATACTAGAAGAATCAGGCAAGAAATATGAAATTGTAGAATACCTTAAAGACATACCCACGCAGAAAGAAATTAAGGAGCTCTTAGTTAAACTAGATATCAAAGCGGAGGCACTAATAAGAAAGGGGGAGAAGATTTATAAAGAAGTATATAAGGATAAAAAAATGACCTCAGCGCAGTGGGTCAAGGCGATGACCGAATATCCAAAGTTGATAGAAAGGCCGATTGTGGTCAAAGGCAAGAAAGCTGTTATAGGAAGGCCACCAGAGGCTATTAAGTCATTGCTTTAAGAATGTGTTCTTCAATTTCTTCTGAATCAGATGGATGAAACCTAAGACCATTGTTGTATTTCCGTAGCCATGTCCATTGTCTTTTAGCGTATCGACGTGTATTCTTTTTAATCTCTTCTTTGCATTGATCCAATGTAAATGTCCCGTCGATAAGTTTAAATACCTCTTTGTAGCCGACTGTATTTAAAGCTTGATGGTCTCGATACGCCGTTAGGTTTTTAACTTCATCGACGAGACCTTGTTCAAACATGAGATCGACACGCTGATTGATTCTGTTGTATAATTCCTCTCTTTCTCTGTCTAATACGATATTGATTACTTCAAAGTCTCTTTGGGTATTATTCTTTCCGAGAAATGAGGAGAATGGTTGACCTGTATGTCTGATTACAGATAATGCTCTTATAATTCTTAGTCCATTTTTGGAATCAACTTTTTCCGCGTATGCGGGGTCTTTTTCTTTTAATTCATTAAATAAAGAATCCGCTCCGTTTTCTTGAAGTTGTTTTGATAATTCTTGAGTTGTATTTTCTGGGACATCTGGGAAGTTGTCCAAGCCTTCAGTAACAGCCTTTATGTAAAGTCCAGTACCACCAGATAGAATGCTTGTCTGTCCATTTTTAAAATCTTCGGCGATGCATGATAAAGCATCTTGCTCAAATTGACCGACATTGTATTTTTCGTTCACAGAGACATGATCAACCAACTTGATTCGGCCTCTTTTAATTTCATCTAGACTGGGCTTAGCTGTGCCAATAGCTAATTCTTTATAAACCTGACGACTATCGGCAGAAATAATTGAGGTATTGAATTGGGCATTCAATTTTAGTGTGATAGCTGTTTTGCCAACGGCAGTTGGACCTGTGATGACGATTAGATATTTTTTAGAAGTTGGCTTCATTGTCATGTATCTATTGACGCCCTTTTATCTTAGATAGGGCGTATGAGATCAAAAGTAATATAATGCCTGTAATCAATGGTATGAGACCTTCAAGCCATTTAGAAAGGGCTGTAAACCCATCATATTCTTTGTTCGAAATATAAAATTTGATTAGCAGAAAGCAGCCAATGATTAGGCTTATTATGCCCAAGTATTTAATGAGATTAAGAATGGTGATTTTCATCGATTCAATGCTCAATGCGGAAGGTATCGAATTTTGATAATATATAACTAGATCATTTGTACAAATTGATAGTAGCCACATTGGATATAAATGAACGCGCTGCAATAAATAAACCACATTGTTATCTGACTTCACTATATTAATGTAAAATTTCCTTATGAAAGTGAAGTACATCTTTTTTGTATTGGTGCTACTGGCAAGCTGTAAAACCGCTACGGATTCTGTTGAGGTAGAAACGTCGAATCAGTCTATGAAGACTAACACGTCAAAGAAAACAAAGCGTGATTTTGCTATGGTCATTCATGGTGGGGCAGGGACGATTTTAAAGAAAAATATGACACCTGAAAAGGAAAAAGCTTACTTAGATGCATTAAATAAGGCTTTAGATATTGGTGAGGCTATTCTGAAAGATGGAGGCACAAGTATGGATGCTGTTATTGAGACAATTCAATTCCTTGAAGATGTGCCGTTGTTTAATGCTGGCAAAGGTGCTGTATTTGCAAATAACGGTATGAATTTATTAGATGCTTCCATTATGAATGGCGCTGATAGGAATGCCGGAGCTGTAGCGGGTATTAGCAATGTGAAGCATCCGATTCTAGCCGCCAAAGCGGTCATGGAAAAATCAGATCATGTTATGTTGGCAGGTAAAGGCGCTGAGGCATTTTGTCAAGAACAAGGATTAGAGATTGTTGACAATGATTATTTCAATACCGACGCTAGATATAAAAGTCTTCTAAAAGCGAAAGAAAAATCAAAAGCGATGGGTGCAACGACCGCTATAAATCCTGATTACAAATACGGCACTGTAGGTGCTGTGGCACTCGATAAATTTGGCAACATCGTCGCTGGTACATCTACAGGCGGCATGACCAATAAAAAATACGATCGTATCGGTGATTCTCCAGTTATTGGTGCAGGTACATTTGCAGATAACAATACCTGTGGCGTTTCATGCACTGGACATGGCGAATATTTTATTAGATATGCTGTTGCTTATGACGTCTCTGCTATGATGGAATACAAGGGTGTATCATTAGAATCAGCTGCCAATGAAATCATCAACTCTAAATTGGTTGATGCCAAAGGCAGTGGAGGATTAATCGCTTTAGATAAGTACGGCAATGTATCAATGCCATTTAATACGGCTGGGATGTATAGGGGGTATGTGAGTGATGGGGGGAGGGAAGTGGGGATCTATAGGTAGGTTTCAAGGTTTCAAGGTTTCACGGTTTCGAGGTATCAAGGTTTCGAGGTCTCAAGGTTTCGTGGTTTCTAGGTTTCGAGGTTCAGAGGTCTATAGGTTTAAAGGTGTAGGGGATTTCTTTAAGTAAATTTTTAGCAACCGAGCAACCGAGCGGCTATTTAGCCAGTTCATATTCACGAATTAATACTTCAGCGGGAATACCGAGGAACTTATTGATTTGACGAATCATTTTTAGCGTTAATCTCCTTTTTTTATTTAAAATTTCTGAGGCTTTACTTTTGCTTCCGACAATTTCTGCTAGGTCCTTATTACGAAGATTGTTTTGCTCCATTTTAAATTTTATAACTTCAATAGGGTCAGGATCTGGGAACGCAGGTTCTGTTTCTAATTCATAGTTTTCAATGAGCATAGCTAATAACTCAGCTTCTTTAAATGTTTTATCTTTCGGCGTGGAATCGAAAATCTTTTCTAATCTTTCTAAAGCTTTTTCGTATTCCTTTTTATTTGAAATTATTGTCCAATTCATATTTCTAAAGCATTAATTTTATCGTATTCTTGATGGGTTCCAATAAACCTTATCCAAATTGTCTTTAGGTAAAAGTTCACCTTTATTACAAGTCGATATTTGTTTCCCTTTATGTTGAAAATGTATCTGTTTTGACCGATTGATCTGCAATTTGAGAATGCTTCTAACAATTCTGTCGACGATTTATATTGGGTTAATTTGAGTTCTTTATATAAACTCAATAATTGATTTTCACAATCATTATATTTTTCCCAAAATGCTCTTAAAGTACTTTTGGAAAGTATTCTCATTATACAAAGATAAGCGAAAGTTCTTAATTTGGGAACTACAAATTTTTGCATGGTATCCATTGATATCAATAGATGTTGTTTATATCCAAAAAATCCTCGATTTTATTAGAAAAAAGTAAATTTGTAATTCTTTGAATACGAATAGAATATGAATTTAGCTCAATTGAAAAGCCATTGGATACATCTTGCTGCGATTGCGGCGTTCTTTTTAACTTGTTGTGTGTTCTTTTATCCACAACTTCAGGGTAAAGTATTGCCTCAAGGAGATATTAGACAATGGCAAGGTATGGCTAAGGAAGTCCAAGACTTTAAGGAGAAAACAGGAGAATCTTCCTTGTGGACGAATAGCATGTTTAGTGGAATGCCTACCTACTATATCAGCGCGCCTTCTAACTCTAATCTAAATATTTATGTTAAGCGATTATTAGGACTTGGTTTTACAGGCCAATTTGGAATGTTTTTATTGGGCATGATCAGCTTTTACATTTTAATGATGGTGTTGAGGATAAAACCTGTACTGGCTATTCTTGGATCAATTGCATTCGCTTTGACAACCAATAACTTGGTCCTTTTAGAAGCTGGACATAATACCAAAATTTGGACGCTAATGTCTTCGCCTTTGGTTATTGCTGGCGTTATATCTGCTTATCGTCATAAGTATTTAATGGGTTTGATTCTGTTTGGTATTGGCATGTCTGTCAACTTGCTTTCTGATCATCCGCAAATGACTTATTACTTAGGCATTGTTCTTTTTGTTTATGTCATCGCTGAGTTTATAAAAGCATTGAAAGCGAATAAGCTTAAATCTTTCTTCTATGCTTCTGGTGTTTTAGTAGTAGGCTTGTTGTTAGCCATCGGAAGTTTCAGTTCTAAGTTGTTACCCACATTAGAATATTCTGAAGATACTATGAGAGGAAAACCCATCCTGACCAAGACCAATGATAAGATGGATAGCAGTTCGAAAGTAGAAGGATTGGCTTGGGATTATGCGATGAAGTGGAGTAATGGTTGGGTCGATTTACTACCGAGTTTTATTCCTAGAGCTGTCGGTGGTAGTTCGGGTGAAAGAGTTGGAAGCGATTCTGCTTTTGCTAAAGAGCTTAAAAAGAGAGGACAATCTGTAAGAGATTTGCGGGCACCAACCTATTGGGGCGGCTTGCCATTTACGAGTGGCCCTATCTACTTTGGAGCGGTCATTTTCTTACTCTTTTTTATTGGCGCTTTTGCTGTAAAAGGACCCATAAAGTGGTGGATAGTCATCGGTTCATTTTTGACCTTTCTCATTTCATTGGGCTATAATCTAGAATGGTTTAATCGCTTGTTATTTGATTACTTGCCAGCTTTTAATAAGTTCAGAACACCTAATTCCGTGTTATCTGTTACGGCGATTATTATTCCCATACTAGCCATTCTAACATTGCAAAAAATATTGAGTGAGGAGTCTCTAAATGAGAAGTTGGTTTTGGGATCAGGCTTAGCATTGACGTCTTTATGTTTTGCACTAGCTATTGTAGGACCATCAGTTTTTGATATGACTGCTGAGTCGGATTTGCAGTATGCACAATACGGTTTTGATACATCAATATTTGAAGAGGATAGGGCATCTATGTTGCGGAGCAGTGCTTTAAGGACAGGCTTGATAATGTTATTTGTCATGGGTTTTATATGGGCGGTAATGAAATCTAAAATTTCAAATACTGTGGCCATGATTGGTATCGCCATTTTTGCATTGGCCGATCAGATGATGGTCAATCTTCGATATATGAGTCCTTCGGATTATGAAACTGCTAGAAGGTATAAGAATAACTTCGAGCAAAGGCCAGTCGATAAGCAGATACTCCAAGATCCTGATCCATATTATCGTGTCTATGATCGAAGTATCAACACTTTTAATTCGACGCAAGCTTCATATTATCATAAGTGTATCGGTGGCTATCACGCAGCTAAATTGCAAAGATATCAAGACATGATTGAGTATCATATCGCGCCAGGTAATGAAGATGTTTTAAATATGCTGAATACAAAGTATATCATTTTCAGACAAGACCAATCAAGCCCAGAACAGGTGCAAATGAATCCTGCAGCACTAGGCAACGCTTGGTTTGTCAATAATGTCAAAATGGTGGATACGGCAGATGAGGAGATCGAAGCGCTTAATGATTTTGATCCGCTTGGAACGGCTGTTGTCCATAAAGACTTTTCTAATTATGTCAATGGTTTTAATGGTCCTAAAGAAGGGACTATCAAATTGACATCTTATGCACCTAATGAGTTGGTTTATCAGTCCAACAGTAATAGTGAGCAATTAGCGGTGTTCTCTGAAGTTTGGTATGGACCGAATAAAGGTTGGAATGCCTATATAGATGGACAGAAAGCCGACCATATTAGAGCTAATTATATTTTACGTGCTTTGAAGATTCCTTCGGGAAATCATGAGATTCGTTTCAAATTTGAGCCCAGTTCATTTAAGACCGGCAGTATACTGTCATTAGTGTCTTCTGGGATTTTATTATTGCTGTTTGGGTTTTATCTGTTCAGAGTCTTTAAATATGGTTGGGAAGGAGCCGAATTTAAATTTGGAGCTTGATAAATTGTAATATCTTTGTCAACCATGCGAGGAGGTCGTCAAATTCTTAACCCACAGCGATTTAAAATAACCTTATTGAGGTTGGCGCATCAGATTATTGAGAATTTCTCTCAAGAAGATGACATTCATATAATAGGCATACAAGAGAAGGGTGTCATTCTTGGTCAACGATTGATCGATATCATTAAGACTAAAAAGATTAAAAAAGCTATTCATTTTGGGAAATTGGATATTACCTTTTATAGAGATGACTTCAGACTCCGATCTACGCCTCTGAAGGCCAATGCTACAGATATTGACTTTCAAATTGAAAATAAACGCATCATATTAATAGATGATGTCTTGTACACGGGAAGAACCATTCAAGCCGCTATGTCAGCATTGCAGGATTTGGGCCGAGTAAAATCTATTGAATTATTATGTATGGTTGATCGTCGTTTTAATAGACATTTACCTATTAAGGCAGATTATACAGGCATAGAGGTGGATAGTCTAGATGAAGCCTACGTTAAAGTTGAATGGGCCCACATTGACGGCGATGATAAGATTCTTATTTTTTCAGGTGAGCAGAAAAAATCATGACTAAAGGGAAACTCAGTACAAAACATTTATTAGGCATAAAATACATCACTGCTCAGGACATTCAACTCATTTTTGAGACAGCCGAAAAGTTTAAAGACGTCATTAATAGACCCATTAAAAAGGTGCCATCTTTAAGGGATGTGACTATAGCTAATCTTTTTTTTGAAAATTCTACAAGAACAAAATTGTCATTTGAATTAGCAGAAAAACGTTTGTCTGCTGATGTTATAAATTTCTCATCTTCTAATAGTAGTGTCAAAAAAGGAGAAACTTTGTTAGATACCGTCAACAACATTCTATCGATGAAGGTCGATATGATTGTTATGCGGCATCCTGCTCCTGGTGCACATTTTTTTCTTTCCAAACATATTGATGCGCAGATAGTCAATGCTGGCGATGGGACACATGAACATCCTACTCAAGCTTTGCTTGATGCTTTTTCAATGAGAGAAAAGATAGGCCCATTGAAAGGAAAGAAAATTTGCATTTTCGGAGATATCCTACATTCAAGAGTTGCTTTGTCAAATATATTTTGTTTGCAAAAACTAGGCGCTAAAGTAAGAGTTTGTGGGCCGCCGACACTTATCCCGAAACATATTGAAGCATTGGGGGTTGAGTATTCGTATGATTTGAAAGACAGCCTTAATTGGTGTGATGTGGCGAATGTTCTAAGAATTCAATTGGAGCGTCAGGATATAAAGTATATTCCTTCTCTAAGAGAATACAGCATGTATTATGGCATCAATAAATCTGTCTTAGATGATTTAAATAAAGAAATCACCATTCTGCATCCAGGTCCTATGAATAGAGGTGTAGAGATATCTAGTGATGTAGCAGATTCTGACCATTCTATCATTTTGCAGCAGGTAGAAAATGGCGTGGCTGTAAGGATGGCTGTATTGTTTTTGTTGGCCAATCAGCGTGGTTTAGAGGCTAATTAGGCACTTTCTAAATTAAAATTTACTTAAATCGTACGGTTGCTTAATTATTTCACGGTTTTTGCTGTTATTTTTTCAATAGAGATTTTAGCTAAAATGAGACTACTTTTTGGATTAATGCTTTTTCTGATAACTTCTATCAGTGTACAAGCGCAACATAAGATTGATTTTACAATTGATAACTACGAGCAGGATACTGTTATTGTCGGTTATTATCTGGTGGATAAGCAATTGGTGCATGACACCATATTGCGTGATGATAAAAACCAGTTTGTATTAGAAGGGGACCATAACTTGGATCCTGGTGTTTATTTATTACTCTTGCTTCCTGAGAAAGAGTTTATCCAATTCTTGGTATCAGAACGTGAGCAATTCTTTTCACTGCAATTGGATAGAAGTGATTTGTCGAGTATTCAAACAAAAAATACTGCCGATAATCAAACCTTTCAGGATTATGTCAGCTTTCTAAAAGTGATTCGGCCAACCGCCGATGTTTTGCGCGATACGATCAAAGCCTTAACAACCGCCGAGAAAGATGCTACCGAATTTCAAGAGCAATTGCTGCGCATGGATTCTGTCGTCTACGCTTATCAAGATAGCCTCATCAATAATCATCCAGAGTTGATCAGTACCATGATGATCAAGGCGAATAAAGAAGTCATTTTGCCGGACTTTTCTCATACCGAGGATCCTGCATTAGAACGATACATGTATTACAGAGATCATTATTTTGATAATATTGATTTGACAAATCCGGCTGTTGCTCGGACACCATTTTTACATCAAAGAGTAGATTACTTTTTAAATAAATTGACGCCCAATCATCCTGACAGCTTAAGCAAAGCATTGGATTGGTTATTTGCGAAGATGCCACCTAAAAGCGAAACCTTTAAGTATTACGTGAGTCATTATTTGAATCACTATGCGGTTTCTAAAATTGTGGGTTTCGATGAGATATTTGTCCACCTTGTAGATAACTATTATGCTAAAGGAAAAGCATTTTGGGCGGATGAAGAAAATGTAACAGAAATCATATCTAAAGCCAATCAAATCCGTCCAACACTGATTGGCAAAATAGGTGCGGACTTGACTGTTTTTGATAAAGATGAAAATCCGATTACCCTAAGTGAGATCGATTACGAATATCTCGTCCTACTATTCTGGGCACCTGATTGTGGTCATTGCAAAAAGAAAATGCCAGAGTTTGTAGAATTTGATAAAAAGTGGTCCCCTAAAGGTGTGAAGACCTTAGCTATCTGTACGAAGTTGATGGACAAAGTAGGCAGTTGTTGGGACGCTATAGATAGTAAGGATATGGGAGGCTTTATCAATGCCGCAGACAAGTATCATGAGTCTAATTACAAGGTCAAATATAATGTTACCAGTACGCCTAAAGTTTTTATCCTAGATCAAAAAAGAGAAATCCTCATTAAGAATATTGGTGCAGAACATCTCGAAACCGTCATGGATGAGATCATTAAAATCAAAGCACAAGAAGAAGGCAACTAAGGCTGTTTTAGGGATTATGGTATAGGGAATAGGGTATAGGGAATAGGGAATAGGGAATAGGGAATAGGGAAGTTCGTGCCCTCTAAGTATTTAAGTCTTTTTTTTTTATCCTACCATACTCTAATCTGACTTAAGTAATAGAGATGCATCATCCATTTGTAGAGTCGTCGAAAGAATATATAATCAATGTTTTGTTTAGGTTTGATGCTACCGATAGTCGATCAAACGCGTCAGTGTTCAACCCTTTTTGGATTTTACCTAAATCGTTTAAGACCAATGCCTCTAGTATCTTTAAAGTCCATTGTCGGTTGTTCAATTGATTTTTCTATTGTATACTTTCGTTAAATTAATTCTGTGGATGGTCTGTGTCTTGCCACAGGTTTTACTTAACTTAACGCACATACCACTCTGAATTAATGTTAATAAGTGATTATAGCTAGGTTAACTTTGTCCGGTTAGTGGCCGTCTCTCTGTAGGGTTTATAAAGGAATTGTGTTATGCAAGGTTTTGATTGTACGGGGTTTATCAGCAATTAGAATAATAAAAATTGGATTAAAGAATGGGCTTTAGAAATGCAATTCACGTTTTAAGTTTACTGCTTCTAATACAAACTTTTTCGATCTGTCAAGATCCGAGTTTAAATAAGATTGATTTTGAATATGAATCTGAAGTCCATAGCAATTGTATCAATGCGAGAGGGCATTATAGTGATCAATATGCGCCAAGATTTTTATACTGTTATGAAGAATGTTTAGGTTGCGGAAATCCCAATTTAGTATTTGATTTAAAAGAAAAGAGATTTTTAAAAAAAGAATATCAAGCAAGAATTACACGCGAAATTTCTGTTGATTCAGGATACATTAGAATGTTTAAGAATAATAAGTGGGGAATCGTAGATTTTGAAGGCCGAATAATGCTTCCTTTTGAATATGATACTATTAGCTATTATCAGAGTTTTTCAGATAAAAAAGTTGATTTTTTGGCTTACGTATGCAAGAACAACAAGTATGGATTTATCGATGAAAATATTGATTTTTTGGTTGAGCCTAAATTTGACAGTGTTAATATTCATTATCAAGGACTTGTTACAGTTAAAATGAATGAAAAATATGGTGTACTAGATAAAAATGCGAATGAAACCATACCGATTATGTATGATTCAATTTCCTACCCTATGACTGGAGGTAATTTCATTGTTTATCAAAATTCAAAAACGGGTGTAGTAAATAAAGAAAACAATCAATTAATTCCAATTGAATATGATTATATCTATGATTGTGCTTATTCAAAATTATTTCTTGCAAAAAAGAAAAATAAATTCACCTTACTAAATCTTGAAAATCAAACTTTAACTAAATCTTATTCCGAACTAAAGTATTTAGGTCCGACGAAAAAATATGGTTCAGATCATATATTTTCTTACAAAAACAATATCGGAAGTGGATTACTTGACCAAGAAGGTCCAATTACTCAAGAAATCAGCGATTCCTTAATTAAAAAAGTTAAAAATTTAGATAACGAATATTATTCGCTGTATTACTTCACAAAAAATGAAAAAAAAGGAATCGTTGATGAGAATGGCTCTATTTTAATCCCTCCGAATTATGATAATATTGAAAGTTTTGCTGAGCGAAAATTTCCAAGTGAATTAGTCAATAAATTTATTTACAATCCTCACTTTAAGAATAATTATGCCTTAAGAATCGTTTCAGAGAATGATTATTCTTACAAGAATTTATCCTTCAATTTCTTAACTCTAATGCGTGATGGTGATAGTGTGATTTTAAATGTGCAGTATGACAAGAATGGTGGTTTTTCGTTTATTCCACTAAAGAATAAAATACCGTATACAAATGAAATTGTAAGAGTCAATACAAGCACCATGACTTATAAAATAGATACTATTATTCCTTTTGGTAAAAAAGAATGCAAGATTTCGTATAATAACAATTCGCACTTTATTCTGCGATATGATAACGATGATAGCATGCCAGAATTGATAGATGCCTCCGGAAATGTAACAGTTTTAGAATTTGATAATTGCTATCCAATATCATTGGGTAAAGATAAAGGACATCCAGATTTAATTAGTTGTTATAAAGGAATTGGACGTAAAGGAGCTTTTTACTCTATTTCAAAGAAAAAAACTATTACTCCATTTTATTCTTATATAAAATACTTGAATGAAGAAATATATTTTGCTGGAGATGATTCAGATTGCGGGCATGTTTACACTTTTGATCATAAAAGATTAACTAACAAAAAGATTTCTTCGTATAAGGTTGTTGTGGACTCAAAACAATTAAATGGGTTTAAAATTAGAAAAGGTAAGTATTTCTATAGGTCTATTGGGGATTCTATACCTGCACCTATGTATCTTGATAGGATCAATTCAACATTCCCAAGTGATGTAACGTGGGTTGCAAAAGATGTTAAAATGGGTCTTGGAAAAGGAGATAGTATTTTTATTGAGCCTAAATATGATGTGATTAACACTTGGATGGATTCAATTTATCTGTGCAGAAATTTTGATGAAGGTATTTACATTTTTGATTCAAACGGTCAACTAGCTTTTGATGAACCATTTGATCATATTTCAACTGAGTTGGATAAGCTTAAAGTAAAAAGGAACTTCATGTTTAATGTCTTAGACAAAGACCTAAATTATATTTTTCCTGACTGGTATAGAAGCATAGATCTAGCTTCTGGTTCACATTATTGGAATTATAAAAGTGGTAATCCAATCTTGTACATCCTTAGAAATGGAGGTCAGAAAATATTTCTACTGAAAACCTTAGCTGACGAAAAGTACTTTGACAATATTATAGGATCAGTTCGTTTACTGACTGATTCGGTTTACTCCATAAAGGAGTATGGTGGTGTTGAAAAATTGTACAGCATGAAAGATCAAATAATATTTAGTCCTAAAGAAAAAAATCTATTGTTCTATAGAACTGGCACTGATATTATACAGGTTGAAAGGAAATTGGAATTACGTGAAGAAAGTGTTGGTATTTTAGATAATACTGGCAGATGGCTTGAACATGAAAACAAGGGCTTAGGACGTTTTGATTCTGGTGGTAGAGGTTATGTGATATGGCGAAGTACTGATCATTATGACATTTATGGGAATAACGGTAAAAAATTACTAGTGTTACCTAAAACGAATAAAATAGGGTTCATTGACTTAGATATATTGGGATCACTTTTAATAATTAGAAAGGATGATGGTACTTATTCTCTTCAAGATAAAGCTGGTGCAATTTTAATTCCACCTCAAAAGTATTGTATTGAACCTAAGGGAAATAACTTTTTTGAGCTTAGAAAATGCGGGTGGCCTGGCCCTAAATGTATTTTAAAGGTTACAAAGAGGAAATAATAAAAAAAATTAAAAGCTGATAACATTGATACCATAGCATAGTCTTAGACTCATCATTGTATCATTACTAAGTCTGTCAGTAGGTCCGATATTGTTCTCGTCATCTTATTAAAAATTTTACTTATTGTTTTTACATCAAGCATTGGCATATATAAAGAACTAGAAAGCTTATTCCAATTAAGTTTAGTTCTATCATCTTATATAAATGCAATTGGAATTCCCCACCTGCAGTCTTCAACTATGTTGATAATAAATCACTAGGACATACCCTTTGTGTTTCCATAACTCATAAGAATAAAATACGAATAACTTGCAGATAAATTGATTTGACTCTATATTCGAATAAAATGCGAATATAGAGTCAAATAATACGTAATGGAGTCAAAACTTTCCTTCAATTTCAAGACTAATCAAGAAATCCTTAAAATAATTAGTTTTATAGATGGCTTTCGAGGTAAATGGAAACATATAGGTGTCAAAGAATCGAGATATCTCAATGAACTCAAACACATTGCAACTATAGAGAGTATTGGATCTTCTACAAGAATTGAGGGCTCAAATATGTCGAATGAAGAAGTAGAAGACTTTGTAAACTCAATTAAAATAACCTCATTCAAATCAAGAGATGAACAAGAAGTATTTGGTTATTACGATACATTAAATTTGATATTAGATTCTTATGCATCAATTGAAATCTCCGAAAATAATATTCATCAACTTCATAAAACGCTTCTAAGTAAAAGTAAAAAAGACTATAGGCATAGAGGCAAATACAAAACCCTATCCAATAAAGTCGTAGCAAATTATCCAGATGGTAGTCAGAAAGTAATTTTCAATACAACTAAAGTACATCTTGTAGAGTCTGAAATGAAAACCATAATTCAATGGACGAATAATGCCATTAAGAATGAAGAAGTACATCCATTAATTGCAATTGCAGCATTTATCTATGAATTCTTATCAATACATCCATATCAAGATGGTAACGGAAGGCTATCAAGGCTTTTGACAACCTTGCTCTTATTAAAATCCAGCTATGATTTTGTCGAATTTGCTTCAATGGAAAATGAGATTGAAAAACAAAAACAAGATTATTACAAAGCATTGATGGCCGGTCAAAAAAATCGCTATTCTAAAAAGGAAAAGATTGACAAATGGGTGATGTTTTTCTTGAGCACACTTAAAAAGACAATTGAAAAGTTAGAATCAAACTATCAATTTATAAAAGAAAAAAAGAGTTACCTTAATCAGAGACAACAAAATGCTCTCGAGTACATAAGAAAGAGTGAGCCAATTAAGATTGGAGATTTAACCCATGCTTTAAGTGAGTATACGCCTTATATTTTAAAGAAAGATATGAAGTATTTGGTTGACGAGGGGCTGATTGTACGCATAGGCAAAGGAAAGGCAACGATATACATCATAAATGAACAAAAGAGCTAAGGGTTAATTTGTAAGGTTTCATATAGTCAGCACGGCAAAACATGAATCCTGTGTTGGGCGCAGGCGCTACCTCCTGAACATCGGGGATCGCCAAATTCAGTTAGTCAAGTTAGTCTGTTTAGACAACAACTAGATAAAAATTTAAACTCCAGTTCCCCAATCTCCTAAATACAATCCTCCCAGTAAAATGGTTTACCCCACGGATCAAGTGTAGTTAGCAAAACATCTGAAAACCATCTACAACCAGTAAAATCGCATTCATCTGCATTTTCCCAACAATAGGCAATTTGATCACATGAAATAGACATTACATTATGGTTTTTACAGACAATTGATTGTTCGTTCTTAACTTGAATATCAAGATCAAAAAATATCTCACCAAAAATCTTTTCAGAATCTACCTCTAAATCCCACAAATGAAAAATGGCGTAATCAGAATAGATATAATGAAACTTCATAAAATCTTTTGTTACAAAGATGGTTTTCCCATTTTCATCATAAACTGATAATTCTAAAGAAACAATATCATCCAATGAACTTATTGTAGATGATGATATAGCAAAACAAAACTGGAATATTGAGTCTAAATCTGGAGATATTATGTGCGGCAATACGAATTTAAAATCGGGATTGTTAAGCGAATACTCAGATGTTCCAACCTCTTCGTAACTACAATCTACCGTTAAGTCAGGATCATTAGAACATGCAAAAGATATAAAAATCAAAAAGTAGAATAATAGATATTTCATACTTTAATGATCATATAAAAAACGGTAATGCTGCTTCAAGTATGCGTCTAATTTTACATGCTTTTTAAGTTTTAGCTCGGCATGATCCTAAGACTTACTCGGAACCTGTAACCAAATTCCAATCGAAAGCATCAGGCTAAATTGCAACTCACCACTTAACTACTCACCACTTAACTACTTCACTATTAATTATTCATTATTCATTATCTCGCGGGCTCAATCAAATCCCACTTATTCCCATACAG
>JAHDIN010000040.1 GCA_020630775.1 Saprospiraceae bacterium | reverse complement strand
TATACATGATGATTATTGTAATATCTTAATTTTGATTCTATTACAATACTAAAGGTAAACCGAGCCCCCCGAGCCCTCCGAGCCCTCCGAGTCCCCCGAGTCCCCCGAGCCCCCGAGCCCCCGAGCCCTCCGAGTCCCCCGAGCCTAAATCCTCCAAACATTAGCCCCACTAAACCCCCAATTCTCAATATCCATTAATTCTTGGGTAGGCACAGATTCTTTAAGTGTATCAATATAAAGTGTCCACTCGGAATCTTGTTTCTGTGATTTAATCTTTAATCCTTGTTCTCTTAAATTACCTAAATATCTAATCAGATTCGGATTTTCCTTTCTTAAGAGAAATGATAAAATTTTATGGAATCCCATTTTTCTTTTGTGTGCCTTTTTAGAATGGAATTCAATAATAGATATCTCGTTGTTGTTATCCTTTTTATCAACTTTATACCATAAATGATGATCGGCCAATTCAGCATATCGATGTTTTTTACGATAGCGATGTTCTTCAAAATAACTATCCATTTCAATAATGGCCATTGATACCGGGGCGTCAGTATTTTCAAATTTTTTCTTGTCAAAACGATTCTTAAATCGCCAAGACCAATAGGATTGAAAAAATGAATTGATAAACCCCAGCCATTTCGTTTTGACTGGTTTGATTTTAAAGAGATATTCAGGTATGCGACCAATTTTTATACCTCCAATTTTATCTATGATTTGTTCATTTACGCCATCATCCAAGATAGCCACATGAGATATGTCAAAGTCCTGTATCTTTTGCTTTAAAAATCTATAAAGCTGTCTGAGTATAATCTGACTATTTTTTAATGAAGGGTCAACGAAAAAGTCGGTAGCATATACAAATACCACAGGCTGTCCTCTATACAAATAAGGATAGGGTATTAATGCACAATGAGCGATTATCTGATCTAAGCTATCACATAAAAACGCATGAAACGACTCATCAAATAGCGTCTTCTGATACTTGTTTCGATATACTTTTACAGAATTTTCCTCATGATAAATACCATTAAGTCGTACAGTCAGATTAGATAATAAGTGCTCTGGAATTTCTGAAGACACATAAAATTTGTAATGAAGTTTTATTGTTGTTGCCATATTTTATAGATCATTTGACTTATATAATTACCCTAGAATAGCCCTATTTATGGGCGCTCATATATAGATTAGAAAAAGAGGCAAAAGGAAACATGGTAAGTTGAAGTTGAAGTTGAAGCTTAAGATGAATCTTCAATCTCCGACCACATTGGAATGAAGCTATTTGAAGGTCAAAGCTAGATATGGATATAGTAATGAGCGAGAATGAAGGAAAAATTAAAGTTATTCATCATCTTTGAATTGTATACTACTGTTTCCAAATGAATATAAGAATGAATTTATTACCGCTTGCTTTTATAGTAATGTGTCTTTCTAATTTCGGCTACAGTCAGAATATAATTGAAGATTCCATTTTCCTAGATTATTTATTGAATCATGAATTTGTAAATGAAAATGGAGATGACAAAATTGAAATAGCCGAATTAAAGAAGATTGAAGTTATTTGGTATGATGGCGAAGACTTGCCAGATTCATTGAAAATAAGATCGTTAAAGGGAATTGAATATTGCGACAATCTTAAGCTGCTTTATTGTGAATATAACCTCATTGATTCTTTAGACTTAAGGCGTAATTCTAAATTGGAAAAAGTAAGTTGTCATCATAATTCAATGGAATATTTACAAATATCAAACCTGAAAAACCTTGAGGATATAGACTGTCAATTCAATAAGATTCAAATGTTGGATTGTAAAGGACTTAAAAATTTAAAAACATTAAATTGTAGATCTAATCAATTAAGCGAATTAAAACTATCAGAATCTGATTCGCTAGGTATGCTTTTATGTTGGGATAATAAAATCGATACATTAAGTATTTCAAATTCTGAGCAGTTATCATTTGTAAATGCTAATTATAACAATCTTGTGAAGTTAGAATTTTGTAACAAAACGAAAACCGCTTTAAAGGGTTTGGATCTCGCCAATAATCAATTCAAAGTTTTTGACACCAGAGAATACCCAAATATTGAAGTCATAGATTTAGAAAGCAATCCAAAACTTACAAGAATTATGACAAAGCCTAGTGTAAAGGTATTTGCCAATATGGGCGTAGAAATAATTAAAATAGATAAGTAAACAGTATCAACCTCAAACAAATTCTAAGAAAGGTATTATCGTTTAAAATGGATTCGTATTTGAGCTGGCCCGATGCGAATTTTGAGAAGAAAAATGAAACCTCAACTTTATCCGAAGCTAAGTCGGAATCTGTGACCACAGTTCCGATTGATAACATCAGACAGCATTGCGAACTTAATCTTAATCTTAATCTTAAACTTAAACTTAAACTTCTACTTACCAACCGCCTCAATCCCCGGTAAGACCGTTCCTTCGAGATATTTCAACATAGCGCCACCGCCAGTTGATATGAAGCTAACTTGGTCTTGAAGGCCTGATTTATTGATAGCAGATACAGAATCACCACCGCCAACTAATGAGTAAGCGGAAGAATCCGAAATGGCTTTGGCCATAGACATGGTCCCTGCAGCAAATTTTTCAAATTCGAAAACGCCTACGGGGCCATTCCATAAAATCGTTTGAGAAGACTTGATGACTTTAGCATATTTTTCGATGGCTTTCGGACCGATATCTAGTCCCATCCATCCATCTTCTATAGCGTTGCTGGGCATGATTTTACTTGCGGCATCAGCAGAAAAATTGTCAGCACAGACACTATCTTCAGGAAGATATAGTTCTACGTTTCTTTCTTCGGCTTTTCTAATGAGCTCTCGTGCTAAATCGAGATGCTCTTCTTCTACAAGAGAGTTACCTATTTTTCCATTTTGAGCTTTTATAAAAGTGTAGCTCATGCCTCCGCCTATAAGAAGATTGTCCGTAAAGTCTAAAAGCTTTTCGATCAATTGGATTTTATCCGAAACTTTAGCTCCACCCAAAATTGAAGTGAATGGCCTCTTAGGGCTATTCATAACTTTGTTAGCAGAAGCTATTTCATCTTGGATAAGAAGCCCCAAGAATCTATCTTCTGGTTCAAAGTATTTAGCAACCGTATAAGTAGAAGCATGTTTTCTGTGAGCAGTGCCAAAGGCATCGTTGACATAAACATCAGCTAGTTTGGCTAATTTGGCAGCCATCTCATCATCGCCTTTTGTTTCTCCGACTTCGAACCTTGTGTTCTCAAGCAGAAGGACTTCCCCTGTATTCAATTTAAGTGCTTTGTCAAAGGCTGACTCCCCAATGGTGTCTTTTGAGAATAAGACACGCACACCTAATAATTCTGAAAGGTGAGGGACAATATGTGCCAAGGTAAATTTATTCACATTAATAGAACCATCTTCATTCTTTTTCTTTTGAGGACGTCCTAAGTGACTCATCAAAATAACCGCTGCCCCTTCTTCAAGCAAGTGCTTAATCGTGGGCAAGGCTTTTCTGATACGTGTATCATCAGTGATCTCATGTTGACTATTGAGTGGTACATTGAAGTCTACACGTACCAGAACTTTTTTACCTTGAACATTATTCATATAGATCTTATTTGATCATTCCAGCTAATTGAGCCAATCTTGCAGAGTAACCTGCTTCGTTGTCATACCAAGAAACAACTTTTAAAAATTGACCTGAAACTTGTGTTAATTGCGAATCAAAAATTGAAGAATAAGGATTTCCAACGATGTCTGATGATACAATTGGGTCATCTACATACTGAAGAATACCTTTTAATTCTTTTGAAGCATATTTTTTAAATGTCTTGTTGACTTTTTCTGCAGTGATAGATTTATCTACCATTACATTTAATTCAACTAAAGAACCAGTAATCGTAGGTACTCTTACAGCCATAGCAAACAATTTGCCATCCACACCATCGATCACTTTTGTAACTGCTTTAGCTGCACCAGTAGTTGTAGGTACTATATTGACAGCCGCCGCTCTAGCTCTTCTTAAATCACTATGTGGTGCATCTTGGATTCTTTGATCACCAGTATAAGCATGGATAGTCGTCATTGAACCTTGTACAAGACCCCAGTTTTCATTAATTACTTTTACTAAAGGTGCTAGACAGTTTGTTGTACAAGAAGCATTACTAACAATCTTATCTTTTTTATTAAGGTCTTTGTCGTTTACCCCGATAACGATTGTTTTGATATCATCGCTTTTTGCAGGTGCTGAAAGAATGACTTTTTTTGCACCAGCTTTTAAATGTAAACCAGCAGATTCTGTCGTTCTAAAAATACCGGTACATTCTAAGACAACGTCCACTTTGTTTTTCTTCCAAGGTAATTTGTTGGGCTCACGAATAGCTGTCGCTAATATTTTCTTTCTGCCAACAATTAAGTGGGTGTCTGTAGATTTTACAGTGCCTTCAAAAGGACCTTGAGCAGAGTCATATTTTAAAAGGTGTGCTAAAGTTGCATTATCAGTTAAGTCATTAATTGCAACTACTTCAACATTTCGGTTTTGTAATAATTGTCTGAAAGTTAATCTTCCAATTCTTCCAAACCCGTTGATTGCGATTCTTGTCTTTGCCATATCTGTTTTTTAAATTGCCGCAAAAATAAGAAAGCTTTCTATCAAGTGTTTGAGGAAAATAGAAAGTTATCGATTTCTTTATAGTCCGAAAACGTTTCCATACCTGCTTTTGAAAATTCTTCATCATTTTCGGGGCTATAAATGATCAAATCTATACCTGCATTTTGTGCAGCGAGCCCTCCTGTGATGGTGTCTTCGATGACCAAAGCTTTAGAAGGCGCAACACCCATCTTTTCACAAGCATATAAAAACAAATCAGGCTTTGGTTTCCATACTTGAATATCGTAAGCTGAAAAAATTTCTGTTTTGTCAAAATAAGACATTAACCCTGTCACCTCTAAAGTTGTACGCATTTTCCTTTGGGGACCATTGGAAGCCACACATTTGGCCACATTTAATTTCTTGAGCAAAGGAATAACACCTTCAATAGCTTGTAATTCTGCTTCAAATAAAATTTTTGATCGTTGTCTAAAAGATTCCTCAAAATTGAATTCCAATTTATGGTTGAGTTGTTGTTCTATAAAGTTGAGAATGTCGTTAAAACTCCCACCTTTAAATTTTTCAATGGATGCTTCATCCGAGATATTAATACCTACTTCTCGTAACATCGTCGCTATGAGGTGATTAGAGAGGTGTTCGCTGTCCACTAGGGTACCATCACAATCGAAAATGATCAAATCGTATTTCATACTTCAAAGAAAGTCAATATCCCCATAAAGCGGAAGAATGTCTTACATTTGAAGTGTATAAATGACAACTTTAGATGAAGCCTATTTTGAGCCTTTTATTGATTTTAGCCTTATTGGCAGGTGTGTATTTTTTTACTCAAAAGACTTCTGCTAAAAAAGTTTATCCAGATAGAGCATTCGCCATAGAGGATAAGTCGGAAATTGATATTGTAACTATCAAGAAGCCAGGCTATCCCGAAATTCATTTAAGTAAAGGAGATCATTATTGGTTGCTTAATCAACGCCGACGTGTCAGCGATCATGTTATGAATAATCTTTTAAGTGTATTGACGAGTATCGAAATTGACTATTTACCTCCTCGACCTCAATTACCAAAAGTCATTTCGGATTTAAAATCGCATGGTATTGAAGTGGCTATTTATAACAAATCTGGTCAAGCACTTTCAGAATATACCGTAGGAAAGAACACCACAGATGAAGGGGGTACTTTTATGAGAATGAAAAATGCAGATCAACCTTATGTAATGCGTGCACCAGCTGTATCGGGTGGGGTGCGTGTTTACTATTCAATGAAAGATATAGACTTTAGAGAAAAGTCAATTATGACAGATCTAAAGGTAGGTGATATACAAAAGCTAACATTAGATTATAAGAGGGATAGATCTAATTCATATGTTATAGAGAAGCAGGATAGTGATTGGTCGATCGAACCGATTTTAAAAAATCGTAGCGAAGATTTAAAGCAAAATCAAAATATCTTAGATGCCTATATGCAGTCTTTTAAAAAAATAGGTGCAGAATATATTATGACTGGCGACCCTGCTATGGACTCGTTAAATCATCTTATGCCTTTTGCTGAAATGAAATTAGATTTAAAAAACGGGCAAAGTCTGGGTTACAGTTTTTATCCAGACTTTCAAGTCTTAGAGCCAGATAGTATTTTAAGAACGACACAAGATTTAAAGAAGACACACAGGCATTATGTTTTGCTTAATGATGGAGAGTCTTATGTTGTTCAACAAAGATTACTTAAAGATTTATTTAAGCCATTAGGTTATTTTCATAGATAATGAAATTTAAAATTCTTATTGTCATATGTGCCCTTTCTTGCAGTTTTACAACTGCACCAGATTGGGGTTTTTATGGTCATCGGAAAATAAATAAAATGGCCGTGTTTACCTTACCACCTGAGTTACTGGTTTTTTATAAAAAGCATATTGAATATTTGAGTGAACATGCAGTTGATCCAGATAAGCGGCGGTATGCTATGAAGACAGAATTTGCCAGACACTATATTGATATCGATCATTGGGATACATTGCCATTTAATAATGTACCTACGGAGTATAATTTGGCTATTCTCAAGTTTGGAAAAATTCAGTCTGTAAAAGATGGAGACACCAGTTTTTTAGAGTTAAAAGAGGATAGAGCATCAGATTTTTATAAGTCATACATCGAAGAGAACCGATATGATACATCTTGGCCATTAAAAGCTGATGAAGTTGAATCCTATTTAATTGATAATATAGATCCTTCTGCTACTTTGACCTATGAAAACGAAATGGTTAAGTATGGCATTCACCCTTATTTTTTAGAAGAGTTTTATTATCGATTGGTCAATGCATTCGAGAAAAAAGATGAAAAGTATATACTTAAGATAAGTGCAGATATGGGACATTATATTGGTGATGGCCACGTCCCTTTACATACAACACTCAACTATAACGGGGAGATGACCAATCAAGTAGGCATACATGCGTTTTGGGAAAGCCGATTACCAGAGTTATATGCTGATGATTCTTATGACTTTTTTGTTGGGAAGGCAGAATATTTATCTGATATAAGAACGCACATATGGGATATGATTAAATCGTCGCATGCGCTTTTGCCTGAACTCCTTTCTAAAGAAAAAGAAGTGGTTGATCAGTTTCCAGAAGATCAGCAGTTTTGTTACGACCAAAGACTCAATCAAACGATCTGGACGCAATGTCCAGAATTTTGTGAAGCCTACCACAAATCTTTAGAAGGTATGGTAGAAAAACGCATGCAAGATGCGGTATTGTCTATTGGTAGTTTTTGGTATTCCGCTTGGATTGATGCTGGCCAACCTGACCTCAGTGATATGAGTGAGGTTTCTGTAGAAGATGAGACTCAAAGGAAAGCACTAGAACAGTCTTTTCAAAATGGAAAAATTTATGGAAGAAAACATTAGTGCATCAAAGAAATATGGTTTCTCAGTTATCCTCAAAGGCATGGCTATGGGCATTGCTGAGGTCATACCTGGTGTTTCAGGAGGTACTATAGCCTTCATAACAGGTATTTACGAAACACTCATCAATTGTATTAAGTCGGTAGACCAACATACCATAAAAGACTTAACTACATTTAAGTTTCAATCTTTATGGGTCAATCTTAATGGTCCATTTTTGAGTCGTTTGTTAATGGGTATGGTAGTTGGCATTGGACTTGGTGTTTTTGGAGTTTCACATGTTTTGGAAAAATATCCAGAAGTACTTTGGGCTTTCTTTTTTGGTTTGATACTCGCCTCAGTTCCTTTGATGGTGGGTCAAATACGTGATAAACGAGGGAGTTTGTTGGTTCCATTTTTGATTGGTGTCTTCGTGGCTTTTGGTATTACGAGCATTAGCCCTATGAATGGTTCTACAAATTTCTTTTATTTGTTTTTTGCAGGAGCTATTGCTATAAGTGCTTTGATTTTGCCAGGGATATCTGGGAGTTTTATGTTGTTGATATTTGGCTTGTATACGCTTATTATTCCTACATTAAAATCATTTTTAAGTTCACCTTCAATAGAAGCCTTTATCATCTTAGCCATTTTTGGTACCGGATGCCTGTTTGGATTGGTTTTCTTTTCAAGAATCATATCAAAAGCCTTTAGCGAATTTCATGATGGGACTATTGCTCTTATGTGTGGATTCATGTTAGGTTCGCTAAATAAAATATGGCCTTGGCGTAATCCTTTAATAGCGTTAGATAAAGAGTCCAATACATCATTAGATATATCTGCCCAAAATATTCAGAACTTGATGTTGAATCCGGATAACTTTAAAATACTTTCAGAACAGAAAGTATTACCATCTGATTATTACACAGAGCCTTATGTGTTACTATCTATTATTGCATTTTTTGCAGGCCTTGGATTGATTGGGGTGGTGTGGAAGTGGGGAAGGGGTTAGTGATGAATAATTAATAATTAACAATGATTAATTGTCTTTCTCTGAATGGTTTTTGGGTAAAGTGATGTCAAGGTATCAAGGTGTCAAGGCATCTCGGTTTCACAACTAATTCTCTTTTGAAAATTGAACCAAAGACTAAAAGCTAAAGACCAAAGACTGATTTCAATTCTCGGTATCACGGCATCTCGGCATATCGGTTTCACAACTAATTCTCTGTTGGGAATTGAATCAAAGACTAAAAGCTAAAAACCAAAGACTGATTTCTATTCTCGGTATCACGGCATCTCGGCATCTCGGTTTCACAACTAATTCTCTTTTGAAAATTGAACCAAAGACTAAAAGCTAAAGACCAAAGACTTATTTCTATTTTCGGTATCACGGTATCTCGGATTCTCGGTTTCAAAACTAATTCTCTGTTGGAAGTTGAACTAAAGACTAAAAGCTAAAGACCAAAGACTGATTTCTATTCTCGGTATCACGGCATCTCGGCATCTCGGTTTCAAAACTAATTCTCTGTTGGGAATTGAACCAAAGACTAAAAGCTAAAGACCAAAGACTGATTTCTATTCTCGGTATCACAGTATCACGGTATGACGGTATCACGGCATCTCGGCATCTCGGTTTCACAACTAATTCTCTTTTGAAAATTGAACCAAAGACTAAAAGCTAAAGACCAAAGACTTATTTCTATTTTCGGTATCACGGTATCTCGGATTCTCGGTTTCAAAACTAATTCTCTGTTGGAAGTTGAACTAAAGACTAAAAGCTAAAGACCAAAGACTGATTTCTATTTCTAATATCTAATTTCCAGTTTCCAGCTTCCAATCCTCACTCTCCCCGACACCAATTGACAAAACAAAGACATATTAAAAGATTAAATAATATAATTATACGTAATACGCTATTTAACAAACTATTTCATATATTTGTAAATCTTAATATGTAACTGCAAAACTTACGCTTATGCGAGGAAAACTACAACACCTCTTGCTGGCATTTCTAATATGTTCCTTTTCAGGGACTTTAATGTCACAGAAATCCCTCATAAAAGCAAAAAAACATTTTGAACTTAAAGCTTTTGATTTAGCTATTGAGAACGCTAAAAAAGCTTTAAAGGATAAGCCAGAATGTGTTGAATGTCATTCAGTTATAGCTGAGTCATTTAGAATGATGAATGCTAACGTGGATGCAGCCATTTGGTATAGGAAAATGGAAAAATTGGATAATCTACCACAAGATTATGCTTTTAATTATGCTTTGCTTTTGAAGAGAATGGGGCAGTACAACAAAGCAAAAAAGTACTTTGAGTCTTATGCTGGCATCGATCAAGATTTAGCCAACTTATATGCTGAAAGTTGCGATTTTGCCAAAGCTGCTTTATCTGGTCCTAAAGATTTTGAACTGAATTTATATAATGCCAGTTCAAAAGTGACGGATTATGGCCCGACGTTTTTTAGAGATAAAATCGTTTTCTCTTCCTTCAGGACAGATTTTAAAAGATCATTAGACAAATTGAACAACAGTCAGATCCAAGATCAACATTCTCAGTTGTTTATTGGAAACCAAGGTGTCACGGGCACTATTAATAATGTTGACTTTTTATTGTCTGATGATGAAGAGACTTTCGACTACGGTCCAATTCATTATGCAGCAGAAGCAAACGTTGTTGCAGTTACTAAGAACAATTTTAGAGATGGTGAAAAGCAAATATTTAGCAATGATTTAGAATTAGCTTTATATACAGCGACTAGCAGATCTAATGGTTCGTTCCATAACCTGGAAGCCTTTCCATATAATGAGGTGGGCTATGCTACGGGCTTTGGAACATTAAATCCATCGGGTAACATCATGTACTTTGCTTCCAACAGACCAGGAGGTAAAGGAGGGTTTGACCTTTATGTAAGTTACTACAAAAATGGAAAGTGGACTTACCCAGAGAATTTAGGTGATAACGTCAACACTCCTGGAAATGAAATTACGCCATTCTTTGACGGAGAAACGCTTTACTTCTCATCTGATTATTGGATGGGTTTAGGTGGATTCGATGTTTTTAAAACGAATGTTTCGGCAGGTGAATGGAATGTTCCAGCTAATTTAGGCAATGGTGTAAACTCTCCAGAGGATGATTACTATTTCACAAAGCATCCAGAAAGAGAAACTTTTTACTTGACTTCTAACCGTTTAGGTGGAAGAGGCAGTCATGACATTTATATTGTTAATAAGGCAGCAGAAGAAGAGCAATTACTTTCTCAAGTAGTTGATTACGAAGATGTTGTACCAGCTGCGGTAAGCATTGAAAAAGATATTATCGAAGATAGAGGCTTAGTGGCGGAAACACAGAATGTAAACCTGGAAGAAAGCATTCCTAATGTTCCGAAATCAAGCTATTCTGATTTGTTTAATACAGATGTTTCTACTGAAAATATTATAGAAGAAACTTCAAACATATCTGATCGAAAATCAGGTATAAGTTCCGATCTTGCATCGGGCACCCAAGATAATGAGACCACAAATACCGATTTAAATTCTAACAATGGAGCTATAGATTTCAATAAAATCTTACCTCCTAAAGCTGTAGATCTTAATAAAATGAATGCTAAATCCATTTCTTTAGCAGGTGCTAAAAGAGTGGCTTATGGAGAAATTATTAGATCTAACTCTAATGTTTACTTTATCCAAGTAGCAGCATTATTTAAATCTCAAGCGAATATGAATGTATTCTCTGGATTAAAGGACTATGGTAGCTTGTATAAGTTTTATCAGTCTTCTGCTACTAAGGTGAAGTTAGGTTACTTTTTAGATGAATATCAAGCAAAGGATATTCTAAGAAAGGTGAAATCTATGGGCTATTCTGATGCCTTCATTACTTACGAGCCACTAAATACTGCAAGTATGGAGTTGGTGGAATTGCCTTCAGGTCAAGGTAACTTCGTTAATATTAATGAAACAACAGGAATAAGCTATAAAGTTAGATTGGCTTCTTATGAAGACCCCATTTGGTTTGACATAAATAAAGTCAACGGCATGGGTACGATTGAGCAATGGAGTAAAGGAGAGTGGACGATTTTTGTGTTGAGTGGATTTGCTTCTCAATCGGAAGCACAAATCGCCCGAGATAGGGCCATCGCCAAAGGCTTCAGCGATGCTGAAGTGGTGATTGATCGCAACGGAATTTTAGAAAATTTGAATTAATTAATTGACCCTTGTAACCTCGGCTTCGGCCGGGGTTCTTTTTTATATATAGCTTTCTTTTCTTAAGGCTCATTTTTCATTCTATTCAAGTTGTCCCACTCCTTTTGCAAGACTATAAGTTTAAACAATATGGAGACTCCATTTCATTTTTTAATTTCCATATTTAGATCTATGGTATCTTGAGAAATGTTTTTGAAGTCATTTATTGAAAATGATTTTTCAGCTAGGTTAGATTTTTTTATAATTAGCCTTTTAGCTTCATATCCATTAGCGTCTTTAACCACATTCCCTAGTAAATAGGTTTGTCCACCTGATACTTTATTGAAGCTTATTAAATACAATAAATTATCTCCTAAAGTATCCAGAATTTCAAAGTCACAACTCCTTGAAGTTATTGTGTAATCTCTATTTAAAAGGACTAACTGTTCAAATGATTCATAACTAGCTGAAGTATAAACACAGCTTAAATTGAATAATGGCATAAGAAGGAGTATCGAACTAATTTTTAATTTCATCTAATTCTCTTGGATAATTCTAGAATCTATAACTATAGGAATGCCTTATTTGTCTTTTAAAACCCTATGCCTTTATGCCTTTAAACCTTTAAACCTTCTCCTATCCACCTCAAACCCAAACACATCATACCTCTGATAATGCCCAGACGTCGCTAAGTTCATTCTCTCGGCAGTGTTTTTTGAAAGATCTAACTCTTGGATGATTAATTGTTTTTCTTCATAAAGGGGAGCCATAATTGTTTCGCCTTGAGGGCCATAAATCGAAGATCCTCCTCGCAATAACCAATCTGAGGTAAGACCTGCATTTTCTGAAATGGTTAGTCCCTCTGGCAATTCAGATCGATGCATCATTTGTCCTACTGCGATTACATGGCAACGGCCTTCAATGGCATAGTGCCGACTCGCTAGTTGATGTATGTCTTTTGCAAATGGCCAGAGTGCAATATGTAAATCTTCTCCGGCATCATGCATAGCTTGACGTGCCAATGGCATCCAATGTTCCCAACAAATCAAACTACCCAATTTTCCAAAGGAAGTATTAATACTATTTAAGCCATGACCATCTCCCAATCCATGCACCAGTTTTTCTGTGTAGGTAGGCATAAGTTTTCGGTGATGATTAACGACTTCTCCTTTGTTATTGAATGTGAAAATGGCATTGTATAAAGTATGGTTGCCTTTCCCTGTTTCAACTTTTTCGTTTGCACCAATAACTGCATGCATATTGTGTTGTGCCAATTGCTGTTGAATGGGTTTTAAGCTGTTGCTATGAATATCGATACTGTTATGATAGGTGTCCGCCCAGAGCTTCTTGATTGGTGGATGATCCCATAAATTGACATCATCGCAGATGTCAAGCCAAATGGGGTAGCCAGATAGCCAACTTTCACCAAAAACGATTAGATCTACTTTCTGAGCTGCAACAGTAGAAATAAGATCACATGTTTTTTCGATGGTCTTAGATAGGTCGTTGTAGACAGGGCCATCTTGTACAATAGCAACTTTCATCAGTAAGCTTCAATTAAAATAGCTGAAGCACCGCCACCTCCATTACATATTGCGGCTAAACCTGTTTTCTTTCCGTGTACATGTAACGCATTAACCAACGTCGTCACAATCCTAGCTCCTGATGCGCCAAGCGGATGACCTAATGACACCGCCCCTCCTAACACATTGACTTTGTCTTCAGATACATTCATAATTTTATTGTAAGCTAAAGTAACCACGCTAAATGCCTCGTTTACCTCAAAAAGATCAATATCACCAACCGTTTTATCGGTCATCTCTAGTAGCTTCTGTGAGGCTTTAGTAGGCGCTGTAGTAAACCATTCTGGTTCGTGAGCAGCATCCGTATAGTTGATAATCCGTGCTATTGGCTTAAGACCATGTTTTTCAATTGCGGCTTCGCTGGCTAAAACAAGAGCTGCTGCACCATCATTTATAGTAGAGGCATTGGCTGCAGTGACTGTTCCTTCTTTGGAGAAGGCTGGTCTTAAAGCTGGAATTTTTTCAAACTTTACTTTCTTAAATTCTTCATCTTCATCGATTAAGATAGGATCACTTTTTCTTTGAGGTACTGACACAGGAGTAATCTCGTTTTTTAAATGACCTGCTTCTGTACTAGCAGCCGACCTCTTGTAAGATTGAATAGCAAAGGCGTCTTGTTCTTCACGGCTTATTTCATATTTAGTTGCTGTATTATCAGCGCATATACCCATCAGACATTCGTTATACACATCGGTGAGTCCGTCTTTTTGTAAACCATCCACAATCGAACCATTACCAAATTTATAACCATATCTAGCTTTCGGAATGTAGAATGGAATTTGAGACATATTTTCCATTCCACCTGCAACGACAATATCCTTCTGTCCTAAGGCTATAGCCTGAGCCGCAAACATGATGGCCTTGGCGCCAGATGAACAAACTTTATTTACCGTAGTGCAAGGAACTGTATTAGGAATGCCTGCTTTTATGGAAGCCTGCCTAGCAGGGGCTTGCCCTAAATTGGCAGATACCACATTGCCCATGAATACTTCATCTACTAAATCGGCATTAACATTAGCTTTTTCAAGCGCACCTTTAATAGCTGTCGCTCCCAAATCAGTAGCAGATATATTAGCGAAAATCCCTCCGAAACTACCAATAGGCGTTCTTTGAGCTGAAACGATATAAACTTTGTTCATCAGTATTTTTTATTTGAATGTTATACACTTATTACACAAAAAGGAAGACTTAGTTCTTCGTGTCCAAATATCTCTCTTTAGCGACAAACATAAAAATTGTTTATTTGAACTTATGAAATGTAACCATTTAGGGAACATTATATATCTTTACACTGTTATGAGGATAATTGCAGTGAGTACATTGAAGCACTTTTGGAGTTCAAATAAATTATCAGAACAACCATTGAAAGCATGGTATCAAGAGTGCGGGAAGGCTAGCTGGAATAATTCTGGAGATTTAAAGAGACAATATAGAAACGCTTCTATAATTAATTCAAAAAGAGTCGTTTTCAATATAAAAGGAAATGACTATAGATTAATTGTAGATGTTGAATTTAGATTGAAAATTGTTTTTATCGTTTGGGTGGGAACGCATGCAGAATACGATAAAATAGACGCTGAAAAAATTGAATATGATCCGTCCAATAAAAAATAAAAAACAGCATCAGCAATACCTCAAAATGGCTTATGACTTGATGCAGGAGAATGTTAAAGCTAATTCTATTGAATCGGATAAATTAGAATTACTAGGTATCCTAATAGAGCAGTATGAATTGAAGCACTTTCCAATTGATCCACCTCATCCCATTCAAGCTATTTTGTTTAGGCTGGAGCAAATGGGACTAAAAAAATCTGAGTTGTCTCGAATATTAGGTACAAGAAGTAGAGCAAGTGAAATTTTAAATGGAAAAAGAAAATTGAGCCTCTCCATGATTAGAAGGTTAAATAAAGAACTGAATATCCCAGCTGAGATTTTAATTAAGGAATATGAACTTCAAAGCATCTAGTCTTTAAAGCATATTTATAATTTCATTTACTGAATTTGCATTTAAGATCCACATAACAAGCTTATCACTGATTTCAATATTTTTACTCTGGCCTTTTTCATTTTAGTATCTGAAGGCTTAAATTCCGTTAAAAACAGGCTTGTGTTTGAGCTGCAAGCGAGTTTAAGCCTGTTTAGGAATTTCAGTTTTCAGATGCGTTAAAAAATGAAATGAGCCTTGAATTTTCGTGATGTTTTAATCACAGATTGCGATCGCAGCATCGCATTTGTTTCGTTTTTGTTTCATGACATGAACGAAAGTTCCAACTGCGTTGGATCAAAGCTAGTAAACCTTGCTTTGAAATGAGAGAACCGAAACAACAGTTTCGGCTTTGGAAAGCCTGCCGGCGAGGCAAAAAGATAAAGTGTTAAATATCAAAAATCTTAAGTACAAACGAAATTTAATTGTAGCGTATTCTAAATGTGCAATTCAGTTTTTTTATTTAGCATCTTTCTCAATAAAAAAAGCCATCACTAAAAAGTAATGGCTCACACATTATATCAACTAGATATTTCTACGATACTATTTGAATTTTAGTCAAATGGTATAACTAGCTCTTTTTCTTGCAACATGCTTTTTTAGCGCTACAAGCTTTTTTCTCAGTTGTCACCTCACCTTTCTTGGAGAGTTCACTTTCTACTAATGCAGCAGCTACTTGAGTGGCACCTTCTGTGCTAGAAGTCGCTGTTTGATTGGCCATAGCCGAGTCCGTACCAGTGCATACTTTTTTACATTCTGCTTTAGTCATACCCATCTCTTTTGCACAAGCTTCGATATTTACTTGTCCCTCTTTAGAACACAATTTTTTACATTCCTCCACAGTCATACCCATTTTTTTTGCGCATTCTTCAAGGGATGTGCATTTCTTCGTTTCTGTTTTAGTAGCTGTTCCTGTAGATGCCGTTTGAGCAAATGATACACTTGCGGTAAGTAGAAATAGACTAACAAAACTCATTAAAATTTTCATATCAATTTAATTTTTCTTCTCTCAGAACTGCTGAGATACCAGTTGTTTAATTTCGGTATCAAAATTATCCTCAACCCACGCTGATTCCTGTGTAAAGCCTGATAAAGGCTTGTTAAAAACTTGTTAACCGAATGACCACATTGGATTTTTTATCGGTACTTTATAGAATAATCGATCGCAAAGTGGCTATTATAAATTTAAAGAAAATTCCAATCTTATTTACCATCCTTAGCCTAGCTCTGCTTTCATTAATGATTTTTCAAGTGAATTGGCTATTGACCTCTAAGAAGTTGATCGAGGAGCAGTTTGAACAAAAGGTAAATATGGCCATGGGTAGTACTTTATCAGAACTCAACAACAGGGCCTATAATCCTTCAGAGTTGATGGATCTACAAATTTGTGAAGGAGAAACTCAAAAGTTTTATTCAGTTGAAAAGTTAGGTATAAGTCCGCAGCAAAGACAAGAGTTGGAAGAAACACTGCAATCTTACATGTCGATCTATGGTATTGATGAAAAGTACAAAGTTCAAATTTTTGATAGTGTTTGCGAGTCAGGGGAGAATAAATATTGCTGCTCGATCAGTACGCTTCCATTCTGTAAGGATAAGAATACAGAGGCGATGTTGGGTATTTCCTTTGGTGATAAATTAGAGTACCTTTTTGATCAGATGCTGCCGATGATATTGTCCTCAATTTTAATATTCTTATTGCTAGCTTCTGTATCATTCATAATATTGTGGTCTTTGGTCAAGCAAAAGCGTATCACTGAAAATAACATTGACTTTTTCGATAATACGGCTCATGAATTGAAAACGCCATTGACCAATATCTCACTGGCATTGAATTTACTAACGAAGTCTCATCCTGAAATTTACCATGATAAGTATGCTCAAATTATTAAGTCAGAAAATTCGAAGTTAGCCAGTCAAATTGATAGAGTCTTGTACCTGTCAAAAATTGAAAATGGCGAGTTCAAATTAAAATCAGAACGCTTTAATTTAACTGAACATATTGTTGAAGTTGTCGAGAACTTCAAACTCATTTTAGAGCAAAAGTCAGGACAAATAAATCTTGAAATTCCAAGCAAGGCAGTTTTTGTAATGGGTGATCCGTATCATTTACGAAATGTATTCAAGAATCTTATCGATAATGCGATTAAATATTGTAAGGAAGAGCCGGCGATAAATATAAAATTGACTGAAGGGCCGCACAATATAAGATTGAATTTTCGCGATAATGGAATAGGAATCAGTCCAAAGGATCAAGAACATATATTTGAAAAATTCCAAAGAGTAAATACAGGGAACGTCAGAATGGCTAAAGGATTTGGGATTGGTTTATCTTATGTCAAAACAATTGTAGAACTGCATAAGGGATTGGTGAGTGTTGAAAGTGATTTATATAAAGGCAGTAGTTTTCAATTACTCATTCCAATAAAGTAAATGATAGAAAAAGCAAGAATATTAATCGTTGAAGACGATTTAAATTTAGGTTTTCTTTTAATGGACTTTCTTGAAAAAGAAAACTACAAAGTCAAATGGTGTAAGGATGGTCAAAGTGGTTTAAATACGATTTGTAAGAATTGTTTTGATCTATGCATATTAGATGTCATGATGCCCAACATTGACGGATTTTCATTAGCTAAAAGAATGAAGCATGAAGGGGTAACTGCGCCCTTTATTTTTCTTACTGCTAAATCCATGAAAGAGGATAAATTGAATGGCTATAATATTGGTGCAGAAGATTACATAACGAAGCCCTTTGATGAAGAAGAATTACTTTGTAAAATTAATGTTATCCTCAGAAGGAATGAATCCGATGCTTTTGAGAATGCGCCATCACAATTCAAGATTGGCGGTTTTGTTTTTGATGCCAATAGGCTAGAGTTAAAATATAAAACGAAAGTACATCGCTTAACAGAGAAAGAAAGTGAGGTGTTACGCTTGTTATGTATTCATAAAAATGAAGTGCTTAGAAGAGAGGATGCAGTTTTTAAAATATATGGCAAAAAGGACTATTTCTTAGGTAGGAGTTTCGATGTTTATATTTCTAGATTAAGAAAGTTATTGAGTATTGACCCATCCCTTGAAATTCAGAATGTCTATAAAGTAGGATTTATTCTCAATGAAATAGAAAAGACAGTAGCATAGTTGGCACTTATTTTGGTCAAATCTTTGTTAAAACCCACTTACAAATAGCCAAAGTTTTAATATTTGCGTTTATAAAAACAAAGCGTCGATCGTGCAAGTACTTAAATTAGTTTTCATTATATCCATAACCGCATTCGTTTCATCAAGCCTTAATGCGCAATTGAAGAAAGATTCTAAAGCGTACTTAGATTCTTTATATAATTCAAATATTAAGAAATCAAGGATCCACGATGTCTATATTCCTAAGAACCTCTCAGATGCACATAGAAGAATTCAAAAGTTGACCCCAGAAGATGCCATTCAAAAATTTATTCAATCTGAGGATGAAGTTGCAGTGTCTAAGAAACTGCATTTTGGCATAGGAAGATGGATGATCCATAATTGGAATTTCTATGAAGGATCAAGGTTTTCTCATTATCTCAAACAAAAAGGCTTATTGCATCCTGATGATATGGCTCAATTTGTACTCATTACTTTGCATCGAAATCTCAACGAAAAGCCTTTAAATGAAGAGGAAGTTATCCAAATGTTGGCTATAGAAAGAAAGAAAGAGGCTCGATCTTTGATTGGTAATTGACGTCAGAAAAGTCTTTTTTTTATGCTTTGAACTTTTTCAATTGAAATGAAGTTCTACATTTGCACTTCGAAAAAGCCTTTTTTATAAAAGAATAATACTGGATGTCTAAGAAATTATTAATTGTAGAGTCTCCTGCAAAAGCCAAAACCATCAATAAATATCTAGGTGAAGATTTTATTGTAAAATCCAGTTATGGACACATTCGTGATTTGGATAAGGGTAAAAAAGGTATTGATAAAGAGAATAAGTTTAAGCCTCACTATGTCGTTCAAGACGAAAAGAAAAGGGTAGTCAAAGAATTAAAAGATACACTTAAAAAAGTTAGTGAAGTATGGTTAGCAACGGATGAGGATCGAGAAGGAGAAGCTATATCATGGCACTTGTGTGAAGTATTAGGATTGGATGAAGATACTACCAAACGTATCGTTTTTCGTGAAATCACGAAACCAGCAATTAAAAAGGCGGTTGAGAATCCAAGAACAGTAGATAAAAATATGGTCGATGCCCAGCAAGCAAGAAGAATTCTTGATAGACTTGTAGGTTTCGAACTTTCTGAGATTTTATGGCGTAAAGTAAAAGGGAAGTTATCTGCAGGTAGAGTGCAATCTGTAGCTGTAAAGTTAATCGTAGATAGAGAAAGAGAGATTAATAGTTATGAATCAAGACCATTTTATAAGGTCGTCGCTTTATTTAATGTAAAGAATGATAAAGGCAAGGAAGTAGAACTTAAAGCAGAATTAAATAGACGCCTTAATACTTTAGAAGAAGCTCAAGCTTTATTAGACAGTTTTAAAGGGAGTGATTATACAATTTCCGATATAAAAGTAAAGCCTTCCAAAAGAAAGCCTGCGGCACCTTTCACAACGTCCACATTACAACAGGATGCAAGTAGAAGATTATACTTTAGTGTCAATAGGACGATGTCTGCAGCCCAGAAATTGTACGAGCAAGGACACATCACTTATATGAGGACAGATTCTACCAGTTTGTCCGAAACAGCAATTTCTGCAATTGCTTCAGAGATCAATACAAAGTTTGGTGAAAGGTATGCACAAACGCGTAGGTTCAAAAGTAAAGATGCCAATGCGCAAGAGGCGCACGAAGCTATTAGACCAACTAATATTTCAAATGATATAGTTGGTGGTGACAATGACATGATGAGATTGTATCAATTGATTTGGAAGCGTACAATTGCTTCTCAAATGTCAGATGCCGAATTAGAAAAGACGACCGTCAATATCGAAACGGATAACAAAGAAATATTCCAAGCTCAAGGTGAGGTGTTGAAATTTGATGGTTTCCTTAAAGTATATATGGAAACCAAGGATGAAGATGCAGAAGATGAATCTACTAAAGGTATATTGCCACCATTATCAGTAGGACAAAAGTTAGATCTTGATAAAGTTGAAGCTATAGAGAGATTTACTAGACCTCCTGCAAGATATACTGAAGCAAGCTTGGTGAAAAAGTTAGAAGAATTAGGTATCGGAAGGCCATCTACTTATGCACCGACGATTACTAAAATCATGCAGAAGGAAAGAGGCTATGTAACCAAAGAAAGTAGAGAAGGGAAGGAGAGAGCTTACAATATTGTAACCTTGCAAAAGGATAAAGTCGATACACGTCAAGAAACTGAGATGACAGGTGCCACCAGTAATAGATTGTATCCCTCGGATTTGGGTATGCTCGTTGTAGACTTTTTAAGTGAACATTTCGAAAATATAATGACATACAGCTTCACAGCTGATATCGAAAATAAACTCGATGAGATTGCCAATGGTCATGAAAATTGGCAAGAGATGATCGAGGATTTTTATGGGCCATTCCATCAAACGGTTGAAAAAACGATAGAAGAGGCACAAAGGGTAAAAGGTAGAAGGGACCTAGGTGTTGATCCAGAGTCAGGTCATACTGTGTTGGCGCAGATGACAAGATTCGGTCCTGTGGTGCAGATTGGAACTAGAGAAGAAGTCGGAGAAGAAGGCAAGCCAAGGTTTGCAAGTCTTAAAGTTGGACAGTCTATTGAGACTATTAATTATGAAGAAGCTATGGAGCTATTCAAATTACCTATCGATTTAGGTGATTATGAAGAGCATAATGTTTCTGTAAATGCTGGTCGTTATGGTCCTTATGTGAAGTACCAAGATAAATTCATCTCTATTCCAAAGGATGAAGATCCGCTGACATTAACTTACGAACGCGCTGTTCAGTTGATAGAAGATCGTAAGAAATTAGATGCGCCAATCGCAACCTATAAAGGACATGATATCACTAAAGGCAAAGGACGTTTTGGTCCTTATCTAAAGTGGAATGAATTCTTTATAAATATTCCAAAGCGATACGACCCCAATAATCTATCTACCGAAGAAATTAATGAATTGGTTGAAGCGAAAATCGAAAAGGAAGCCAACCGATACATAGTTCAATGGCCAGATGATAAAATTGCATTAGAAAACGGAAGATGGGGACCTTTCATTCGCCACAAAAAGAAATCCTATAAACTCCCAAGAAAGGAAGACGGCGAGAGATACAATGCCGAAGAAGCAAAAGAGAAATTTACATTAGAGGAGTGCAAGAAAATCTTGATAGAAGAAGGCGCTAAAGGTGTCAAATTAGAGGCAGATAAAAAGAAAGCGAAAGCGAAACCAAAAGCGAAGGCCAAAGCGAAACCAAAAGCTAAGAAATAGAACTTCTTTTTAAATAATAATTAGTTAGAATTTTGGAATGTCGATTTGACTAATCTCTAATTTCTAATCTCGACTCAAAGTCCCCAATCCTCCAACAATATCCCCCGCTATTAAAGCCGAGGTGCGCCCCTCACCCAATGAGTCCCTAATAATGGCATATTCTGAAATCATTTTAGAAAGAGCTCCTTCATTATTTAAATGCTCAAAGCATTCTTGGATTGCTAAACTATTGCAAGCACCTTGAAGTAACTCGGGTACGATTTCTCTATTAACAATAAGGTTGACGAGGGCGATATACTTCGTGTTGACCAATCGTTTGCCAATAGCAAAACTGATCTGGCTGGTTTTATAGACGACTATTTGAGGAATGTTGTGAAGCGCCAGTTCTAAAGTTGTGGTTCCACTGCAGGCGATAGCAAAATCAATTTGTTGCATGAGTGGATAAGAATGCACTGTCGATAACTCAATGTTTGGACTTCCCTTAGGGATTAAATTTGTATAGGTAGATTTATGGATATGTTGAACTGAAGAAATGACGAATTGATATTGAGGATATGCTTGGGCAAATTCTATCATTTCTGGAAGGATGCGCTCGATCTCTTGTTCTCTGCTGCCTGGAAATAACCCAATTTTTTTAATTGTTTTTGACAATGGCTTGGGTGAACCAATAATTTCTTTGAGAGGGTGGCCATGGTATATACATGGCGTATCTAAGTTGCGATAAAACTCTTTTTCAAAAGGGAGTATAACGAAGAATTGATCGATGTTATCGCGCAATATCTTGTGACGTCCTTCTTTCCATGCCCAGAGTTGAGGAGAAATATAAAAGACAGTTCTGATTGCTTTTTCTTTGAGCCAATGCGAGAGTCTTAAATTAAAGCCAGGATAATCAATGAGTATGACTACATCTGGTTGAAATTCTTCAATCGTATATTTGGCAAACTTGAAAAGATCTCTGATCCTGAATATGTTTTTCGCCACTTCATAAAAACCCATAAATGCCGTTTCGCGTATGGATTTTAATTGGCCTGGGGCGACATCCTTCATTTGGGGACCACCCCAAAATTTGAAGTCAGCTTGACTATCAAGTTTTTTAATTTCAGAGATGAGTCTTGCGCCATAAAGATCTCCAGAGGATTCACCAGCTATAATGTAGTATTTCACTTAATTTAAAATAAATGAAGAAAGAAATGACCTACCCATAAAAAGCAAAATAGAAATGTGACAATTAAGACCCCTCTTAATGTTTTACTAGTATATCGACTATTTAAAAAATTTAAAGGTAGTATGTTGAAGCAAATGGCAATCAGGGCCATTGTCCTTTGGCGCTTACCAGAGACACTCGCTGTTATTTCATCCATAATGCCTTGTTGTGTCAAAAGTTCAAATATCGCTTCAGTGGCTAAGTAACCAATTATGGGAAATGTAGCTCCAAGGAGAATCCCCAATAAGATGCTGTCATTTTCTTTTATAATTCTCATTCAAATACTATTGTTCTAAAAATTGAAGTGCATCAAGTCTTTTATAATCAGTCAGATCATGTTGAGAAGGTACTATTGAAACGTATCCATTTTTCAATGCCCATAAATCAGCTTCTTCAGAATGATCTGTCTTTATAAACGAACCATCTAGCCAATAATATTTTCCACCTCTAGGATCTTCGTTAACTTTATATTCCTCAACCCATTTACCGCCACCTTGTCGACAAACTTTTATCCCCTTGATATCTTCTACTGGCAATTTTGGAAAATTCACATTTAATAAAACTGAATCTTGTTGATCGTTTTTTTCTAACATCGATAAAATAACCTTTCGAGCATAATGTTTAGCGGCACTAAAATCAGCTTCAAAAGAAAAATCCAATAATGAAAAGCCTATTGAATTAATACCTTCCAAACTCGCTTCCATTGCCGCTGACATGGTGCCGCTATAGATAATATTTATACCTGCATTTGATCCATGATTTATGCCGGATACACATAAATCTATGGTTTTGTCTTTTAATAAAACATGTTTAGCCAGTTTGACACAATCTACAGGCGTGCCTGAACAAGCATAAGATTCTATACCGTCAAATTGATCTACTTTCTTAAGTCTTATTGGAGAGGTGATGGTTATGGCATGACCTTGTCCAGATTGTGGATTATCTGGGGCTACAACAACGGCATCTCCAATTTCTTTGACCACTTCAACTAAAGCCGCTATCCCTGGAGCGAATATCCCATCATCATTAGTAATTAAAATAAAAGGCTTGGCCATGAATGTATTAGATTTTATGCTAATATCATGATTTTATTTTGAAGCCTGTCATTATTATGTAATTCTTCAAAGAGTATCTGTGAGGCCTTAAACTATGTACGGAAATGTATGTTAATTTTGTTTTAAGCGTATTTAATAATTATGGAGAAAGTAGGCATTTTGTTAGTTAACCTAGGAACACCAGATGATCCTAGTACTGGATCAGTAAGGCGATATCTAAGACAATTCTTGTTAGATGGGCGGGTTATTGATATTCCATATATCTTAAGACAAATCCTGGTTAGGTTAATCATTGCGCCTTTCAGAGCTTACGGTTCTGGAAAACTTTATAAACAATTGTGGACTGAAAATGGATCTCCACTAAAAGTATATGGTGAAAACGTTCAGCAAATGCTTCAAGAAAAAATGGACGATCGTTACCATATCGAATTAGGAATGCGTTATCAAAATCCATCTATTGAATCAGCTTTAGAAAAACTCCGATCTAAGAATGTTGACAGATATGTGGTTTTTCCAATGTTTCCTCAATATGCATCTGCTAGTACAGGATCAGCATTACAAGAAGTGATGGATGTGATGTCTAAATGGTTGACCATTCCTCCAGTGTCATTCATTAGTTCTTATCATGATCAAGATACAATGATTGAAACCTATGCGGATAACGCTAATAAGTATAATCTTAAAGATTACGATCATTTCTTATTTTCATTTCACGGTATCCCTCAACGGCACTTAAGAAAGTCTGACTGTAATAATTATTGCCTCAAGGCAAAAGACTGTTGTTTTACCTTGAATGAAAATAATAAAATGTGCTATTCAGCTCAATGCTATGATACAGCCTACAGAATCGCAGATAAATTAAATTTAAAAAGAGAACAATTTTCTGTTGGATTCCAATCCCGCTTAGGTAGAGATCCTTGGACAGAACCATTCACGCCTGACGTTCTTAAGTCTTTAACAGAAAACGGCGTGAAAAAGCTTCTAGTTTTTTCCCCATCTTTCGTTGCCGATTGCCTAGAAACAACCATAGAGATTGACGATGAATACAAAGAAGAATTCCTAGAAATGGGTGGCGAACAACTAGATATGGTAGAGAGCCTTAATGATAATCCAAAGTGGGTTAGGGCGATTGGGGAGATATTGGAACCTTACTTGTAAGGTTCCAAGGGATTAGGGAATAAGGATTATGGAATATGGTTTTTTTTCTGTGTTAAATCTCTTGTAACCTGGCCTACTTTATATTGTTTACCTCCTTATATCTTCAATGGATCGAGTGCCGAATTGATAACTCAATTAATAATAAGAAAGGAAGAAGATATGTAGGGAATGAAAATGCTGATGAATTAATTAACCAAGCCAAACATATTTCTGCTAGCCTATATAAACTCATAGAAGCAAGAAAATCCTGGGATTTATTTTATTCAGATAATCAAAGATCTAATATAGTAAGCCCCATTAACCCTACACCATATTCCTTATGCCATTCTTGCTACAAAAAGTAGCAAGAATACTATCCAGCAGTGTTTACCTTTTTGCTATATATCTATAAACAGGCATGGGAAACTTTCAAGAATTAAAAGTTTGGAAACTAGGGGTAAGATTGGCTAAAGATATTTACGCTATTCTTAACAAGAATTCAAGTTTAAAAAAGGACTACAGATTTGTATCTCAGATTACAGCTTGTGCTGTTTCGATACCTTCCAATATAGCAGAGGGCGATGAATTGAAATCCACCAAACAAGGCATCAATCACTTTTATATCTCCAAAGGATCGTGTGCCGAATTAATAACTCAATTAATAATAGCAAAGGAAATAGGATATATAGCTAATGAAAATGCCGATGCGTTAATCAACCAAGCTAAACAGATTTCAGCTAGCCTATATAAACTCATAGAAGCAAGAAAATCCTGGGATTGATTTTCTCAGATAAACAGTGGGCCAATATAAAAAATTCCCATAAACTCTAAATCACACTCCCTACACCATTCTAGCTACCAAAGGTAGGTTTCACTGGATTATGGAATACGGTTTATGGAATACGGTTTTTTGTGACATGTACTGACCCCCATAAAACTGGACTATTTTTTCTGTCTTTTGATTATGAATAAA
>JAHDIN010000039.1 GCA_020630775.1 Saprospiraceae bacterium | reverse complement strand
AAGGATGATTTAGACTATCGTATTTTCCTTTCCGCCAGACAAAAAAGCACACAAAGGCATCTTGATGAAGCCATATCGAAAGCAATAATAAGAGATAATGGAAAGAGGAATGAAGCATTGGATATAAATTACTCATTTGACATTGTCAGAAGTCAGGATACCCCCGAGTTAAGTATTATCGATTACTTTTTATGGGCTTTACATCGTTACATTATTAAAAGAGAAGATCGATTTTACAATGCCTTAAAAGATAAGTACAATCTAATTATTGATGTTTACGATACGGCCAATTTTAGAACCAACTATTATCATAAAACAAATCGTTTTGAAATAGAAAAGGCAAGTGAATTTAAATCAGATGGCTATGTGAAGAAATAAAAAAAGTTCTTATCAGCCCCGTGCCAGTATTGGCAACCCCCGCAGAATGCGAGTTGTGATGCTCATAAAAACTATCACTAAAATAACGATTCTTAAACAAAAATGTTGCATGAATAGTAAATAGAAATGAATTTATGCCAGATATAGTTTCTGTAGATCATAAACAACAAGGCGAAAATAAAAGCAATAACTCATCGGGTATGGTAGAGATTAAAAAAAAGTATTTGGGGCGAGTGATCCCAAGACCTATTGCAAAAGCTCCATTAGCATCTGGAAAATCAAGAGCTTTTATGTTCTATGGCTAGACAAATTCATGAATCAAATGGGTGAATAAGTCATTAAAGCCATTCTAGAGCGGTTTATCGGCAGTTCTTCTCAAAACAAACATCAACCCCTTATGAGCAAATTCAAAAACCTATCTTTGCAACTATTATCACGAATACGTATAAATGGACGCTCGTCGCAAAATATTATTCATTGTTAATCCCGTTTCTGGTCCTCGAAGAAATGAGAATAAAATTGCGCTAATAAGAGAGCATTGCGATAAATATATATTCGATATTCATATTGCAGAAACCAAGTACAAAGGGCATGCAAGAGATCTAGCATTAGAAGCAAAAGAGGAAGCATTTGATACAGTTGTCGCTTTTGGAGGGGACGGTACGGTCAACGAAACCGCGCAGCCTTTGGTTGGTAGTAATATTAAATTTGGAATTATTCCAGGAGGTTCGGGAAATGGTTTTGCGATGCATATCGGTATGGGGCGTAATCGCATTAAAGCCATTCAAAAATTGAACACTGCAACATCACAAATAATTGATACGTGTTCGGTCAATGATCAATTCTTTCTTAATCTAGCGGGTACTGGTTTTGATGCGCTCATAGCCTTTAAAGCTGAAAATAATCAACAGAGAGGACTGCAGATGTATGTTCAATTGGTCAGTCAAGAAATTATGAATTTCAAAGCTGAAAATTTTCTAGTAGAACTCGGTGATGAAAAAATAGAAGGACACTTTACATCAATTGCAATAGCGAATGCCTCCATGTATGGATATAATTTTTCTGTAGCCCCGAAAGCTGAATTGTCGGATGGATTATTAGATGTAGTGTTTATAAAGGAGGCCTCTGTATTAAGGACACTCAGTTCTTCTTGGCGTATGCTCAACAAATCTATCGATAAAAGTCGTTTGGTTAAGGTTAAAAAGGTCAACGCCGTATCAATAGAGACAGACAAGCCTTATTACTATCATGTTGATGGCGAAAGCTTCAAGTTTAATCATAAATTGAATTTTAAATTGAATCCCAAATCGTTAAATGTCCTTTTTCCATTATGAGATACTTCATTATCTTTTTCGTATTAACGCTTCTTGCTTGCCAACCGCGTTATGTTTCTGATGTTAATGGACTGATGTTGCCACCTGAAACATTGAATAAGCAAAATGAAATTGCTATGGAGGCAAAGGCATATGACTTTATCTTGGGTGATTGGATAAGAATAGATGAGAAGGAAGGGCTAACCACTTACGAATCTTGGTCTAAAGTTCATGACCTTAAGTATAAAGGCCATTCGTATACAATGCAAGGCGATGCCATCGTTTGGGAAGAAAAAACAACTCTTGAGATTGATGCATTTAAAACACAGTTTGTTGTGAAAATGGATGGTCAAAGTAAAACCACATTTTTGTGCAAACTAACTGGCGAAGAAGCATTTGAATGTAGAAACTCCAAAAATGATTATCCAAAATTGATCAAGTATTGGTCGGAAGGTGACCAGCTTAAAGCACAAATATCTGAAGGTGGTCCTGTGGTAGATTTTATTTTTGAAAAGAAGAGATCTTAGTATTTCGAATGATACTATATCAAGATACACAAACCATTAAGCAGCTGCCAAAAAATAGAGGAGCCTATTACTATGTCCAGCTAGATGCTCAAACCGTAGATACTTTTCCTTTAAAAAATAAAACGAGACTTATTTGTAGTTTGAAGGATCAGGTAGAATTTCAGTGTGGATTAAATCACTTGGGTGATGGGAACTTTTTTATCATACTTTCAAAATCAAGATTGGAAGAAATAAGTATGTATCCAGGAGAGGATTTGTCGTTTACCGTAAAGCAAGATCCTAATCCTTTAGGCGTTGACATGCCAGAAGTTTTGGAGGTTTTACTTGAGCAAGATGCTGTATTAAAAGGTCACTTTGAGAAGCTTACTATGGGTAAAAAACGACATATCATTCATTCGATCAATAGAATAAAAAGTATCGATATTCAAATCAATAAGGCGACTACCATGATCATGTCATACGTGAAATAATGAAACAATATATATTTACTTCAGAGCGACTCGGTTTAAGAAATTGGCAAATTAATGATCTTAATGAATTTGCAAAACTGAATGCGGATCCATTGGTTATGGAGCATTTTCCTTCTACTTTATCTAGAGAAGAAACCGCTCAATTTATCGACAGATTAATAAACCATTTTGATAAATGGGGCTATAACTATTTCGCAGTGGAGGACCTGCGATTCGGCGAATTGTTAGGCTTTATTGGATTAGCCAGACAAGAATACGAAGCCCCTTTTACGCCCTGTACCGATATCGGATGGCGACTTAAACAATCAGCTTGGGGTAAGGGTTTTGCAACAGAAGGAGCTCAACGGTGTTTGCTATATGCCAAAGAAAATTTAGGGCTTAATACAATTTATTCTGTATGTACGAGCACAAATAAACCTTCTGAAAAAGTAATGCAAAAGATTGGTATGGCGTTCCAAGGGGAATTTAAGCATTCTAGATTGAAAGACTACCCGCGTCTTGAGACTTGTTATTATTATAAAATAGAACTTTAGCGACTATATAATTAATGATGAACAATTAGGAATGAATAATTAACTTGTAGCAATGAAGAAATTCCTGCTCTTTTTATGCGCTCTTTTGTTGCTTGTTTTAATCGTTCTAGCTATTTGGATTCCCAACCTTAATAATTATAAAGTCTCAGGAGAATTAAGTCTTTCACTTTTTGACAAACCCGTAGAAATACATCGAGATCAATATGGCATACCCTATATAGAGGCACAAACAGAATTGGATGCTTTTAGAGCACAAGGTTTTGTAATGGCTCAAGATAGAATCTTCCAAGTTGAATTTTATAAAGCTTTAATCGGTGGGCGCTTATCTTCTTTGTTAGGAAGTGCAACAATCGATATGGATATTCAAATGCGTGTATTGGATTTCTATGGAATGGCAGATAATCACGTGCCCATTCTTAATAACAAAACAATGCAAATTTTAGGTGCTTATGCCGATGGATATAATGCCTATTTAGATTGCTGTTCCGATGAGTTTCCAATAGAATTAAAGTTATTAGGTATGCAGCCTTCCAAACTGACTCCTAGAGATATTGTAGCTGTTACCCATTATATTGGATATACTCAAGCGCGCAATATGAGTGATGAAATTTTATCACTCAATTTATCTGCATATAATTTAGGATTAGAAAATATCTTTCCACTTAATAACAATCCAGATCGATTGGCCTCCTTAAATTTTGATACAGTTCAGACATTAATGGGGCATTCAGAAATTAAAACAATTGAAGATTTAAATGCACCTCAATTGCATGTTGATCCAATAAAACTAGGCTCAAATAACTGGGCTGTTAATGCACAGCGCTCTAAATCAGGACAAACAATTGTAGCAAACGATCCGCATTTAGATGCTCGATTGCTGCCCGGTATATTTTTTCCAATTGGTATTTTTTGTCCAACTTTTAAAGCAGTAGGCGCGGCGTTGCCAGGATTACCTGGCATTATGGTGGGTAGAAATGAATATGTCGCTTACGGCGTAACGAATGCTTATGGTGATACGCAAGATCTTTTTATAGAACAACTGATTGATGATAGCCACTATGTTTTTCTTGGTGATACCTTGAAGTTGGAAGAGCGTTTAGAATCTATCAAAGTTAAAGATGGTGACAATATAGATATTCGAATTAGAAAAACTAAAAATGGACCTGTGATTTCTGATTTCGATGTCTTTGGGATAAAAACCAAGGATGTTGTAAGTCTTAGATGGTCTCAAAGTCAACCACAAAGCAAGACTTTGGGTGCCATAAACTTAATTAAGTCCACAGACGTAGCTACACTTCGCGAGCATTTGTATGACATGGACAACATGTATTTTAATGTTGTATTTGGAGATAAATCTGGGAAAATTGCACATCAAACTACTGGATTGGTGCCCATAAGAAACAATCGAAAAGGACGCCATGCACAAACCAGCGTCAATGAAGACCCTTGGATCGGTTTTATTCCTAAAGATGAAATGCCTCATGATATAAATCCCGCTAAAGGCTGGGTAGGGACTGCCAATCATGATAATCGACCTGATGACTATCCTTATTACTATTCTTCTCATTTTTCGGAAGATTTTAGATATAGCCGAATTAAAGAATTACTTGATAATGATGAAGTTTTTGATGCTAATCAAATGTGGAACTACATCATGGATTGTAAGAATATGCAGGCTGAAAAATTAACACCCATAATTCTGCAGGCTTTAAAAGCAGACGATAATTTTTCTGAATGGGTTGATATATTGTCTAATTGGGATTTTCAAGATAAGGCGAATCAAGTAGCGCCAACATTATTTCATGTGCTTTATGATGTTTTGATCGAACAGCTTTTAAATGACGAATTACCTGACGCATTAGAAGAGGACTTTTGGACAAGCCCATATTATTGGCCTCAACGATTGCATCAAATGATATTGGATGGGCATGAATTTATAGATGATAAGGATACCCCAACAAAAGAAACAATTACCGATCAAATAGTAAAGGCTGCCAAACATGCTGATGCGTTTCTAATAGAAAAATTAGGTAATGATAGGACGACTTGGACTTGGGGTCAATTGCATACCATTCAATTTACTAGTCCAATCAGAAGGGAAGGCTTCGGCGCTAATTGGTTAGGTACAGAAGTGATGCCTAAAAACGGGTCCAATCAAAGTCTCAATAGAGGGGGATATGTAAAGGGCGAATTGGGCGATTACTCAACCGGTTGGTTTTCTACCTTCCGAATGGTCGCTGATTTAAATGATAATGAAAAGATCATGGCTGTCAATTCAGGGGGTAACGCTGCTCGAGTCTTACATCCTTATTATAAATCCCAAATTGAGAAATGGTCTAATGAAGAATGGATTCCTTATTGGTTTGATATGGATAAGGTGAGAGCGCATGCGGAGCATACTTTGGTGATTGAGTGATGGAGGGGCAAGGTCTGAAGGTTTCAAGGTTTCATGGTTTCATGGTTTCGAGGTCTCACGGTTTCGAAGTATCTCGGTGACACGGTTTTGTGAATGCCCATATCTAGGGAAGTGAGGACAAATTTCCAATTTCGAATTTCCAATCTCCAATTTCCAATAACAAAGAACGATTTTCCTTATTTTCGAGGCACTAAAAGACGTAAATGAGAAAGCTTTTATTTATAACATGTTGTATCGGATTATTATGGGCATGTAAAGAGGACTCTGGTTCTCAAAGTGCTGATAGCGAGGTGGTTGCGGCTAAAGATTCAAGTAATATTGATAGTAAGAGCTTAAAGCTTTTAACTAAAGTAAATCCTTCACAATCGGGTCTGAAATTCACTAATCAACTGACAGAGACTGAAGAATATAATGTCTTCTCTTATGAAGGTTTTACTCAAGGTGGTGGCGTCGCCATTTTGGACTTCAATAATGATGGTCTCCAGGATGTGTATTTAAGTGCCAATATGGGCGCTGATAAATTGTTTCAAAATAAAGGCAATTTAAAATTTGAGGATGTTACTTCAGCTTCAGGTATACACGCTAATCTTTGGTCGACAGGAGCTGCAGTAGTGGACATAAATAATGATGGTCTAGAAGATATTTACGTTTGTCAATTTCTGTATGATGACGCAGCTAAACGCGCCAATAAGTTTTATATAAATCAAGGCAACGGAAAGTTTGTTGATCAAGCACAACAGATGGGGGTTGCTGATTTAGGCTATTCGATTATGGCCAACTTTTTTGATTTTGATAAGGACGGAGACCTAGATTTATACGTAGGCAATCAACCGCCTAATTCTCTTAAAGCAAAAGAGCCGCTTAAAGGTAAAATGTCTTTCAAGTATACAGATAGACTTTACAGAAATGATAATGGCCAGTTTACTGATGTAACCAGTGAGGCAGGCATTATGAATTACACCTATACACTAAGCGTGACAACATTCGATTATAACAATGATGGATGGACAGATATTTATATTGCTAGCGATTATGATGAGCCAGATTTGCTTTATGAGAATCAGGGCAACGGTACCTTCCTTAATAAAGCAAATAATGCAATAAAGCATATGAGCAACTTTAGTATGGGTGTTGATATTGCGGATATTAATAATGATGGTTTTTTAGATGTTTATGCAGTCGATATGGTTGCAGAGGATAATTTCAGACAGAAAACGAATATGTCAGGTATGAATCCTGAAAAATTTTATACTCTGGCTAAGAATGGCTATCACTATCAATACATGTTTAACGCACTTCAAGTTAATAATGGGAATGGTACTTTCAGTGAAATTGGACAGTTAGCAGGAATATCTAACACTGATTGGAGTTGGACACCACTATTTGTGGACTTTGATAATGATTCTTATAAAGACCTAATTGTTACTAATGGAATAATAAAAGAGACCAGAAATAAAGATTCAGAATTATGGAGAAAAGACTATTACAAAGAACTAAAGCGATCAGGAAAAACTAAGGTCGATTTAATGGCCTTGTCTCAACAAACGCCTTCCGTAAAGGTATCAAACTACATATATAAGAACAACGGCGATTTAACTTTCACAAAAATGAACGATGCTTGGGGGTTTGAAGAGCCTACTTGGTCTAACGGTGCAGCATATGCAGATTTTGATAATGACGGCGATTTAGATTTAATAATTAATAATGCCAACATGAACTGTAGTTTGTTTAAAAATACCGCTCATGAAAATGGTTTATTAAATTATCTAAATGTAGAGTTGGAAGGCAACTTTATGAATGCTAAAATTGAAATCAATTACGGTAACGGACAAAAACAATTTACTGAGTATTCTCCTTATAGAGGGTATATGTCCACTTCTCAAAAGATAGCGCATTTTGGATTAGCTAATCATGATAAAGTAAATGAGTTAAAAGTGATTTGGTCTAATGGTCAAGAAACCATTAAGAATAATATTTCAGTCAATCAGTCAATTAAAATTAATTCTAACTCTGCGTCATCAACCAAAACAAAAAAGAATAACCCAAATCCAACTTTTGCAGTCGCTCAAGCTGCTTCTGTAGAACATACAGAGAATGTTTTTAATGATTTTAAAAGAGAGGTACTGTTGCCATATCGAACTTCAACGCTAGGACCTATCGTGGCTGAAGCAGATATCAATAATGATGGCTATACGGATATGTATGTTGGGGGATCTGCGGGCTTTCCTGGGGCCCTTTACATCAATCAAAATAATCGCAGCTTCTCAAAAGTTGAGACACCTTTTTTACAAGATAAAAATTCGGAGGATGGGGGAGCGCATTTCTTCGATGCTGATAATGACGGTGATTTAGACTTGTATGTCTCAAGTGGTGGCAGTGAATATGATTATGGAGATAACTTGTACAGGGATAGGTTATACATTAATATGGACGGTACTAACTTTAAAAAGGTAAATGCATTGCCGGCATTAAAGGAAAGTTCTGGTCCAGTGGTTTCGTTAGATGTCGATCAAGATGGGGACCTAGATTTATTTGTAGGTGGTCGACAAGTACCTGGTAAGTATGGCAGAAAGCCTAAGAGTTATATCTTGCTTAATAATAAAGGCAAATTCACAGCTTCAATAAAACATAGTGCTTTTACAAAGACATTGGGAATGGTTACGGATGCTAAAATTGGGGATGTAAATTTTGATGGAAAAGATGATTTAGTGGTTACTGGAGAATGGATGCCAATAATGGTTTTTAATCTCTTTGAATCTGGTGCAGCTAATATTACAAAATCTTGTAAACTAGAGAATTTGTCAGGTTGGTGGAATCGAATAGAATTAGCGGATGTTAATGATGATGGTTTCCTAGATATCATTGCAGGAAATCTCGGAAAGAATATCAAATACAAAGCATCACCTTCAGAACCTTTCAAAGTTTATGTCGATGATTTTGATAAAAACGGTACCCACGACGTTTATCTAGGGTATTATCAAAATGGACAATGTTATCCCGTCAGAGGACGTCAATGCTCATCTGAACAAATGCCATTTATTAAAAAGAAGTTTGGCTCTTATGAGGATTTTGGATTAGCGACTATTGACAAAGTTCTTGAAGATCATATTTCTGAAACCACCACTGTCTTAGAAGCGCAAACATTTTCTAATACCATTTTCTTTGGAGGTAATAATGGATTTACCACAGTCGAATTACCTAATGAAGCTCAAATGGCTCCAGTGTATGGTATTGCTGTTGATGATTTTGATAAAGATGGGAAGGTCGAAGTTTTCCTATGTGGCAATATGTATCATAGAGAAGTAGAGACGACAAGAAGTGATGCAGGTACAGGCTGTTTGTTAGATATAGATAAGCAGATGAATATGCAGGTTTCTCGTTCCGTTAAAACGGGGATTCAAGCAGATAAGGATGTTCGAAATGCGGCAGTGCTTAAAGGTAAGTCGGACAACTTATTGGTGATTGCTAATAATAATGCCGCCGCTCAAATCTATAAGTATTAATGAGAGGTGCCATCGCTTTAATATGGTTATTGCTGTTACTGACGGCTTGTCAAGATAAAAGTGCAGAGTCCGGGCAAGCAGTTAGTGATGCTGCTCCCGTTTCATCTCAATCAACTAATAATGAGACACAAGAGATGGTTGATCTCTTAGCCAGTTTGACAGATAGTAATAACTTTCAAGAACAATGGCATCAAAATAGAAGAAAGGCTGAATACTTAGAAAAATTAATCAGTCAATCTAATAACATCGCTCAAAAGATTCAGCTTCAATTTCAGGCTGGGGTAGAATGGCTTAATGCTGGCGAATTTGATAAAAGTATTGCACTTTTTAAATCGGTTATCGATTTGCATGAATCGAAGAAAGTTTCATTAAATGCGCAGTCCTTAAATGGATTCAAAGAGCTATTGGCAGTGTCTTATCTTCGAAAGGGGGAAATTGAAAATTGTGTGCACCACCATAATCAGCAATCTTGCATTTTACCCTTAGACAAATCAGCGGTTCATAAAAAAAGAAAAGGATCAGAAGCGGCACTTAAAATCTATGAAGAATTATTAATTCAAGATCCTGCTAACCTTCAAAACAAGTGGCTCTATAATTTGGCGCAAATGACTTTGGGTAATTATCCAGATAAAGTAAAGCCGCAATTTAAGTTAGCCGAATCCATATTTGATTCAGATTACCAATTGATGCCATTCGAGGATGTAGCTATGTCAGCAAAAGTAGCAACCAATGATATCTCCGGTGGATGTATTGTTGATGATTTTAATAAAGACGGATTGCTTGATATCATGGCCAGCTCTTATGGCCTAGAAGACCAAATCCATTACTATGAGAATTTAGGTAATGGGCAGTTTAAAGATAAAACAGCCTCTGCTGGTCTCAATGGGATTGTTAGCGGTCTCAATCTTTGTCAAGCTGATTATAATAACGATGGCCATTTAGACTTTATCGTTCTCAGAGGTGCCTGGTTTGGAAAAGCAGGGGAGCACCCTAATTCACTTATCAAGAACAATGGTGATGGGACATTTTCTGATGTTACGAAATCAAGCGGCATTTTTTCTCTTAAGCCTACACAAACTGCGGCTTGGGGTGATGTCAATAATGATGGTTGGTTGGATCTGTTTGTCGGTAACGAAACGGGAAATTCGGGAAGCTATCAATCAGAATTATTTATCAATCAAAAGAATGGAACATTTGTAGAATCGGCCGAACAATACGGTATTCGGCTTAATGCTTTTGTGAAAGGTTCCTCCTGGGGAGATATTAATAACGATGGCTATTTAGATTTGTATATTTCTAATTTATCAGGAAATAATTTACTGTACCAAAATCTTGGACCTGAAAATGAATATCGATTTAAGGAAATAGCCCAAAGTGCAGGTGTACAAAAACCGTCAATGAGTTTTCCGTGCTGGTTTTGGGATTATAATAATGATGGCTATGATGATATCTACGTTAATAGTTTTGACGTCCGGGATTTTACCGTAGCATCTGGTAAGGTGGCTGCTGATTATCTAAATAGGGATGTTCAGACAGAATATTCTTGCCTTTATCAAAACAATGGGGATAATACTTTCTCCAATGTTACACAAAAAACAAAAGTTGATAAAGTCCTCTACACCATGGGTTGCAACTTTGCAGATATAGACAATGACGGTTACCAAGATTTTTATGCATCTACCGGTACACCAGATTTTCGGGCTGTATTTCCCAATAGAATGTTCAGAAATAACCAAGGGCAATACTTTCAAGATGTAACGACCTCTACGCGTACCGGACATATCCAAAAGGGACATGGTGTGGGGTTTGGTGATTTGGACAATGATGGCGATGAAGATATGTATGTGGTCTTAGGTGGTTCTTACGCCGGTGATAATTTCATGAATGCATTGTTCAAAAATCCTGGACAGGGAAACAATTGGATCAGTCTGACCTTGACAGGTGATGATTGCAATAAAAGTGCTATTGGCAGTCGAATAAAGATTGAAGGTATCTTGCCTAACGGAAAACCCATGGTTATTCACCGAACCGTTAATTCTGGTGCTAGTTTTGGCGCTTCAAGCCTTAGACAAGAGATCGGATTAGGCCAATTAGAAAAGATCAATATAGAAGTAAAGTGGCATGGTGGTTCTGAAGTCACCGTTCTTAAGAATGTTGCAGTAAATAAACATTATGGTCTTTTGGAAGGAGATACGGTTTTGAGTGAGGCAAGGTTTAGGGGATTTGAGTTTTAGGTTTTGTTGAGACGTTAGGTAGTTAAGTGGTTAAGTAGTTATGCGGTCAAGTGGTCAAGTTGGGAGAGGCTAATCTTGACATGATCTGATGTTGCTGATAGAAACTTAGGCTTCAAATCTGGGCCTTGATGTAAGGTAGATAAACTGCAGATATTATTACTTGGCTTTTATTCGGTTGGAAGAATTAAGCCTGTTGTAGTTATTATGAGTATATATGAATGAGAATCTATTAGACGAAAAACTTATTGATACTAAGGGCGTACTAATTAAAAAACAACATGGTCAAGCCAGAGTTATAATATTTTGTTATACTTTATTCATTCTCTTTTACATGCTCATAATGACTGAATATAAAAGTCTAGGATCTTGGGATGTTTTGAATTTAATTGGAAAGCTATTGTTTTTTGGATATATATTCTACAATAACTTTAAGCAGTTGAAAAACGAAACAACAGGTCAATTGTCAAAGTCGATGTTTCAAAAGTGGGAGGGTGTTTTGTTTTTAATTCTCTTAGGGTTACTGCTCATTCACTCAGTTATTCATTTCGTTAATATAGTTCTTGTTAATTGGTATCGTTTTCCAACATTGGTATATTTCTCAATCATATTTTCAATAATCTCCATTTCGATCCTGGAGTTCAACTATTTAAAATACGGCAGAAAGTTCAGTTAGATTAAAATGTTTCCTAAAAGAAGCGTTCACTCCAAAATCAGAAATCATAAATCCAAACTCCAAAATCAAACTCCCCATTATTAATTTTTCATCATTAATTATTAATTAAAATCACCGTCTAGGAATCAGCGTCTTCGGATAAACCACCACACTTTCATTCCCTTCCTTATTAACAGAAGCAACCCCAAATAGGAAATTGTCAATGATGATGTTTTTCAATACCACATCAGTTTCCTTGCCCACCCATCTTGAATATTGCCATTGAGGCGAGGTCGTGTCTCTCCAATAAACTTTGTATCCAATCAAGTTAGGGTCATCTACAGGATCCCATCTCAATCGTGTTGATGGTTGTACCGCACCACCTATCATGATAAGATCTGGAGCCGCCGGCGCCCATGCAATGCTAGCAAGGGAGATAGCATTCACGGCTGTTAGTTTAGCAGCGTAGTCAAAGTCGACACCTTCAATGACGTCGCCATAGGCGATACCATCTTCGACTCTGATATCTTGATGTTGCATTGTGTAATTCTCATGTGTTTCCATAATTCGAATACCAGGAAAACCAGCATCGTTGAACGGTCTGTGATGACCGCCTCTGCCAAAACGATCTAATCTGTAAATCATGACGGCATCTAAGTTGGTCATATACTTTTTAGTAATGGCGTCTACATATCGCGCGAGTTGTCGAGAAGGACCGTCCACTTCACCACCATAAAATCTATTCCATATTAATTGTTGTTCGGTAGGGTTGGGAGGCATGGGTTCTGAAAATACCCTAAAGCTCGTATTGTCGATGACGCCATCAATACCTTTGATGTTTCCAATCATATCATTGTTTAAAACACCAATTATATCCCAACCACGTTCTTTGGCATCCGCGGCCAAGAACTTTCCACCGAAAAGTCCTTGTTCCTCACCAGAAAGACCAGTAAATATGATACTTACAGGAAAATCATATTTAGATAGTACTCTAGCAGCCTCTATGACACCAGCCATTCCACTTGCATTGTCATTAGCTCCTGGAGAATCTGATGTACCATCTAGTGGGTCAGATACTCTAGAATCAATATCTCCAGACATGATAATGTATTTGTTTGGATGCACTGTACCCCGTTTTATCGCCAATACATTAACTATCCAAGTATCCTCTGGGATTCTTCTTGACTCGCCAGCCTTTACCAATCCTTTGTGAAAGGCCACTTCTAAGCATCCATCACAATCTTGTGATATGCGATCAAATTCTGACTTAATCCACCTTCTGGCCGCCCCAATACCTCTAGTATCTGAAGTCGTATCTGATAATGTGTGTCTAGTGCCAAATGATACGAGCTTTTCAATATCTGTTTGAATTCTATCTGCTGAAACCGCATCAATGATGTCATATAAGCGTTGATCGCTTTGTGCAGGATTTTGACTCCAAAGTGATGCGGAAAGAAGTAAAGTAAACCAGAAACAGCCAAATTTGATCATATCTTCTTTATTATGAATGAGTTAAATATTATCCTTTTTTAACAAATTAACTAGAAATGGAATGAAAATTGACTTCAAGATGGTGAAAAGGCTTTTAATTGTAAAATCCTTAGACTTTACACCCTTTTAATCCTATCTGTAGATACTAACTTAAGTGTCTGATATACAATACTTTATGATTGATTATGGGGTGAATTTAACTTGTTTTGACAAACATTAAAATTTATTTCCAATGAGAACTTTTCTCTTGATATTCTTATTGCTTTGGCTGTTGGGTGGCTACTTCTTATGCAAAAAACATCTATGTGGCGATAGTGGTCCTACCCAATCTGAATCTTCAAAAACAGTCCCTGTAATCGCTGGAGACGACGTTTGTTCGAGTAAATTATATTTGAAAGATAAGGCGACTGATTTTGATAAAGTTTGCGACGAAAATTTTCAATTTTTGATGTCTTCAGACACTTATTTGACCCCTGGTACTGGTCTTACACAGACACTTTCAGATGTGATTGATTACTTAGGTGCTCATCCTGATAGACGCATCCAAATAAAGGGTTATTACCTTGAAAATGAAGACAACAATACAAACTATCAAGATTTGGGATTAGCTAGAGCTAATTACGTTAAGACTTATTTCCTAGAGCAAGGCGTCAATTCTGAGCAATTAACAACACTTGGAAAATTAGGCAATGATAGTTGCTTCGAAAATGACACTTTGAAAAAGGGAATTGCCATCGCTTTCGGCGAAAGAGTCCAATAATTTTTAACAACATTAAAATCTAAATAAAATGTGCACTTTTTTACCTTTCTTATATGCCTTTGGTGCTGGTTTAATTGGTTTTCTAGCGGGTAATGCCAAAAAGCTAGATACAACTTTGTTTGATCGTCAAATACGCGAACAGAGGAAACAAATCGATTCAATGGCTGGCGACATGAAGAAAAAGAATCAAGAAGTAGATGAGTTAAATTCAAAATATTCCAAACTTAATGATGATTACGGTTTAGCGGTAACACAACTTAATGAAGCTGCTCCTGGTGAGATTAAAGAGGTAGAGGTGATTAAAGAAGTAGAAGTGATAAAGGAAGTGCCTGTTGAGGTCATTAAGGAAGTAGAAGTAATCAAAGAAGTACCCGTAGAAGTGATTAAGGAGGTAGAGGTAATTAAGCAAGTTGAAGTAGAGAAAGAAGTGATCGTAGCTCAACAAAAAGAAGTGATTAAAGAAGTTGAGGTTATAAAAGAGGTGCCTGTGGAGTTGATTAAAGAAGTAGAAAAAGAAGTGATTAAGGAAGTAGAAGTAGCTAAAGAAATACCTGTTGAGGTAATCAAAGAGGTAGAGGTGATTAGAGAAGTGCCTGTAGAGAAAGAAGTTGAAGTCATTAAAGAAGTAGAAGTGATAAAAGAAGTTCCTGTAGAAGTTATTGTAGAAAAGGAAGTTATTAAAGAAATTATCAAAGAGGTACCTGTTGAAGTCATCAAAGAAGTGGAGGTAGAAGTCATCAGGGAGGTGCCTGTTGAAATTATAAAGGAAGTAGAGGTAGTCAAACAAATTGATATCAATACCTTGAAATCAATGATTGATCAAATGGATACTGTTGAAGTTTCAAAAACTTTAGTTAATGAAACAAGAACAACCATGGAAGGAGAAATTGTTGAAAGGCGAGTGTCGCAAGGGGATACGTCGAGTACGCCAATTGAGGCTGCCGAGTCGACTGACGATTTTGAGGAAATAGCTGCGGCAACGGCTTTAGAACCAGATGATTTAAGAAAAATAGAAGGCATAGGGCCTAAAATTGCAAGCATCCTCTCTAATGCAGGTGTTGATTCATTTCAGAAGCTATCCGAAATGGAACCTGATGCCATAAGAGAAATTTTACTGTCTGCTGGTCCACGCTATAAAATACACAATCCTACGAGTTGGCCTCAGCAAGCCAAATTCGCAGCTAATGGTTTGTGGGATGAGTTGAAAGATATGCAAGATCAGTTAATGGGTGGGGTGTAATTATACCTATACCCTCATTGTACGGTAAATGCTCTATCGCATAATGCTGATAAAGAGAAAGCAATATTTTAAATATCATGGGGTCATCGAACATCGGTGACCTTTTTTCGTTCCTTAATTTTAGAAATCACGGTTATTTATCTTCATTTCAAAATTAGAATTACCTTCATTTAATCAAGCGCTTAATTATGCTCGAAAACTATAAACTTTCTAATCAAGTACTCGAATTTATTGGTCAAAAGAAGCAAGGGGTATTCATCAATGGTTCATGGATGAATTGCGCTAATTCTAAACAGATAGATATCGTCAATCCTGCTACAGAACAGGTGATTTCTTCTGTAGGTATAGCTAACGAAGAAGAGGTACATCAAGCAGTCGAAGCGGCTGCAATGGCCTTCAAACAAACCTCATGGCGTCAAATGCGCCCTGTAGATAGAGAACGATTACTCCTTAAGCTTGCTGATAAAATTGAAGAGCATCATGAAAATATTGCGGAGATTTTAACTCTTGAAAATGGTAAGCTTTTCTCTCACGCCAAAGGAGAAATAATTGGTGCTATAAATACCATAAGATATTATGCTGGTTGGGCGACAAAATTAGAGGGACAAGTTGTTGATATATCCTTAAAGCAAGGACCAGGAAAACAGAATTTTAGTTTTATAAAAAGAGAACCAGTAGGCGTTGTCGCAGCAATTGTGCCATGGAATTTTCCTATTTCAATTGCATTTTGGAAGTTGGCTCCGCTTTTAGCGGCGGGTTGTACTGTCGTATTAAAGCCTTCCGAAGTGACACCGCTTTCGACTTTGTATATAGCTAATTTATTCAATGAGGTAGGATTTCCTAAAGGTGTTGTTAATGTGATTACTGGTGATGGCACTACAGGTGCATTATTAACACAACATTCTAGTGTAAACAAAATCACGTTTACGGGCTCTACTCAAGTAGGTAAACTTATTGGTAAATCAGCTATGGATAATCTGACCGATATCTCATTGGAGATGGGGGGTAAGTCTCCAGCAGTTGTTTTTGAAGACGCTAATTTGAAAGAAGCGGCATCTGGTATTGCCAAAGGGATTTTTAGAAACGGTGGTCAAGTTTGTGTAGCAGGATCTAGAGTGCTTATTCAGAAAAATATCTTTGATAAGCTCTTAGCTGAAGTCGCACATAAAGCTGATAAAATGAAAATTGGACACGGGTTCGACCCCGAATCTGATCTAGGTCCTTTGGTGTCAAGATCACATTTAGATAATGTTTGCGGTTATATAGAAAAGGGCAAGTCTGAAGGTGCACATGTATTGACAGGTGGCCAAGTTTATAAGCCTTATAGCAACGGATTTTACCTGCATCCGACAATATTTACAGGCAACCAAACCAGTGATACCATAGTGGAAGAAGAAATATTTGGCCCTGTCTTAGTGGCTATGCCTTTTAAGGATTTTGATGAAGCCATGCTGCTAGCAAATCAATCACGATATGGTCTTGCTGCCACAGTTTGGACAAATAATTTGTCTCAAGCTTTAAAAGCTGTAGATGCTTTAGATGCAGGTATGGTCTCAGTAAATTCCCCAACACGATCAGATCCAAACTTTCCATTAGGTGGCAACAAACAATCGGGTATTGGTCGTGAATTAGGTAAAATTGGATTACATACTTTCACTAAATTAAAGTCGGTGAATATTGTATATTAATTTGGTTACTCGAGATTAGTGAATGGAGATTAGTGAATGTAGATTGGAAACTCGAAATTAGAAATTAGTAAATCCAAACTCAAAAATCCCAAATCCAAACTCGAAAATCGAAAATCATTATTAATTATTAATTAAAAAAGTGTCCTACGATAACTACCTAGCCGACCGCATCAGAAATTTCTTTATCGCTAAGGGAGCAGACTTCTATGAAAAGAAAATGTTCGGCGGATTATGTTTTATGGTAAATGATAAAATGTTCTGCGGTATCCATTTCGAAAAGAAAGTTCAACAAGATTTAATTATGGCCCGTATTGGTAAAGCTGTTTATGAAGCAGCACTTAAAAAGCCTGGTGTACTTCCTATGGACTTTACTGGGCGTCCAATGAAGGGTTATGTTTTTGTACAGCCTGAAGGTTATGATTTAGAAAGCGATTTTGAATATTGGATGCAGTTGTGCTTAGATTTTAATCCTCAAGCTAAAGTAAGTGCCAAAAGACGAAAGTAAGCATTTCGTAAAGTATCTGTCTCGTTGACCTATAATTATTTCACTATATTACGGTTAGCGAAATCGAACTTTAGTTGACACCTTTTGTACCTAGAATACTATTCTTTGTAATAATTTTATCCATTCCTTGGATATCCTTTGGGCAAGATCCTTGCCCAGATTGTGATTTAAATTGCATTCTTTGTGAGTCATTAGATGGTTATGCTAGCAATAATGAATCTCCTAATACCAGTACAAGTCAAGGTACGCATTGTACCATAACAGAACATCAGATTTCATGGTTAGGCTTCGTGGCTGGATCCACAGATTTGTCTTTGGAGGTATGTGCAACTATGTGCACGAGTACTGCTAATTTAGAAGTACTGATCGTACAAGCAGATGATTGCAGTAATGCCGTTGCCGTGAGTAATTGTTTTGGTGCTGGGACGGCAATCTCTGAAGGCGATTGTGGGACATTAGTTAATTCGACAGATCTCATAGTAGGCCATTATTACTGGCTGGTATTTGATCAGGCACCCAATGAAAATGGCTTATGTGAATTCACAATTTCAGTCAATTCAGGTATTACTGGAGCGCCAGACTTAACGGAAGAACCAGAGATCGATGGTGAAATGTTTTTGTGTGATGGAGAAGTGGAGACGTTTACGCCAGATCAACAAGATGGTGTGACCTCATATGAATGGACATTAGATGGCGATGATATTGGGATTAATGATGATTTTGATTTTTCTGAGGATGAAAAAGGGGTGTATCAACTATGTGCGACGCCTTTTAATTTTTGTAGCGAAGGGCCTCAATCTTGTGTAGATGTCTTTGTTGGCGAAAGCTTTGATACCACTTATTTCTTTGAAATTTGCCAAGAAGATGATTGCGTATTCTTTGAAGGAGATTGGTTATGTTGGGAAGGCATAGATACTGCAGTTGAAGAGGAGACTTGGTTGGGTTGTGACAGTATCATTTGGGTTGATATTAGCTATTATAATTATGATAATGAAATCTTGCTTTCCCCTTATGAGATATGTGAGGGCGAAGTACTCGATATAGAAGATGATCCGTATTATGGTCAAAATGATTTTGTTATAGTTAATGGCCCCACTCAAATTACCAATCCTGGAGACTATGTAGTCACTGTTGAAGATGAAGATTATAATTGCGAATACTATATAGAATTTGAAGTATTGGTTAGCGATTCAGATACCTTATATTTCGATGAAGAAATTTGTGATAATGAAACTTATCCCTTCGGAAATGATTTATTGAACGAATCGGGTATGTATATCGATACACTAACATCCGTAAATGGATGTGATAGTTTTCGGATTTTAATGTTGGATGTTTTTCCAGTAGTAGATACGGCTTTTCAGAGACAGATTTGTTTAAACCAAACGGTAACCATCGCAGATTCCACTATTTCAAATACTGGATTTTACGAATTGGTAACGCCTTCAAAGAATGGTTGTGATTCTTTAATCAGGCTCAATGTCATTAAGTCGGATACATTAAAGTTTAGTTTTGAAGAAAATATATGCGAAGGGGCTAGTTATATGTTTGTAGATACACTATTAGCTACAAGCGGTACCTACTCAAAAGCATTAGTGTCTGTTGAAGGATGTGATAGTTTAGCCACTGTTATGTTTAACGTGCTTGAGCATTCTAGCTTTAATATTGAAGAAACAATCTGTGCTGGAGAGGTTATGGAAGTTAATGGAGTGGCGCTTGACTCTACTGATACATATCAGTTTAAACTGATTAATAGCGTGGGTTGTGATAGTACAATAGCTGTAGATCTTGAAGTCTTAGATTCGATAGTGACATTTACTGCAGAACAAAGGTGTGAAGGGGATTCTATTGTAATTGGAGGGTTGAGTTTCAAAGATAGTGGTGATTATTCTATCACACTTTCTGGACAAAATGGCTGTGACTCTATTGTAAATCTAAGTTTGAATGTATTGTCGAGATTAGAAACTCGAATAGATCAAGAGATTTGCTTTGGAGATTCATTAGAATTTAATAATCAGGTATTTAAAACAGAGGGGGTTACGGAATTTGTGTTTCCATCAGTACAAGGGTGTGATAGTGTCGTTGTGTTAAGTCTGGATATTCTACCAGAATCTAAGAGTACTGAATCAGCTATAGTATGTGAAAACGAAGGCTTCGAATATGATGGCACTTTAATTGAGGATGCAGGTGTTTTTACTTTCGTAAAAAGAGATAGGAATAACTGTGATAGTATCGTCACTCTTGAGATTGAACATTTATCTGTTGATGATTTGATATTGACTCAAAGTATATGTACGGGTGATTCTCTAGAGTTCTTTGGAGACTATCTGAAAGCCGAAGGAAATTATTTTGGTCAAGCTAAGAATGTTAATGGCTGTGATAGTTTTGTCGAATTGAATTTAGACATTGTTGATATTTTAATCACTGAAATTTATGATACTTTCTGTAATCTTCAAATAATAGATTTTGCAGGCTTGCAGATTTCTCAAAGTGGTATTTATGAAGATCAGTTAAGTAGTCAATTTGGCTGTGATAGCTTAGTGTTGTTTAATGCACAGTTTAAAGATTGTTCTTTGCAATATGAATTGACTGTGAATGGCGTATCGTGTCATGGTCTTAACGATGGAGGTGTTGCTTTAAATATTACACAGTTCTTTCCACCTCTAGACTTGCTGTTGCTTGACCAGAATAGTAATGTCGTTGCCAATGAAATTTTTGATGATAGTAATAGAGGGGTGTTTGAAGCTGTCGATTTAGCACCTGGGATATACACTATTGAGTTGGAAGACGGTTTTGGAGTCATGTCTCAAACTGCAGTTTTTGAAATAGAAGATGTTGATCCATTAAGCGTAGATGAAGTGCTTTCAAACTTTTCAGGCAATAATATTGATTGCGCTCTTGGAAATTCTGGACAAATCACGCTGATGCCAATGGGCGGAACAGCGCCATACCAATTGCCGATTTGGGACGATGGTGTTGAAGGATTTAATAGAGAGAATTTGATGGCGGGTTCCTATACTTATACATTGGTTGATGATAATGGCTGTGAATTCGTTTCTACAATAGTTTTAAGTGAACCAGATCCGTTAGTGCTAGAAGTATTTATTGATTTTTTAGACCCTTGTGATGATTCAAGTTTAAGTATTGATGTTATTGTTGAGGGTGGAGCAGCCCCTGTTGAAATAAGTTTCTTGAATAGCAGTAGTCAAACTATCTTGATTGAAGATCTCGTCGAATCTTCTATGCAGGTTATGGCTGTAGATGCTAATGGTTGCGAAGAAGTAAATGACTATACAATTCCTTGGCCCAATCTTGATGGTCAAGTTGATCTAGGTCCTGATATAGAAACTGTAATAGGTGAAGTGGTGGTGTTAGAGGCTGAGTATAATTTTATTCCTGTTGATTATGTATGGCAAATTGTCCCGCAGCCAGATAGCTTTTGCCAAAATTGTCCGATTCAAAGTTTCATTGCTCTAGAAGAAAATTATTGGATTAGTTTGACAGCTTATGACGAAAATGGCTGTGCGTATACAAGTGAGCAAAATATTTTTGTTAAAACGCCACAACGTATTTATGTGCCTAATGTTTTTAATCCTGAATCTGCGCAAGATGGTTTCTTTAATCTGTATCACAATGGGGATATTCAATTAATTGAATTTAAAGTCTATACAAGATGGGGCGAATTGGTTTTTGATGATCCCAATGTTGAAACTAATAATCGACAATCAGGATGGAATGGTTTACGGAATAACCAAAAGGCATCACAAGGCGTCTATGTGTATTATATAGAGATAGTAAATCAAGATGGGAATATAGAAGTGTTTAGTGGGACGATAACGCTATTGTAATATTCCTAGCCTTAGGTAATTGTTTCTTTTAAAATAAAGAAGGAATAACAAAGCTAAAAAACAATATCAAAATTAATATTGAAATTATATTCAACAGAAATCCTGCCTTAGCCATTTCATGTACCTTGATATAACCACTTGCAAAAACTATAGCATTAGGGGGTGTGGCCATTGGAAGCATAAAAGCACAACTTGATGCCATCGTAACAGGAATAAGTACATGCATTAATGATGTATTTAGTCCTAAGGCAATCCCAGCTAGCATAGGACAGAAAATAGCCACCAATGCCACGTTACTCATGAGTTCAGTCATAAATAACATAACCGCAATTAGCATAGTAACGATAGCGAATATTGAAAGTACATGATTTCCAGAGACTACTTCTCCAATAAAATCGATAACGCCCGTTTTCGAAAGGGCAGTAGCCAATGCTAAGCCTCCTCCAAATAAAATCAAAATTCCCCAAGGTAATTTAATCGTGTCTTCCCATTCTAAAATAAAATCATGAATATTCATTTTGAAAGGAATGGTAAATAAGACAAAAGCAGCTAATAAACTGATTCCCGCATCCGAAAGTGTAATGATGGTTTGCCAATCATTGATATGTGCTCTGAGGATCCAAAGCAACATGGTTGTTGCAAAAATGATCAGTACTCGAATTTCTTTTCCTTTTAAAGGACCTAATGCTTGAAGCTGCTTATCGATTAATGCTTTCGAGTCACTTCGACTTCCAAGGTGATTCGGATAAATAAATTTGACGAGTATCAAATAGATGATGGTAATCATAATTATTGAAAAAGGGACACCCATGAGCATCCATTTGGCAAATGATACATCGATGTTGTATTCTTGTTCCACAAAGCCTACCATTACAGTGTTTGGAGGCGTCCCAATAATAGTAGCGATGCCTCCGACATTAGCAGCATAAGCGATGCTGAGCATCAGAGCCAATGCAAAATTCTTGTCACCTTTTGTGAAGCCGTCTTCATCGTTTTTAAGAAGGTTGATGACGGATAATCCAATGGGCAGCATTACTACTGAAGTAGCAGTATTGCTGATCCACATACTTAAAAAGGCAGTGGCAATCATAAAGCCTAAGATTATCCTATCTGGTGTAGTGCCAGTTAATTTTATGATGTTAAGCGCGATTCGCTTATGAAGATCAACTTTTTCTAGTGCTAAAGCCATCACAAAGCCTCCAAAAAATAAAAAGACGATTGGACTGCCGTAGTTGGCTGCTACCTCTTTGATGGGCATTATGCCCAGAAGAGGGAATATTGTTATTGGAATTAATGCAGTTACTGAAATAGAAACAGTTTCAGTGATCCACCAAATGATCATCCATGCCGCTACAGCAATAACATTATCTGCTTCATTATTCAGTATCGTAAAGGGCAGATTGTAAAGTATTAAAAAGGCAATGGGGCCTAATATTAATCCTAGCTTTTTGGTAGTATTCATCGAAATATAAAATTACAATTCTAAACAGAAATTCTACTGCTCTTATTAAGAGTTGAGTTATTTGTCCTGCTTTGAGTTTTATTATTACTAAATTGATCTTGTAAATAAATTGATATGAACGCTGTTTCAAATTTTGCTTTAATTCTGGTTCTAAGCATTTCTTTTATGTATGCTTGTCAAAATTCAAAAACACAAGAAGTACCTGCTGCGGACTCAATAATAAATACAAACCTCAAGAAAGAAAAACTACTACGCCACGTAGTTATTTTTAAATTTAATGACGACTCCAGCAAAGCGGATGTTGATCGTCTAAATAATGCTTTCAATGCTTTGGCAGACTCAATTTCAGTTATAAAAGATTTTGAATGGGGTCTTAATGATAGCCCCGAAGATTTTCATCAAGACTTTACACATTGTTATCTTTTAACCTTTGATTCCGAAGAAGATCGAGATAGTATATATGCACCTCATCCTCAACATAAAGCTTTTGTAGAAAGCCTAGGGCCTCATTTAGAAAAGGTTTTTGTGGTTGATTATTGGACAAATCCATAGTGAGATGTTGAAGTTTTGTTTAAGCCTTCTGTTTGTAGTAGGCACAATGCAATTTATTGGGGCTCAAGTGCCGCAGGTGATTGGTAATGTTTTTAATAGGACCTCCACGTCTTTAGATGGCTATTGGCAATATATTGTTGATCCCTATGAGAATGGGTTTTACAATTATCGTTATGAGCCTTTTGAAAAACAAAAATATCCGTCGAAAGGGGCCTTCTTCACAAATTCTAAGAGACAAAGTAAGGCAGATCTTATCGAATATGACTTTGATAAGATGGATAGCTTATTAGTGCCTGGTGATTGGAATACACAAAAGGAAAATCTCTTTTATTACGAAGGGACGGTTTGGTATAAAAAGTCTTTCGATTATCAAAAGGAACAAGATGATAATACTGTCTTCCTTTATTTTGGAGCATCCAATTATGATACAGATGTTTATTTGAACGGGTATAAGTTAGGAAAACATATTGGTGGATTTACGCCATTTCAATTCGAGATCACAAAACATCTGAAAGCAACTAATAATCATTTAATTGTAAAGGTTGACAACAAAAGACTCAAAGAAGGTGTACCTACTTTAAATACAGATTGGTGGAATTATGGAGGGTTGACGCGCAGTGTCAAATTGATCGAAACAGCGCCGACTTATATTCAAGACTTCACAATTAATGCATTGACCGAAAAGAATGTTATAGGGGGACAAATTAAGCTAAGCGGACAAAATAAGTCTGATGCTACAATTGAATTGCGAATACCTGAATTAGGTATTAGCCAAAATTATATGTCTGATGTGGATGGCGTTTGTGCTTTTAAACTTACAGCACAGAACATTACTTATTGGTCACCATCAAATCCCAAACTTTATGACGTAGAAATACGAATCGTAGGTGATGCAGTGAGGGATAAAGTCGGGTTTAGAACTATCGAGACTAAAGGGAAGGATATTTTGATTAATGGCTCTCCTGTTTTTCTCAAAGGCATATCAATTCATGAAGAAAGTCCCATTAGAGGTGGTCGAGCTCATTCTAAAGAAGATGCAGAAATGCTGCTTAGTTGGGCAAAAGACCTTGGGTGTAATTTTGTGAGGTTGGCGCATTATCCACATAATGAGCACATGGTCAGATTGGCTGACGAAATGGGACTAATGGTTTGGGAAGAAATTCCAGTGTATTGGACTATAGATTGGTCAAATCCATCCACCTATGATAACGCTCAAAATCAATTATCTGAAGTCATTAAACGTGACAAAAATAGAGCAAGTGTCGTAATCTGGTCCATGGCCAATGAAACACCAACAAGTGAGGCCAGAAATATCTTTCTAAATAAATTAGCTCGGTTTACAAAGTCTATGGATTCTACAAGATTGATAAGTGCAGCATTGGAGCAGCATAACTACAATGGTAATCCAAATGTTAGAACTATCGGGGATCCGTTTGCTGAAACAGTTGATATAATGAGCTTTAATCAGTATATAGGGTGGTACGACGGTGGCGTCGAAAAATGTGAGCGGATTAGTTGGTATATTACAGAGGATAAGCCGGTCATTATTTCTGAATTTGGAGCGGGTGCCAAATTTGGTCGGCATGGCGAAAAGGACGATAGATGGACAGAAGAATATCAAGCCCATTTATATGAGGAAACAGTAAAAATGATTGATAAGGTAGATCAGTTGAGGGGTGTCTCTCCTTGGATTTTAGTAGACTTTAAATCTCCTAGACGTGTATTACCAGAAATTCAAGATAATTATAATCGCAAGGGTTTGATTTCTGAAAAAGGAGAAAGAAAACTGGCGTTCTATGCATTGAAGAATTATTATAATACTAAGTAAGGTTAAAGCAAGTTATGGCCAATAATAAACTTATAATAGACGAACGACAAAGAGACTTAGGCAACTTTTTAGTAGGACGCTTATTGCCATTTAAAAAGAAAAGACAAGTCGGCCCATTTACATTTATTGATCATATGGGACCTTCTCAAATAGGTAATGGTAATTATGTTGATGTAGATCAACATCCGCATATTGGTCTAAGCACATTGACTTATCTTTTTGAAGGTCAGATTGAACATAAAGATAGCACAGGGTCACATCAGATTATCCGTCCAGGCGACGTGGGCTTCATGACATCGGGTAGGGGTGTCACACATACAGAGCGCACACCTCAGGCCATTCGAGATGGCAGTGTATCAACGCTTCATGGATATCAAATTTGGGTGGGGCTTCCAAGTGCAAAGGAGGAGATGGAGCCAAGGTTTGATTATTTTTCTAAATCACAGCTACCCGAAATCGACCAAGAGGGCTTGCGTATTAGATTAGTTGCCGGAAATGGTTTTGGTCTTTCATCACCCCTTCAAGGCTATTCTCCTTTATTCATGGTAGATGTTTATTCAGAGAACGAGACCACCTTGAAGATATGTGGACAAGTAAAAGGCGAAATCGCATTTGTCATTGTCAAAGGCTCCATTATAAGTGAAGGCCAAAAAATAGAATCCGGCCAAATGATGATAAGCAAGACAGCAGATGAATGCGAAATATGTATGGATAATAATACTCAAATATTACTTTTTGGTGGCGAACCACTTCCTGAAGAACGATATCTAATGTGGAATTTCGTTTCACATAATAAAGAGAGACTCCTTAAAGCTAAAGAAGATTGGATAGCCAAAAAATTTGATAAGGTTCCTGGAGATGATACATATATTCCTTATCCAGGGGAATAGAGTGTAGTTATTAATTTTTCGTCGCTTCGGACCCCTAAATCCGAGGATATTATAAAAAGTGTGTCAGATTAAAAAAAAGTTAATTTGATATATGA
>JAHDIN010000038.1 GCA_020630775.1 Saprospiraceae bacterium | reverse complement strand
ACAAAACCCCCATAATATCCTCCACCCCTATCAAAGTAGAGCAAGTAAAACCTTCTCCATAAGTTACCCCAATCCGTCTGCCATGGACTCTCGCACGACCATATAAATTTTGAATAAATGCTTCAGAAGAAATGGGTGTTGACGGTTCCTCTGAGTTGGGATCGAAAAATTGCGATTTGTATTGTTTGACGAATTCTACTTTTGCATCCATAAAGTCGGATACGTCTACAACGATATCTGGTTCTATATCGAAATCCTGGATGTAGTTGAATAATTTGCGGGGACGCCAAGGTGTTTGTTTGACACCATTTAATTCAGTTTCGATTTTTACTAGTCCAGATAAGAAGGCGGCTTCATAGGTCAACTTAGATGCATTGCCATGATCAGGATGTCGATCTTTTACGGCATTCGCTAAAATGATATCTGGTTGATATTGACGAATAACTTGGATGATTTTGATTTTATTTTCAGGATTGATCTCGAAGAAACCATCGCGCATGCCTAGGTTTTCTCTCACAGGTATCTTAGCATATGCTCTTGCCGCTTCAGCTTCTTGCAATCTTATTTCGGCTGTGCCTCGCGTACCTAATTCACCTTGGGTTAAATCTACCATGCCTACTTTATAGCCCAAATGCATCTGCTTGAGCAGAGTGGCTCCGCATCCTAACTCTATATCATCAGGATGCACACCTATAGCCAATATGTCTAGCTTTTGTTCTACCATCTTATCAATGCACTGCCCCATGTAAATCCACTACCAAATGCCGCTAAACAAACCAAATCACCATCTTTAATTTTTCCTTGCTCCCAAGCCTCAGTTAACGCTATCGGAATAGATGCCGCTGTTGTATTGCCATACTTTTGAATATTATTGAAGACTTGATCATCACTTAGATTCATGGACTTTTGTATGAACTGGCTGATTCGTAAGTTGGCTTGATGCGGAATCAACATATTGATATCTTCAGGTTCTAATTGAGCATGAGTAAGCGCCTCATGTATAACCTCTCTAAATCTTACAACGGCGTTTTTAAAAACCAACTGACCATTCATATTGGGTGTCGTCAATTCTTCGTCTAGCATTTTTTGAGTAACAAAGTAACCACCTCCTGGTTTATCCGTTTTTTTAAAGCCATATTTTTCTTGATCGTTATCGTGAAAACCACCATGACTTCCCGGAGATATCATAGCCAGTTCTTCAGCAAAGGTGCCATCAGAATGCAGATGAGAAGTTAAGATGCCTTTGTCTTTTTCTTCGGTCGCTTGAACAATAGCAGCGCCAGCGCCATCACCAAAAATAACAGTCACCCCTCTTCCCCTAGTTGAAAAATCTAAACCCATCGAATGCATTTCAGATCCTACAACCAATATATTTTTATAAGTCCCTGTTTTGATAAATTTATCAGCTATTGATAAAGCATAAATAAATCCAGAACACTGATTTCTTACATCTAAGGCGCCAATGGTAGTACCTGTTATACCTAGAGCTCTTTGAAGTAAGACCCCACATCCTGGGAAATAATAATCAGGACTCAGCGTCGCAAAAATGATAAAATCGATATCCTCTTTTTGTATCCCCGCTCTTTCTATTGCAATTAAAGAAGCCTCTTTGGCCATTGTAGACGTGGTCTCATTAGGCATATCGCCATACCTACGTTCTTTAATGCCTGTTCTTTCCTGGATCCATTCGTCTGAGGTATCCATGTGTTTGGAAAGCTCATCATTTGTCACTACGCGCTTGGGAACATAATATCCTAAGCCTGCAATTTTTGCATTCAAAGTGATTGGTTTTGATTAATTAATGCACCTAATTTGGTAAAAAAGGCGCGGAAAATTAATGTTTTTTGGAAACTTCTATGAATGGGGATTGCTTGAAATTGAATGCTATACTCTATAAGTCATTGAAAATCAACATGGAAATTTAGCTTTCTTCTAAGATGTTTTATTTAGGAAGGCGCTTTATCATTAGAATTTCAAAGACGAACGATATGAAGGTAAATCCATTTCATTCTTACAAAAAAGCAGTAATAAATGGAAAGAGTTAGGCGCGTAGTCCTATCGACATGAACATTAAAAGAGTCACACAAGTCTTAGTTAATCAAAGTAATTAAGAGGATTCATCCTCTCATGAAGAATTCTTACTATGATACAATCGTTGTCAACGATCTTATAGAAGATCAAATGTTTATTGAAATGCAGTTTCCTGTAGGCAACTTTAGAATGCAGGTATTGTTCACCAACATAATTATGCTTTAAGATTTGTTGGAATGAGAAATATAAATCATCCTGATACTTTTCAGCTTGAAGGAGCCCGAATGAATTTAGAGTATACAAATAGATTTTTTCAAGATCTTTTTCAGCTTCAGGAGTTAATAAAAGCTTATTCACTCTTTGAGTTTTTTTTCCTCATTCGCTTTTTGAATTTTTCATTGTCAAAGACCTTGGGCTTTCCACTTTTCTCTCCTACAATTAGCGCCTTATTAATAGCTTCGATTTTCGACTTTTCAATTTCCAAAAGTCTGAGCCCATTTCGAATAACTTCGCTAGCATTACTGTAACGACCAGTCTTAATTTCGTCTTGTATAAACTTTTGAAAATGATCTCCTAAGATTACAGAGGTGTTCTTACTCATTCAAATTTTATTACAATATACCATTTTATGGTATACAAGTCAACATAGATTTATTCCACCTGAATTATGAAAAAAATATGATATTTTAGGGTGGAAACGAAGGATTACTATGAAAGATAAATTAAAGTATAAAGATTTTATTGGTTCCGTTCATTTTTCCGCAGAGGACGAAGTTTTCTATGGAAAAGTAGAGGGTATTAATGATCTAGTAACATTCGAAGGCAATACTGTAAATAAACTAAAATCGGCAGTCAAGGAAGCTGTTGATGACTATACCGAATTATGTGAAGATGTAGGGAAAAACATTTTCAAATCATTTAAAGGCAACTTTAATGTTCGTGTAAATCCTCAATTACTTTCCAAAGCTTTTGAATTGGCCTTATTGGAAGGCAAAACATTAAATCAATTTATCAAAGAGGCGATTGAGTTAAAGATTCAATCAAGTTCATCTGTCTCTTGATATTTGGAAGCCATAAATTAAAATAAATCACCCACCTCATAAACATGAAGATTATGTTCTCTGTCTTTAATAAAAAGGTGGTCGTCGAAATAATTAATCTTATAGGTTGGTAAAAAATATTTCAAACTTTTATCCTCATGTACGTGAATAACTTTTCCCTCCACTCTATCAAAAAAGTAGATTTTGTTAGATCTCGAAAAAATGTTAATTAAAATTCTTTCGTCAAAATAAAACATGGCTGAACCACTATCATCTTCAATTAGAGGTTCAAGCTTATGCTCCGATTTATATTTTAACTTACCAGATATAGCATCGATTTCTGTGATATGATTATTCGCATTGATTAATATCCGTTCTTCTCTTGAGAATTGATATCTAAGGGCATTAAAGTCTTCTAAGGTCCAGTTTACATTACCATTATCTAGATTAAAGTTTAAAAGAAGGTTCTCTAAGGCTACAATTCCGAAATTCGCAATACGCCCTAACGGTCTAAATTTTACTTTTTTTCCAAATAAATCTGTAATATTTATTTTCCACAGGATATTACCAAGATAAGTTACACCAAATAAGTAATTAACTTCTGGATTCCTTTCCGTACCGATTGTATAGTGACCTAATTGAAACATTGAGTTTTCACTTTCAAAAACCAAGTCTGCTCTATCAAGATTATAAATTGAAGATTTAGAAAAGTCACTTTTTTTTACCACTATTGCTTTCGTTCCTATATCTACAAAATTTTGACTTTTAAAAAAGTTGTATTCTTTCAATAATTCCTTTTGGATTTCAAATTTCTTATCCAAAACGATAACTAATGGATGTCCATTTGAGTCCTTACAAGAAGCATATGTTAAATCGCTTATTGACAAAAGTTGATCTATTGTAAATTCAGAGATTAATTTCCTAAATGATTTACTTTGCTTGCACCATAGGTAGAAATAGTATCCACAAACTCTATTTAGCACAACCAAATCATCACGCATATATATTGATTCATTGATTTGCTCCAAGGTCTCCTTTTTTCTAAGCATTATTTAAAGTTCCTTTATTAAATCATCAAGAATATTTTTTACAGCAGGATGAAAACCATTTTGTGCTGAATTTGCTGCTGAAATCAATTGATTTACATTCACAAAATCGAATTCAATGAAGTAGTCTGGATTTGCATCAAAATACTTCTTACAAATATTAGGACTTTTAAAGTGATTATTTAAAACTACCTTCATTGCTTCTGCCACATTTACCTTTCCATGTTTATTAAAATAATATGTAAACGGATTGCCATCACTAAAGTACCCTACCCATTGATTTTGATTTATTGACTATATGACAAATTAGATAATAAACAGTGATTTGTTCATTTTTTTCAATCGCAAAAAGTAGCCTGTCCTGAGCTTCGCCGAGGGGAACCAAAAAATGCTTGAAAATCTGAAACGCTCCGCCAGATTTTCGGCCGCCCGCAGCTATATATAGTTAAATTAAATGAATATCTTTCTACTTTCCAAAGCTTTTGAATTAGCCTTATTGGAAGGCAAAACATTAAATCAATTTATCAAAGAGGCGATTGAGTTAAAGATTCAATCAAGATCATCTGTCTCTTGATATTTGGAAGCCTAAAAGCTTTTGACTTTTACAGTTAAGTTAATTGACACATAAGAAAGTCACTAGAATACATCACCCACCTCATAAACTCTGCAAAGCACTTATCCCCCATTCAATTCTTTCAATAAAACATCATCTAACATAAAAACGCAAAGCTGAAGATCGTCAGCCAAGACAAACAATTTATCATGTAAATACTCAAGCCTGTATGATAGGACAAACCTTTTAACCTTTGGTTCCTCGCGTATGTGGTATACACTTTTATTGGACAAGTTGTAAATGATAATTTTATTTGTTGGATTCACAGTTATTAAATAGTCTCCTAACTGAAGAAAATATCTAGAACCAACATTATTTGATTCACCTGCAATATCAAAATCAAGATCTTTGTAAATTATTTCACCTGTAAACAGATCATACTTAATGAAATTCCTTTTGAAACTAATTAGAGAATTATCATGAATAGAAATTTGAGAATGGCACAGATAATCGTCATAACTTTCCCATATTTTTCTTCCAGACTTTAAATGTATACCATAAGTGATATGCTTTAAAGTAAATACAAATAAATCTTGTTTTATTCCAATGATAGAAAACAGGGGACGTTTTTCCGACACTTTCTCAATTGCAATTTCCCATAATATTTCTGCAGTGAGGAAATCTCGAACTACCAATATATAACCATCACCTTTAGAATTGAATTGAAATGTATATTCATTTAGTATCCATTCATCAACTTCAATAGTTCTAACAATTTTCGAATTGCTCAAATCATATAGGATTCTTTTTTGTCTGTCACTCTTATCCTTAAGAACTGTGTAAATTCGTTCATCAAATAAATAATTATTTAATGGTGATACATAATCCTCAAAAACTGGTTCGAAAGATTCAAATTCAATATCTGTCACAAATAATGAACCTTCATCATCATCACAAACAAAATAATTATCATTAACTTTTAAAATGGCTTCAATTGGCATAACTATATTCTTCTCCTCAACCTTATCTTTTCCATATTTCCAGATATAAATTTTAGGATCTCCTTTAAAGTCATACGACAACAGTCTATCTCCACAATATTTAGGGAGAGAAGCATCTACTTTTTCGATTAATTTTAACATTACTCTTTAATTATGACATTCATGAAATCTATAATTTGACTAGGGGTACTCTTCGCCATATTTCTTAAATCTTGCCATCTAAGGTTTGGATTTTTAAATTCCTCTTTAAAAAACTCTGGACTAGAATTGAATAACTCCCTACAAGTCTTTCTATCCGAAAATAATTTATTGAATTTTATTTTCATCTTATCTGCAATCGAAGTACCTCCGGATTATGACAAATTAGATAATAAACAGTCCTTCGTTCATTTTTTTCAATCGCAAAAATTAGCCTGCCCTGAGCTTCGCCGAAGGGAACCAAATGCGATGCTCCGATCGCAATCTGTGATAGAATCATCACGAAAATGCTTGAAAATCTGAAACGCTCCGCCAGATTTTCGGCCGCCCGCAGCTTTGTATAGTTAAATTAAATGAATCTCTTTCTACTTTACTAAGCTTTTGAATTGGCCTTATTGGAAGGCAAAACATTAAATCAATTTATCAAAGAGGCGATTGAGTTGAAGATTCAATCAAGAACGTCTGTCTCTTAATATTTGGTAGCCTAAAAGCTTTTGACTTTTAAAGTTAAGTTTATTGACTCATAAAGAAGTCACTTATAGATTACCCATTCAATCTCTTTAACAGAGAACCATCCAACTTAAAAACGCAAGTTTGAAAATCTGAATCAAAAATGAATATGCGATCATATAAAAACTTAGGAGCGTAAGCTATATTAAAAGATTTTACTTGGGGTTCTTCGTGTACATGAACTAAATCATTATTTAAGGTATCATAGATATAAATTCTATTCTTAGAGTCTACTGAAATGATATGATTTTTATGCTGAAGAAATTTGCTTGAACCATAAGTACTTGGATATTCTCCAATTGAGTTGTTCGTATCTTCAACTATCTTTTCACCAGTAAGCAAGTTGGATTTAATGTAATTGAATTTAAAACTCAAGAGAGAATCTTCTGTATTCGAAACTTGTGAAGACAAAAGATGGCTTTCTTTATTCTTCCAAATTATAGTTCCTGTAGTTAAATCTACTGCATAGGTACAAGTATAGTATATGTAAAAAACCAATATATTTTGCTTAATACCTTTAATAGAAAAAGTAGGACGATCGTTTGAAATCGATTCTATTGGTATTTCCCACAAAATTTCTCCAGTGAGAAAATCTCGAACTACCAAAGTATATTCATCTTTTAGAGTAAGAAACTGGAATGTGTATTCATTTAAAATCCTTTCACTTACTTCAATACTTCTGACAATTTGCGAATTACTTAAATCGTATAAAATCTTTTTTTTAAAATTTTCTTTTTCTACCAACACAGTATATACATATCCTTCAAATGAATATTTATTCAACGGTGAAACATACTTTTCAAAAACAGGTTCGAAAGATTCAAATTTATTATCTGTCACAAATAATGAACCTTCATCATCATCACAAACAAAATAATTATCATTAACTTTTGAAATGGCTTCGATTGGCATAACTATATTCTTCTCCTCAACCTTATCTTTTTCATATTTCCAGATATAGATTTTAGGATCGCCCTTAAAGTCATACGACAATAATCTGTCTCCACAATCCTTAGGGAGAGAAGCATCTACTTTTTCAATTAAACTAATCATCACTTATTAGAAGTTTAAAAACTTTGGTTATAGATGAGGTTACCCTAAAAAAACCGCTTATTCTCAACTATCTTGCTCTTCACACTTTCCAATGATATTTCATGCTCACGCTCAAAAGAAGCATGTAGATAATGGAAGAAATAAGGCCAATAGGCATTTTTGTTTTTGTTCGGCTTCATAAAATCCTCTCGTGATTGCAAGGCTTCATTTTTGCCTACGACATCCATTACCACACGTTTAATATAATTGTAAGTATCAGCGTATTCACTAACGCTTTTCCAATAGGCGACTAAGACATCGCTGCACAACTGTTCACTTTCATAAGTTTGAGCATTCTTATTCATCTTGATAATCACTTTCATAGGGAACTTAGAATGGTAGGAATGATAGCCCGCATGTATTTGATTGAACGTATGTATTTTATGATAGAAGTCTTCAATTTCTTTGATATCATAACCCGCCATAATTTCCTTGAATTGTGATTTGGGTTTAGATTTTAATTTACTCCATTCTGTGTAGTAGATCTTTTTATGATCAAATCCGAAGCCTCTTTTATTCTTCCCCACTTTGGCTACCTTATAATCAAATTCATAAATATCATTGAGATACTTGACCAATTGTTGATTGTGATATTTGATAAATGATACATCAATTTGTGAGAAAGATGGGATAGTTAATGTAATGAATAGTATGGTTAAGAGTTGTTGCATGATTTATGATATTAGACTAAAATAGTAGTTTGTTCATTTCTTTTCATTCCGGTTCTTAATAAACCTAAATGGAATATCTGTAAAATTGGCCAGAGCTTTGGTTATATCGCCTGATGTTTTTAGCATCTCTTCTTTGTAAGACCTATTATTAAAAACATGGATCGGATTGACAATTAGACAAATGAATGCATCGCCGTTTTTTAATTTAAGTTCTATCACTCCTGCAAAACTAAATCTTCTATGACCGCCACCATGATTTAAAAATTCTCTGAATTGTGAATATTGGAATCTTCGTATATCACTGAGATCAAAAGATTTAGATTTACCAAACTCATACTTAACATCTATAGCCCCCTTTTCCTTATCAATTACTACGATATCTGTTGAAGGTCTAGTGAGTTGACCGTAGAATTCATACAAGCGATTCATTACAAATACGAATACGAGTACAACTAAAACCATATACACCCAGAACAAAAAAGATCCAATCTCCCATTTATCATTGAATAGAGTATAAACCATGAGTCCAAGAAATACCACAAAAGGTATTTGCAGTATAAACCCTATGATATTATCAAAGACGTCCTTTTTCGTCCTTATGCGGTCTATCGATAGTTTATGGTCAATAGATGTTATGATAAATTGGCCAATTTTAGAAACTGTATGAGTTAAGTCTTTATTGATATAGATGCGTTTTGGAGACCCGAATTACTAACAAAATTGCCCACAGAATAATTTACATATCCTGTATGCTACTATATTGTTTTATTACATCTGACGGCCTATTTGTGACAAAATTCATCTAATTCCAGTATCAATTCATCCAATTTGTACCTGCTTTCTAGCTCCAAAATTGGCAAAACCATTAGATTTAGGGCATGTATGATTTAAAGTACAAAGGACAGCAGCTGGTTTACAAAATCTTAGACCCTTTTATCAAGGGATTGATTAAGATCAAAGTCACGCCTAATATGATTACTATGGTGGGCTTACTGATCACTTTGGGTTCAACCGCTGTCTTGATTTACGGAGCGGAAGTTGGGGACAGAGACAACCATCGATTTATGGGTTACGCAGGTTGGCTGATCTTGTTAGCTGGCAGTATGGACATGGTGGATGGTCGATTGGCTAGATTGAGTGGTACGGCCCACCCTTCTGGGGCCTTATTTGACTCTGTTATCGATAGATATAGCGAATTGTTTATGTTTTTCGGTTTTTGCTACTATACTGTCACACAGAACTACCTTTTTACTTCAATTTTTTGCTTTATCGCCATGATTGGCTCCATAATGGTGAGTTATACTCGTGCCAGAGCAGAGGGCCTCGAAGTCAATGCCAGCGTCGGTTTAATGCAAAGACCAGAGAGGATTTTATTAGTCGCCATATCAAGTATTTTAACAGCTATCATTTCTAAACAAATTGGTGGTGATTTTACTTATAATGTAGAATGGTTGAATCAACCCTTATTCGAAACAATTTCATTCTTTAGTTGGCCCATATTCTTCTTAGCTATTTCGGCGAATATTACGGCATTAAGAAGATTGAATTTTGCGAGTAAGAAGTTGAGGGAAAACTGATTGAATAGTATTAATTTGTTCTCGATTAATTAAGCCTAACCAAAATGCACTTGAACTTACAGAAATCAAAATTTGCGATTCATGGTGAATTTGGTTTACCTGAATCTTATCCTAAGCCAAGAAATATCGATGGCTTACTATTCTACGTGCAAAGGAACCTCAATAAAAATACGATTGCTTATACCCTAAATGAGCATTGTGGTTGCATAGATAAAAACTATCCTATTAAGGTTTTCTGGATTAGCTATACGAGTGGTGGACATCATGATGAACTCAATCCCATTCAGAAAAAAGCTTTTGGATATAATGCATTCCCAATAAACAATGAGGTTTTTGAAATTCAAATGACCTCTTACTCCAAGATGCGTTTGTTTTTAGATAACTCCGGCGCATCACCCAAAGTGATAACTAAGATTGCCCATCAAGATGCCATCCTCAATAATATATACGTATTTGCAGATGAATTCGGCATTTTTCCGCAGGTCAAATACATAGAACTCTATGGCAGTACTTTAAATGGTGAACTGCCTTTATACGAAAGAATTAACTTCTAGATTGAATGCCCGTAGAGACGCCATTTAACCGGTTTGATTCCAAATGGGTGATACCACTCATTATACTATTTGCCCTTTATTGGCTGTGGTTTGGTCTAGTCGTTGGTGTCACAAACACAGAGATCTACTTTTTTATCCTATGTATCTTTCTATTTTTCTGGAGTAAAAGGACGAGACAATTAGCGATGATGTTTTCGCCATTTTTTATCTACCTAATTTGCTACAGTTCTTTAAAAATTCTGCATCTCTATAATCCTTTTGAAATACAGAATGAAAGTCTTTATCTATTAGAAAAAAGTTTGTTTGGTTTCGAATATTTGGGCGAAACCATCATTCCGTGCGAATATTTTAAGATCCATACAAAACCATTTTTCGACTTTATATCTGGGTTCTTTTATATCACATGGGCACCATTTCCAATTTTATTTGGACTGCTCGTATTCTTTAAATCAAGAGCCAAAATTGGACTCAATTTTTGGATTTGTTTTTTGATCGCTAATCTTTTAGGCTTTATTGGGTACATCTGTTATCCTGCAGCGCCACCTTGGTATTATTTGACCTATGGCGCAGAAATTATCAAAGATGCACCTCCAAGTGCTGCTGGTCTCATTAGGTTCGATCAAATGTTTGATATTAATGTTTATCAAAATATGTACAGTCAAGGAACCAATACCTTTGGCGCCATGCCATCCATGCATGCTGCATTTCCGTTGATTTTACTCTATTTCTCTAGAAAATTTGGTAATAAATGGTTGTCGATACTAATAGCCATTAGTATGATAAGTATCTGGTTTGGAGCCGTTTATACCAACCATCATTATATACTCGATGTGATCGTGGGTATATTCTGTGGGATATTAGCCATATTCATCACAGAAATGCTCGTAAATCGTAATTTTGCACCAAATTGGTACAAGAAAACATTATCTTACATCGAAGCCAATAACAACTAAAACTTACATTATGCTGAAGCAAAAGATGGCCGCTTACGATATCCCTCAGAAAGTTCAGGAAATGGGTTTCTATCCTTATTTCAGAACCATTGAATCGGAGCAAGATACAGTCGTTAAGATCAAAGGGAAGGATACTTTAATGTTTGGCTCTAATTCGTACTTAGGTCTTACTTCTCACCCCAAATTAAAAGAAGCTTCAAAAAAAGCGATAGATAAATATGGATCTGGTTGTGCAGGTTCTAGATTTTTGAATGGAACGCTTGACATCCATTTAGAATTAGAAGAAAAATTGGCTGATTATGTCGGTAAAGAAGGTACGATCGTTTTCAGCACAGGTTACCAAGTCAATCTTGGGGTACTTTCCAGCTTACCAGGTAGACATGACTACATAATTATCGATGACTTAGATCATGCTTGCATCATAGATGGATCAAGATTATCGTTTGCAAAAGTTTTGAAATATAGACACAATGACATGGAGTCATTGGAAAAAGTATTGAAGAAATGTGAGCCAGATAAAATCAAGTTGATTGCAGTAGACGGCGTTTTCAGCATGGAAGGTGATTTAGCTAAGTTACCAGCTATCGTCGAATTAGCTAAAAAGTATGATGCCAACGTCATGGTTGATGATGCCCACGGATTAGGTGTCATGGGAGAATTGGGTAAAGGGACAGCAGATCATTTCGGCCTTACAGATGATGTTGATTTGATCATGGGTACTTTCTCAAAGTCATTAGCATCAATTGGCGGATTTATTGCTGCTTCAAACGATACGATCAACTATTTAAAGCACAATGCAAGATCATTAATTTTCAGTGCTTCTATTGCGCCTGCTAATGCGGCTTCAGTCATCGCAGCTATAGACTTAATAAAATCGGAACCGGAAAGACTTGAAAAGTTGTGGGACAATACCCATTATGCGATGAAGTGCTTGAAAGAAAAAGGCTTTGATACGGGACATACCGAAACACCAATCATTCCAATTATGATTAGGGATGATTTCAAAACATTCAAACTGACAAAAGAATTGTTAGAACAAGGCGTTTTCGTTAATCCGGTTGTATCGCCTGCTGTACCGAGTACTTCTTCATTAATTAGATACTCGTTGATGGCTACACATACGCACGCTCAAATTGATGAGTCTGTAGATAAGCTTTACAAAATTTCGAAGGAGATTGGTGTTTTTGACAACTACAATGAGTCAGACATAACAACCATTTCTCAGTTAAAATAAAGTCGATTTTATAAACCGATTAACTCAGATCCCATGGATCTTAAAATCAATGCTGTCCAAACCAAAAAGGAAATCAAGCAATTTATTGATTTTCCTCATGCCCTTTACGCTAATGACCCTCATTACGTTCCAGAGCTTTTTATAGCGCAAAAGGAAATGCATGATCGTAAAAAGTATCCTTTTTATGAATATGGTGATTTGCAGTGCTTTTTAGCTTATAAAGGAGATCAAATAGTAGGTAGAATAGCCGCCATTAAGAATCCTCGGTATAACGAATACCATAATTCGAATGTGGGCTTCTTTGGATTTTTTGATTTTGAGAATGACATAACGATTGCGAAGGCGCTTTTGGACAAGGCGAAAGATTGGCTAAAAAGCGAAGGCTATGAGCGCATTATAGGGCCGACCAATTTCACTACCAATGAAACAGCAGGTTTTTTAGTAGACGGATACAATGAACCTGCGAAAATCATGATGACCTATAATAAGCCCTATTACATTGATATTGTGCAAAAATTGGGCTTAACAAAGGAAATGGATCTATTCGCTTACATGATACCTACCCAATCTGTGTCAGATAAATCGATCAAACTATCTAAGCTTCTCGAGGAACGATTGGCCAAAAATGGTATCAAGATCAGAAATATAAGTCCCAAGAACTTCAAAGCAGAGGTTGAGAAGCTAAAAAAGGTCTATAATGCAGCATGGGAAAAGAATTGGGGATTCGTGCCATTTACAGACAATGAATTCAAGCACATTGCTGAAGGATTGAAATTAATGGTCGATGAAGATTTTGCCTATATGGCCGAACACAATGGTGAGCCTGTAGGATTTTCAATTTCGATCCCTGATGTCAACGAAATAACGATCAATTTTAAAAAAGGTCGATTGTTACCATTTAACATCTTCAAATTGCTACTAAATAAACGCAAACCTAAATGCGTCAGAATCATGGCTACTGGAGTTGTTGATGGTTATCGCAAGAAAGGTATAGAAGCTATCTTTTTTGCTAAGAATATTTTGGAGGCACGAAAGCGTAATCTCAAAGGAGGTGAAGCATCATGGATTTTGGAAAATAACGTCGATATGGTTCAAGCAGCAGAAAAGCTAAATGGGAAAAAGTATAAAACCTATCGTCTCTACCAAATGCCCATGTAGATGACAAAAAAATTATTGGTAACAGGGAGCAACGGATTTGTTGGCAGTCATATCATTGAAGCAGCTATATCTAAGAATCTAAATGTTTTTGCTGGAGTTAGGAAGTCAAGTAATTTGGACTATTTAAAAGATCCAAAAATCAACTTCCTCTACTACAATTTTGAAGATGAAGATAATCTTCGCAAACAATTAGTGTCGCATAAGTTTGATTACATTATCCTCAATGCAGGAGTAACCAATGCACCTAATCGTGAGACTTATTTCAAGATTAATGCAGGAATGAACCGCAAGCTATGCAAGATACTTATTGAAGAAAATATCATTCCTGAAAAACTGGTTCTTATAAGCAGTTTAGCTTCATATGGTCCCGCTGATTTTCAAGTTAAGCAAGTACTTGATGCGGATGCGGTGCCTCACCCCGTAACTTGGTATGGAGAGTCTAAACTACAAGCGGAGCAATTTATAGATTCGTTCAGGCAGATTCCGAGTATCATCTTGAGACCAACAGCAGTATTTGGTCCGCGAGATATGGATATGATCTCTGTATATAAAACAATAAAATCAGGACTAGAACCAAAAGTAGGTTTTGGTCAGCAGGATATGTCATTCATATATGTAAAAGATTTAGCAAAACTGGTGGTCAGCACGTTAGATTCGCCGATTAAAAATCGATCTTACTTTGTAAGCGATGGTAAAACGTATCGCTCGGATATTTTTTATGGATTTATCAAAGAAATCTTAAAAAAGAAAACGTTCAAGGTGACTGTCCCGATAAGTGTTATGAAAGGTGTGGCTGCTATAAGTGAGGCCGTTGGACAGTTGAGAGGGCAATACCCTATTTTGAATAGAAACAAGATCAAAGAATATTTTGCAAGGTCATTCGCTGTAGATACGACAGATTTAAAAAATGATTTTAACTTCGTGCCCGATTTTGAATTAAAAGAGGCACTAGAAATAACGATTAATTGGTGCAAAGACAATAAACTACTATAAAATATGGCAGTAAAAAAATCATCGAACAAGATTTTAGCAACTCAACCAAAGGGTAAATTAGGAATCCTTACACCTGGTATGGGTGCTGTTGCAACGACTTTTATTGCAGGTGTAATGGCTGTAAATAAAGGACTTGCTAACCCAATTGGTTCTCTATCTCAAATGGGAAGATTGAGAATCGGAAAAAGAACTAAAAAGAACATTCCTTTCATTAAGGATGTGGTGCCTCTTCAAAACTTAAAGAATGTCGTTTTTGGAGGTTGGGATATATTCGCAGATGACATGTATGAAGCAGCAGTGCACGCCGGTGTTTTAGACATTAATCTATTGAATAAATTAAAAGCGCCTCTAAAGAAAATAAAGCCAATGAAGGCGGTTTTCGATTCTGCTTATGTCAAAAAACTTGATGGTAAGCATATCAAAAAAGGCAAAACTAAAATGGACTTGGCGAAAGCTGTAATGGCAGACATCAAGAAGTTCAAAAAAGATAATAAGTGTGACAGATTAGTGATGGTATGGTGTGGATCTACTGAGATCTATATCAAAGAAGCACCTGTACACAGAACCCTTGAGGCATTCGAAAAAGGGCTTAAAAGCAACCATAAATTGATTGCACCAAGTATGATTTATGCTTATGCAGCGATTAAAATGGGTATCCCTTATGCGAATGGTGCACCTAACCTATCATGCGACATTCCTGCTTTAGTGGAATTATCTAAAGAAACGCAAGCGCCAATCGCAGGTAAAGATTTCAAAACAGGTCAAACATTAATGAAGACTATTTTGGCTCCTGGATTTAAAGCCAGAGCATTAGGTATCGAGGGATGGTTTTCTACAAATATCTTGGGTAACAGAGATGGTGAAGTATTAGACCATCCAGACAACTTTAAAACGAAAGAAGTATCTAAACTAGGCGTCTTAGAAGAAATCTTAGAACCAGACTTATATCCAGAATTGTATAAGGATTTTTACCATAAGGTAAGGATCAACTACTACCCACCTAGAGGTGACGATAAAGAAGGTTGGGACAACATTGATATCAAAGGATGGTTAGGTTACAAAATGCAAATTAAAGTAGATTTCTTATGTAAGGATTCTATTTTGGCTGCACCTATCGTATTAGATTTAGCGATCTTCTTAGACTTAGCGAAAAGGTCAGGCATGTCAGGCATTCAAGAGTGGTTATCTTTCTACTTGAAGTCACCACAAGCGCCGAAAGGCAGATTCCCTATGCATGATATCTTCAAGCAATTAAATAAATTGGAAAACACTATCCGTTATGTTGGCGGAGAAGATGTATTGACCCACTTAGGTCAAGATTACGAATAATGATAGCCTTTCATAAGGCCATCGCCACAGTCTTCGGATTGGGCTTTGCACCTAAAGGACCAGGAACATTTGGGACTTTAGGTGCATTTCTTTTTATGGCTCTTTTCTATTTTCTAGATATACCCATCAGTTGGATTACATTATCCTTGATCGTTTTATTCAGCTTTGCAATAGGTACTTGGAGTACACACGTCTTGATCACACATTGGAATGAAAGTGATCCTCAACGCGTTGTGATTGACGAATGGGTCGGTTACTTGATTACGCTTTTCTTGGTGCCACTGAATTGGCAAAATTTAATATTGGCTTTCGTCTTATTCCGATTCTTCGATATTACAAAATGGTTCGGTATAAGGTGGTTTGACTATAATGTAAAAGGTGCATGGGGCGTTATGATTGATGATGTTGTGGCGGGTATTTATGCCTGTGGATTCCTACATATTATTTTATACTTTATAGGATAGCCTTGTCTGAGAAAGTACCATTTCTAAAATCTTTTTATCGTTCACAGATCACTGCACTAGCGGCTACAATCGTTGATTTTTCAACCTTGTATTTGCTTCAGCAATCGGGTACTTATTCTAAACTATTTGGTATAAGTAATGAAAAAGGATTACTTTTCTCTACAGCTACGGCATCTTTATTTGGTGCCATCGTAAGCTTCTTACTGAATCGGTATTGGGCCTTCGAGAAAGCCGATAAAAATATCTATGGACAAGCAATAAAATACGCTGTAGCCAGCTTTATAATCGCTTTGGTTAATGTTGCGGGGATGGAGCTATTGGCAAATCAGTGGGGATATCCTTATATGTGGTCTAAGGTTATTATAGCGGCTATAACGGGGGTTGTGGTTAGTTTTCCGTTGTTTAGGTATTGGGTTTATAAATAAGTATAGATGTAAATTGATAATTCATTCTGTATAAATTGATGATTGATCTTGTTCATTTTTTCAATCGCAAAAATTAGCCTGCCCTGAGCTTCGCCGAAGGGAACCAAAAAATGCTTGAAAATCTGAAATGCTCCGCCAGATTTTCGGCCGCCCTCAACTAATAATTTATAAATTTTATACACAGGTTTCTTAGGTCCGACTTTAATTATTTGAAAATTATAAGGTATAAGCATTTTGAATTTTAGGTAGGGCTATAAAAAGATGCGACTTGGCCTTGCGCATTTTAAGATTGAGATATTAGAATAAAATCTAATTGTGCTAATCAGTTGATTTATCTTTTTTCTTCAATTTACTTTACAACAAAACGCCTTGAAAAGATCGCACCGTTTTCATCAATAGCTCTGAGAATATAGACACCACTTTCATATGTTGCAACATCAACAATTATAATGTGATCTTTATTCTGAGATTCATATTTTTCTATTAGTTCACCACGCAGATTATAAATTTGAAGATGCAAAGACTCATCAACGCTTTGGGTTATAAATAATTGTTCACTAACCGGATTAGGATACATGTTTACACCGGCTTCCAAATCACCTATATCTATTACTGACACAGCATTCGTATCAAGTACACCATTTTCATCAACTTTAATTATGATTGCTCTTACCCAAGGCCAGTCTTTCTCTTCTACAGCGGTAAAATCAGCTGATGACCCACCAGCCAAGTATCCGCCATCACTCGTCGCAATGACCGTTTCAAACTGCTCTCGAATATTTATACTATTGCGGTAAGTAAATGTGCGCATCCACAAGGAATCACCGGTATTTGAGATTTTTGCCAACGCCGCTTTACTAATCATTGTATCCCTATTGGTTGTTTGATAAGACTCCGATCCAGCAACTATATAGCCATCCCTATCTATGGCCTCTATGATACTGTTCCACCTACCCCAACCATCTACATTGTTTATATTATTGCCTAAAAAGGAAGTCCACTCATATATGCCTTCGGGATTAAACTTAACAACTCCAGGAGTTCCCAACTGAGAAAATGGACCCGACCTTCTTGCACCAGTAACTAATATATTATCCTCACTATCGATTACCATTCCCTTACCTAAGCTAAAGTTAGGGTTAGATGGAGAAAAAATATTATCACGTATTAGCTCAAAGTCTTCATTTATAAAAAAAGTATAGGATAGATCACTCGCTGCATCGAATGGAACAGATGAATTGACGGCAGCGGCTACTATTTCATCTTTGGAATTTCGCTTCAGATTTAAAGCAGTTTGATGTCGAATTGAATTTCCACTAGTATAATACTTAAAAGTATCTCCAATTTGATATAGGGCAGCATCTTTGAATTCGCCATTCTCACCATATTTGTAACTTCCAGAAATGATAGAATTATTTTGAGTTTTTGACTGAATGAATCCCCACGCACTTACAATTCCATCAAAAACATTTTCGAATCCATCTATTTGATTTTGAACAAAAATGCTATCAGTTAGAAGATCGAGGCAAACGACGTTCCTTGTCCTAGCACCTAAACCCAAGACACAATAATTGTTATTATTAATTGAACTATAATTAGAAACAGAAGAAAAGAAAATTGAATCTTTTTGATGTGTATAAACTGTATCTAGCAGGCCATCCAAAGTAAATATGCTAAAACCTGTTGTCCACCTGCCAAGATTTTGATCAACGAACTCACCGCTAAGTACATACCTTTTATTTATTGTATCCTCTCCAATATGCAAACCAATACTTGGTTCATTAGGACTTAATGTAATTTGATCCTTGAACCCATTTTGACTAAATGAAACAAAACAGTTAGCCAAGAAAAAAATTGATAGTAAGTAGCTCTTCATAACATTTAAACTCGAAGGTTTGATTTCTTCATGGCTTTAAATCAATTTTGTTACCACAATTTTTCAACAAGTATCATTGATTCAGTATTCTAAAATGACTTGAAAATAAAAGTCATGTGCTAATTAAAATTAATTAATAAATACTTCTAAATGGCGCACGTTAGGTAAGTAATAAAGTTAAAATCTTTTATACAACAGTATGTCTGAGCTTAATGAAAGTTTGTGATTACTGAAAGATACTAACCTATGTAACATACACTAATCAATCTTGTAATTTACGGATGTCCTTTACTATTTAGAAGAATCAGAATAACACATCCCTCAATTCCGCATCCCCTCCCCTTTAATTTTCTTTTCTAATCTTACTAGATATCCCATTCTAAATTCATTGTCGACAACTGCATCTAATTGTTTGGCACTTGCGATTAATTCTAGTGCAGTTGGGGATTGGCCTAATTCGAATAGGCACTCGGCCTTTATGAGATCTAACCACCATTCTCTGGTCTCTGACATCTCTATCGCTTTATTAATCCACTCTAACGCTTGTGGAATATCTCTTTTTGACTCCAAGCGGTAACGTGCGGCTTGATAATAGTCTCCAACGTCAGGTCCTGATAATACATCCGCTATTGCTTGAGACATTTTTTCTTCGGTGGTCAATTGGATAGGGATCCATACCTTGGTGTGCTCCCAAGCGATAGATAAATCAAAACGATCATTGGTCAGGTTTTCAGGTAATATCGTTAATGATTGATAAAGTTGCTCGGTTTGATGTGTTGGTACATTTAATTGAGCTACTACTTTTGACTCGTCAAAATCTTCCGGTACTTCCCAGTGATCTGTTTCGTTATAAAAATACACTTGCCAATTGTCTTTTTCTGGTTTTGTGAAAATGGCGTAAGTGCCTGGTTTTACCCTTGAGTCATTAATTATCACCTCCTCAGAAAAAGTAATTTTTGTATTTCTATTAGCGCCTGTTCTCCAAATTTTTCCATAAGGTTCTAACTCACCGAAAATGATTCTCCCCCGCAATGCAGGTCGTGAATAAACTATCGTAACGTCTGTTTTCCCGATAGTCTGCTTTAATTCTTGCAAGGGACTAAGCGCCAGAATCCCAATCTGGGCAATACTTGGGGTAAAAACAAAGCATAATGTAACAATGAATAAAGTAAGGTTAAATATATTTTTCATAATACGATTATTTTCGTACGTAATGTTACGTATTACTTGTCGTAAAACAATCAGTCTCTACTATATTTAACAAAACCATAGCAAAATGCGGTCTTAGATCCATCATCAGTATTCGAAAGAGCAGGATACTCTTTCGAATTTTAATGATTTAATACTTTGAGAGTTGTTCTATGCACGCATGTACATTGGCTAGCTACTTTGAGCAGGTTTAATTTATTGTAATCAAAACTTAAATAAAATATTACTAGAAAATTTAACACCAAGACCCTATCAATTCTGGCTTGTTGGGATAAAATTAATTTACTCTTGGGTCAAAATTCTTAATAGAATATCTAATAACAACGGCTATAACACCTATTAGAATAGTAAATAAAAGTAGAGCACCGTTGCTTACAAGACCAAATGTAACAGCCGAGGCTGTTGATAAATTGAAGGCTACAAAAAGGCGCTTCATAAGATAGTGTGTTGTTCCCATACCGTTAGGCGTAGGTAAGGCCCAACCTAAGCCTCCAATAAATAAAACAACGATGGCGAAGTAAAAAGATAGATTTTCTGTTTGTGGCAATGCCAGTAAAAATATATAATTTAAAACAGCCAACAAACTCCATATCACTATGGTATAAATCAAAAACTTAGGATAATTTTTCATTAGAAGACTGTCCTTAACACTTTTGATGAGGTCAAATATAAATTGCTTCACCTTATCAAAAATTTGCAGTTTTCTGAAAAAGATGATAGACAATAATGTCCCAAATATCAACCCTAAGACAGCAATGATTAACAAGGTAGAATTAGCTAAAAGTGCTTCTTTAGTATTGTCAAAAGCTTCCATCAAAATCCCACTTAATCTTTCTGCTTCCATAATCCCAATCACGACTAATCCTAATAAAAGGACCAAGACATCGTAAGCTCTTTCTATGATTACTGAGCCAAAACTTCTCGATACGGGTATATCTGCATCCTTAGCTAATGCTGTGCATCTTATTACTTCTCCAAATTTAGGTGTGATAGAATTTAGAAGATAACCAAGCAATGTATAGTATAAGATATGTGTTGATTTGATCTTGTAGCCTAAGTTATCTAACATGACATTCCAACGAAGTGCCCTAAAAAGAAATACGAAAAAAAGAATGACTCCCGAGACCAACAACCACCCTATCCTGGACTTTTTTATATTATCGATAATTTCGTCAAAAGGTTGGCCTTTCAATGTCAAATACATGAAAAAGCCAGCTAATAAAAGACCTAATATCGTTTGGACTACTTGCTTACGCATACTTTAGTTGAAACCTCAAATCTACACATTTGAAAAACATAATTAGATTAAATTTGCTTTATGTACTTTACTAAATACTATATATACCTTGTGTATCTTCTCCTGTTGTCATCATGTCAATCAGAATCTAAAAATGCCCAACTAAACACCAGTAATCTAACTGGTACACAATTAGATTCAATTGGCTACAAATACTATAGCAAAGATCACGATAAAGCCTCTGAGGCCTTTCTAGCGGCAGGCCAATTTCACTCTAAAAACAAAAACCATCAAGCTGCTGCACAGTCCTATTTAAATCTAGCTAATCTCTATGATGAAGGTATCGAGGATCAAGTCACTGCCTTAAAATATGCTGAAGTCTCCCTAAAGCATTGGCAATCGATTTCCAAGCCTCTTCAAATTGCCAATCTTAAAAAATATGTCGGCATGCTTAAAGGATTAACAGGGAATCCCAAAGAAGGTATAAAAGATATTGATGAAGCCGTCAGAATATTTGCCTCTCTTAATAATAAAAGCGGTATCGCAGTTTCAAAATTCGACTTAGCACTCGTCTACGAAAAAACTGAAAATTATGAAATGGCCATCAAGCTATATGAAGAGTGTGTCAACTATTGGACTGACTTCAATAATTATGGTCGCGTTTTTTCAAACCACCTTTTAGGCTTAAGACTCTATCATAAAACCAAAGACATAGATAAGCTCAATGCCCTTGTCGAAGAATGCGAACGTATCCGAAGCAATCTAAAAGTAAATCAATATGTGGATCAAAGGTATGTGAAGACTTTAAGAATGATTAAGGAGAGTAATGAGTAAGGCTTTTGAATTAATAATGAAAAATCAACGATTTTAATTAATAATGAAAAATGAATAATTAATAATTATTTGGTCGAACCATCTAGTTCATTAAGAGAAATCCAGACAATTGTTCATCGTTCATTATTAATTATTAATTATTAATTAATTCAAGAATGTTCCTCCTCATAATAAATCTTATAAAATTTTCTACCATCTTCATCTTGCCCCCGCTTAATCATCTCTCGATTACCATGTACGTAGATATGAAAATTCTTATCTAATTTAATGACCGATTTATAGACATTAGAATGGCGCTTTACCGCTGGTTCTGAAATGTCAAAGTTATTGAGCAAATTCAATTGTCGATTGCTTTTAAACTCATTAAAAGCGTCTATAACTTCTTCGTCGTGAAAGACGGATTCTAAATATTCTTTTTCGTCAAAATTTTCTTTAGACTCAAAATAGTCTTTAGATGCATCGAGTGCTTTATACGAATCAGACTTATCCTCATAAGCACCATCAGCCAGCTGGTCTTCAATAAATGCTTTGGTGGCTTGAATATAGACAGTTGTCGAATTAAATTCATCCTTGCGCATTTCACATCCAATAAAGTCATTGATCCAAAATTGTGCTTCGCCGTTTAGTCTCTTGGAATCAGTAACCAGCATTTTGTAGCCTTGACTTTTGTCAGTATTAAAAATCAGAACACCTTTATCCACTTTATTTACATTGATACCTTTATCTAATTGTATATCATATGTATTGGATCGCAGCAACAATTTTATGAATGCATCCTTACTTTCAGATTTGAAAATGCCAATGCCGTTAACCATTTCATCTTCAACAACCAAGTCCTCAAAATAAACAACTACTAACTCGCCGGACTTAATTTTTGGATGTATGCTTTGATTGTATAAATGTTCTGCAATAGACTTAGAATGATGATGAATCTGATCCGGATTATCAAATACTTGTTCGACTATTTTATATAGCGCCGAAGGTCTTTCGGTAACATCACTAAAGGCATAAAACTCAGGCACCTTAAATTGACCAAAGAAGTATTTCTTTAATGACTTTTTTAAATCATCATGTAAGACGGGGAGATCCGATTCTGATATCATAATAGTAGGATCATTCACTTGAGAACCCACATAATGCACAGAAATACGCTCAAAATTGATGGCTTTAGTATCCAGCATCTTAAAATTTTGCCGAAATATAGGGAGTGCAGCGCTATGTAACTTATATAGTTTTCAACAGAGGTGGATAAATTTACTCCTCCTCTTGACTAGCCCATTCTATGGCTTCTAACATCGGTAAATCAACGAATTTAGCTTCGCTTGAAGAGATGCTGAAGAAGCCTAAAAACCCTCCAGATTCCTTTGCTACGTGTTTAGCAAAAGACTTGTAAGACTCATATAATTCATAACCTAAATTCTGCTCAAGGAGTGGCAAAATTTCATTGCATCGAGCCAATTGTCGAGACAACAATTCATTTCTCTGATCTGTTTCTTGAGGTACATTAGCGATCAAGTGCTCTAAATCTTCAGTAAAGGTCTTGCCTACTTCTTCGTAGAATGGTGTTAATCGATTAGGATTAGCATAAGACCTGATTTTAGTGAGCTTTTCAGCCCATCCAATCTCATCTTTATCTATATTGCCATCAGCACCTGCAATAAGTACTGTGATATTAGAAATGGCCTTTTTTAGTGTTTCAAACTGTGCTTCACTTACTGATTCGAATCCAACAATCATGTCATTAATTATATGCCGCAAAAGTAAAATTTTGTCGTTAAAAGTGTAAGAATCTTTCGATGAAGTTAACGCCTTAGAATACTAGATTAAAAGTTAAAGCGTATACCTAATGAAGGAATGATCGGTAACTGATTGACACGATCATAACGCACTCTATCGAAATAGAAAATATTTTCCCGATCATAGGCATTACTGACACTAAAAACAGTTTCAACATTCATATTCTCAGAAATGTGAAAGGTCTTTTGAGCAGACAAATCTAATCGGTGGTAATATGGCAAACGACCGCCATTTCTTTCATCAGAAAAAATAATACCCACGTTATCTGGATTAGCTGTTAAGTAATCCGTCCCTATACCATCATTAAATGAGGTATTGTTATAGAAGGCCTGTGTCTTTGTGAATGGAAATCCAGAACCTAAATTCCATCTCAAACTCAACATAAAATCTTTACGTGAACCGAATGTATAAGTAGCTAAAAAGTTGGCATTGTGCCTTCTATCAAAAATTGTAGGATACTCTTGTTCGCCATCAAATCTGTTGACAAAACCATAAGAATAAGTGGCCCAGAAATACCACGAAGGGGTTTCATATTTAGCAGAGAAATCTATACCATAAGCTTGTCCAGTTTCTGAAGCAAAATTAGATTGTTGGACATCCGTTTTATTCCTGTTAACGACTACTAATTGAGGATAATCTTTTATGTAGGCTTCAACATTAATCTGGAAATTATCACCCAAATCTTGTTCAATCCCAATGACCGCGTGCTGTGATTTTTGCAATTTTGAACTAACTGGGTTACCTTCTACATCATTAAATGTAGATTCAGGCCCTGATATAAATCCAGTGAAAAGGTTAACCACATCTCTTTCATTGGATACGGCAATTAAGTTTTGAGTGTAAATACCTGCAGCTGCTTTAATTCTTGTACGATCGGTTAGGTTTAATTTTAAACCAAGTCTTGGTTCTAAAGAAAATGCTCCTAAAGATGCATAATACTGAAGACGCATACCTGGCTCAAATACGAGTTTATCCCACGCTTTTTTATACTTGAAATAACCTGCTAACTCGGTGGTACTTTGTGTCTCATCTAAGCGTATCCCAAAGGGGTTAACAAAATTGAATTCTGTTCGTATACTCTTTACTTCAACCCCATATTTTATTGTATAACTTGATCCAAAATAATTAAAATCTAAACCGATGAGATTTTCTCTAATCAAACTGCTTCTTTGGTCTTCCTCAGTATCATCTATGGCGACTTTGTATTTCGTGAAACCAATAATACCTCCGAAGGTTAAAGAACTAGCGCTAGGTAAAAGGTCAAATGTCAATGCACCACCACTATTATTCCAATCTATCTTAGAAACCAACGGGTTATTAAATGAATCATCAAAGTTGAAACCGAATAAATTAAACTTACTCCCGCTAGCCGTTTGAAATGATAACTTACCAAAGGTGTCATGAAAGCCAAATGGTAAACCAATGGTATCGTTGACGCCCGCATAACTATATAGTTGCTTTGAGCTTTCTTCAATAATTGACTTTTTCGAAGTCAGCACAAAGGATAAACTTCCTTGGTCGTCTTTTAATTTAGCGATGGGGCCTTCAACAGTTCCTTTTACCATAAATGGACTTGCTGAAACCTGACCCGCCAATCTTTTTCTGTTGCCTTCTCTTGTAGAAATATCTACAATAGCGGATACCCTTCCACCATGTTCTGCATTAAACCCACCAGTTAATACATCAACATTCCTAATAAGCTCTGTTTCGAAAGTAGAATAAAAACCAATAGAGTGAAATGGATTATAAATGGTTAAACCATCTAATAGTATTTTATTCTGCACGGGAGAACCACCACGTATAAACAACTGACCACCTTGATCACCAGTGGATATAATACCGGGTAAAACTTGGAGGTATTGGATGATATCTGCATCAGCTCCAGTAGAAGGTAAAGCCTTAATTCTTTTTTTACTGACCTGTAACTTCGAGATGCGCACTTCTGTTCGCGCCTGTGCCCTTTCCGCGCTTATATTAACTGCGCCTAAACTGACAGATTCTTCATTTAAGTTGATCTTATAATATTCAATTCTCACTTGCTTAAACTCAACTGGGATGACTTTTTCTTCATAACCTATGAAGCTCACTTTCATATTATAGCTTCCCGGCTCTACCCCTGTTATAGTAAAAAAACCTTGTTCGTCAGTCGTAGACCCTACAGCCAATTCATCTAAAAACAAGTTAGCAAAAGCAATAGGCTCGCCTGATTTTTCATCATAGACATGCCCTCTGATACTAGAATCCTGAGCATAAATGCTCCCACAGAATACTAAAAGAGAAATAAGACGGAAACACCCCACAACTAACTGACTGATTTTCATGCCTTTAGATAGAATTAAAACAAGTATAAATTATTAAGATCGACGGCCCAAATGTAATGATTATAAGGGTTTAATTGAGATTTGAAATTGATTTTAAATGACATTTCCTATTCAGCAAGAAGTTGCTCTATTTTACCCCGAATTACGCTTTAGAACTAGGCTATGAGATCTTAAAGTGCAATGAAACAGCGACTTTTATTCGAAAAGCATAGCAATGTCATGGTTAGAGAATATAAGTCAGCGAAGCTTCTGATTTGCAGCAAGTCAGGATCGTAATAGGTTTTCTAATTTATAGTCCAGATTTAAGACACAATGGCATATGTTTTGTCGTTATCTATACATTGATTAATACTAAAAATTTAA
>JAHDIN010000037.1 GCA_020630775.1 Saprospiraceae bacterium | reverse complement strand
TATACTTAATAAAATATCCTCATATTTATTTGGTTTAACGTAGAAATTCTCGGTGGCTCGGTTTTCTCGGTTGCTCGGTTGCTCCGCGACGTAAAGTCGCAGGTTCCGACTTATGCGTCGGACGGTTTTCTCGGTTACTCGGTTACTTGGTTACTCGGTTACTTGGTTACTTGATTACTTGGTTACTCCAAATAATTATTCTCTAAATAAATTACGTCAAGCTGAACCTATAATCCTTTAGACCTTTAATCCTTTAGACCTTTATGCCTTTGCCCCTTTATAACCTTGAGACCTCGACACCTCGACCCCTTGAGACCTTGCCCCCTGTTTACCTTTCCCCATTCCCCTCATTAACCCATGTCCATCTGACTGAGCTTTCTGTTCAGATCAATCTTTGGTTTATAAAATTTGGGAAATGAAAAAGTTATCCTTAATCATCATCTGCGCTCTAATAATCATTCTTAATTGCACTGAATCCGTTAAAGCGCAATGTTACATTCATGAGAAAGATTACTCAGGCATTGAAAGACTTTATAATGTAGAATTATCCACTGCTGCTTGTGATCTAAAATCTACTATCAACAATCAGTTAGTCAACACAGACATTATCATTAAAGGATATGATTTATATCCATTAATGCATTTCTCGAACGAATACGATGGTTTTCAAAACCAAATAGATCAAATTAGAAGCGAGCAAAACCAGAGTACCAATTACTTAATTTTCATTAAGACGATAGATGCAAATGGCATTATTCAATGCAGGCCTCTAGTCAACTTACCGCTATTAACAAGTCTTGGTTATAACTTATTCGAGATCGAAGCCATAGCGAATGAGATTCAAGAAGTAACAAATGAAGAGGACTTTTATGCGCAGCTTGAAGTGGATGCTATGGAGCGGCTTATGTGTTATGTTAATGGGGTGTGTGAGGTTGATAACCCTTTTGCATTAAACGGCTTCCAAAAAATTAATTTTGGAGATCAACCAGTGAGCTATCAAATAGATGGTAATTATAATGAAGATTCAGATAAAAATGTCTACGATTTAGCAGGCATAAAATATGGCAATCAATACATCAGAGACAATGCAGCTATTGCTATAGAGAGTATCATTCAAAGTCCTGCAATAGTATTTACATCCGATATACCAAATCAATCTGGCCTATCCTATGATGAACAACTAACAAAAGCCACCAATTATTTTGAAACTTTGCAAAACACCTTTGTCGTATGGATGCATTTTAGTGAAGGAAGCAATGCTTTTTATAAAACAAAAATCAACCTAACCGATAGCCAATGCGGGGATGTTATTGACAAAGTCTATGAGTCTTATTTAACTGAAGAAGGAGAAGGAGGAGCCATAAAAGATGAAAATGATATAAATCAAAAATCAAACTGTGACAATGCAGTATGTAATAATATCTTTAAACTTAAATCTTGGTCAGCAAAATGTTGTGTCCTTCCTTTTGTTCCTGCAGATGATATTGAAAAAGGCGTCGTTGCCGGAGTTATTGATGGATTAGCACAGACAGTTTTTTTTCTTTATGACATGGGCAAAGGTTTAAAGGAAGTATCTGAACACACACCATTTACTCTAAGCTGGTTTGGTTCGGCAATAAAAAGTTGCTGGGATGAAGGCTGTTTATTTAAAGGATTAAAGAAAAAACTAAAAGCAGACTATGATTTTATTAAAAGTATAGTCAAAGCTGTAGATTTATTTATTGATAAAATACCCGAACTACTATCTATGCTCAAAAAGCAAGTAACAGATTGGCTTGATCAAATCGATCCCAGAACTGGTCCTTTAAAGGACACTGGCTATGCTATTGGAAAGATCATTTTCGAAATTGTTTTGGGATACCTTACCGGAGGCACGAGCGCTGTAGCCAATGTTGCAAAAAGCGCTACAAAGTTAACTAAGAGTGCTTTAACTAGTCTTAAAAAACTTAATTCGCCAGAGGCCATAAGTGCACTTGTGAAAAATGCGATGGGGAGAACGACTGCAACAGCTAAGAAAATAAGGTGTAAAATATTGTATGGTGGGTGTTTTGTTAAGGATACGCCGGTGTTAATGGCAAATAATAAATTTAGTGTCTCCGATGCGAAATCTTTAGCCGTTGCTGTAGCTATGCCTATCGTGGCAGTTCCTGTTCAGGAAGTAAAGTTACTAGATTATGCGGTGGCTCATAAAACGGTCAATGAGCAGAATAATTTAATAGCTTTTTCGGATGAAGATCTATATTTAGGATTACTTGACGGTAATCCATACACTTCGCCGCAACAAAGACAAAGAGACAAGTACGAGCTCAAAAAAACGGATTGGTACAGTGTGAGTTTTGAGCAAGTCAATGGTACTTCGAAATGTCATTTTGCTTTAACTGACGATTGGATAAAGAAGCAAGGATATCAGGATGAAAAAGTTGTCATTCTAAATTTACCAGAGCAAGGAATCAATGGACCTTTCAGAATTACTTACATTAAACATATTATCCCTCAGAAGAAACCTGAAGGAGATGCGGGCGATGGATATGATTGGAAACCAGTAACAGGCTTGTTTGAACATCAATCGAATCAGGTTTATGAAATCAGCTTTGACAGTGGTGAGGAATTAGGCGTTACTTATCAGCATCCGATTTATTCTACTACTGCGGGTGATTGGAGATTGGCGGGTGAATTAGAGATCGGGGAAGAAGTATTGACCAAATCTGGAAATACTAAAGTTGTAAGTTCGACTAAGAAAGAAGGATCGGAGAAGGTTTATAATCTTGAGGTAAAGGAGTTGCATAACTTCTTGGTTGGTAATCAAGGAGCTGTTGTTCATAATGCTTGTGTATCAGGAAAGCCGTGCGATTGGATGTGGAGGACAAAACGTTATTATGGCAACATCTATGAAACATCACTTGAGCATGTAAAAAGACTACATTTGTTTGGGTCTGGTTTAAATAAAAGTCATTTCGGAAGCCATATAACTGCGGATAATTTAGATGTTGTATTTAGTAGAGCAATGCAAGATTTTGCTAAAAATGGCTCTAACGTAAAGTTTATTCAAGATGGTTACGCTCCAGGTAAACATTGGGTAATTGTTGATATGAGTCAGCATGCAGATTTATTAGATAATGCTGGAAACATTGGGAAATATATAAGTGCCAGTGGTATAACTGTTGCAGATACGAAGAACCTGTTAATTACATTAGACAACAAATGGGAAATAGTAAATTTATTTCCAACCAACAAGACTTTATGATTGAATACAATAATATTCCAATCGCAGAGCTAAAGCATAGTGAAAATATTTCTATTTTCAATTATTGTATTGGAGAAAATACGCTTATAAATAGAGAAAGTATTTGGCGAGAATATTTTGAATCTAAATTCGATGAGAAAATTCAAATATTAGATAATGGAACTTTGATAGTATCTCAAAATATTTTTGGAGGGCAAAGCATTATTTCTAAATATACGTGTGGGTTGTATTTTTGCTATAACTTTTCGAGGTATCTTAACGGTCTATCAAATTTTCAAGAGGACTTCACCTTCTCCATTAGCGGAGCAGATTACCACTCAGGCTGGGATTATGATTTTAGTTTAAGAATTGTTGCAATTGATAACGAAGTTATGCTTGTTAAAAATTTTGATTTTGTTACTGAAGTAGTTTTTGACAAATTATCATTTCTAAAAAACTACTATAGATTTTCAACGAATTTATGCGAATTATTTATTTCACTTTATCCAAAGTTAAAAACTGAATCCTTTTATAAGGATTTAGTTGTGTATAATAAAAGAGGTAAAAGTTTAGAATCTCAAGTATAATTTACTCAATAAAGCGTAAGCCTTGCGAGTTTCCCCGCTCTTCGAGCGTCTCTGACCTCGAATCTATATCAAAAAGGAAATTCAAAATACTATCTGTATTTTATACAAAACGTGAACATCTTCCACAATCGCCATCCCCTTCCTAAATGCTTAAAAAAAGAAAAGGCTATAATATAACCGAACAATATGGCACTTACTTTTTAACCATGACCGCAGTAGGTTGGCTGGATATCTTTACAAGAAAAGAGTGCAAGCGTATTATAATTGATTCTTTAAAATACTGTCAAAAGAACAAGGGATTAATAATACACGCATGGGTTTTAATGGAAAGTCATTTACATATCGTCGCTAGTGCTAAAAGAGATTCTGAAGGACTATCAGCAATCATAAGAGATTTTAAAAAGTTTACATCTTACAAGGTCTTAAATTGGATAATTCATTCTGGACGTGAAAGTCGTAAAGAGTGGATGGAAATTGTCTTGAGATATCATGCGAAGTACAATAAGAACAATCAAAACTTTAAGTTGTGGCAATCAAGTAATAGACCTAAAGTAATGCTTCATCCTAGATTTAGTTACCAGAAAATTGAGTATATTCATAATAACCCTGTTGTTTCAGAGATAGTCGACAAGCCAGAGGATTATTTATACAGCAGTGCACGGAATTATATGTTGAGAAAGGATTATTTGATTGAAGTTGAGGTGCTTGACTTTGGAGTGCTGGAGGGGTTTGTATTGACTGAGAGGTTTGGGATATTTGTCCGAAGTCGGAGACGTTCGGACAGCGGGGTATCTTCAGCTCACCCACATTTTGAAAATTTTATTTATGGACATGGAGTCAAAGATGGCGCAGAATATAAACTCTAAATTCCAGTTCATTGAGGTACGCTACCTCGATGCAATTCAGTGAATATATCACGGATTACACAACAATTCTTCAAGCATATGGTATCGAGGTTAAAAACCTCGACAAGCATTTTGTGGTTCTTGATCACATTGCTTCAAGCTTGATCTCTACGTAATTATTCAAAAAGACTTCTCCGCAAGGTCGAAGTATCAAATGGAGAGATTAGAGATTTAAGAGATTAGTGGGTGGGATTTGTAGTATATGCGGAATAGCGGAATAGCGGAATAGCGGAATAGCGGAGTTAAAAATCTCGACAAGGACTTTGTGATTCTTGAATGCATTTCTTTAGGCTTGATCTTTTCGTAATTATTCAAAAGACTTCTCCGAAAGGTCGAAGTATCAAAGTATGGGACTAAAAATTTAGAGACTAAAATTAGGATCAAATAAACCAAACTTAAGTTCCTGAATACTATAAACACCCAAGCTAGCCGAGCCCAACGAGCTACCGCGTTCACCAAGTCACCGAGCCCGCCGAGCCAACCGAGCAATCCTAGCCAACCGAGTCACCGAGCAATCCGTCCGACGTCTGAGTCGGAACCTGCGACTTTACGTCGCGGAGCCCTACACGTCCAACAATCACCCTTCAATGTGATAAAATCCCATACTCTAATCAAATATCTTTGGCATATAAAGACTCCAATTAAATCTTTTAAGAACAATAAATAGGTATGAGAGTAGGAAATATTGGCTATATTATGCAGATGGATAAAACATTGGTAAGTATCATTGAAGACCATGATGTGATTAGGACACATGTGACTAAATATCTCAATATGCAATCTGATTTTGAAACGCATATTATAGCCTCTTCGGTTGAAGGCTTTTTTGAAACCTATAAGAAAAATAAAGATGACAAAAGCCATGTTTTGCTATTAGACATAGGTCTACCAGGTAAATCTGGCCTTGAGGCTATTCCGGACTTACTTGAAGTTATGCCTGATCTTGAAATTATTATGCTCACGACATATGAGGAAGAAACCAAAATCCTTAAAGCTTTATGCACGGGCGCATCGGCTTACTTATCTAAAAAAAGTAGTCTTGAGGAAATAGCTAATACTGTACGCATAGTAAAGGATGGTGGATCATATATGTCACCAAGTATCGCACGCGAGATTGTGGATCATTTGGTAGGTGGCAAAAAAAGTAAGGCGACTATATTGACCAGCAGACAAAGAGAAATATTAGAAATGCTTGTGGATGGTAAAAGCTATAAGGAAATATCGAGTAGTCTATTTATCTCATTAGAAACAGTACGGACACACATCAAAAAAATGTACAAAGTCTTACATGTTAACAATAAAGCGCAAGCTATTTCAAAATATCTGAAAGGTGAGATCAAGTAATTATTGTTCCTTCAACAACATCCAACTTAAACCTACAGTCATAAAACTTGAGCGCTCCATAAAGGAAGTGCCATATGCGAAATCAAGCTGTAAAGTATCATTTAGCAAACATGTAAATCCGGCATCCCAGTTTTGATACCAATCATTGAGATCGTTATAGCCACCATAAGGTTCTATAAAGAAAGCTACCCTACTATTCAAACTGTAATTTAAGGATATTGAGTAATTCAAATCATTTACGGAAGCAACCCGACTGTAACCAACATTATAACCCAAACTAAGCTTATTGGATAAAACATGTCCAAAACTAAACTTACTTAATGTGCCTATTTCATCTGCGGTGGTGCTTGATGAACCTATTGGAATTAATATATGCGTCAGAAAAGCTATTTCAGTATTCGTTTGCTCATTCTTTAATAGTTGAATTTTAGTGCCTAATTGAAGATCACTCAATCCCTCTGTCTTAAAGTCATTGCTTTTATTGATTTCTAAACTATTGAGCAATCTCAGTTCGACACGCTCGCTCATGCCTATTCTGAACAAGTTAGATGGAAGCAGTAATTGTCTAGAGTCAGGTGCTAAAAATTGTTCTGCATAAGCTATTTGAATTCCTGACTCAATTTGAAATGCACCTTGGGGAATGGTTGATGAACTTTCAGTTTGATTGGGTCTATCCGTAATGATTTGTCCGTTTACAATCACACAAAAATGCATGGCAAGGACAAGCAATAAAATCTTCAAAAGAGCGAAGTAGTGTTGGTCTATCATGTTTTAATTTACAATTACTAATGTATTGAAAATTAAGAAACTAAGGGTACCTAATAATAATAGATGCTATTTCTTGAATGGTACTTCCATTATAACTTTAAATCCTTTGTCTATTTCTAATAAAAGCGTACCGTTTAGTTGCTGAGCGCGTCTCCGCATATTATTTGTCCCTAATCCAGATGCAGCATTTATCTCATTTAAACTGCTTGACACTTCGCCGTTGTCAGACACTGATAACTTAAGAACATCTTCGTTTATTTCCAAATTTATATCTACACTATCAGCATTTGAATGCTTTAAGATATTGGTCATACTTTCTTTGGCCACCAAATAAACATTTTGCCTTAATTCTGGACTGATCGAAATTTCATCATCTATCCTTTGAGTATTCAATCTGTAGGATATGCCTTTCCTAGATAAATTACGTTCTGCAAAAGAATGTATGCGGGCTACCAAATCCTTAAAAGTATCTTTTGCAGAGTCGATCGCCCAAACCGTATCACGCATACGTTCCATAGCATCCCGACTCATATCAGCCATTTCCTTTAATGATTGCTTTTGTTCACTATCCGCCTCATAAGACATCATTTCAGACTGCATGGCTAAACCCGTTAAAATACTGCCAACATCATCGTGTAGATCACTAGAAATTTTATTCCTCAAGCCTTCCATCTCTTTTTGTCTTCGTAACTTTTGTTGATACCGAGAACGGATAAATAGCATAGCCACAGACAACAAACTTAAAAAGAATAAGGCGATGACATACCAGCGCTTGTACCAAACCTGAAGCTTTGTTATTTTAATAGAGCTCACTGATTCGGCTGTGGTAGAGGGATCAAAAGTTGATTGAATATCTAAAAAATAGGTCCCTACTGGCAGGGTATAAAACTCAATAAATTGGTTTGGCGTAAATGCACTCCAACTGTCATCAACACCTCTCAATCGATAACTATTGAAATTATCCAACGAGCTGTTTAATGTAGAAAAATCAATCTTTAGATAATTATCGTCTGGCTGAACGGTTATTGAAAAATTATCATTGAGATGCGCGGAATAATTTCTGTTCTTTTGCTCGTCCTTATTCCTGATTGACACTTGTGTAATAAATGGCTTTATAGTTTGCTCAATGTTAGCTTCAAACTTCAAATCACTTGGAAAGAAAGCATACAAACCATTAATCGTCCCTACGTAATACTTTCCAGAAGTAGACCTTAGTGTAGAACCTCTATTAAATTCTTTTTTGGCTAAAGGATGTTTTTCGTCAAGCAATAGAATCTCTTCTTTCGCTTTATCATAGTAGAGCAATCCAAAGTTGCTTCCTAAATAGAAATTCCCCAAGCTATCAGGCAAAATTGAATAGATAGTACGATTGACTTTTTGCCCGTTGTCATTGACATATGGACTAGAAAAAATATTAAATTTTCTAGTTTTTAAATTATATACACCTAAGCCTTGCGTAAAACTAAACCACAAAGAATCATCTTCAATATGTAAATCATAAAATTCATTAAAGTCTCTATCTAAGCCCATCTCGCTTAGACGAATACTATCTGCTAGTTGTCCTTGGCGATTGATTGCCAAAATACCCGCGACATTCGTACTTAAATACACCAACGATCCCGACTTATCAAAAGTCATATCAGATACCGATAATCGGGCTGGATGAATCCTTTGATTGACCACTTCAAACTTTTTCTCTGGAACAACATACTTACCCCATAAATTAGAAATCCAATGAAAGACATAAAGGGTATCATTGTCCAAAAGATGATTAACATGACTCCCATATCCATCGAAAAGAAAAGCATCTTTCGTCCCATCCTTTAAATTAAAGACATTATGATTCCATACAAGTACGTCATCTTTAATTGTCAAATTGTAAGTGGCATTTTTAGTCTTAATGGCTTCATGCGTATCATCAAACTGGGTATAGCTTCCGTCTTGATTGATTACGGAAACGCCTGTATAGAATGATGCATATATATTTCCTTTACTATCTTCCGCTAAGCCACGCATAGAACAGATATCTTTATTAAAAGGAATGGGTTCGAGAAAATTTTCTTCCAAATCTGGCAAGGGACTTAATTTCAAAATAGAATTTCCATTCGTCATCAATAAATCCTCCTTAGGTGTCTTATAAAATTTACTGTAAGAATTGCTCATCGCCTGTGGTGCCTTCTCCGTACATATTTCATTTACAAGCGAGGTGTAATCTTCGAAGGTGTTTTGTTTAGGATCATAAAGCAAGATAGTTCTCACATCATCTATGATCCAAAATCTTTCATCTTGAGGCAGGACATACAGAAAGTTACCTAATCCCTTCGGTATTGACAATACAGGAGATCTCACTATTTTGTTCTCCTGCTCGACCTTAAGCTCATACAAAGTTTCTTGTTCTAACTGATAAAGCTTGCCATCAAACTTATAAATATTTCTAGGGAAAATACCTTCCTCATTAATGAGATTACCTTCTGAATCTAAAACGCGCCAACCTATATCAATGCATTTTACCCAATGGCAATTTTCATGATAAATATAATCTTTGTTCTTTGCATACAGCTCCGTCTCAACATCAAGTCCGTCATCATTACCTAATTCCTTAATGCTAATTCTTAAAGTCTCCCTTTCTGAGTTAAGAGCAAAAGCTTTCTTCTTATCCCCAGCCAGATATATACCCATACTCTTTTCATCAAAGTCTTCTACATGTTCAATCGCCCTAGTTTTTATATTAAAACAAAACGCTCTAAACTTATGCAATTCGCTAAACCAGAGATAGGTAGAATCAACTAACTGGAGATATTTGTAGTATACCTTTTCATTTGAAATGACAAATTCTTCAGAAGCTTCATCATAGATATAATTCAAGGTTATCTTGCCGTCATAACACTTTAAACCAGATTTAGTAGGCAGCCACAGATGCCCATCTTCACCTTCAACAACTTCCTCGATCGCCAGTAGGGAATTAAAGAGTTCTGGTGAAATCAATTCCGCACTGAAAGAAAGTGGCGGTGCCTCTTGGGCATGCAACGACCCAATACTTATGAAAAGCCAAATGACGAGGAACCTAAAATTCATGTTGTTCAAAGTTACTTCTAATAAGTACAAAACAAAAAGGAGTCGATCATACAACCGACTCCAATATTTATTATTTTGAATTGTCACTAATTACATGTTCCACTGCTGGTTCTAAAATAACCTGCTCCAGTACTCGTTTGCGCCTTAGCATGAAAGCCTGGCTTCAATTCGATTTTACCATCTGTTTTATATTCTACCTCTCTTCCAGGGCTATGCAGTTTTGCTTGGGATTTAATATACTTTTGAGCGGTATAGGTACCCGTAGGCAGGTCTAACATTTTGTGCTGAATAGAACGATGACAAGAATCATCGATCCCTCTAATTATCAATGAAAAAGCGACTGGCTCATTGAGGTGCAATGTATCAGGATCTTCAACTTGAACACGTACAGTATAACTTCCTGAAAGTGGGTTACCTAAGTTTTCCCAGTCCATGTGCTCTACATTATCAATATCATTATCACCTTTGGTTGCATTCGCATTTGGCGTTGCTGGATTCAGAACCCAAGGGAATGCCACACCTCCAGAAGATTGTTGAATTAACCGTAAATCTAAATCATTGACCAAAGTCGCTCCTGGATGATCGTGATATACCATCGTGATGTATAGCTCTTCGCTTGAATCATAATTTATTTCATAATTAAAGACATCATTTACAGACATGATTGAATCTTCAATAATAACCGTATTACTATTTCCTGTTTGCCAAGCATCTTGCTCAATAGCATCTCCTGCATCATCTGCATTTAATACACCGAAACCAAATGCATAATCAGGACCATTATTCCCTTGATCATCTGCCGTGTTAATAGCTAGCGCTTTTAGCGTAGCCGCTTTCATGTAAAGCAAATCAGAGCCTACACTGTAAACATCTTTATAATACTCTTGCAAAAGCAACAGCGATCCTGCAACATTAGGTGATGCCATAGAAGTACCATTGAGGGCTACATATGCATTAGCTATTGTATCACAACTAGTGACGGACACACCCATGCCGCATATATCAGGTTTGATTCGGCCATCGTCAGTAGGACCCCAACCCGAAAAGGTTGACATAGCTTTTGAAGAATTCACAGCCCCTACGGTCAAAATGTTTTTTGCAGTACCATAAGTCGGTATGCAATCATATCCATTATTACTATAAACGCCATCTCCTAAAGGATGATTAGCTGTAGAATAGCTTTGCCAGTTTGCATTTGAATTTTGTCTCACATTCGTACCAACAGCAGGATTATTAGATCTATCATTACCTGCAGATTTAAAAATCAAATAATATTCAGCATTCTTAGCTATAGTATCCCATAGCATAGCTTGGCTATTATATTGACCAAATTTCGCATCTGTTCCTCCTCCTATATATTGATTGGGGTTTCCTTGCCATTGCCAACCCAGAAAATTTCCATTGTTATTTGTGATTAAACGCCAACCTGAAGCCGTACCATAACTGTGATTGGAGACTAATAAACTACCTGAAGCTACTTCATCAATCGTACTAGCTCCTGCAGCTGCCATTTCTGATTCATCATTTGCAATCCCATAGGCGTCCATGGTAGCTTCGTAAGCCATACCTCTTGTTGCGGTACCCGATGGCGGTTCACCAATTAATGTTCCTGCTACATGACTTGCATGTTGCTGATAGGATGTCGCAGGCATATTATCCCCAATAGTAATTCTTCCATTTAAGTCCTGATGTGTCATAAATGGCGCCCCACCTTCAACGCCTCCTTGGTTACAACATTCCCACATCCCTATTTTCATACCAGCCCCCGTTACATCTTTATTAATTCTAAGATTGATCGTTTTGGTGGTAGCAGAGGCACTACTATTTGTTGTGGCATTGTATATCGGATTACCGTCATCATCTAGTCTATCTAATCCGTATAGCGACCAGCCCATTTCTAAAGCTTTAGCTTCCGCTTTTCTATATTCTTTATCCCATTCACTAGCTAAACGTCTTGATAGATCATCTAGGACTTGTCTTTTGTTGACTGTTTGCCCAACTAAGGTATTTGCTGTTAGCGTAATGATGAATAAGCAGATGAGTTGATAAGTTTTCATGTTTACAACTTTTAAAGTGAATGATTTACTTATTATTCTCTAATGCTTGCGTTCGCGCTTCTAATGTGTCTATGTAATTAGACATTTTATTTGTCTTCTCTTCCAACTGAAGAATATACAATGTCAACTCTTCAATCTTTTCCATTTGAATTCTATTCATTTCACCTAGCACAATTCCATTATCTTCGATCTCTTTTGCAGAAGGCACACCAGGTAAATGTCCTTTTTCATTAATGTATTGTTTTACTTCATTTAATGAATTCAATTCATAATCCGATTGGAAAACATAATCTGGCCAATCAGCCTCAAGGTCAACTAAAACTTCTTCGCAAGCGATTTTACCGTCTACAGAAAGTCTGAATCCAGTGGCATAACTTTTGCCTATGGCGACTTGACCGTTATCCCTTCTAATCTTCACATGTGGACCATTAATTGTTCCATCATTATGTCCTAGTACTTCCAATTCATTATTAGCACCGTCATAAAGTATTTCCATACCATAAGTGGCATTATCATCTTCGGCTAGGAACACAGATGAAGAATCTTCAGAACCAGTAGATTTAGGTAAAAGATATAGTTGTGTCTTGTCATTTGTAAGATCAGATATATTTAACGCGCCCAAGCCTTTAGTTGTGTTTATGCCTATTGTATTGGTGTCAAATTTCCCATAGATTAAAGGTGTGGATGTGTTTGTATTATCAACATACAATTGATTATCACCAACATTATCCCTACCAGCATCTTTTCCTATAAAGACATTATTGGAGCCATCATTGAAATATCCTGATCCATAACCCAACATGGTATTATTGTCACCAGCCGAAGAATGTGCTGCATGTGATCCAAGAATGGAATTATTATTACCAGCAGTAGATTGTCTACTCGCATAAAGTCCAACAATTACGTTTCTAGTTCCTGATGCTAAATCTCTACCTGCCCAACGGCCAATCAATGTATTTCCGCCATTAGTTGTAATATTCGCACCTGCATGTGTTCCCATTATAGTATTCTCAAGAGCACTAGTCGCCATCTGACCTGCGCCTGCACCTACAAAAGTATTCGAAAAGGCACCAGATGTTACGTTACGTCCAGAATCTTCACCAAGGAAGACATTAAAAAAGGCGCCTCTCGGCTCTATTATTGGTCGGCCACCCGCATTATTTCGGATGAGCAATCTTTCACTGCCCGCAATATCAAATCGAATGATATCATCATCACTACCCTCCTCAACTTGGATTTTGGTATCGTTATCAGCATCTTTAATTTCATCGCCTGCTACTGCTGCGCCTCCAGATCCTAATTCATTCCACTGACTGTTTTCATAATACCAAAACGATTTGGTGTCTGTATCATAAACTAACTCAGATTGACTTGGAGAAGCGATAGCATTCTTTTGAGCTGTTGTCATTCGAGGAATCAACATCCCCTCGGAAGTGCTTTCTAAATCTAGCACCTGAGCTGAAAGGCTTTGAAAACTAAATACAAGAAGCACTAAGCCTACTGTTTTAATAACTATTTGATTGAATGTTTTCATGATTTTTGATTTTTGTATGGTTAATTTCTAGCGTTTGATTCTAATTGTAAAATGCCCAATTGATAAGCGACTTTGACGATCCCGACTGCACTTTTGACACATAACTTATTCATGATGCGACTGCGGTGAGACTTTATCGTTTCTGTACTTAAATAAAGCTGGTGGGCAATCTCTTTAGTAGAACATTCATTGTTGATCAATTGTATGATTTCAATTTCCCTTGCGGTTAGAGGTCTGACAAGATCTTTATAGAATGTTTTCATAAGGAGCTTATTTATGATTACAAATCTATAGAAGGGGGATTTTGTATTTTATCCCATATAGGGGTGATATTTAGGGTGACTTTAAACTATTATTACGTATTTAAATTCATTAAGCCTAAAATGCGCAAGGCCAAATCTAATCTTGAAAAAGACATCCTAACTTGTCAATTAAGCAAGGTATCAATCTCCAATAATTTCATTATCTATGCCCTTACTAACCTATTTCATACTACTTTTCGATTAAAGACAGCCTGTATCCCAATATGTTCGCAGTAAAGTCTTTAGGGAATCAGTGATATATATTATATTATCCTCTTAGCGAATAAAACTAAAACCTAGATGAAAAAAACATTGGATATCTTCCAAAGAATAAGTGAAGCACTATTAGAGGACGAGATAAAACATCCCGTATCAAAACACATCCCTTCATCCAAGTTATACGAAACTCTTGATCTGTCCCTAAAACAAGACCCTTTGGATGAAGACGAATTTGAGCAGGTGATAAAAGAATTGGTTTTGGCAACAACTAGAACTGGTACTAATGGTTTTTTCAATCAATTATTCGGCGGCCGTAATCCTAATGCTATCCTTGGAGAACTATTGTCTGTAATGCTCAATAACAGCATGGCTACTTACAAAGCTGCTGGACCTCAAATTGGCGTAGAAAAGTCTATTTTAAGAAAGGTTGGCGATATGATAGGTTGGGATGAAAATGCTGATGGCACACTGGCGCCAGGGGGATCTATGACCAATTATATGTCAATGGTCATGGCTCGTGATGTTGCAGCACCGCTCTCAAAAACGGAGGGACTAAAGCAAAAACTATTGGTATATACTTCGAAGGAATCCCACTACAGCATCCCTAAGAATGCGGCTTTCTGTGGCATAGGTAGAGATAATGTCAGGTATGTCCCCACCGATGATTTTGGGAGGCTTGATGCCTTTCAACTAGAAAAAATGATTGAAGAAGATTTAAAAAACGGCGGCATACCTACCTTGGTTAATCTCACTGCTGGTACCACCGTTTTGGCAGCATTTGATCCAGTGCGATCTGTCAATGCAATCTGCAAAAAACATAACATATGGCTACATATAGATGGCGCGTATTGTGGATCTGTTTTATTTAGTAGAAAATATAAGCACCTTATTGATGGTGTAGAGTTAGTAGATTCATTTAGCGTTAATGGGCACAAGATGCTCGGCACACCTTTATCTTGTTCGATAATTGTCGTAAAAGACAAAAAGCATCTTCACGACTCATTTTCAAACGAAGCGAGTTACTTATATCAAACAGACCATGATGCATTTAATTTAGGCAAGACCTCTTTACAATGCGGAAGAAGAAATGATGCGCTTAAGCTTTGGACACTATGGAAAAGTGTCGGTACTTCTGGACTTGAAAAAATAGTGGACCACCAATTCGCTTTAGCAGACACGGCGAGAGATTATGTAAGAAGCCATGAAGACTATACGCTCTATAGTTTTGACGATTCTGTAGCTGTATGTTTTAACTACAAAAATATACCTGCCCAAAAAATATGCACTGCTCTATATGAGCATTCAAAATTAATGGTGGGCTATGGCCAATTTAAAGAAGATATATTTATAAGACTGGTTACTATAAACGCTCAAAATGAGCATCAGGATATTATAAACTTTTTTAAAATGCTTGAGGCGTTTGTAGATGAACATGCAGAACTATTTCAGGCAGATCTATAAGTTTGAGAACAAAAAAAAAAAAAAAAGCCAAGTGCATCACATCACTTGGCTCATTTAACCCGAATTATGCGTTAGAACTTCGTTATGAGATCTTAAGGTGCAATAAATCAGCGATTTAAATTCGAAAAGCATAGCACCGCTATGGTTAGAGAATATAAGTTGGCGAAGCTTCTGATTTGCAGCAATTTAGGATCGTAATAGATTTTCTAATGCATAGTTCGGGTTTAACACCCTTAATATCTTCTAATTACAGGTACCACTACTCGTCCTAAAGTAGCCCGCACCTGAACTCGTTTGTGCTTCTGCATGAAAACCTGGTTTGAGTTCTATCCTGCCATTGGTCTTGTACTCGATCTGCCTTCCAGAGGTTACCAATTTTGCCTGTGATTTAATGTATTCTTGAGCAGTATATACACCCGTTTCTAAATCCAACATTTTATGTTGAATCGAACGATGACAAGAATCATCAATACCTCGAATAACCAAAGAAAAAGGCACAGGTTCGTCTTGATATAACGTATCAGGATCTTCGACTTGCACTCTTACTATGTATGTTCCTGTTATTGGATTCCCCAAATTCTCCCAGTCCATATGCTCTACATTATCAACATCATTATCCGCTTTAGTTGCATTATTATTGGGGTTAGCAGGATCCAATCTCCAAGGCCAAAAAGTACCTCCATTTGTTTTATGCACCAGTCTTAAATCCAGATCATTCACCAAAGTATCTGCCGCGTGATCATGATAAACCAAGGTTATATACAATTCTTCATTCTGATCATAATTAATTTCATATTCAAATACATCATTAACTGACATAATAGAATCTTCGATGATTACGGTATTGCTATTCCCATTAACCCAAGCATCTTGTGCTATGGCATCACCAGCTTCATCTGCATCTAATACACCAAAACCAAATGCATAATCAGGGCCATTATTTCCTTGATCATCTGCAGTATTAATTGCTAGCGCCTTAAGTGTAGCAGCTTTCATATATAACAAGTCTGAGCCAACACTGTAAACATCACTATAATATTCTTGCAACAACAATAATGATCCAGCAACATTAGGACTAGCCATAGATGTACCGCTAGAGTTTCTATACCCATTAACGATCGTATCACAACTAGAGAGTGTCACACCCATGCCACATATATCTGGCTTGATACGCCCATCAGTCGTTGGACCCCAACCTGAAAATGTAGACATAGCTTTTGAGGAATTTACAGCACCTACAGTCATAATATTCTTGGCGCCCGCATAAGTAGGCGCAGAAGCGTAACCGTTGTTGTTATAGACACCATCCCCTAATGGATGATTGGCAGTTGAATACGAACTCCATGCCCCACCATTATTTCGAACATTTTGACCAGTGGTCGGATTATTACTTCTATCATTACCAGCAGCCTTGACTATAAGATAGTACTCCGCATTTTTAGCAATAGTATCCCATCTGAGTGCCGTGTTATCATATTGAATAAACTTAGGATCTGAACCGCCAGGTACATACTGACTTGAAGGACCGTTCCAATTCCATCCAACAAACGTACCATTATTAGTGACAGGTGTCCAACCTGCAACAGTACCATACGAATGATTGGAAACCAGAAGATTACCTGTCGCTACTTCATCTATTGTTGCCGCTCCTGCAACAGCCATTTCGCCATTATGATTCGCTATACCATAAGCATCCATAGTGGCTTGATAAGCCATCCCTCGTGTTGCTGTTCCAGTAGGCGGTTCTCCTATAAGCGTACCAGCCACATGACTCGCGTGTTGTTGGTATGATGAGGCTGGCATATTATCAGCAATTGTAATTCTTCCCGCTAAATCTTGATGTGTCAAGAAAGGTGCACCGCCTTCAACGCCGCCTTGATTACAACATTCCCACATACCTATTTTCATCCCTGCTCCAGTAACATTTTTATTAACTCTAAGGCTGATAGTTTCAGTTGTTGAAGCAGCCGTACTATTTGTTGTCGTATTATAAATTGGATTGCCTTCATCGTCTAATCTTTCCAATCCATAAAGCGACCATCCCATTTCTAAGGCCTTTGCCTCTGCCTTTTTGTATTCTTTATCCCACTCGATAGCCCATCTTCTTGACAACTCATCTAAAGTTTGTCTTTTTGATAATTGTTGACCCAATAATGGTTGAGTAAGTAAAGTCAATATACACAAGTAGAAAAATTGATAAGTTTTCATATTTAAAACTTTTAAGCGTTAATGATCTACTTATTATTTTCTAATTTCTTAAGACGCTCTTCTAATTGAAGAATGTAAAGCGTGAGCTCTTCAATCTTTTCCATTTGGATTCTATTCATTTCTCCTAACACGATACCATTGTCTTCAATTTCTTGAGCCGAAGGTACCCCTGGTAAATGTCCTTTTTCATCAATATGCTTCTTGACGTCTTCTAATGAATTTAATTCATATTCTGGCTGGAAAACATAATCTGGCCAGTCTTCATTAAGATCCACTAAGACTTCTTCACAAGCTACTTTTCCATCAACAGACAACTTAAATCCAGCAGCATAATCGCCACCTAAGGACACTTGACCATTATCTCTTTTAATATTAAAATGGGGACCGTGGACGATGCCGTTTTGATGACCGAAAAGTTGTAGTTCATTTTCAACGCCATCATAAAGCAACTCCATCCCGTAAGTTGCATCAGTATCTTCTGCAAAAAACAAAGATGAAGAGTCTTGCGAGTTAGAAGCCTTTGGTAGTAGATATAGGGATGTTTCTGTATTTGTAGGGTCAGTAACATTTAAAGTACCTAAACTTTCTGTTGTATTAATTCCTAAAGTGTTAGTATCAAATTGACCGTAAATTAAGGGTGCAGCAGTTGAGGAGTTATCTATATAAAGTCTGTTATTTCCAATATTATTTCTTCCTGCATATCGCCCTAAAAATATGCTATTCGCGCCGATATTATTTTGTCCTGCTCCATAGCCTATCATTGTATTTGAATTTCCCTTGTTATTTTCTCCTGCAAATGTACCTACACTTGTTACAAAGCTACTCATAGTATCTTTTCTATTCGTATAAGCACCAAGCGCAACATTTTGCTGACCTGCAGAATTATCTCGTCCTGCCCATCGACCAATTAGAGTATTGCTATTATTTGTTGTGATATACTGCCCTGCTTGTGTTCCTATAATAGTATTCTCATTTGCACTAGTCGAATTCTGACCTGCCCCTGCTCCGATAAAAGTATTTGAATAGGCACCAGAAGTGACATTACGTCCAGAATCATCACCAAGAAAAACATTAAAGAATGATCCTTTAGGCTCGATAATAGGCCTACCCCCGGCATTATTGCTAATCTGTAATTTTTCACTGCCTGCAATATCAAATCTGATAATGTCTTCATCAGCAGTTTCTTCAACTTGGATTTTAGTATCATTATCCGCATCTTTTATTTCATCACCTGCTGCTGTAGCGCCTCCTGATCCTAATTCATTCCATTGATTGTTTTCATAGTACCAAAATGATTTGGTATCAGTATCATACACCAACTCTGATTGGCTAGGTGCAGCAATAGCATTTTTTTGAGCTGTAGTCATTCTTGGTATCAACATACCTTCCGATGTACTTTCTAAATCCAAAACCTGAGCAGATAGGCTTTGAAAGCTAAAAAGTAAAAGCGCAATGCTTATTGTTTTAATTACTATTTGATTAAACGTTTTCATGATTTTTTGAATTTTTTATAATTAATTTCTAGCGTTTGATTCCAATTGTAAAATGCCCATTTGATAAGCGACCTTGACGATACCTACAGCGCTTTTGACGCATAACTTGGTCATGATGCGACTCCTGTGTGTCTTAATTGTTTCCGTACTTAAATAAAGTTGATGCGCGATTTCTTTGGTTGAACATTCATTATTGATTAATTGAATGATTTCAATCTCTCTAGAGGTAAGTGGTCTGATTAGGTCTTTATATTGTGTTTTCATAAAGGGGCTAATTATAATACAAAGCTAAAGCGCCCTTTAATTGGGGGTACCACATGATGATGTGGTTTTGGGGATTTGGGTAAGATTATTTTTAAAAAAGGAAAAAATGGCTTTATTACAAGAAATCAATTCTTTTTATTTTTTCTCCAATGCTATTCTGTTTCATTGTCAGCTCCAATGTCGCATATTCACTTCTGTCAGCATTCTTTAGGATATTACCCTTTGACAGTAGTATTATCCTGTCACAGATTTCATTTAAGGATGAGAAAATATGAGATGATATGAGAATTAATGCTATTAGAAATTACTTTTTAAATATGAGATAGATTAGAAAAGGTATTGTTAACAGATAGTTTTCAATCAACCTTAAAACGAAATAGTCTCCTGAAGGGAAAATGTTAATTAATTTATCATTTCGCTTGCGAGTACTTAATTTGAAAATTAATGAAGTGGCAAAAATTAGATAAATCCAATTTGCATATTTCGTTTTGTAAAACAAGAATTGAGATAAAAGAATGAATGTTACTGAGGTAAGTAGAAACGCCATATTGGGATTGATACCTATTTCGAAGAGCCATCGTTTTAATCTAATATATTGTAACTTATAGTACTGATTCAATTTCCTTTATGGAAGTTAACTGTGAATTGTAAACAAAGTCGCTCGAAGTAGGAAGGATATCCTATCATCATGCGATGTTACCGGTTTTTTCTTTTCAGTCGCTTATTATTCTTTCTAAAATTCACCCTTGAATCGTTTATGTTCACCAATTCATTCAGCTCATATATGTTTTGATAGCCATAACCATAAAGATTTACATATGTAGGAATATTAAGCGCGAGTGATATAGATTTCAAATCTACTAATCTTATTTCTTCACTCCGATGCCAACGACTTACCGTAGTTCCGACACTCATTGAACACATAAATGGGATTTATATAGGACACGATGTAATGTCAAGCTTTACTATATTTCAAGATCACCATTCTTGATTTTCTAAATATAGTTTCAATTCACTTATACTTCTGAATTTCGATTCCAATAAATGTCGTCTTAATCCACAACATATTTCTTTTATTTGCCTAGGATGACTTTTATACGTTTTTGAACCTCCTAATGAATTGTAGAATATTTTTATTGCATCAATCATATCCTGAGTTTCTTTCTGTTTTCTTGTACCTGATGTATTAAAAAAGTCTAAGAGTTTTAATTCATAAGATAAACCAACTCTTCGGACAATTATGTTTTCTTCGTGTAAGTCTCCATGAACAAAGCCATAATGATGAATTAATTCTAAACCTTCTAATATTGCGTATAACAGATGAACCGCTTTAAAAATAGAAAGTCTTTTTCTGGGTTGGCTACTAATATAATTAGCTAGAATGGTGCCTTCAATGTATTCGTAAATGAATACTGTTATCTTTTTATCTTTTAATAATAACTTTTCTTGTGTATAGTATTTTAAAATTATATCGCATTCTCTAAGCGAATGAAGTTTTAGAGCATAACTTTTTGCTGCTCTATTCTTCTCATTTCTTTTAGGGAAAAATAGTTTTGCTGCGCAAAAGATACCAGTTGATGTTTCAACTACTTTATAAACTTCTCCTTCGTATCCGCTTCCTAATTTTTCAATGACTTTGTATTTTTTTGCAATCTCATCTCCTGCTCTTAAATCAAATTTGTTTTCCATTGAATTGAATACCTTTAAATTGAGAAAGATACTTCTTTTTGTAATGTCATGGCTTAATTTGACCATAGCACAATTGAAAACTCTACAAGTGAATTCATTTATGATTTAGGCCAAAGATATTTTGTCACTTACTAAAAAATGTTGACCCTCTTTAAGTTATAAATAATTTATTAATTCCATGGTTGATCTTGAAGCCTAGCTAACTTTCTTGCCATTGGATAATGATTTAGTAGTTGTAGGGACTGCTAATAACCTTTTTTTATCGATAAGTCTACCGGTAATGACACATAATCCAAATGTCTTACTTTCAATTCTCTGCAATGCTATTTCAATATCATTAAGATGTTTTTTTTGTCGAGAAAGCTGATATAAGGTAAATTCAGTACTTGAATATTCTTGAGCATTTTGAAGCACATTAGACTCATCCCTTCCATTTTCAGCAACTGATTTTAACTGTTCTTCCCAAAACTTAATTTGATCCATTACGGCTGTTTTTTTCTTTTGAAGAATTGCCTTGAATTCATCCAATTCAACATCTGAGTATTTTTGTTTCATAATAAAATTAATCTATATGTATTATACTGATAAGTAAAGCGTTATGAATGATTTATAAAATTCAAAGTTGAAATATTTGGGTTAACGATTTCTATGATTTATTTGTTTCAATTGATCTAATTTTTTTTCATAAAAGGTGCAATTTTTATTTCAAAGCAGATGTTTAAGAAAACTAGAGTTGGTAGTTTAAATTATTTAATTATTTCAAACAAAAGTCTGATTATGTTACATCCTAATACTAACGTTCAGCTGATAAGCAAAGAAAAAGGTTTTGGCGTGGTGGCTACTAGTTTTATCGCCAAAGGCACAATTACCTGGGTTCAAGATTCTCTTGATAGAGTTTTTACACGAAAACAGTATCAAGCATTTAGTGATTCTTATAAGGATATTTTAGACACATATACTTTTAGGAATAAAAAAGGTCAATATGTTTTATGTTGGGACAATGCAAGATTCGTCAATCATAGTTTTAATTCGAATTGCTTGAGTAGTGCTTATGATTTTGAAATTGCTATTAGAGATATTCAAGAAGGAGAGGAGTTAACCGATGATTATGGCTATCTAAATATCAAAGAACCATTTAAGGGAATTGAAGAAGGCTCAAAACGGAAGTACGTTTATCCCAATGATTTGACCAAATATTATAAAGTTTGGGATAAGAAACTGTTAAGTGCTATTAAACATATAGAGTTAGTAGGGCAACCATTAAAAGAATATATTCCTAAGCAAACTTGGAATATAGCTCTCGACATTGCCCGAGGTAATAAATCAATGAAATCTATCCTGTCTCTTTATTATAAAGTTCATTGAGTCCAAAGATTCAATGTAGTGATATATTGAATCGCCTTCTTGGCAAAGTATATACTCACCAAAAATTTCATTGAATATTGTCGGTTGGCTTTTAGTAAGGATTTTGCAATGGATTCCTTTTAAAATGGTTTCTCTAATTGATTCATTTGTTAAAGTTCCTGACCATTCTTGATCAAAAGGTTCGGCAACTTCTACATGCCAAACAGCACCAATTGGGTCAAATTCTTGACTCAGAGCTAAAGTTTGAGTAATAAGGATTAATAGAATTGTTTTAAATGATTGCATTAGTTTTATTTTGCTTGTATATAATTGATATTGACAGCCGTTGGCACTCGATGAAGAAGTGATTTGCTGTCATTATCTATTTGCTATCAGTTTCTTATCAATTTTGCAATGGCATTTAATATAGCTTCTCGTTTCGTACCTTTTGAAATCCATCCTCACAATTCTATCTCTTAATATTTCAATTTGTCGTCTTATCGAAGCATTTGGATTTTGATATTTGATTTCAAATGTATCTAGTTCAATTGCTCGAAAATTCAGAGGGACCAATAGCAAGGCCCAATCTTCTTATCTATCTTATTTTTTCTAAGTTTTTATTTAAATCAGGTTCCAATAGCAATAAACCAATTTTCTCCAAGTGTTCTTCACCTTTTTTAATCGGAATGCTAATTACCCTACTAGCTCCATAATTTCCACCTGTTGATTCATAGTTCTGAATTTGAAACTCTTTAAGTTTTGAATATACATTCTTTAACTTTTCATTTTCTTCATTAACAATTGCTTGCAAATTACTAGTCATTAGTTTTTTTGATTGCTCATTTCCATACAAGTAACAAAGGTTGAAATTTATTTTTTCGATTTTGTACCTTAATTGAAATTCTCTCAATGCATTTGGCTTGAGATCTTTATAATGACGTTTATGCTGCTTAATAAACTTATCTTTATAGACATCTTGTTGAGTGAAATAATAGTGACGGATTTCTTCGATTCTTTTCTTTTGTTCGACAGTCAATTTAGCTTCAATACGCTTCCTGGCTTCTGTAGCATGAGGTAAAACATTTTCTAAATAATATTCGAGATAACTTTTAGTTCTTTGCAGTTGAACCTTATCATGTTCAATATTTCTCTTCTTAATAGATTCAATGAGGTTTTTAATTCGTTCTTCATAAAAGGGTTCATATACTTTAAACTGCTCTTTTGTTAGATGTTTCGCAAACCAATTACGTTCTTTCTCCATCATTTCGAAGTCTGAAAAATATTCACCTTCAAAGTCTTTATGTGGATGATTAAAGTCTTTTGAAAATAGTGCTTTGACTTGTTCCTCATTTAAATCAATGTTATACCTGTGTTCAAACCATTCTTTTTCATGCTTAGTCCTCCATTTCTTATCTTCTTCTGCCCTCTTAATTTCTTCAGATTTCTTGAGCTCTTTATATTGAGCTAACTGTTTGGCATCAAAAATTGGAAATATTTCTTCCTCATAGACTTTCCGCTTAAGGATGTCTAATTCCATTTCTTCTTTTGTTTTAGCTTGCTTCATTTTTTGAAGCCTCAATTCAGTGAAGTTGATTTTTTTCTTCACATAAGCTTCCAACTGATCACTAGTGAGGTTTAAGCCATTTAGTCTTACAGATTGAACTTCGAGCGTCTTATTGAATTTCTCTTTTTCTCTTTTTTCCTTTTTAGCATTTTGAGCATCAACATAACTGTTGTAAACTTCAAGTTGATCATTATTCAAGTGCTTCAGGATTTCATCCAAATAAGCATTCTTGCTTTCTTTGTGCTTAGGCAGTCTGTTCCAATGGTAATCTTTAAGAAAATTGTATTCTGCTTCGTCTATTAGTGAAACTTGTGTTTGGGTAAGACTAAGCTTCTCCTTAAACCTATCTGAAAATCCTTTGAAGTTTTTTGATTTACTCATTGGTAATTTTGCTCTAGCTGATATGTAGTGTAGTTGTGATATGCGGCGTATCTTCGAAAACAGAAAGCAGGCATGCTCATTATTTCAGTTATTAGCCTCAGCATCTACCATATTTTCCACCAGGGTTTCTTTGGCTGATCAGAATTTATTTGTTTACTCGTTTCGTTCAATCTCTTTTTTTGAACTTCTGGGGATTTTTCTTTTGCCTCATTTGCGGTTTGAGCGTTTGGCATTGGAATTTTTCTTTCCTCATATTCTGAAATTAGGTTTGACATTCTTTGTAGCACAAATATTTTCAATCTTGCGTCTGGTATGGAGGCAAGTCTATTGAATTCGTCATCTAACTCATCCTTTGTGAATTGCTTATATTTTAATTTTATTGATTCTTGATCAATTTTACTCAGTTCAGATTCAATACGTCTTATCAACTCGGCGTATTCTGCTTCTGTCAATGATTCAATAGTATATTGAGTTTCATCAATTAAGTTAAATTTAGAATTGGCTATTGATTTTACTTGTTCATAAGGCAACTCATATTTACCGTCTTTTACTGGAAATACTACATAATCTGCATGAGAAAGGAATTGTGCTCCATGAGGATAAAAAACCACATAGGTCTTTCTATTAGAACCATCTTGATTGGTTGACACTAATACTTGTGGAATTTGATATTTGTCCAGATCAAAGAATTGCGTTTCTTGTATATGTTTTACTAAGCTTTGGTAGTAGCTAAATTCACTTGAGTCATTTAAATTCTTATGAATGTTGGGACCTATAGTATATTTCATGTAACAACAACCTATTGATAATAAGTGTCCATCATTCCCAACTCTTTGTAAAAATATATTTGTACCAAGAGTCTTCATTGTATCAATCCATGCTTGATTATATTTTTGGTTTATTTCATTACTGCTAATAGATGTTTCAGAATCTTCTGGAAATATTTCACTATTGGTTAATTGGGCTATGATTTTAGAGGTATTTACAGCTAATTTAAAGTCATCTTCACTTGCAATTACATTTATTCCAATTGAATAGGAATCTTCATCTTTTGAGATAGTTATTCCTCGAGTTGATTTTCCTGGAATGAAGATTTTAGTTTCTTTAATCGGATCAGACAAATTTTCAGGTGACCAATGAAATCTTATACTTGGATTATTCAAGCCCAACTTAATATCTTTGTATGTGACTTCCTTTTGACTATTTATATTAAAGTAAAAACTCATTTTTTATTTTTAATTGATTCCAACTTATCTGTGATATGAAGCGGAAGCAGCGATAGCAAGTCAGACCTCATATCACTTGTTACCAGCTGGCCTTCGTTTCTCTCTTATTAAACATACTACAATGTTTATTATAAATATAATTTGAATGATTAAGAATATTAAAATTGCAATGATTCCAATGGAGTTCAATTGTGTGAACAATTCTAAATGATTACTTCTATAAATGGTTTGTAAAATAGCAATTAAAGCGATCCCGATTAATGATAACGAAGTTCCTACAGCGTGAATTATGCTTAAAAATTGCACGAGTTTAAAGGATTTTAGTATCCAATATAGCCCACCTAACAATCCTAATATTAGCGAAAAAAGTATGGTAATATGCCATGAAGAAAAAACGAAATAGGTGTCATGCAGTTGGAGATCAAAAGTACTTTCAGTTCCAAGTGTGATTTGAATAAATATCAATGGAATTGTCCACCATAGAATTTTATATGCTTTAAGATGCATTCTAATGAACTGTTTGATATTGGCTTATTTCATAATTCCAATTATTCTCTAAGTTTTTAGTCCAAACAATTGATTCATTTCCAAATTTGTACACAAAGTTCTTTTAAATCTATTCTTTTTAAATTTTCTTGTTCAACTTCAAAATATTTCTGTTCTGCAATGTTCAATTCTTTTACTCTGCCTCTGTCAGCAAATTTTTTAGCTGTTTCAACTTTATTCTTTTCTAATAAGAGATTTCTTTTCCCCGTTTTCTCACTGTTATAAAGAATAAAGCTCCCAACAGTAAAACCAAAATATAGTATTCCAATACTTATATTGAAAAAGTAATTTCACCCATAATCTGCGCCAAAAATATATCCTAAAACTATAGGGACGACTAAAAAGTTTAAGCTTACCAAATACAAAAGACCTATTAATAGTTTTCGTACAATTGGTCTGCTTAATATTTCAGTTATTTTCTTGTTCACTTTATCTAAACATTATTTCTTATTTTCTAATTAAGGTCATTTGCGAATGAATTTATTTCTGTTGTTCTGTTCTTGCAGAACTCATAATAGTCTTTTGAATTGATTGTTAAAATTTGATCGATATATTTGTCCAAGAACTCGGTGTAAAAATCATACGTTAATTTGCCACTTTTATTGATGCGATTATACTTCTTTATCATTTCAATTTGACCAGATAGATAGTATTCAAGTATAAAACCTAATCTAATATTGTTTTTTTCAATTTCTTTAGTCCCAATCCATATTTCAGGAGGGTCCCATCGTTGGTCAATAATCCTGATATGATGACTATCTTTTTTATAAGTCTTAGATATTTGTGTTTCTTTAAATACAACATAATTTCTTCGTACCAGTTGACTACTCAACCAATCTCTTAAGTTTACATACTTGCTATTGTCCCAATTTATCTTCATTTCGTTTTAATGCCATCTAACGCTTCCGCAATATGCCGTACCCGACGTATGGAGGGTATGGACACTATAGCGTTTGTTGTAAGCAGTTATCTTTTAATTAATTTGTAGGTTGTCTGATTGGTATTATTTAGGATGGTCAAATAGTATATTCCTGATTTTGTTTCTGGTATTTTTATAGTTC
>JAHDIN010000079.1 GCA_020630775.1 Saprospiraceae bacterium | reverse complement strand
GGATATAGCTAAGTCCTTGACACTTAGACTAATTGAACATGCTCCTAGTTTCATATTAGTGTTTTTTACTGATGAAAATAAAGAATAATTTTTACTCCAATTGTTAGAGGTCGTTTATTTCATCTTGTTTTGGAAATGCTCGATCTGTTTTGCCAAAACTCATGCCGATGCCAATGTTGAAGAGTGCTGCCATATCACCATTCAATTGCTTGTTGATATAATTAATTTTACTTAGTGTTAGTAGCTGTAGTCTTACAAATAACCTCGGAGTTAGATTGAAATCTTTAAGAACCGAAGCTGCAAGACCAGGCAGAAGTCTATTTCTGAAATGATTAAATGGTGTTGGGTCTACTAGCTCATCTTCAGATGTATTGATAAATAATCCTAGGGAATAGTCACATAGTTTTCTTTTGTTGAGTAGAAATTGTGATTTATAAGAAATACAAATCACTTCATTTTTATGTGTATCATTTGATCTGTTAATTACAGATTGAATAATTAAATCAGAAGTACTTCTGATTGATTTTGTAATTGTAAAAGATGGTATGTTCCATCCTCTTTCAAATTGTCTATGAGCTAAACCTAAATAATAATCTTGGTTGTTTCCTATGCCAATAGCATTATCAATAGCTATCGAAACCCTAAACTGAGCATCGGCGATTGAATAAACACAAATGATAGAGATAGTCAGAATTATTCTATAAATAGATACCATAGGAAAGTTGATAAATTGAATAGCTAGGATTAGTTTTGATCTGAACTGTTTTTTTCTTTGAAGGAAGGACAAATGTTGACTTCAATCGAATCACAATAAACTCATTAGGAGAATATTGTACCTCTGCATTTAAACCAACTCTATTAACCATATCAACTTCAGATGATATAATGTAGGGATGGACAGTACTAAAAGGAGTAAGAAATATAGAAGTCTTCGTAAGTTCATTATCAAAAGAGTAAACTAGACCCATTGATGCTGAAAAAGTTTTCTTTCTATAAATTTCTAGGTTGCAACCTAAATATATTGATCTCATTCTAAAAGAATAAGGGTCGCCTGATTTCAGTGTCTCAATAGGTGCTAGGTCAAAAAAATGGAAGAAATGATAATTACCTGCATAGATAAGAAAATTCTTCTTTTGATATCTAATACTGAAAGATGCAGTGAGTTCTGAAAAGTCAGATCGGTATCTTGGATGTAAAATTGAAAGACCATAGTTATTGAGTCCCATTAAATTGACCCCAGTCTCAATAGAGAATTGTGCATTGATGGACAGTGCCATCAATGCACAATAGACACTGAATATTATTCTTTTAATCAACATAGATTATTTTTGATTTAATGGTTCCATTCGTCAAGTAAGATAAAGCAGATAAACCATCTGCCTTCAATGATTGCTGGATGCTTCTTAGATCATCGTATGATTCAAGAGCCTGAGCATCTTGGTCCCAGCCTGGATTGAATGTGATGATATTGCCATCAAACATGCCTTGGAATAGCCCAACAAGCTAACTTTCATTCTTCCAGCGAATTGACTGAAGCCTAATTTTTCGTAGAATGTCTTGGATATAGTTAAGTCCTTGACACTTAGACTAATTGAACATGCTCCTAGTTTCATATTAGTGTTTTTTACTGATGAAAATAAAGAATAATTTTTACTCCAATTGTTAGAGGTCGTTTATTTCATCTTGTTTTGGAAATGCCCGATCTGTTTTGCCAAATCTAATTCCAAAGCTGATATTAACCAAGGGAGCTATACCTAATCGCAACCTTTCTCTTAAAAGGACAACTTTGCCTAATGTGATTGCTTGTATTCTCAAGAAATACCTCCTATGAAAATTAATATTGCGAGATATTCCTAGCGCTAAACTTGGCTTCACTCTATTTCCAGCTCTATTTAAAAAGATCCCACCAGGATTTACTAGTTCTTGTTGTCCAATATGAAAACTTAAGCCAATTTGGTAATTGTATTTATTGTTAATCTTCCATACATCTTGATACAGCATGTTTATGCTTTCAGAAGCAGAACCATTTCTCGAATTAGGTCTTACTAACACCTGTAAGACCAGTTTTTTCTCATTCTTTATATGTTTAGTTAAAGTAAAAGAAGGAAACAAACCGTTAGCTATATTTTCTGCGGGAGTAGAAAAATATACGTCATTATCCACCCAGCCGATACTGTGATCCATAGAAAATGTTGCCCTAAATTGAGCATCAAGAGGAAAAGCACTAGCAATAAGCATGAAAAATGAGAAATATATGTTATAAATACAATCCATAGCTCAATTGATAAATTAAATAAGCAGAATATTGGTGGGTGTTTGCTACCATTTTGGATAGAGGCATAAGATAATTTATTTTAAGTCTAAAAACTGTGAACTCCGTAGGAGCATATTCTAAATGTGAGAGTATAGCTATTTTTTTATAATTGTCAACTACTGAGGCAATTCTTGGAAAAAGTTGAATTTCAGGAAAGTAAACCAAGTATGAGTACGTAAGTTCATGCTTGAAATAATACCCTAAACCCATAGACCATCTCAGTTTTTCTTTTTTTACTAAATTGTAATGAGTATTAAAATAATTGGATTCTAGTTTTAAGTCAATAGGGTCTAAATGGTCTGCTATGCCATTTTCATTACGAAAAGCAAAATAAAACCTTTGTGTACCTACAGATACATTTATTCTTTTGTGAGTATAAGTCAGGTTATATGAACCTGTCAATCCAGAAATACCATTGCGATGCTTATCCTTAGTATTTTTATAAACGGGGCGATCATCAGCATATAGATGAAGAAAGTTATAACCGATATCGATAGAAAATTGCGCATTCGTGTTAGTTAGAACAAATGCGCAACTCAAAGTGATAACAATTCTTTTAATCAAGATAGATTATTTTTGATTTAATGGTTCCATTCGTCAAGTAAGATAAAGCAGATAAACCATCTGCCTTCAATGATTGCTGGATGCTTCTTAGATCATCGTATGATTCAAGAGCCTGAGCATCTTGGTCCTAGCCCCAATTGAATGTGATGAGATTGCCATCAAACATCCCTTGGAATAACCCAACAAGCTAACTTTCATTCTTCCAGCGAATTGACTGAAGCCTAATTTTTCGTAGAATGTCTTGGATATAGTTAAGTCCTTGACACTTAGACTAATTGAACATGCTCCTAGTTTCATATTAGTGTTTTTTACTGATGAAAATAAAGAATAATTTTTACTCCAATTGTTAGAGGTCGTTTATTTCATCTTGTTTTGGAAATGCCCGATCTGTTTTGCCAAATCTAATTCCAAGACCAAGATTAAGTATAATTGCACCGCCATACCCAACTTGTTTATTGATGTAAGTTAGCTTTCCCAGCCCAAGCGCTTGGCATCTGAAAAAATAACGCTTAGCAAAATCAAAATCTCTAGAGATACCAAAAGCTAAACTAGGTTTGAATTTGGTAGTTGCTTTGACATTAGCATATATACTTGGCTTATGATATATATCTACTAATTTTTGTCCACCTATATGAAAATGTAAACCAATTTGATAGTCAAACTTGTAAACTCCCTTTGATAAATATCTCTTTTGAAATAGGAGAGCTAAGCTTTCAGATTGGAGGACGTCTTTTGATCTATATCTAACCAGCATTTGCACACTCATTGCTTGATTTTGTTTGATATGTTTTGTTATTGTAAATGATGGAATGACACCATTAATTATATTTTCTTCAGGAAGAGAATAATATAAATCATTAAGTGTATATCCTCCCGAATGATCTATCGAAAATGATACCCTTTGCTGACCATCAATAGTGGCAAAACATCCAATGAATAAGAGAATGGCCAGACTGAACTTATAAATATATTCCATAACTTATTTGATAAAGTAAATAGGCTGAGTCTGGATTAATTCCATAGATAGTGTTTAGATTTTTGGATCGCATAATTAGATTTGCTTTGAATCTAAAGACTGTAAATTCTGTAGGTGCATACTCAAACTGAGTTAACAAGGCTAATTTTCTAGAATTGTTAGACAAGAAAGCAAGAGATGGGGCAGATTGTACCTCTGGGTAGTAGATGAAATAAGTATATTCAAGGTTGTGTTTGAAATGAAAACCAATACCGAAACTCAACGTAATTTGTTCTTTTTTTACAAGATGAAAAAGAGTATTAATGTACTTACTATTCAGTCTAAATGAACGAATGTCACCATTTTGGATGAATTCTATTCTTTTTGAAGGGTAAGTGTAGAATAACCGCTGAACACCAAGGGATACATTTAATCTATTATGAGTGTAGGAAAGACTATATGACCCTTTGAGATTTGATAAGTAGATAGAACCAATATCTCTGTCTGTATTTATAACAGGTTTGTTTTCATTATAGAAGTGTCCAATATTATATCCAATATCGATAGAAAATTGTGCATTGATGTTGGTTCCCATTAACGTACAGAAAAAAAGGAAAACAATTCTTTTAATCAAGATAGATTATTTTTGATTTAATGGTTCCATTCGTCAAGTAAGATAAAGCAGATAAACCATCTGCCTTCAATGATTGCTGGATGCTTCTTAGATCATCGTATGATTCAAGAGTCTGAGCATCTTGGTCCCAGCCTGGATTGAATGTGATGATATTGCCATCAAACATGCCTTGGAATAGCCCAACAAGCTAACTTTCATTCTTCCAGCGAATTGACTGAAGCCTAATTTTTCGT
>JAHDIN010000036.1 GCA_020630775.1 Saprospiraceae bacterium | reverse complement strand
CAACAACCTCTAGGTGGTAAAGCACAGTTTGGTGGTCAGAGATTTGGTGAGATGGAAGTTTGGGCGTTAGAGGCATTTGGAGCGGCAAATATATTACGAGAATTACTGACTATTAAGTCGGATGATATTCAAGGAAGAGCCAAAGCTTATGAAGCAATTGTGAAAGGTGAAAACCTTCCAGAACCTGGTATTCCTGAATCGTTTAACGTATTGATTCACGAGTTAAGAGGCTTGGCATTAGATGTCAAATTTAACTAGTGGACTTGGACAAAGTAATTATTTAGAAACTGTCAAAAACAAAATAAATGGCTTTTAATAGGAATAATGATCAAGTAACCAAAAGCTTTGATTCTATTACAATTTGCCTGACTTCTCCAGATGATATTTTAGAAAGATCATATGGTGAAGTACTCAAACCAGAAACCATAAACTACAGGACTTATAAGCCTGAAAGAGATGGATTATTCTGCGAAAGAATATTCGGACCTGTTAAGGATTATGAATGCTACTGTGGTAAGTACAAACGTATCCGTTATAAAGGTATCGTGTGTGACAGATGTGGTGTTGAGGTGACAGAAAAGAAAGTGAGAAGAGAGAGAATGGGTCACATCAAATTAGTCGTACCTGTTGTCCATATTTGGTTCTTCAAATCATTGCCAAATAAAATCGGTTATCTATTAGGAATTTCTTCTAAGAAGTTGGAGTCTATCATATATTATGAAAGATATGTTGTCATCCAACCCGGTGTGAAAGAAGGTGAGATTGAATTGAAGGAACTCTATACTGAAGAAGAATACTTCGAAATTTTAGATACGCTTCCTGAGGGTAATCAAATGCTAGATGACGATGATCCTCAAAAGTTCATCGCTAAGATGGGTGCGGAGGCCGTACATGACCTTTTAGCCAGATTACAATTAGATGAGTTATCTTATCAACTAAGACATCAAGCAGCGACAGAAACGTCTCAGCAAAGAAAGTCAGAGGCATTAAAGCGATTGAGAGTCGTCGAAGCATTTAGAGATGGTCAGACAAGAATCGAGAATAAGCCTGAATGGGCTATCATCCAATATCTTCCAATCATACCACCAGAGCTTAGACCTTTGGTACCTTTAGATGGTGGTAGATTTGCAAGTTCTGATTTAAATGACCTTTACAGAAGGGTAATTATCAGAAATAACAGATTGAAAAGATTGTTGGAAATTAAGGCACCAGAAGTAATCTTGAGAAATGAAAAAAGAATGCTTCAGGAAGCTGTAGATTCTTTATTTGATAACTCAAGAAAATCTAATGCTGTAAAAGCTGAAGGTGGTCGTTCTTTAAAATCTTTGAGTGATATTCTTAAAGGTAAGCAAGGACGTTTCCGTCAAAACCTATTAGGAAAAAGGGTAGATTATTCCGGTAGATCTGTTATCGTTGTTGGACCTGAATTGAAAATTCATGAGTGTGGTCTTCCAAAAGGAATGGCTGCAGAATTATTCAAACCTTTTGTGATTAGAAAACTAATCGAAAGAGGTATAGTAAAAACCGTGAAGTCGGCTAAGAAATTGGTTGATAGGAAAGATCCAATTATCTGGGAAATTTTAGAGAACGTATTGAAAGGCCATCCAATTCTATTGAACAGGGCCCCAACACTTCACAGATTATCTATTCAAGCATTCCAGCCTAAACTGGTAGAAGGAAAAGCTATTCAATTACACCCGCTTGTAACAGGCGCATTCAACGCCGATTTTGATGGTGACCAGATGGCTGTACACGTACCTTTAAGCCAAGCGGCGATTTTGGAGGCACAAATTTTAATGTTGTCTTGCCACAACATGTTGAATCCTCAGAATGGTTCACCTATTACCTTACCTTCACAGGATATGGTATTAGGGCTTTACTACTTAACGAAGGAAAAGCCAACTGAAGGAAAGACATTGACGACTTTCTATTCTCCAGAAGAGGTTTTGATTGCCTATAATGATGGCAAATTAACACTTCATGATCCAATTAAGGTTAGAACTTTAATAGAAGATGAGGATGGTCAAATCGGGCAGGGCATAGTCGAAACCACAGTAGGTAGAGTAGTTTTTAATGGAAAAGCACCTAAAGGTGTACCATTCATAAACGTTTTATTGACAAAGAAAAACTTGAAGAAAGTAATTTCTGATATTATCATCAGAACAGACTTTCCTACAACAGCAGCTTTCCTTGATGAGATAAAAACAATGGGTTTCTATTGGTCATTCAAAGGAGGTTTGTCATTTAACTTAGGAGACTTAATTAATCCAACTATCAAAGAATCTACTTTGTTAGAAGCTCAGACAGAAGTACAAGAAGTATGGGATAACTATAACATGGGATTAATTACACCTAATGAGCGGTATAATCAGGTTATTGATAAATGGACATACGCAGATAATAAAGTCACAGAAAACTTGATGAAGGAATTAGCAGAGCATAAGTCTGGATTCAATTCAGTGTATATGATGCTTGATTCTGGAGCAAGGGGTTCTAAACAGCAGATTAAGCAGTTATGTGGATTAAGAGGATTGATGGCAAAGCCGAGAAAGTCAGGTGATACAGGAGGGGCAATCATTGAGAACCCAATTTTATCAAATTTCTTGGAAGGTTTATCTGTACAAGATTACTTTATCTCTACACACGGTGCGCGTAAAGGTTTGGCCGATACAGCATTGAAAACTGCCGATGCGGGTTATCTAACGAGAAGGTTGGTAGACGTTTCTCAAGATGTTGTTATTTCTATGGAAGACTGCGATACTTTAAGAGGTATCAGAATGACTGCTTTTATTGAAAATGATAAGATCGTTGAAACCTTATCTTCAAGAATCGTTGGTAGGTATGCCTTAAATGATATTTACTTGCCAGATTCTGATGAGGTAATATTAGAAAGTGGCAAATTTATAGATCATGCTATGGCTGCTAATATTGAGAAAGCAGGCATCGAAGAAGTAAAAATTAGATCGGTATTAACTTGCGAATCTAGAGTTGGTGTTTGTGCAAAATGTTATGGTACCAACTTAGCAACCAATAGGATTGCAGAGAAAGGTGATGCAGTAGGTATCATCGCTGCCCAAAGTATTGGTGAGCCGGGTACACAGTTAACACTAAGAACGTTCCACGTCGGTGGTATCGCTTCAGTTAGTAAAACAGAATCTGAAACATTATCTAAGCACGATGGTGTTTTAGAATTCGATAATATTAAGGTGACGCCATTCGAAGAAAATGGAACTACAAATAATGTTGTATTGTCAAGATCAGGTGAGATTAGAGTAGTTGATCCTGAGACGAAGAAGGTTCTAACGACTTTCTATATTCAATATGGTTCAACCTTACACGTAAAAGACAAGCAGAAAATTAAGAAAGGAGATTTAGTTTCCCAGTGGGATCCATTTAATGCCTTGATTATTTCTGAATTTGGTGGTATCGTTAAATTTGATGGACTAGAGGAAACAGTGACTTTCAGAAGGGAGAGAGACGATCAAACGGGTAACGAGGATTTAGTAATCATCGAATCTAAGAACAAGAAGATTGCACCAATGTTGAAAGTTATCTCTCCTGCAGGAGAAGAGCTTAAGACATATTCTATGCCAGTAGGGGCTTACCTTACGGTAGCTAATGGAGAAGAAGTGAGATCAGGGCAGAAGTTGGCTAAGATACCTAGAAAACAAGGTCAGATTCAGGATATCACTGGGGGTCTTCCAAGGGTAACTGAATTGTTCGAAGCACGTAATCCTTCTAACCCAGCTGTTACTTCTGAGATTGATGGTATCGTTAGTTTCGGTAAAATCAAGAGAGGTAACTTAGAAGTTTTCGTTTATGATGAAAAGACAAATCAGAAGCGTAAATATCTAATTAAGAAGGGTAAGCTGATGTTAGTACAAGATGGTGATTTCGTGAGAGCCGGTACTAAATTATCTGATGGTGCAACCTCTCCATTCGATATTCTAAATATCATGGGACCATTTGCAGTTCAGCAATACTTAGTAAATGGAATTCAAGAAGTTTATCGTTCTCAAGGTATCGGTATTAATGATAAGCACATCGAGGTTATCGTTAAGCAAATGATGAGAAGAGTAGAGATTGAGGATGCCGGAGATACACAATTCTTGGAAGGTGAAGCAGTGGATAAGTTCTCATTCTTTGAAGAAAATGATCAGATTTTTGATAAGAAGATTGTTACTGAGCAAGGCGAGTCTGATAAATTAAGACAAGGTCAATTGGTTTCAGTAAGACAATTGAGAGAAGAGAATTCTTACTTGAAGCGAAATGATAAGAAGTTGGTAGAGTTTAGAGATGCTATTCCAGCAACATCTAAGCCAGTGCTTCAAGGTATTACTAAGTCATCACTAGGAGTGGATAGTTGGATTTCTGCAGCATCATTCCAGGAAACAACTAAAGTATTAAGTACAGCAGCGATAGGTGCTAAACAAGATACTTTGAATGGCTTGAAGGAGAATGTAATTGCAGGTAAGAAGATTCCTGCAGGTACAGGACTTAAGGAATTCAGAAATCTGATTGTCAAAGTAAAGCAACCAGAAATTCCGGAAATGCCAGAAGAGCAACCGATTTCTGATATTATGGAATAGTATACGCTATAGCGATATATGATAAAGATGGGGCCAGGATTTATTTCTGGCCCTTTTTTTATTAATGTATCTAAGCTATTTGATCTTTAGTCTAACTTCAGGGCATGTATAGAGAACAATTTATAATTTCTAAGCATGAATAGTCTATTAAGAAATTTAGGTGCTTTTATTCTTGCAATTTTGGTGGCCTATATCGCATCAACATTGATCATTATTTGTGGTCACTATATTATTCCTCCACCCATTGAAATTGATACAAATGATTTTGAAAGTATCAAGTCTAATTTCCACCTGTATAAAGACAAGCATTTTATTTTTCCTTTAATCGCGCATGTGCTAGGAACATTCCTTGCAGGATATTGTATCTGTAGATTTTCTACTGACAAAAGGATGATTAGAATTTTTCTATTAGGTGGATTATTTATGTTATTAAGTTTGTCACTGATTTGGAAATTGGATCAGTTTAATATTTGGGCTATTCTTGAATTGAGTCTATACATACCTATGAGTTTATCTGGCTATTATTTATGGAAGGGGACTGCAAAGAAGCATTAGTGCTCCGAATAAATATATAATAACCTTATACTATGTGCGCTATGTGAATAAGGGAATATATTGATTAAAAGTAGATCAAATAGTTTCCCCTATGTTTTAAATGTCCCAAACCTCTTGTGCGCTATGTGGTAAAAAAGTGTATTAGACGCTTTAGTGCAATTTTAAATCCTATCCATCTGCAAATCAATCTCCACAAATACCCCTTCACCTACTTTAGTCTCATATACTAAATCACCACCTAAGTAATTAACACGTGATTCTATACTCTTTAAGCCTAGGCTGCTGTCTTTATCAATACCATTCATGTCAAAGCCTTTGCCGTCGTCTTCATAACTTAATAAACTCCTGTTATCATTTTCTGAAAATTGGATCTTTATATGCTTAGCGTTGGCATGCTTTAAGGTATTGTTTATAAGTTCTTGTATGATACGATAGAGTAGGATAGATTGGTTTTCATTCAATTGTTGACCATCACTAAAAAACTCACAGTCAACCCATATCTGATTGGAAAGATTAATTTGATTAGCTAAGTCCTTAATCGCATCTACAAAACCTAATTCTACTAGAGTAGCAGGCATCATGTCATGGGATATCCGTCTTACCTCCTTATATGCATTATCAATTAATGACTCTGCATTGGTCATTAGGCTCAAATTTTGGAGTTTATCTATTTCTGATTGGATATTTTTAAGTTGTATTTTCGCAGTAGCCAGAAGGCCCCCAAGCCCATCATGCAGATCACGGGCAATTCTTTTGCGTTCTGCTTCCTGTCCCTGAACAATATAGTCTAACGCCATAATTTTTTGTTCGCTTTCAAGATTTTTAATACGGGCAAGATTAAGCTTTCTAAGATATCTTGAGCGATAGGCGAATCCAAATAAAGTCAAGATTGATAGCAACAAAAGTCCTAAGATCAAGTTTCTTTGGTTTTTTCCTTTTACTAAGAGGACATTTTGCTTAGCTATTTCCTTTTCTTTTTTCTCTGATTCATATTTCTCCTGTAGCTCGAAAACCGTCTTTTTGTCTTGGATGGTTGCAAGTGAATCACTTTCTGTTTTGTATAATTCTGTGAGTTTTAATGCTTCTTTGAATTGGCCTTGTGATTTGAGAGAAGTGGCATATATACGCGTTAAGTTAGGATTGGCGTTGGCATATAATATACCGGAGTATTTAAACCTCTTATATAAGCTTCTAATTTTTTCATGTTGGCCTGATTTCAGATAGTCCTCTGCCAATAACATTACAATACGCCCTGCTCCTTCGCTATGTTTCTTATCTATACTTGTAAATAACGCCGATTCATAAAATCGAATCCTTTCATTATCCTCAAGATTTTGGACGGCTATATCTCCATAATGATAAACGGCTAGGGAGTCCATGCCTAATTCATGTTTAACGATATCAAGCTTTTTAAACGTTTCGATCCATTTGAGTTCATCCTTCATGCCTGTGGTAGCATCAAGCATATGCAGCAAATTAATATACTTTTGTGCACGTTGTAAAAATCGACCATCCTTATCGGCCTGTTGTGCATATGCAAAGGCCTTATCATATTGCTTGGTATGATTGAAATACTCTGCGAGACTACTGTACCTATAAGCACATTTACCATTACCATATTTTTTACATGCCTCAAGCGATTTGTAATGGTAGTGTAGAGCAGAGTCTGACTTTGCAAGATTGCCGTAAGCACTAGCCATTACACTATAATAGTATCCAGTAGTTTTTGGATTATGATTTTCAAGTAATGGTTCGTTGGCTTTTAAAATGGCTATGGCTGATTTAAATTCTCCTTTGAGTAAGTAGCATTTGCTTTTTTCATATTGATGGACCAGCATCTTAGCAGTGTCTTGAATTTCAAAAAAGTACGCTATAGCTTGATCGCACATGATTAGAGCACTATCCAGATTAGTAACCTTATATTTTTTAGTTATGGCTTCATATAGATGAGATTTTTCTAAGGGATCATTGCTTTTTTCGAGTTTTGCTTTAATGCTACTTATATCACTTTTCTCTTGAGCATTCATAGTGCTCATTGATATTAAAAGACAAGTGAGTACGCTATATTTATATATGATGATCTTCAATCAGATTGCAAATTTGAAAGTATGAATCTATAGTATATTTAATAGTCAAACATCCCTTATATAAGTGAATATTAAATGAACCCCTTTTCTATCGCTAGCTTCACAAGTTCTACCTTATTCTTAGCTTGAAACTTTGAGAGCATGTTTTTGACATGAGAGTCTACGGTATGTGAACTTATAAATAGTGTATTTGCAGTTTCTTTATTAGAGAGACCCTCAGATAATACTTGCAAAATTTGTTTTTCTCTTTTAGTCAAAGAAATCAGTCCTCTTTTTGAAACGCTTTTAAGCCTATTTAAATCTTGGTGCAATTGTGGACTTATCCATTGCTTGCCGGATTTAATGGCTTCTAAAGTATCTATGATGTCTTGTTGAGTATCATCTTTTAGGAGGTAGGCAGAAGCACCAGAAGCAAACATCCGTTTTACAAAACTTTCTTCCTTGAGCATACTTAAAGCAATGACTTTGACGTCAGGATATTTTTTCTTCACTCTTTTACAACATTCGACGCCATTCATCTCTGGCATATTGATGTCCATAAAGACAATATCTACTTGTAATACTTTCAATTGGTCAAGCACTTCTTTACCGTTATTGGCGAATCCGACAATCTCTAGGTGGTCGATAGCACTGATCAAAGAGGCAAAGCCTTCTCTAACTAATCTGTGATCATCTGCTAGTAATACGCTCAGCATTTTTTTTGAAGATTAAATTTAACGGATACAAATCTTGCCGTTATTATGTGATTCAAATAAATTTAATCATTTTAAATGTAAAATCATTTTATGCGTTCCATTCTGTTTTTATTCTTTAGTTTCTTTTCTTGGTTTTTAAATGGTCAAGATTGGAGATATGACGTGTTTGTTCCCAAGTACAAATCAGAAATTTTAGACACTTCAAATCTTAATAAGGCAAGATCCTCTAGAGTACTTAGAGATCTATCATTTATTAGTGCATTTGAAGAATTGTATCAACGAGACGTTATTGAAGATAACGAATCAGTGGATGCAATAATGAATTTATTAGATGACTCAAGTGTCAGTTTGGCGAAGCCCTTTATAGTTCAACAAAGCCAATCGACTCAACTGGTTATCATAAATGAATCTCATTATCGACCAGAACATAGATTATTTACAGCTGAATTACTCGAATCGCTTTATGATAAGGGATACCGCTATTTAGCTTTGGAAGCCATATTCAGTAATCAGAAGTCTGATTTTACACGATATCCAGAAAATCAATATTATTTAGGCGATACAACTATTTTAAAACGTGGCTTTCCTTTAATGAAAGCTTGTTCGGGTACTTATGTCAAAGAACCTCAGTTTGGCAATATGATCAGACGGGCGATATCGATAGGGTATAGCATTATAGGCTACGAAGAAAATGGACAGGATAGAGAATTGAATCAAGCAAAGAATATTTCGAAAATATTCAATAGAGATCCTCAGGCAAAAGTAGTTGTCCATTGTGGATATAGCCATTTGATAGAAGATGAAACTTATCACCACAAAAAACGTGGTCTATTAATGGCTGCACAACTAAAGCTACTAACTGGGATAAACCCTTTAACAATCAATCAAAGTCAATACAGTAATATTCAAAACTTATCTGAATCTATTTTTAAAAAGGTGAAGTTAAGGGAGCCTATTGTTATATTTCCTACTGAGCAAGCATTTGTTTCACATTTAAAAGAGGAACAGGAATATTGGGATATGGCAATTTTTCATCCTCCTATTAAATTTGGGAAGCAAAAGCGACCAACATGGCTGTCGGATAAGGAGTCACTGCACTTGTTTAGTCTAAAAGGTGAAGAAATTGATATCGAATATCCAGTGCGCATTAAATTACACAGCAAAGGTGATCGATTTGATGCAGTGCCCATTGATGTCATTGAGGCAATAGAGCCAATGGATACGTACCATCTTTATGGCCCTGTATCAGATGGATTTTTTGTAATTGAAAATATTGATGGTAATAGACAGGTTATTAAAGCTGTGCCAACTAGAAGTTTAATATTTGGTCATTAATGAGATAGTGAATTCGAATGTCTTCAGATTTAAAATATTTAATTGATTATTATACACGTTCAATAAAGTACCTTGAGCAAAAACTTGAAGACTGCATTAAAAATCGTGATTTCCAAGAGGCTCAAAGTTTTGCATCAGCTATAAGTTACACGAGTAGTAAATTATCTATTTTAAAAAGTGTTGATAACCCTAAGTCTCGTGATGTTTATAATTATAAATTTTTATCAACTAGTCTTGAAGGAATGCTAGCTAGCTTTGAAGAGAGACTCAAGGCCAGTGAATCTTTGGCTGCATTGGAAAGCATGCAGCGAAGACGAGATCAAATGAAAGTTCAAATACGAGAGTACAAAGAGAAGGCCTTGAGGTACTCACGAACTAACAATTATCATTTAGATGACGATACAATACTGGGACTACTTCATCAATTGATGAATAAAGAACTTGAAGTCTTACATTTGGAATTAACAGTAGATGAGATTATTTTACAAATAAAACAGGTCGGTGAACATGTTGAGTGCTCCTTGTTTAGTGACAAATATGATTTTCAGTCTAATCCAGAACAGTATAAGTTCAACCTGCTTTCTGATGTAGGCTTTAATGTAAATACATTAAAAGTGTTGTTATCTAATGACTCCGAAATAGATCGAATCAAAATTTTAGAAATTATTTCTTTTATAACTTATGAAGTATTTACTGTCCGAGGTGATTCGATTCTTTATATTAGGATCCAATAATCAAATAATTTAATCACATCTTTATCCGCTTCAAATAATTAACCACATACTTTCCTAACACATCATATTCAATATTCACCAATTGGCCACTAGATAAGTTTTTCAAATTAGTATGCTCATAAGTGTAAGGGATGATAGCGACAGTAACAATATTTTCTTGAATATCTGCTACAGTAAGACTGATACCATTGATACAAATAGAACCTTTGGGTATCACTAATGTCTTGCCTTCATCGTCCAATCGAAATCTAAATAACCAACTGCCATCTTGATCTTTGGCGTCGATAAATGCTGCAGTGTTATCTACATGACCTTGAACGATATGTCCATCCATTCGAGAAGAGGCCAGCAAACTTCTTTCAATATTAATATTGGAGCCTGCTCGCCATTCCTTGAGATTGGTTTTTTTTAAGGTTTCGTCAATCGCTTCAACAACGTATGCCTCTTGATTACTTTTTACTACAGTTAAACAAACACCATCATGAGCAATACTTTGATCGATATAAGGCGCTTCTTTAAAAGGGTTTTTAATGGTTAACTTAAAGTTAGTTCCTTCCTTCTCTATGTTTGTTACTTGAGTAACAAATTCAACTATTCCTGAAAACATTGAGGTGATTTAATGACAAGTTTTATAAAGATATATAGGTACTTGATTCAAAAGACGAAGCTCATTTTGAGATTGACTCTCATAGGAGTTAACAATTTGTTTTTAGATGACTTCATTATCTAAAAATTTGAATGTACCCGCTAAGGAAATCTATTTCGGGTTGACCTGTATTTTCTTGGTCAAATATTTTACATGTATAATAGTAGGTGCCAGCGTCTAGATTGTTACCACTTGGATTTTCACCGTTCCATTCTATAGAAGGATCTGTTGTTTCGAACACCAAATTACCCCATCTATTAAATACCTTGAAATCCACCTCTGCTACAAATCGTTTTTCTATAGGTACAAATAAATCATTGGATCCATCTGCATTCGGCGTAAAGGTGTTTGGTAATTTATAAATCGGGCAACTTTCAACGCATATTAATTCGCTTAGAGGTCCTTCATTCCCTAAAGAATCCACAGCACTGATCGCATAACAACCTGCGATATCGATACCGGGCCGATGTTCTAATTCATTAATGCTTAAATCTAATTCAGAAAGTAATTCTAAGTCTGTGTTCTCGTCATCAGAAAAGTAAATTCTTACACTGACCCAGTCATCCGAATTTTCACAATCTAAATTGATTGTGTTCCAGCTAAGGGTATTGAAAATTTCTTGAAGTTCAATCCCTGAGTTTAATAAATCACAAGGACTTTCTATCGTTAAGTTGGGTGTACAAGGACCGACTGTATCAATAGGTGTACTGCACACTTCTTGCGAAGCATTAAAAAGAGGGCTTGGAATACCATTTAAACCATAAGTCCCTTCAGATTCAACTATGTAGCAGTAGTTGATGTCATTCAATACTTCAGTATCCTCATAGTTTTGATTCGTACTATTACCGATTTCAACCAAACTCCCTAGGTCATCTTCTCTAAATATTTTATAACTATAATTTACCCATGGTGTGTCTTCATCCCACGAAAGTATATTGACAGCATCTGAAGCATCGATATTCAAAAAGATAGAACTCGCAGGTTCAGATAATGAAAACAAAAGATCATCGGCATAAAATTCTATCTGATAATAGTACTGATTACTTCTTGTATCTAAATTAGAATCAATAAAAGTCAAGTCGATTTCTTCAGCAAAACTTTGACTAGCAAATTCTCCTGAGGATACTTGGCTGAAAGTGACCCCGTCTGTAGATCTAAGTATTTCATAGCGATACGGCCCCGCGTTTTCTAAAGTGTCTAAGTCTACGGCATTAGGTTTTATCCATTTTACTTCTATGCTTCCGTCTGTGTTAGATGTATTTAATACGGAGACGTTAGTAATCACCGGAACATCTTGTTTGATCTGTAAGCAAACTTCCTCAGAAGGGATACTCTCCACTATATTAAATGGATTACCGCTAGGTGTCCGATTGGCGAAATTGGCTAAAACGCGATAGCAATAGATTTTACTTCTAACGATAGTTGAGTCTATGATAAAGTATTCGTCATTGTCGCTTTGATTGGTTAGAAAAACTATAGGGACATAACCAAGTCCATCCAAACCGGTATCACAGCTATCCAAAACTACTGGTTGGCTACTTTCTTTTCGCCAGACACTAAATCCGATAAAGTAATCATCCTCTGCATCTTCACAGTCATATGGGGTTTTCCATGCAACGCGCACATGTTCATCTTCATTTATCTCAGCACTCAAATCTTCAGGAGGCGGACCAACTACTTTTATCCTTACAGTTTTAAGAATGGCTAGTCCACCTGAAGAGGTGCTATTGAAGTCGTCTTGTGCCCTAAATACGACTTGATAATAATTGTCTGAAATATGTTCGCATTGTGTTTGCCAAACAAATGTTTCAGTTCTTCGAACGTCATTATATTCTTCATTGCCACTTAAAATGGCTTTGGAAGTAGGTACAAAAAATGGACCCCCAGTGGCAAATAAACGAACCTGTTGGTTGGTGTCGGGATCATCAATTTCTATAGGTAATTCTATTCTTTCTCCGGCAATAACACAAATCTCTTCTTCAGTCTCTATAGATGGCGGTCTATTGGCACAGACGTCAACAAAAATTTGCATGTCCCGTATAACTGAATTTAAAAGAACACCATTCCTAAATTCATTTATTTGAATCGCAATATTATATTCTCCAGGTGACTTAGGCGAATTCCAAACGAAGTCGCCAGTTACAGGATCAAGGGATATGTTGTTATCAGGTCCCGGCACGATTTGGTCTGGAAATTCATATTGAGGTACTTCTTCTCCTTCAGCTTGAAAGGGGACTACCAATTCATAACTCAAGCTGTCGCCATCAGGATCGTAAGCGTTAGGGTTATGAATAAACCTTGATCCGACACATGCAAAATCAATAGGAGGTTGTAAAAGCACAATACTACTATTGAAACCTTGAAACTGCGAATTCAAAAAAGTAAAGGTCGTTTCAACATAGAATGGCACCTCCACGGAGTAGGGAAAATTGACGTTTTGAATATTATTTACCCTGTTGGGATCTGCGAATGATAACGTATATGTAGATCTTCCTGGATAGGTATGTTCTGAAATATACAAGTTGACCTTAATATCCTCTCCTGGAATAACCTCTCCTTCGCCGTTTCCATTTGATCTAGCGATAGCCTCAGAAGTCCCATCTCCCCAATTTATTGTTAGGGTATCTCTATCGACAGAAGTGGAGCTCGCTTTAGTATAAGTTGTAATAGTAGCCCTAATAGTTAAAGGACCAATTTGTGTATAGGTAATTTCACCTGATCTATTATGCGTGGCTTGCGCATCAAAGCTGAATGCGAGCAATGAAATAAAAGCTAATAGATATCTAATTTTCAAAGGCGAAGTTTAATTTGTAAGTTAAGTAAAATGCTATTAAGTGGAAAGAGTAATTAAAGCTTCAAAAGACATTCTTGAAGGCTTTCTTCCCATGATTTCAGCTTGATTCCATAAGTTTCTTGGATTTTACTTTTATCCATAACACTCCATAAAGGTCTCGGGGCCTTTGCACCATAGGCCTCAGTAGTCGTATTATTAACAACGCAGCTTAAATTCTTAAGTTTAAAAATAGTGCGTGCAAAATCAGCCCAATTCGTTTCTCCTGAATTACTAAAATTATATATGCCCTCTTTGAAGCCGTGCCCATTTTCGGATTTCTGGATAATATCTAAAATTAATGCTGCAATATCTACTGCATAAGTAGGGCTGCCTATTTGGTCTGCCACAATATTAAGCGCAGTTTTTGTTGCACCTAATTTGAGCATAGTTTTAACAAAATTGTGCCCAAATTCTGAATATACCCAGGACGTGCGGATAATCACAGATGCATGTACAGCATCCTCAAGAAATTGTTCTCCTTGCAACTTAGATTGCGCATAAATGCCTTTGGGAAGACAAGGGTCAGATTCTTTTAAAGGTCTTTTTGGATCATTGTGATATAAATAGTCGGAGGATAGATGAATCACCTTTGTCGACGGTGAAAGACATTGCGTGATATGATATAGTGCCATTCCATTAGCACTAAAGGCTAAGGCCGTTTCATCTTCAGCTTTATCTACTGCAGTGTAAGCTGCCGTGTTAATGAAATAATCACAGGGATAAGATTTAATGGCATTCTGGATACTGGCTTCATCATCGAGATCGAGCATAGATCTATCCAAAGTCCGTATATGCATTTCAGGATAGGCCGATTTGATCGCATCTATACTTTGACCAACTTGCCCATTCTTTCCCGTTACTAAAACATGTATCACTAATTCTAAACGTCTTTTTTCATGAAATTATAATACGAGATAGCAATAAAAATACAAATGTAAATGCTTGTCATCGTCGCTGCAGTCCCGTATGATAGAAGAAGATCAAAATCAAATTCCTTTTTCTGTATGTATTCGGCCAACTTAAATAATGGTAAAGGCATTAAATCTTCGGTGGCATTCATTGGGTAATAGTTCGTTAATCCCGATTCTTGAAATTTTAAATGTGCTAGTCGGATTAAGTTTTCCCCAATCATGACATATGATAAGTATATAAAAATAGCGACACCAGCATTCCTAAATATATAGGCAAACATCATCGCAAAACTCATGTAGGATACGCACATGAGAAAGTATCTTGGTATAGCCCATTCATTTGTAAAGGCTAAAGCTAAGTCAGGTTCAGAAGTATTTAACCAACCAATGATAAATGTAACTAGAGCATAATAAAGCGAAGCTATAAGCGCTAGCGCTAGAATAATAAGTAGCTTAGATATAAAGAATTCTTTTCGACTTAAACCAATGATTATAGATTGGCGCATGGTCTTAAATCTCACTTCGAGTGAAATTGTATAAATCATGAGTACACCGAAGAAAAAGAATACCATCCAATTACCTGCATACCCTGCATATTCCCAAACTTTTGTAAAGGATACTAAAGTGTTTTTAGTTGCCAAACCTGGGATTTCAGGTAGGGTAGTAGCCACATACATAGAGAAGGGTAGAAAGAGAAAGTAGAATGAAGCCAATAAAACAATGACCGTACTTTTTCTGAATTTTGAAAATTCTAATTTTAATAATCTCAACATGTTAGTTACGGTTTTGTGCAGAGGTAATAGTCAAAAATTCTTCTTCTAACCTAGTCTTACGTGCGACTAAATGTGTGAGCGGAATATTTTTGGTATGTAGGTCGAAGTTTAATTGTGCTACATCAAATTGTTCATCGGCTAAGCATGTAATAAACTTGTCATTTTGATGGTCTAAACGAATGTCCGTTCTTCCAGATAGATAATTTTTCAGTAACTCTAGGTCATGACAACCTATTTCTAAAGTAAGGTCATTCGAAAGAATGTTGCCAATACTACCGGATGCCATGAGTTTGCCTCTCTTGATTATAGTTACATGACTGCATATTTTTTCAACCTCATCTAAAATGTGGCTGGCCATGATAACTGTTTTTCCTCTACTCGCAATTTTTTGAAGTGTATTCCTTACTTCTGCAATACCTTCAGGATCCAGACCATTAGTAGGTTCATCGAAAATCACTACCTCAGGATCGCCGATTAATGTAGCCGCAATGGCTAAACGCTGTTTCATACCTAATGAATACGTCTTGAAAGTAGACTTCCTTCTTCCGTAAAGTTTAACCAGCTTAAGTAATTCATCATAGTTGTCATCGCTAGAGCCTTTGATTTGCCTAACGATATCAAGGTTTTCCAGAGCGTTTAAGTAGGGAAAGAAATTAGGGGTTTCCAAAATGGATCCAATTTTTAATCTATGACTCTTGCCATATTTATTTTCAAACCAAGTGAAGTCGCCCTCACTCTGTTTTAAAATCCCTAAAATTATACCTAATGTGGTCGTTTTACCGCTACCGTTAGGTCCCAATATGCCCATGATTTGACCTTGCTCTACGGTCATATTTAAGTGGTCAAGGGCTCTTATTCGACCATAATCTTTTGTCAGGTTGTTGATCTTTAGTACTTGCATAAAATACTTTGTGTCAAGATAAATTTATATTCACTGAAATCACAATCTGATTGGATAAGAAACTTTAGAATCTAGACGAAATCAAGGAATACGCTAGGATGTGCATGGCTTTTAGCCGAATATCATGTCTAAGGATAATGGAGACTTGTTAAAATAATTGGCTCTATCTTTTATGGATGCTGAATATAATGATTCGCGTAGCTGTCCTCTTACGGAAGCTTGCATAAGCTCAATTAAATCTGACTTATTTTTAAAATAGGTAGCCGCATCACCACAAACTTCTCGACAGATGTCTATATCCGAACAAACAATAGGAATACCAAATGACATAGCTTCTAATAGAGGCATTCCAAAACCCTCATAAAGCGTAGGGAATATAAATGCTAAAGCATTCTTATATAAAAGCTTTATGCGATCCTCATTGACATATCCTTCCACAATGATCCTATCCTTAAATGCAGAATTATTGATCCGATCAAACACATTAGCAGACTTCCACCCTTTATGTCCCACAATGAAGAGTTTTATTTCTTGATCATCAGCAGCTATGGATTCAAAAGCATCCAATAATAACAAATAGTTTTTTCTAGGCTCTATGGTACCTACTGCGAGAAAATATTTCTGCGGCGTTGATGATTTTGAATGGGTCTCTAGAGTAGATAGAATAGCGGGATAAGCGATGCTTACTTTGTTTTTTGAGGCAGGGTAGTAAGACTCTACGTCCTTTTTGGTAACGGCACTATTAACGATAATATGCTCGGCTTTTTTTATGATTTTACCCAATGTCCATTTATGACCATAGTGACTTATCTTATCATGCCATTCAGGATATAGTAGTGGTGTGATGTCATGAATGCAAGTGACTCTTCTTATATGATCAGGAAGTAAGAATGGCCCAAAGTGTGCCATTTCAATCACCATATTCGCTTGATGTTTTTTAATCGCTTTTGGAATGGCGCCAAAACTTCTAATTCTCAAATGAAAAGGCAGCCATGTTTTAATTGGGACAATAATCTCCTCTATATCAAATAGTTGCGTAGGTTTTGGAACTAAGACTGCATACTCATTATTCGGGTATTGTTCAATGACGCGTTTGATAAATTGCTTTGTATAATAGTAAATACCCGCTTTTTGAGTCACCAAACAATCAGCTAGAAAAACGATCCTTTTTCTGTTCATATCTCCAGCATCATTTTCTCATATAATTGGATGTAGCGCTTTACGGAATCTGATAACTCAAACTTTTTTGAAGTTGTAATATCCCAATCGTTGTCCAACGCTCTTTCCATACACTGCACTAAGCCTTGAGCATTATGTGAGGGCATTGTCAGATGGCGACCCGAAACAACTTCTTTTAAGGCGGCTTTACCAGAACTGATGATGGGACGATCGAGAGCCATGGCCTCTACTGCTGTAAAACAAAAACCTTCACTGTAGGAAGGTATCACGACGGCATCTGCGTTTGATACAATGTTGATCAATTCTTCCTTTGGTAGATCACTTAGAATTTCAACGATGGGGCTTATTTTATTTTTTTGAATAAAATCCCGAATGCGTTTATTAAAACCTGAAGGCTCAGTAGGTATGATTAATTTAAGTTTGAAAGTTTTTTTAGAAGACTTTAATAAAGTAATTGCATCTAATAAAATATCTAACCCTTTGGAGATACCTAACCTTCCAAAATATAAGAATGTGAAATCAGAATTTGGTTTCTTTTCGCTTTTGGTTTTAAATTGATTGTAGTCTATTCCGTTATGGATGACTTCTATCTTTTTATTATTAATGCCCGATTGAATTAATGCATTTTTAGTTGAATCAGAAACAGCAATAAATTTATGAAACCCAAGTTTTAAAATAAATTGCTCAAATAGGTAGTGAAGACTTAAGCTAAATTTATTCATGTATGGGAGCTTAAACCAAAGTTGTCCCCATACTTCATGGAAGGTTATGATCGTTTTCTTTCTTGTCAATAATTGAGCGATATAGGCCGGTATTGCTGCATTATAAGAAGTAGTGTGAATAATGTCATGACTTCTTGCATGCTTTATAGCAGGAATGAAAGCTAAGAAAGTAAAGAGATATCGATTGAAAAGCGAAAGCCTTCTTATATGGACACCATTTAGTATTTCTGTTGGTGCTAACTTTTTTGAAAACTTATTGGTTAATACAGTGACTTCGAAACCCTTTTTAACCAATTCCTCAGTAAGTGTTTTGAATAGCGTTTCGACACCTCCAATATTAGGGTAGTGATTTTCGAGGATAAATAAAATTTTCATTTATCGGCGAGCGGTTTCTTTAGAAACCTGTGACGAAGTTTTATTTTTCCTTCTTTCCTTTTCTAGATCATCTTTTAGTTTGTCAATTTCTTCTTGCTTCTCTAAAGCAATACGACGTACTAATTCTGTCATTTGCTTTTCAAGAAGATCTATTGTTGATGATTGGTAATAGGTCATGATAAAAAGAAAACCCAATCCTGCAAAGATGACAGCATTGATATTACTTGCAAAACCTAAGGACTCCGCTAATTTCTCAGATATGAAATCAGGTTTGATAGCCAGTATTGAAATGATAAACCAGAAAAAAGTCCAAAGTAGTGTACTGAGGAGAAGCCGCTTGTTATTACGGAACTGTGTAACAATTCTATAGATGAAGAAAATGGCTATTAAAGGAACAAGCCATTGAAACAATCTTAGACTTACTAGGTACAAGTTTGTTGCTTTTGGTATTACTCAATCTCAGGTCAAAAACCTATCCAAAGATGCATTGAATTCCAAATAAATTGAAACTATCTGTCCTCTTTTATCATTGAAATAAACGTTTTTATGCCATTTGTCGCTGTTTCGGCAATAACTTGATGCTTTCTCATGGTCAGTTCGTGAGATATGAAAGGTTTGGGGTCTATATAGAATATTTGAGCTTCAGATGAGGCGTAACTAATCAAACTGGCAGCAGGGTAGACTTGTAATGAAGTACCAATTATTAAAACGATGTCTGCAGCTGCGACTAAGGGTACGGCCTCTTCGAGAGCAGGAACCATTTCCCCAAACCAAACAATATGAGGTCGCAATTGAAACCCATTTTCGCAAAGATCTCCCACATTTAGGTCTTTTGACCAATTATAAATAAGCTCTGGATGGCCGACAGACCTTACTTTTCGGAGTTCACCATGGAGGTGCAAAACGTTTGAGCTGCCAGCTCTTTCATGCAGGTCATCTACATTTTGAGTAATTATCTGAATATCAAAATCTGCTTCCAATTTTGCGAGTGCAAGATGCGCAGCATTGGGCTCTACTTCTTTTAATTGTCGGCGTCTTTGGTTATAAAAGTCTAATACTAATTCTTGGTCTTTAGCCCATCCTTGAGGAGAGGCCACTTCCATGACATCATGACCTTCCCAAAGGCCATCCGCATCCCGGAAGGTCTTAATCCCACTTTCTGCACTGATGCCTGCACCGGATAAAACTGTTAATTTTCTGCTTGACATTAGATTAATTTATATCTTTCAAATATAGTCACTCCTACGAAAGACAATTTGGTCTTAGATACATTACTTAGTATATACTACATCTTGATTTACAGTACAATAGGTATGGTTTTAATACTTAATAAGTAAATTACCCTAAAAGAAGTACCTTATACCAAGGACGAATGAAGAACTTTAAACATTCGTCGCAATTGTATTACGATCGCAATGATTTGAGTGAAATGAACAAGTTGATAAATACTATGAAATATTAAATTTCTTAGATTTGTAACTGACTGATTTTATTGACTTTATATATTTCACTATTTGTGAAGTTAAAATATTGAAGCTTGAGAAAGATTACCGTCTGTTTAATTTTCGGTGTTTTGTTGTGGGGTGTAAAAGTCTGTGCACAAGATTTACACTATTCACAGTTTTACAATGCACCGCTAAGCGTCAGCCCATCCCTGACAGGGATTTTCAATGGAGACGAACGTTTTATGGTTTCTTACAGAGACCAAGGACGCTCTATACCTGTCCCTTATCAAACATTCAGCTTGAGTTATGACAGGAAGATTTATCCGAAGCGAAACAAAAATGGTTTCTTCGGTGCTGGGGCTTTTTTCAACTACGATAGTCAAGGAGATTCTAATCTGAGATTGTTAAATCTCAACCTTTCTGGCTCTTATACAAGAATTCTTAATGACCGAAATCTAATTACACTAGGTGCTTTAATCGGATATGCTAATAGAGGCTTTGATCCGAGCAGCTTAACATGGGATTCTAATTGGAATCAAACTTTAGGCAGATTTGAAGCAGCTCCAAGTGGAGAGTCATGGGATTTTGAGAACTTTAGTTTTATCGAATCTGGATTAGGTTTGAACTATAGATGGCAAAAAGATGCAAGAACCAAGTTCGATATCGGCGCTGGTGGTTGGCACCTTATTCAGCCAAAATCGAGGTTTAGAAATAACGTCGATCAGAAACTACCAATGCGTTTAGCGCTTTATGGTATTTATTCTAGACAATTAACAGAGAAGTTAGATTTACAATTGGATGGATTGTATCAGCTTCAAAATTCATATAGAGAAAGTTTATTGGGGGCATACCTTAATTTCTATCTCAATCAAAAAAGAGGCAAGGAAAGACAGTTTAGAGTTGGTGCGGGTTATAAATTCAATGCGCAGGTATTGTTTTTCAAAGCTGGAGTAAGATTTAACAACCTTTTCATAGGTGCAAGTTGGGACAATGATTTTTCTCGATTAGCAGGCGATCATGTCGGTGCATCTGGTAGAGGCCCAGAGATACATTTGCAGTACATTATTAAGCATGTGAAACCACCTGGGAAATTCAAAATTTGCCCAATATTCTGATAACCTGAATCCCGAATAATGAACAAGAGTAAATTAGTTGTTTTAGTTTTTTGTTGTGCTTTCGCATCTGTCTTGAATGGGCAATCCCTAAAGGCGTTTATGAAAGCTGCGGATGAGGCTATCGCAGACAAAAACTATTTCAATGCGATGCATTATTATTCCAATGCCATCGAATTTGATTCTTCTGCACTTAACGTCAGAAATGGTTTTGGTAAATCTTCTTTAGAGTTTAATGCCTATTCCATCGCAGAAAGAGAATTTCAATATGTTGTAGATAACGATACTTCAAGTACTTATCCTTTAGCTGTTTTTAATCTAGCCGAAGCACAACAAAACCTTGGCAAATATGATGAAGCTAGAAGGAATTACGAATTGTATTTATCCGAATACAGCGGTGATGATCAATACTATACTTTCAAAGCCGAAAAGGAAATAGAAGCTATCGATTGGTCAAAAGACAAGATTAATAATCCTAAGCCCGGCGAAGAAGTAAGTTGGTTGGATAACGGTGTCAATACACCTTATTCTGAGTTTGGCGCTTTATCTAGTGGAGATGATTTCTATTATTCTTCTTTAAGATATGAACTCGATGATGGTAGCTCATACCCTGATAGACTTTTCAGCAACGTTTTAACTTCAGATAATGGTGATGGTGGAAATCCTGTCTTTGGTGACAGCATGATGCCTACAGTTACAGAAACAAAAACGAAGGTTAAAGAAGGAGATAAAAGCAGTAGAAAGCATTTTGCGCACAATACATTCAGCATGGATGGTGGGAAAATGTACTATACAATATGTGAGTATTTGAATGCTTCGGATATCAGATGTGACCTATACGTGAGCAATGTGGATGATGAAGGATCTTTTAGGAAAGGATCCATGCTGGGTGGAAATATCAATGGCAGCTCATTCACGACCACACAGCCTTCAATTGGCTATGATCCAGTTTTAGATAAGGAGGTGTTATTCTTTTCAAGTGATAGAGAAGGAGGTAAAGGCGGACACGATATATGGTACACCATCATTGATGGTGACAACTACAGTGAGCCAATTAATATGGCCGTCATCAATACCTCAGAGGATGAAGTGACACCATTCTATCATAAAGAAAGCTCGACCTTATATTTCAGTTCAAAAGGCTATTTAGGACTTGGTGGATTTGATGTTTATAAGACATATAGAACAGGCGACACTTTTACGAAAGCAGTGAATTTAGAATCCCCAACGAATACGAGTTTTAATGATTTGTACTATACCTTAAATAGTGAGTCTACTGAAGCATATTTATCTAGTAACAGAACAGGATCTCTTTACTTGGAAGAAGGATATGAAGCTTGTTGCTATGATATCTATAAGGTAGATATCGAAGAAATATTTATTGACCTTAATGCACTCACTTTCAATGAGCTAACGAGAGATTCACTGGTTGGTGCAAGAGTTAAAATCATTGATGCTATAACTGGTGAGCTGTTGTATGAACAATTGAATGAATTAGGTCATGATCATAAATTTAGACTCAAGTGCGGTAAAGAGTATTTGATAGTTACAGAGAAAGATGGCTATGAACCAGATACTACCAATCTGACCCTAAGAGAATGCGATAAGGAAGAAATCATCAAAAAAATCTATCTGACACCTAAGGAAGTGAGATTAGATGTATTCACATTTGATGAAAGTACATTAAGAGAACTTGAAGGGGCTACGGTTGTGCTTGTTCCGGCTGACGGAGAAGAAATTACGATTACAAATAGGGAAGGGCATGACTATAGCTTTGATATTATAGCTGGAGGCTCTTATAAATTGATCGTTACCAAACCAGGTTATGAGCGGGCAGAAATAATAGTAAATAGTGATAACATTATTGATGGCGTTGTGACTGAACGCATCTACCTAAGAAGAGACGATCTTGATCTTAATGAATATTTGCCAGTCCTTGTATTCTTCGATAATGATAGACCAGATCCAAGAGCTAGAAAATTATTTACAGATAAGACATATACCGAGACTTACTTCGATTATTTAGCTAAGAAAGAAGACTTTAAAACAAAGTATTCCAATTCACTTAGTGGCGATTTGAGATCTCAAGCATCTGCTGATGTCGAAAACTTTTTCGAATTAGAAGTGAAGAATGGCTATGCTAATCTTCAGAGATTCATTGGCAAATTGCAGGCTAGATTAGAAGCTGGAGACAAGATCGAATTAAGTTTAAAAGGTTATGCCAGTCCGAGAGCAGCTAACAGATATAACTTAGCCTTAGGCCAAAGAAGAATTTGGACTATCAAAAATGAAATTAGTGCTTTTGCAAATTCTGCATTAGCATCGTACATCGTCTCAGGTCAGCTAGTGGTTACTGAAATTTCTTTCGGTGAAGAAATTGCACCTTCTAGTGTGTCTGATTCATATAGTAATAGACGTTTATCAGTATACAGTCCTGAAGCATCCCGTGAAAGAAAAGCGGAGATTGTGAGAGTTAGAGTTTTAAATTAATTGAAATCTGAATAAACAATTATGTTTAAACAAATGAGAATAAAATATTCATTACTCATTTTCATTTTATCGGCAGTTTGTTTTCAAACAACTTCTTTTGCTACACATATTGTGGGTGGTGATATCACTTACACGTGCTTAGGAAATGATGAATATGAAATTACTTTAACGGTTAGAAGAGACTGTGAAAATGGAGCTACGGATGCGCCATTTGATGATCCTGCAATTGTAGGTATTTATGATATTTTCGGTTCTCTTCAAACCAGTATTGGCTTATTAGGGCGTTTAGAATTAGCCTTCATGGGTGAGGATACCATAACAAATAGTCTTGTTTTTGATTGTGGTGCTCTCGGGGATCCTGTTTGTGTTCATGAAGCTGTCTATACTGGTCGCGTTACCCTCCCTTATAATAAAATCGGCTATTGTTTAGCCTATCAAAGATGCTGTAGAAACCTTAAGCTGAATAATATTGAAAATCCGCTTGAAACAGGAGCTACATATTGGACATGTATAACTGCAGATGCATTGGAGGCTTGCAACAGTCAGCCTACTTTCAATAATTGGCCAGATGTGTATTTATGTGTCAATGAGAATCTTGTATTTGATCATTCAGCAGTTGATCCAGATGGAGACCAATTGGTATATAGATTATGTACACCTAGTCAAGGGGCAACAGTTGATAACCCTCAGCCTTCTCCACCACCAGGACCGCCATATGAGACTGTCGTATGGCAAGATCCTTACGATTTAGATGATATGATGGGTGGCAATCCGTTATCTATAAACCCTAATACTGGAGAGATAACGGCTAGGCCGAATACAATTGGGTCATTCTTGATTGGTATTTGTGTAGAAGAGTATAGAAATGGTGTTTTGTTGTCCACAGTCAGAAGAGATTTTGAATATAATGTTCGTGCATGTACAGATCCTATAGTTATTGATTTCGATGTTGAAGACAATGATTGTGATGGCGATAACATAGTATCTTTTACTAACAATACTACTGGCGCTGATTCATATCAATGGTTTTTTGATTACCCCAATAATACATTAACCTCTACTGATGAAAATCCAACGGTTACTTATCCAGGACAAGGTAAATATACAGTAAGGTTAGAAGCGACGAGAGATGCTGATGGTTGTACGACTGCAGCAGAGCAAGTAGTCAGCAATACCAATACACCATTGGAGGCAGACTTTGAGGCTGCTTTTGAATCTTGTGATAATGGCAACTTAATTAGACTGACTGATATATCAGTTGATCCTACAGGATTGAGCTGCGCTGCAGAATGGAATTGGACGATTACATCTTCAAATGGTACCATTAATGAAAATGGACAAACAGTCCTTATCGATGTAGGTAATGCGCAATCTATTGATGTGACGCTTGAGGTTATTTCAAGTTCTAATTGTATCAGTACAGTTACAAAAACTATTGACGTAGGATCATTATTTCCTAGTGCGAGTTTTTCAACGAAGCTGATTTCTTGTGTCCTAAACGGCTTCTTAGTTGAGTTTACAAATACCTCTACAGGACTAGGTAATAATGTGACAACCACATGGACCATTGAAGATGGCATTAATGTAAATACACTAGTCGGAGATCCGATTCAAATTCAGATTTCTGGAAATGACGTTACGGTTACTATGGATGCTGATTCTGATAATGGTTGTGATGCATCCATAACGAGAGTTGTAAGTCCTGATGAATTTGTACCAGCTGTCAATATTTTAAATAACCTTGGTGGTGTAGATTGTCCACCTGCAGGAAGTTCGACGGATATAACTTTTTCTACTGGCCTTTCAGGTGGAAATATGATGGCTAATCCGGTAAGTTATAATTGGACTATTGATGGTGTGAATTATACTACAGAAACGGTCACACTTCCAGTAATGAATGGAGATTTGCTTAATCTTCAGGTTGATGTGACTTATGATAATGGTTGTACACTGTCATCAAACGATCAAGTTTTTACAGCGAGTTTTGTTCCAGATTTAGATATAACTGAAGATGTGGATTGCAGTGTAGACGGCGCTAATATGACATTAACTAATGCGACTGGTTTAGCTATTCAATCACAAAGTTGGTCAGTAGATGGCGCTGTTCTGAGTACTGATAATTCAGTGACCTTTCCATTAAATAGTAATGGATCTCAGGTGGTATATGAAGTGACCTTTGCTAATGGTTGTTCGACAAGTTTCAGCAGTAATTATGATTTAGATGACTATTGGTTTCCACCTGTCGTAAGTTATGAAGTAGAGCCGATAGATTGTGAAGGGGATGTTGGAACATTTAGGTTTACAAATACATCGATGATCCCTGCTTGCTTAGAAGTAGAATCTTTTGTTTGGATGATCAATGGTATGACCTATACAGGTGAAGTCGTTGAGGTAGAGATACCTTTAGGTGTAGATATTAATGTGTCTTTAACAATCAACTTCACAAATGGCGAGTCTATATCTACTGCAACAGATGCTGATAATACGAATGATGTTATCAATACCAATGATATCGTAGATCCTTTGGATATAATGGTAGAGAATAAGTTGGATGTAAATTGCTCAGATACATTAAGTCTATGCGTTACGAATCCAAATCCTAATGTAGATTATGAGTGGTCTTTGGACCCAGATTTTAATGAAATTATTGGAACCGGCACCAACTTAAATACGCTTGGTGGTCCAAATTATAATGGCGTTGTTTATGTGAGGTCAACTAACAACGTAGGTCCATGTACTTATGGGGATACAGTTATCACTATAGACTCAGATGCTGTGGATTTGACATTTGATATGCCTTACGTTCTATGTCCAGGAGATACAACGGCGATTACAGTTCAGAATAATAATCCATCCCAAACGATTACTTATGAATGGAAAGAGGGTGGAGATAATCTGATTTCAGGAGGAGATACGAATATGCCTGTCATAGGTGTCCCTTCAGATGCAACTGAAGATTTCTTCATGGTGCTTTGTACGACTAATGATTTGGGTTGTATGTCTACGGATACTATAAGATTTGAAATTGGTACCAATGGTCAATTAGAACCATTTACAGCTACCGTAGACTCTTGTGGTTCGTTGACAGTGATGTTTGATGAAGCACCTAATATGTTGAACGGCAATGGCGAGTGGGATTTCGGAGATGGAAGCGCAACGAGTAATGAAAGTGCCCCTACGCATACATATGATAACCCAGGAAACTATACAGTAACTTTAACAGATTTGAATCCTGCATGTCCTAATGATCCAGTAACAGTTGAAATATTTGTTGGTGATGTAGACATATTTGTGGAAGCAGATACAATTAGATATGGCGAGGATGAAACACCAGTAGTCGAGGCTGAAACCAATGTGAATAATGGTCAAGTTTCATGGTGTGACTTAATGGGTAATACCATTTATGAAGGCAATCCACTTGAAGGATATGACCCACCAATGGATACCATGGATGTGGTCGTAAAAGTGGTTGATAATTTTGGCTGTACCGATATGGATACGATTACATTAATAAGAGATACGGATAATTCGGAAGAGTGTTTAGAGAGTGTAGGCTTTGATGGACCAGATATGAATATTGTCTGTATCGGTGACACTTTCCAAATCTGTGTAACCATGGCAGACGATTGTGATTTGGCAGACTTTACTTATATGTGGGAGGATAATGATTGCATTATTGACGGTCAAGATGGTCCTAAAATTACGGCGGTTACAGATAGTGATAAGACATTCAACGTATTAATAACATCTAATACTACTGGACAAGACAGTATATACAGTGTTGATGTAACTGTGAGTAACCCAGAAGTAAATATTACGATAGATCCTGATAACATAGATCCTGAAACTGGAGAGCCATTTTTATGCTTAGGCCAGTCTGTTGTGTTAACTGCTGAAGGTGATCCAAATTGTGAATATATCTGGAGTACTGGCGATACAGGACAATCTATAGAGGTTAGTCCTGAGGAAGATATGACTTATACAGTGACCAAAATAGATGCTTCTGGTTGTTCTTCAACTTCAGATCCATTTACATTGCCAGTGATGCCGCCTTTATGTGATGAGTCAGATGTATTTATACCCAATGCATTTTCGCCTAATGGTGATAATGTCAATGATGTACTATTCGTAAGATCGAAGTTTATTCAAGAAATGGAATTACTTATCCAAGATAGATGGGGAGAAGAGGTCTTTGAATCTAACGATCAATCTGTAGGCTGGGATGGTACATTTAAAGGAAAGGAGTTAGCTCCTGATGTATACACTTATTGTTTGAAAGTTACTTGCATCAATGATGCAGAGTATATAAAAGTTGGAAACGTATCCATATTGAAGTAATTCAAATTGGATATGGAATATTGAATCGAGAACGAGGAGTAATTTTTATTATTCCTCGTTTTTCATTTTAGTTAATCCTTCTGTCATTTCTCTTGAAATAGCGCCTTTCACTACTTTTATAAAAGTTTTTTGGTCTATCTGAAGATGGACTATCCCGCCTTCTATTTTGTTAATACGACCAATAATCCCGCTACCAGTTACCACTTCATCCCCCTTTTTGAGTTCTGATGAAAATGACGTCTGCGCTTTTTGCTTTTTGACTTGAGGTCTCAAAAAGAAAAAATACATAATCAAGAAAATGGATAAAAAGAAAATGACTTGAGACATGCCTCCTGGTCCTGGTGGTGTAGATTGTAAATAAAACATGAAATTCAATTATAAAGGCGAATGTACAAAGTGTTATACAATTTGAGTATCAAATTGATCTATAAGATTATCTGAAGAAGTTATTATCCTATAGTTCTAAATATTTCCTAAATAAGCTTTGAAAGGCCTATTTATACTCATTTAGCCTAGGTTAAATCAAATATTCTTGTTGCATTATCTTACATCGCTTGGATTAAGTATATTTTTACAGTAGAGATACATAATAAGGCATAGATGAAAATTTTCTTGATGGGTTTTATGGGCAGTGGTAAGTCCACTGTAGGTAAGCAATTGGCAGCATCATTGGGCTATGCGTTTTTGGATACTGATAGTGAAATTGAAAATCGTGTATCAAAATCAATTGCCGAGATCTTCAGTCAAGATGGTGAGTCTACTTTCAGAAAACTTGAAGGAGAGATTCTAAAAGATTATGCATCTAAAAATGAAATGGTTATTTCGACTGGAGGCGGCATGCCTTGTTCCTCAGATCATATTAGCCTTATCAATAAGACAGGAAAGTCTTGTTATCTATACGTCCGAAACGAAGAATTATCGTCACGACTCTGGAATTCCAACAAAGCTGATCGGCCTCTAATTACTCAAATGAAAAGCGCTTATGAGTTATCCAATTGGATAAAGGACAAATTAAATCAAAGAGAAGCGTATTATTTTAATTCCCACCTTCTTGTTGATGGTAATCAAGGCATAGATGACATCGTTACTGATCTGAAATTGGGCTTGGGACTTTGATTAATTAAGAATGAATAATTAACAATTAATAATTGTTTTGTGGAGGATATTATAAAAAGTGTGTCAGATTAAAAAAAAAGTTAATTTGATATATG
>JAHDIN010000035.1 GCA_020630775.1 Saprospiraceae bacterium | reverse complement strand
CCAAAGGCATCAAGTTTACGGACTTCGTGATTGATATGAATGCGTCAAAGAAAGGGCAAAGCACATTCAGTATCAAAGACTTGAAAGTAGGCAAAGAGACAACAATCAACTTCTTAGGAGATAAATCGACATTAGAAGAGGTGGTCTATACAGATTACAACATCGATACTTTACTGAGCAAAAAGAAAATAGACAAAGCCAAGTTTGATAGACTTAAAAAAGATACCTCAAGAATCGTAGGTGTAAGCTTCAAGTCTAAGTTGTTCCCGAACTTCTTACAAGGTCTAGCACCAAGTGTGAACTATGAGCTAATGATTGAAGAGCGTCCCGTGCAGAAGGAGGTCAGCTACTACGAACAAAAGAATGGCATCAGAACCCTTAAGAAAAAGAAAGTAAGAGGCGTCAACTATGACTTCTTCGATTACAACTTTGTATTCACAAAACCAGATGTCAATGTTAGTTGTCGAAACGCTAATGAAAAACCTTTGGTAATCGGTAAAGACAGTTATCAAGGAGAATTTGAAGAGAAAGATTCTATAAATGTTGGACGATTTATAGTCCGACTGAAGAAAGGGGATTACACTTGGAATAATGGAAAGCTTAATGGTAAAGGCGTCGTCGTAGTTCCAGTCTTAGGCCCTATGTCTAAATTGAATGTGTCTTTGACAGATGTAGAATTGGATAGTAAGAAATTTATGAAGACGGGTAAGGTGGTGACGGATGGTGCTCCAGTAGCGAATACTGATGATGGATTGACAGGGATGTTGAAAGCAGCTCAAGATAAATTGAGAGAAAAAGCCAACAGTTATAGTTTGCCAGTTAAGCTATCAGGTGATATCGAAAAAGATGGCTACACTTTTATGTTTGAAGGATTATCTTTCAATGAACGTAAAGCGGAATTGTCTGCGAAAGTGGTGGTCGATCTTGGGCCAAATAAAAATAAGCCTGGGCAAAGACGATTAGGGACATTTAGCGCTTCAGGTTTATCTATTGTACCAAATGGTATTAATGGAGTTGATGTGCGCTTAGGACTGAGAGATTCTTTGAGTCTTGAAGGTACAGACTATGATTATCCATTATCCTTTAAGCAATATGATCAGAAGGATACTACAGGCAGTTATGTCCTTTGTGATTGTGATGGATTCCAGATGTTCAACTTGGCTGGTGAGATAAGATTACCGGAAGAGTATATTCAATCTACTCAAGGGATAAAAGATAAGTCTAAAAAACGTGTCAAAGCAGACTTTAAAATGAGTACGCAGAAATGGGGAGACTTTATGGGTATTGCTACTATGGAAGATACTGTCTTTATACCTGGTATCGAAGATATGCTAATGTATATGGCTAAAGCTGAATTTGATTATTCTGATTATAGAAATCCTCAAGGATTTAAAATTCCAAAAGATTATCCAAAGCCTAAAAATGTCAAAGATTGGAAAGATGAGAAATGGGTAGGACTATATATTCCTGAACTCTTTGTGAAGTTGCCAGAAGCAATAACAGCTACTACAAAAGAGAAGCCTGGTATGGTGAAAGGACAAAAAATCTTATTCGACAAACAAGGTTTTACAGGTAACTTTAAGGCTAAGAATTTAATTTCTGCGGATAAAGCTGAAATAGGTGGATTGGCATTCTCCTTGGATTCGATAGAAATAAACCTAGCAAAGAATCTACTAGCGCCTTCATCATTCTCAGGGGGATTCAGGTTGCCAATAATGACTGCTGATGAGAAGCTTCCTTATGAGTGTAAATTGAAGTTAGGACGAGATTCAGTTCTCAAGAAAACTTATTTAGACTACGATTTTCAAGCTAAGCCAGATATAGTTTCAATCTCCTTATTGAAGTCTTCATTCAATTTTGATACAACTTCGTCGATTTCCATTAAGCGTGAGAAAGGGAAGTTCTTGAAGCCAATTGTGGATTTGAGTGGGTCGTTTAGAATGAATGTCTCTAAGGATGATCCTGGATTCAATAAAGAATTTATGGAGCAAATTAAAATATTGGAGGATTACCTAGGTGTCAAAAATATAATCCCTGCTTTCAATTTGGATAGTATTGACTTTAAGAATTTCAAACTGGACTTTAATAATAGAGGTACTAAAAAACCAGTTTTCAGTATTGCTGATATCCAACCGAGAGGGGTAGGCATCAAATTCTTGACTGTAGATTGGAAGATGGATAAAATCGAATTTGATCAGTTAAAGAATCTAGCTAATAAAGCCAAAGCTGGTGCTGAGAAAGCGTCCAAAGCGTCAAGTAGCGATGTAGCCCAAGCATTAAAGAATTTAGGACTTAATCTAGGGTTTAGGTACGGCCCAGTAGCTGCCAATCTAACTCTGAAGATTGATGAAGAAGTTGTAAAAGACAATACCAAGTATAAATTCAAAGGTTTCGACTTTACATATGAGTTGCCAAGTGCACCAAAATTTACATGTGATACGACAATTACTTTAAAACCTATTGATAACAAAAGTGCCGTTGCTGTTACTAATGGTCAGAATGTCAAGATTGGACGCTTTGATATGAAGGTGACTCAAGTAAATGGTGCGAAAGGTAAAGGAACCATCAAGCTGCCGTTCTTGGGGTACAATATGAATGTGTCCTTCGAGAATATTAAAGTCAATTCTGATGGTGTGTTGTTCGGTGGAGAAGTAGTAACGGATACAGAAACGAGTTTGATTCCTAAAACACAAGCGGATACTGGAGCTAAAGGTGTGCCTTTTATAGCAAGTTCTAATGAACTTAAAAGCTTCATGACTAAGACTAAAGAGTTCTTTACATTACCAATGTCTATTTCTGAAAAATTAAAAGAAGTTGCGAAGGTAGAGTTGCCTAAAGGCTTAGATATAATTGTCGTTGGAATGAGCTTTAATGATAAGGGCGCGCAAATGAATATGGTCATTTCGATCCCTTCTCCTGTAGAAGGACAAGCACCATATCAATTCGGTGTTAGGGGAATGGATATGCGACCTGATGGATTCGACTTGGGTGAATTAAAATTATTCTTAGCAAAAGACATTCAATTTTAAATTAAATGAGATGCTTTAATAACATACACGTTAGTAATTTGATGAGCGCTAAATCGGTGTTAGCATTGTTGTTTAGTTTGCTTTTTATTAGTGGACTCATAGCCAATAATGACCATAATGGAAAAGATGGTGAATGTCTTATCAGTCCAGTGCCATTGCATGTAAAATATCTCATGCTTCAAGAAAATGCTTATTACCAATTTGAAAACTACAGTCTTAAAATAAATCAACTACATAATGCTACATCTGGAACGGGAGAGTTCTTTTTTAAAGGCATTAATCAAAACATAAATATTGAATTTGAGGATTTAATATTGCTGTCAGAAGGTCAAATTATAAATGGATCAATATCAGATTTAAACCTGTCGTCTCAACCATTAAACATTATATCGGCATTAGAAGAAATTCAGAATATGTCATTCCCGAAAAAATCAGAAATGTTTTTAGAGGGCTTAGTGGTAAATAGCAGAGGCGCATTCGCTGATCTTGCATTCGATGCAGCTACTATTGTTGAAAATGAATATCTCGATTTTAGAAAATCTAATTATCCAATTAACCTTGTAGATGTATGTTTTGATGATCTCAATATGTTTAAAGATGGTGAAGGCAAGATCAATGATTTTGAATTCCCAATTAGGATTTTGGCTGGCAATCCTTTGCAAGAAGGAGAGGGGAGTTATATAACTTTTGACTGTAAAGGATTTAAGAATTTCAATCTAGCTGCAGAATATGATTTTCCAGAAAACCAATTGAAGCCTTTTGTGACCAATGCGCAGAAAGCAGATGCTGAAAAACAAAAAGCAGCAGCAGCTAAGGAAGGCAAAACTATAGCGAAGAAAGCGAGCAAGGACACGGTGAGGGCCTATTTTAAAATATCATCGCCTCAGTTAGGATCGTATATGGCAATGGCTAAAATTGATCCTTTCCAAGTGCCAGGTGTAGATGATATGGGTTTTGTTGCTGATTCTGTCTTTATCGATTATTCAGACACAACCAATGTGCCCAACTTTAAATACGTTGACAAAAAGACAAAGGCTCAAGTTGATAATAAATGGAAAGGCATATTCATTAAAAAGATTGCTTTAACCTTACCTGCTTCCATTACTTCTTTCAATGGTGGAACGAATATGGAAATTGCAGCAAGAAACCTTGTTTACTCTCGTGGCGATGGGATTACCTTTGATTTATCTACAACCAATATCCTTGATATTAAAACTGGAAGTTTGAATGGTTGGGGAGTTTCTATAGATACTCTGGCCTTAAAAATAGAATATAGCTCTTTCGAGAAATTTGAATTGAATGGCCTTGTGTATATTCCTATAACGGGCAAGGACGAAAACATTAATTACTCTGCAACTTTCGGAAAAGACAGCCTGCGTAACCCTCAAGCTAATTTTGTTCTAAAACTAGGTGCTACCTATACGGTGCCATTCCTAAATAAAGCAAAACTTAAGCTGGCTAAATCCAGTATTGCAGGTGTAAAATATAGTAATAAGAAATACGAACCCTTTGCCGACCTCTCAGGTGTACTTGACGTAACAGTCGGTGGAGATAAGATCCCTGAAGTAAAGTTTCCGGAATTGGGGTTTCAGCATCTGACATTAGGTGATATAAAAAGAGGCATAAAACAAGGAGCTGCTGCGGCAAAGGAAGCGGCTAAGAAAGGTGTTGAGGTTGCTAAAGAAAAAGCTAAAGAAGCCAAAGAAGAAGTAACCGCTGGTTTAGACAAAATGCAAATCACCGCTCTGACTCTTGGAGGTGAAACTTTTCAAGTAGATACAGGTGAAAATCCTGTAGCTGCAGCAGCAGGCGTAAAAGCTGGTTCAAAAGTAGATGATAAAAAAGAAGACAAGAAAGATGATACAGGTAAGAAAAACGGCAAACAGCAAAAACTAGGAAAATTTCCAATCAGCATAAAGAAATGGAGTTTTAAATCGGAAGGTGATGATAAGAAAGATGACAAGACCACGCAAGACGGTACTTCTAAAGATGCTGATAAAAAGAAAGATGGTAAGAAAAAAGAAAGACTAAAAGTTTTAGCTGTCGATTTTGGATTGAACTTTACTGGTAAAAAAGGTGGCGGTTTAGCTGGTGAAGCTAATCTAGCTATAAAAGGAAAATTGGACTATGCTAAATTGTTAAGTGAACCAAGTAAGGCACTACAGTATAAAGGTGTAGGCGTAGGTTACATTGCTTTAGAAGGACAGGTGGGCCCATGCGGTGTAAAAGGAATGCTCAGTTTTATATCTCAACACGAAGTTTACGGTTCAGGATTAAAAGGCGGCATGGAACTCTTCTTTAAGTCTAAAGCTTCAGGAGGAGGTGGTTTTCAATTAACAGCTATTGGGCAATTTGGTGGTACTGAATATAAGCATAAAGAAAGCTATAGATACTTTTTCGTAGATGTGTCAGCTGTTTCAAGTAAAGCCTTGTTTGCTATGTATGGTGTCGCATTTCATGGATTTGGCGGAGGTCTTTATTATAATATGGATAAAGGCTATACCGAACCACCTAAAGTGGATAAAAACAGCAAGCCTGAAGACACACCTAAAGAAGGCGTGATGAACCCTGAGCCTGGTGTCAGTTTAAGTAAAACGAAGTACACGCCAAAATATGGCACCATAGGATTAAATGCTTCCACAGTAATAGCTGTCCAAGGCAAACCTGATGTGTTAAGTGCAGATGTCGAATTTGGGATTCAAATAAATTATGATAAGGGTGGGGTTGAGAATATCACATTTAGTGGAGGTGCGTATGCAATGGCTGAAGATCTGTTCGAGCGTAAAAAAGCACCTATCCAAGCACACCTGAATTTGAAAGTAGATTTTACACAAGGTGTACTAACGGGTAAGATGGGGTACACGATGAAGTATCCTACCGATAGCCCAACAATAACAGGAAAAGGTGATGGGTCATTTCAAGCGGATTTAGATAAAAATGACGGCATAGACAGAAAAAACTATTTCGTATTTGGGACACCATCTAAACGATTTAATATTTCAGCTCATATTCCTAATGTCGGAAAGATAGGCGAGGTGACAGGTTATGTAATGATTGGTGATTCACTAGAAGGCCCTTCCGGATTACCAAACGGCTTTGAAGAATTTAGCAAAACCAAAAGCTATCAAGCTGCACTTAAGAGTAGAGCTGATAAGATTGCTGCTGCGGATACAGGTGCTGCGTTTGGTATGACTTTCCGAGCAGGTAAAGCTATTGAGGCAGGGCCTATATTTGCTTCGTTGAGATTGTTGTTAGGTTATGATTTAGCCCTTCTAAAACTCAAGGCCATCACTTGTTCGAATAATAGTGATGAACCCATTGGATTTAATAGTTGGTATGCTATAGGTCAGGCCTATGCAGGTATAGAAGGCTCTGCAGGTATCAATGTGAAAGTTTGGAAATGGAATAAGAAGTTTAGCTTACTTGATCTTAATGCAAAAGCTTTACTTCAAGCGGAATTGCCTAACCCAACCTGGATTAAAGGTGATGTTGCTGTCAAAGGTTCTGTTCTGGGTGGGAAAATTAAAGTGGATAAAAAAGTCGGATTTGAGTTAGGGGAGAAGTGTGCGAAGTCTACAAATGCTGAAGACTTAATTGCCAACTTCGAAGCGATCAGTGAAACGCAACCGACACCAGATCAAAAAGACTTCCAAGTTTATCATGAACCACGAATTGCATTTAATTATCCTGCTAGTGATGGATTTGCAGAAATACCAAAAGCCAGTGACCTTATTGAAATGCAAGTCAATGACAATGAGAAATTTGTCTTTTTTCCATTTGTGGAAAGTGTCAGTCTTAAAGAAAAAGCATCAGGTGAGAAAGTTGACTGCGACAGAGTATGGGACGATTCGAAGAAGGTGTTGTCTTTGAAAACAAAGTCATTCCTAAAAAGTAAAACAGAGTATGTCTTAGATGTCAATGTGATATGGTCTTATAAAAAGAATAATAATCCTTGCGAATATGTAAAAGACAAGAAAACCAATAAGCCAAAATCTGAAACGAGATCTGTGACATTTACATCTGCATCATTCCCTGATAAGATCATAGCAAATATGATCAATGCGAAACGTCACATGCCAGGAAATTTGCAGCGTAATTATCATAGAAATTTCGCTATCGCAGAATTGCAATTTGACAAACAAGGCGGTGAATCTTATTTTGCAGAAACTAAGGAAAAAACTGTTAATGGTAAAAAGCAGAACGTTAAGTATAAATATGAAATCTGGGTAACAGACATCAATTCTGGTCAGAAGAAAACTTTACCATTAACCAAAAAGCCAGGAGAGTCTAAGTATAAATATTACAAAAAACGTAAAGTCTCATCTAGAAATGGATATATGATCGGTTACGATCTTGTCACAGAATATAACAGACAAATTGAGTTTGAGGGATTAAATGCTGAAGGCTTTTTAGAAAAGAATAAAATATACAAATTGCAGGTGGTTGGACTGCCTCAAAATGAAGGTGGTGAACTAGATAATAAGCCTAAAATAAGTACTAAGGCTGAAGAGAAAGTTTCACAAGGCGGTTATGCAACAATTACGACAGTGAAAACGAAACTATCTGAACAAGTGGCTAATGCCGCCTTGTCAGTGCCAAAAGATGTTTTGTATGAGTATTACTTCAAAACAAGTAAATACAATTCACTTAAGGAAAAAATTGATAAAGCTACTTATGTAAATGATGGGCCAATAGCAGGAACTAAAGTGACTTCGTTGCCTTATCCTTATGCTGAGCAGATGAAAGAATTTAATCCATTTCGTGTAAGCAAAACAGAAGCCTTTAGCAATTTTAATTTATTTGACTCGGACGAAAGTTTAGATAATTGGGATAAGAGGCGATTGCGATTTAATCTGAGCTTTGAGGAAGCTACTCAAAAGCATAGAATGCATAATCAGTTTTTTGAGGATAAGCCCACAAGGATTAGCTCTATGGCTGCGCCACAGAATTCAAGAATGTGGTATATAAGAGAAGGGTTGCGAGATAAAAAGTTGAAGTTAGCTCAAACGATGGGTATTGACTTTAGTCAGTTCATAAGCATTTATGATGCTATTCTAACTGATCCATGGGATGTGCCAGGATATTGGTTTGATGTACATTTTCCAAATCAAGATACTCCTGGTACTTTGACACAAGCAGAGATTGATGCAAAAGAACCTAGGCAATTTAATTCTAAGGGGCGTCCTGTAGTAGTTAAAGGCGATTCAGGTTTAGATAAGGACTATACTTTTGATTTTGCCTTAACAGACAAAAGGACAAGGGTTTTACATAAAATGTCTATAAGTATTAAAGCCCTTTGGGATGCTGTGGTTAATTCTATGCATGATAAGAAAGTAATTAGAGATAAAAGAAAAATTTCTAGGTGGTCATTCTCTGATTATTCTATCACTTATTATAGAAAGCCTAAGAATTGGAATGAAAAATTAAGTGCTGCTGCAGAAGTTATGAATCGTAAAGGTTCTAATGCCATCTACTTTTACAAATCACTTCAAGAGTTAACATTTGATAATTCTGCTTTTTACAAGATTAAAAAGCAAACTGGTGTCAGAAGAGTTAGAAGATGGTGGTCTTACTATAACGAACCTGTGTATTCTTATTTTGAGTTTCAACCAATCCCTATTAAACTCAAATATCACTATAAAGATAAATGGAATAGCGCAGAAGAAATTCTAACCAATTATAAATATGCTTTTCCAGATGGTACGCCACCTAAAAATTCAGGTGAGATTGGAGATAAGCTTGGTTCTAGTGCAAGCATAACTACGAATGGAGAAGCATACATCGTAAATGGCGATTTTGTGATTACTAAATTAGGTTCAGGTGGTAGAAAGTATGCATGGGATATCATTGGTGGTAATCAAAGAAATAATCTAAGAATGCAACAATGGGATAAGCATGATGGAACCAGTCAGGTTTGGGAAATTAGGCACATTGGCAATAACAAACACACAATCAAGAATAAATATAGCGGCCTTGGTGTAGACAATTTTGCAGGTAATGCCAGTAATCGAAATCCAATAAATCAGTGGACTTGGACAGGAAGCTCAAAGAATAAAGAATGGATTTTTAAAAAGGCATATAATAAGAGTGAAGCTATCGCTATTAAGCGAGGTGTAGACGGAGTAAGTGATTCCTGGTGGGATAGAAGATGGTGGAGAAAAGGGTCATTTAATTCAAGGGACTATTACATTGATGGAGGTAACAATTGTGCCCGTAGAAAGCTGCAATTATGGGAAGGACAAAGAAGAGGTAGTTCCTCCCAGCAAGAATGGGCTCAAGGATGGGAGTTGCATTCTCCAGGAAGATATGAGATACCTATGGATACAGATGTGTGCTATATGATAGAACCCAAGGATAGGCAAGGACAAGTATTGGTTTCAAATAATCAAAGAGGAAGAGTCGCAATTATTTCCAAACCAGCAAATAATAGCCGAGATAATTTTAGAAAGGATGTCCTCTGGATGTTTAAAGATTTTAGTTTCACCTATGGAGGAAGGACGATGAAAGGCTATCAAATGTATTCCGTTGGCCATAATAATTATTTAAATATGAAGAGTTCTTATAACAGTTGGGATCCTACGCCTTCTAGTTACGATTCGAAGGGCTATGGTATCTGGACTGTAGAACAAAATGAAAGTGATAATGAGTATGTGCATATCAGACATACCTATTACGCAAAAGATTATTTTTCTAATAACAGTTCTTATGGTTATATTTTCGATAAACAATATGGGGCCTCCGGTTATAACCAGAAATATAGATTAATTGAAACACCTTGCAATATTGAACAGCTAGAGTCAGAAAAGAAAAAGAAACCATTGCAGCATTCTACTCAGTACCACTATGTAAATATCAAATCTAAATGATCGTTAAGAGAATAAATATAATCTTGATCTGCTTGTTGCTAGTAGTGATTAACCTTTCTTCTCAAGAAATAACGGATACTCTTGAAGATGATGTTAGAAACAGTGAATACTTTATAGAGGCAGTCGCTTTCGAAGATTCTATTAACATATTTTGGTTGCCGCTTAATGATGAAGATTACATTTACGAATTCGAATTAGGGGGCTATCAGTTGGTGCGCACAGAGTTACAATTAAATATTATTGATTCAACCCTAGCTGATGATGGACTGTATGATTATTTGATAGATACCTTGATTTTGGAAAATACTAGAAAAGTAATTCCAAGTATTGCCGATACGCTCCAACCTAAGGACTCTTTGTGGATGGCAAATAATGCCAATCTTGAAGAAGGTTTTATGGGTGTTTTAGGCGAATTATTCTATGGAGAATTCGATCCATCTAATGAAGAAGTCTCTGGTTTAGCATCAACGATCAATTACATAAAATATGGTTATGAAACCCATCCTGATCTAATGAAATATATTGGTCTTGGATATACAGATAAAGATATTGAGCCCTATAAATTTTATCGTTATGAGTTGGTGCCTTTGTTTTATAAAGGCAATAAAGATTATGTAGATATTGCAAATTTTCCATTTGCTCAAGGTAGAAATTTAGAGAATTACAAAGTTGAATATGAAGGGGTGGAAATAGCTGCGACAGAAACTTCTAACTTAACTCTGCCTGAGGCTGATCAAATTGCCTCATTTGCGCGTGCATATGAAGACTCAATAGTTGTCAAATGGATGCCTTCTAGTGCTGAACTTTGGAGTAAAGGGTTAGAGTCAGGCTACAAGGTTTTCAAACTATCAACCGACGGATCTATAGATACTTTCCAAGTAAAAAAATGGGATGAAGACAAATATAGGTCAACTGCAGATGTGACTTCAGATTCAGTATTCATAGCCGCGGGTATGTTGCTTTATGGGGACTATCAAGCTGGTTTGACGACTTTAAAGGAGCAGTCTGATGCGTATCAAAACCGTTACGCTTATGCCGCTTTTACAATGGAGCTGTCAGAACTGGCTGCAACAGGTATGGGTTTGCGTTTGGTAGATAATGATGTTTCTAAAGACTCGCTTTATAGTTATATCATACAATTTCAAGATTCTAATTTAATAAATTTGGAAGGGATTGAGGATATTCAAAATACATATGTACCCTTAACTAAGCCTATGGATTTTAAGGCGCAGTCTGGAGAATACAGCATTATTTTATCTATAGATAAAGAAACGAATGAAGAGCAATTTACCTACTACAATATCGAAAGAGCAGATGATGGCGTCAACTTTAAAAGAATAAATAACAAACCAATCCTCTTTGCTGAAGAAGATGGTTTAAACCTCGATAAATACGATTATTCAGATAGCGTTGCAGTGCTTTACAAACCTTACACCTATCGCATCCAAGGCATCAATTCATTTGGAGAAGTCAGCCCTTGGGCTACGCTTGAAGCACAAGCCATAGATTTGACACCTCCACCTGCACCTTCTTTGGAATTTCCAACACAGATTGAAACCAATCGTGCAAGTATTAAATGGCAAGCTATTGAAGATGCTCCTGAAGACTTTAGTGGTTATGTAGTGCAAGAGGGAAATAAGTATGATGGAGAATTTGTTGATATCTCTCCATTATTACCCACGACTCAAACATCATATGAATATGAACGGGATTTTGATATGACCCGATCCTATTACTATCAAGTGGCTGCAGTCGATGTTAATGGAAATTATGGGTCGTCATTTCCTATGTACATGCATATCATTGATAGCATTCCACCAGCACCACCAGAAAATGTAAAGGGTGAAATCTTGGAAGATGGGACAGTGATCGTTTCTTGGGATCATGGTGATGAGCCTGATCTTGCAGGCTATAGAGTCTACTTCGCTAATGATAGGGAAGATGAGTTTACGCAACTGACCGATAGTCTTTCATTTATCAACTTGCATCAAGATTCATTGGCATTAGACGTATTAGCGGATTCGATTTATTACCGCATCGAAGCAGAAGATGAAAGATTTAATAGATCTGAATACTCTGAAATATTAGCGTTAACACGCCCAGATGTTATTCCTCCTGTTGCACCTGTTTTGTATACACCAGTATCTATTCCAGAAGGTATCAAGTTAACTTGGGATAAAAGTGCAAGTACTGATGTCGTCTATAATTACGTATATCGACGCGTCGAGGGTGCTGATCAATGGGAGACGATAGATTCTACGGATGCCTATGGTGTCATGCTCATCGATAGTACCGCAGAATACGAGGTCATTTATGAATATTCTTTGCGTGCTAAAGATGATGTGGATCTTTATTCTGTTTATACTATGCCGTTGGTGGGTAGACGATATTTTGAAGCCAACTTGGAAGCCGTAAAAGATATTTCAGCTTCATATAATGAAGACGATAATGCGATACAATTGCAATGGGTTTATGATGTCTCCGACCATCCCGCACTGCAAGGGCAAGACTATAGATATGTGATTTATAGATCTTTCGATGACCAGCCATTAGAGCGATTGATTCAGCGTGTAGATAAGTCTGAGAATTTTACGGATAATGATATTGAGGAGGGTAGATCATATAAGTATGCTATTCAAGTGCTTTATGAAAGTGGTAAGAAAAGTGGAATGAGCAATGAAGCCATTGTACAAACAAGTGATGAGAATTAATGGAGACGATTTTATTAAATATAACAGCTATGAGAAAGATAATATGCGCACTTCTGATTGTCTTGCCATTATATTTAAATGGTCAATGCCCAACAACGGATATTACACTCGCGTCTCAAGCTGATGTAGATAACTTCGCAACTAATTATCCAGGGTGTACATCCAGCGCTACTGCTGTTGTTATGACCATAACTGGAGCGGATATAGTTAATTTAAATGGGCTTTCAGGAATAACCTACTGGGGTGGCGGCATAAAAATCATGAATAATCCTATGTTGAATGATGTCACTGGTTTGAGTAATCTAACCTCAATAGGTGCCAATGGAAGTAGCTTTTCAGGATTGATAGTTGAAGGCAATCCTTTGTTGCCTAATTTAAACGGACTTAATGCAGTTACTACGATTAATGGACAATTAGAAATTGTCAATAATGCTGTGCTCACAAATTTTGATGCTTTGTCTTCATATACTGGAACTGCATTCGGAGGCTCAGCAACAGTAAGAATAGAAAATAATCCATTATTAACTTCAGTAGCTGGTTTAAATGGTCTCACCAACTATGGAAATAATTTCAGCATCATTAATAATCCAATGTTGATTACTATAGCTTTAAATGCTGTAACATCTGCTAATTTAGGATTAACAATAAAAGACAATCCCGCCTTAACTAGTGTTAGTTTTTCTGCTTTAACTACAGTAGGAGGTACATTAAGATTAGACAACAATGATATGCTCGCAAACTTTAATGGCTTTAGCGCACTGACAAGCGTGGGTGTCGGAGGCTTTGGTGGTGAAGGTTTAAGTTTTGATGATAATGCAGTGCTAACTGATATTTCTGCATTTGCTAATTTGAATTCTAATTATAGTTTTCTATCCATAGAAAATAATCCACAACTGGCAGTTTGCCATGTAACGAGTATCTGTAGCTACGTTTCATCCAACGCAGCTACTTCTACAATCACTGGAAATTCCACCACTTGTGCTTCAATAGCTGCAGTGCAAACAGCATGTTGCCCAACGCCAACGATTACTACCAATGATACCGATAATATCATTTGTTCTGGGGCTAGCGTTACCTTAACTGCAAGCATGACTGGGGCTACAGCTTACAGTTGGAGCAGCGGTCAAAACACTGCAGCTATCATGGTAAGTCCAACGTCAACCACGACCTATACCGTGACCGTAACTGCAGGTTCATGTATGACCTCAGCATCTCAAGTTATTACGGTTAATAATCCAACAGCAACAATTACTAGTAGTGATGCCGATAATACCATTTGTTCCGGCCAGTCAGTGACCTTGACTTCAAGTAGTGCCACAAGCTACATGTGGAGTACGTCCGAAACAACTATGGCGATATCTCCATCGCCAACAACTACGACGACTTATGGATTAACGGTTACGGATGCAGCAGGATGCACAGCAACCTCAAGTCAAGCTATAACTGTCAATACACCGCCGACAGTAACAATATCAAGTAGTGATACGGACAATACTATTTGTACTGGACAATCTGTAGGCCTTACTGCAAGTATGGGCTCGTCCTATATGTGGAGTACTGGTGCAACAACTCAAGCTATCACGCCAATGCCAACTGCTAATACAACATATACTGTTACCGTAACCGATGCAAATGGTTGCACAGGTACAGCTATGCAAATGATTACTGTTAATCCTGCGCCTACAGCAAATATCAATAGCAGTGATTCGGATAATGCAATTTGTCCAGGTGAAAGTGTCACATTGACGGCCTCCGGAGGGACATCCTATATGTGGAGTACTTCGGAAACAACAGCAGCTATTACAGTAATGCCTACAAGTACGACTACCTATACCGTAACGGTAACTGATGCAAATGGCTGTACAGCTACAAAATCTCAAGCGATTACAATTAGTGGTGGTACAGCTTCCTTAGCTGCATTAACCAGCCCCGTCACTACAGCTTCTGCTGCACAGACTTTGGTGGGTACGCCTACAGGAGGAACTTATTCAGGTCCTGGTGTGACAGGAAATATGTTTAACCCAGCAACAGCAGGTCCAGGTACACATACGATAACTTATACTACAGGTGGGACATGCCCAGGTATGGCGACCCAAACTGTGACAGTAATTTTAGATAATTGTACGACCCAGCCAACTTGTATCACAGTCAATATCAGTACAGGATTGCCATTAAATATACCAGCGACAGGCATGGGTACCTATTCTGTGAATTTTGATAATGTTACAACCAATTTAACGATCACGGATGTAAATATCCTGAACGTAAAAGGTAATCATGCTAAGCCTACTGATTTACATATGTATTTAGAAAGTCCGAAAGGCACATATAAGCGTGTGTATGCTCAGTCTTGTTCGACAACACCTTTTGACTTTACGATTGATGATGCCTATTCTGATGTCGTTGGTAGTGGGCCGGGCGGATGTGGTTCAGCTACCACAACTGGATTTGGAAAGTCAAATGATATTAATACCTCGATGCCTACGTTAAGTGATTTTAATGGTGAGAAATCTACTGGGCAATGGAAGTTTCATGTTGAAGATTTATTCGATGGTGATGGTGGGCAATTGACAGGAGTTGCCTTGCAGATTTGTGGTTCGGCAACCCCTACGAGTATGAGTTTGCCGGCCTCTACATGCGTGACAGGTAATGCAATTAATCTCGCACCACTGGCTACACCTTCTGGAGGGTCATTTAGTGGTACGGGTGTGAGTGGTGCCGCAGGTAGTCAAGTTTTTACACCTTCAACTGCTGGAGTGGGCATGCATGTTATTACCTATTCGGTAATGGATCCGAATTGTAATGCCGTTACAATTACCTGCACAGATACGATAAATGTAACTTCTGGACCTACTTTCATGATAACTAGCAGTGATACAGATAATACAATTTGTGCAGGCCAGTCAGTAGGGTTGACTGCAAGTATGGGAGCATCTTATGCATGGAGTACTGGAGCGACAACCCAAGCCATAACGCCTTCGCCAACAATGAATACTACATATACGGTTACTGTTACGGATGCAGGAGGATGTACAGGGACGGCTTCCCAATTAATTACAGTCAACCCTGCACCTACTGCCAATATTACAAGCAGTGACGCTGATAATACAATTTGTACAGGGGAGAGCGTGACCTTAACGGCAAGTGGCGGCACGTCTTATGTTTGGAGTACGACTGCAACCACAGCAGCGATTACAGTAATGCCAACAGCAACTACGACATACACAGTTACAGTCACTGATGCAAATGGCTGTACAGCTACAAAATCACAAGTGATTACCATTGGTGGCGGATCAACAACTTTAAATGCTTTAACAAGTCCTGTTACTACGGCTTCTGCGGCACAAACCTTAGTAGGGGCACCGACAGGAGGTACTTATTCTGGGCCTGGTGTAGTAGGCAATATGTTTAATCCTGCAATGGCAGGGGCTGGGACGCATACAATTACTTACACAACCAGTGGTGCTTGTGCAAGTACAGCTACTCAGATGGTCGTGGTGACCTTGGATAATTGTGCGGCTCAACCAACCTGTGTTACAGTAAATGTGAGTACTGGATTGCCATTGAATATTCCAGCTACTGGCATGGGAACTTATACGGTCAATTTTGATAATGTGACTACTAACTTAACGATAACAGACGTTAATATTATGAATGTGGAAGGAACGCATTCTTTGCCTTCTGATTTACACATGTATTTGGAAAGTCCAAAAGGAACATATAAAAGAGTATACTCTCAAACTTGCGGCGGCAGTGGTAGTGGTGTCACTAATTTTCATTTTAATATTGATGATGCCTATAATGATCCCCCTAATAATACAAATGGATGTGGGACACCTGGAGGAATGGTGATTAATGGAAAGTCTGTAGATATTAATACCAATATGACAACTTTAGGAGATTTTAATGGTGAAAAATCTGCTGGACAATGGAAATTTCATGTTGAAGATTTATTTGATGGAGACGGAGGACAGTTAACCAATGTCCGATTACAAATTTGCGGTTCTGCTACACCGACTTCTATGAATTTACCTGCGTCTACATGTGTTACAGGCCCTTCAATAAACTTGGCGCCATTAGCTACTCCTGCTGGTGGTACATTTAGTGGGACAGGCGTAGCTGGTACTGTTGGAAGTCAAACATTTTCTCCTGCTACAGCTGGCGTCGGAATGCATGTAATTACTTATACCATCATGGATCCAAATTGTAATGCAGTGACAATTGTTTGCACTGATACAATTAATGTTACTGCAGCTCCGACATTCTCAATAACAAGTACAGATACGGATAATACAATCTGCTCAGGAACATCAATAGGATTAACAGCATCGATGGGTGCTTCTTATTTGTGGAGCACTGGAGCTACAACGCAAGCTATAACACCTTCCCCAACAATGACAACGACATATACAGTTACAGTAACTGACACGAATGGTTGTACGGGGACAGCAAGCCAATCAGTCACCGTTAACTCACTGCCATCACCATCAATAAATAGTTCTGACACTGATAATACTATTTGCAGCGGTGAATCAGTGACTTTGACAGCAAGTGGTGGTACAGCTTATGCTTGGTCAACTAGTCAAAGTATATCCGCAATAATGGTGAGTCCAACGACGACTACAAATTATACTGTAACAGTAACGGATGCCAATGGATGTACCGCTACATCAAGTCAAATGATAACAGTCAATCCATTGCCAACTCCAAGTATCACATCGACAGATAGTGATAACACAATATGTATTGGTGAAAGTATAGGGTTGACCGCCTCTAGTGCGACATCTTACAATTGGAGTTCTGGAGAGAATACCCAAGCCATAACACCTTCGCCCAATATGACGACTACATATGTGGTGACAGTTACAGATGCAAATGGCTGTACTGCTACATCAAGTCAAATGGTTACCGTGAATCCTTTGCCTACACCAATGATAGTGAGTTCAGATGTGGATAACACAATATGTCAAGGAGAGTCATTCACATTAACGGCATCAGGTGGAACAAGTTATCAATGGAGTAATGCTTCTAATAGTGCTACTATTAATTTAACCCCAACTACCACAACAAATTATACCGTTACAGTGACAGATGCTAATGGATGCTCAGCAACGAGTAGTTACACAATGACTGTCAATCCGCTTCCTAATGTGAATATTAGTTCTAATGATATTGATAATACGATATGTGAAGGAGATAGTATCACCTTAACAGCATCTGGAGGTACAACATACAATTGGTCTAGTGGGCAATCAACGGCAATGATCACTGTGTTACCTACATCAATGACAAACTATATAGTAACTGTTACAGATGCCAATGGGTGTACCAATACAGCTTCTCAGTTGGTGAATGTAAATGCTAATCCTATGGCAACAATCACCAGTAGTGATCCAGATAATATGCTCTGTGAATCTGCTGGAGTCGCCTTGACAGCTAATGGAGGCGTCAGTTATAATTGGAGTACAGGCGTACAGACCCAAGCTATAGTAGCATTCCCAACTCAGACTTCAACCTATACTGTTACAGTAACAGATGCTAATGGTTGTCAGGATTCAGAATCTCAGACTATATCTATTGTGCCAGGTCCTGGTGCGACGATAACAAGCAGTGATGCGGATAATATAATATGTGGGGGCAATTCAGTCGATTTAACTGTAGCAGGCAATGGTATTTATTCTTGGAGTACGGGGCAAACTAGTTCAACTATAAGTGTAATGCCCACTTCAACAACAACATATAGTGTTACTGTCACTGCCGGTAATGGATGTACGTCTACGGCAGAACAAGAAATAACAGTTACTTCTTCATCTAGTGCTGCGATAACAACTGACGAAACAGATAATGCTATTTGTGTTGGTGAAGATATTGTTTTGACGGCAATGGGAGGAAGTGCTTTTGTTTGGAGTACTGGTGCAAGTACATCATCGATTACAGTATCGCCCACGATGACGACAACCTATCAGGTAACAGTTTCAGATGGAACGACTTGTTCTGCTGAAGCAACACAAGAAATTATTGTCCATCCAGCATTTAATGGAACTATAACAAGTGATGATGCGGATAATACTATTTGTTCGGGCACTTCTATTCAATTAACAGCTAATGGAGGGGATACTTATCTGTGGTCCAATGGTGCCACGACGAATCAGATTTCTGAGACGCCGTCTGCTGATACAAATTATCAGGTGACAATTACTAATAGTAATGGTTGCATGGATACTGTATCTCAAATGATAAGTATAATTCCAGCCATATCTACAAGTATTTCTAGTTCGATTGCTGGTTTTACAGTTTGTGATGGTCAGGCCATCACTTTAGAGGCTTCAGGGAACTTCAGTTTTAATTGGAGCGACGGATCAACATCTAATCAAATTACAGTTAATCCTACAAGCCCTACAATGTATAGTGTGACAGCAACGGATGCTAATGGGTGTACGACGACGGCTCAACAAGAAGTGACTATAAATACTGGTCCTAATTTTACAATTAATTCCAGCGATAATGATAATACTATTTGCTCAGGTCAAAGTATAAATTTAGAAGCCTCAAACTCAAGTTTTAGTTCTTATCAATGGAGTAGTGGTGCTACAACAAGTGCGATAACTGTACAGCCTACAAGTAATACAACTTATACCCTTACAGTAACAGATGCCAATGGTTGTACGGCAGAGCAAATGCAGCTTGTCAATGTTACAAATATTTCTGTATCCCTCAATCCAATTGCTGGGCCTCTTAATACTAATTCTGGAATTCAGACATTAGTCGGTATGCCCGTGCCTGGAAATGGTGAAACAGGTGTCTTTAGTGGTCCTGGTGTTTCTGGAAATACATTTAACCCCCAAGTTGCAGGCGTAGGTACACACATGGTAACTTATACTTTTACAGATAGTGAAGGCTGTACGGGGATGTCTACACAGTCAATTGTTGTCAATACAGAGGATTGTGATAAACCGCCAGGTTGTTTTACTTACGCGGCTCAAGGATTGCCATTAGTTATATCTGATACATTAGAAATAAATGAGTTTGTATCAGTATCATTCGAAGTAACAGAAAACATATTTATTACAGATGTCAATGTTATGAATATAGAAGGTATGCATACTGCACCAGCAGATATGCATTGGTACCTTGAAAGTCCAAGCGGGAAAGTTAGAAGAATCTATTCTCAAACTTGCGGTGCGCCAAATACAGTGTTTAACATGACGATTGATGATGCATTTCCTCAGGCACCAGGTTTTAGTGGTTCGTGTGGGACACCAGGAGGTGCGGTTGAGTCTGGACGATCTGTGGATATTAATACGGGTAATCCGACATTAGGAGATTTTAATGGAGAGTTAGCCAGAGGAACATGGAAGTTTATTGTTGAAGATTTATTTGCTGGTGATGGTGGAAGTATTACTGGAATAACACTTCAAATATGTGGATCTACAACCCCTGTTCAGATAAATTCTGAAGATAAAGTTTGTATTGGCGCAGGTCCGATTACATTAAGTGGAGAACCGTCAGGTGGTACTTTTTCTGGTAATGGTGTTGTTAACAATACTTTCGATCCAAATGGATTATCACCAGGTGCTTATGTTATTGAATATGCAGTTCCTGATCCAGAGTGCAAATCTGTTATTTTAAAAACACAAAAGACAATTACTGTATCTAATGTCGATGCAAGTATTAGTTCTAACAATTCAAATAGTATTATTTGTCCAGGAGAAACAGTAGAGCTTACTGCATCCGGAGGAACAGTTTATAATTGGAGTAATGGACTACGAACAGCTTCGATAAATGTCATGCCAGATATGACAACAAGCTATGCTGTTACAGTTACAGATGATGCTGGATGTAGTGATGTTGAAAGTATACAAATTCAAACCCATAGTCAGCCTGTAGCAACTATAAGCTCAAGCGATAGCGATAATTCGATTTGTATTGGAGATCAAGTAAGATTAACGGCTACTGGAGGTAATGCATATATGTGGAGTACGGGCAATACAAATGCAGCAATTGATGTAACCCCAATGACAAGTACGAATTATACTGTTACGGTTACAGATAGCAATGGTTGTACAAATACTTCTGCATTGCAAATTACAGTTAATCCACTGCCAACAGCTAATATCACCGGCAATGACCCTGACTTCAATATCTGTGAAGGCGATAGTATAAGATTAACAGCTTCTGGTGGAGTGAGTTTTATGTGGAGTGATAATAGTACTTCAAGTACTATTGCTGTTGGACCAAGCTCAAATACTACATACAGTGTCACGGTAACAGATGCGAATGGCTGTATGGCTACAGCTCAACAAGAAGTGACAGTGACAAATATCAATAATGTAACACTAAGAAGTAGTGATATTGATAATCAGATTTGTGTTGGTGAAAGTGTTCAGCTTTCTGTATTTAGCACAGGTACTTTTTTGTGGAGTACTGGAGAGAATTCTAGCCAAATTAATGTGACACCAACTACTACAACAACTTATTCTGTTACTGTAACGAATAATAATTGTACTAGGGTAGCTTCGCAAGAAATTGTGGTCAACCCATTGCCAGTTATCGCATTGCAAACCACAAATTGTACGAGTGATTCTACCTTTTGGTCTGCTTCGGTTTCTGCTGAAAATATAAATACGATCAATGCTTCATCAGGATCAATTTCTGGAACGTCGCCAAATTTCATTATTTCTAATATTCCAGTCGGTACTAATATTACAGTAAACGGTACCAATCCAACTACAGGTTGTACTGGTGAATTATCGATCAATAGTCCAGACTGTAGTTGTCCTATGGTAGCTGTACCCACGGCTACGAATAAGACTATTTGTGTTGGCGAAGCCGTACCTGAACTTGAAGTGAATGTTGGTATGGGGATGACAGCAAACTGGTACGATATGGCCAGTGGTGGGAATTTGTTATTGGGAGATAGCTTAAAGTTTCGACCTAATGTAATGGCTATAGGCGTTTATACTTACTATGTCGAAAGTAAAGAAATTTCCTCCGGGTGCATCAGTGCAGTGCGTATTCCTGTTGTGTTGACTATTTCAGAAATACCTTCAGCTTTTATTACCTCTGATGAAACTGATAATCAGATTTGTCAAGGCGAGGATGTCGTTATAACCGGTAATGGTGGAAGCAGCTATGTTTGGAGTAATGGTAAAACAACGAATAGTATAACAGAGCTTCCCAATTCAACAACCACTTATACGGTTACAGTCACAAATAGCAATGGATGTAGCTCTACAGCCAGTTATGAAATAAATGTTATTCCGCAGCCAAATGCAGCGATTACCTCAAGTACTGGTCAGTTTGGTATTTGCAATGGACAATCAATTAGTCTTATTGTACCTGCGGGCAATAGTTATTCATGGAGTAATGGTGCGGCGACGAATTCAATTACAGTAAATCCAATCAATCCAACAACCTATACGGTTTTAGTTACTGATTCAAATGGTTGTACATCTTCTTCCGCTCAAGAAATAAGTATAAATGCGGTACCAGCAGTTAATGTTGTTATTCCTAATTTAATATGCAGTGGAACGGACTTCTTACTGATTGAAAATGGAGGTGCTGCTACCAGTTGGAATTGGGATATCAATGCGACGTTCCAGAATATGGGAGATTCAATAATGGTTCAAGGAGGTACTTTAACGAACAATAATTTTACTTTAACAGTGACAGATAATAACGGTTGTACAGCTACTCAAGCTGTCGAATTAAATGTGACTTCTTCTCCTGTATTTACTTCAGAGTTTTTAATTCCAAAAGAAGCTTGTGTCGGTGATTCAGTGAAAATGTTAGAACATTCTAATTTAAATTTTACACCTTCAAGAGTTGTTTGGGATTTTGGTGATGGCACTACAAGTAATGAGCTATTTCCTTGGCATGTTTATAATACGGAAGGAACATTTATGGTAACTGTAGAAATATTTTCAGGAGATTGTTCTGTAAAATCGATCGTTAAATCAATTATGATTGATGATTGCAAAAATCTATTATCGGAAGGTGATCATTTTGTAAGTATTTATACCCACCCTAATCCGAAAGTAGGGGATAGTCCAACGGATATTATTTTTGAAAGTCAAACTACCCAGTCATTAGACTATTATATCAGTAATGGCTATGGTCAAATTGTTAGGAAAGGCTTCTTTGAGAATAAAAGTAAAAATCTAGTCAGGTTCGATCACCTCGAACCAGGAATATACTTTGTGTTTGCAAGATGGCTCAGCTCTAAACAGACCAAGAGATATAAATTTGTGATTATCGACTAAAAGATCTCTATTTGCACCTCAACTAATAGTAAAATTAAATACCGCCTCCTCCGTAAGCATCAGACAATCGTTCCGATCGAAGCATCGGACTAAAATTCTCCTTCCCTTTTAAGGGAAGGCCGGGATGGGTCCTAACCACCAACCGCCTCCCTCCGTAAGCATCAAGCAATCGTTCCGATCGAAGCATCGGACTAAAATTCTCCTTCCCTTTCAAGGGAAGACCGGGATGGGTCCCAACCATGAACTCCGCCTCCGATCAAGAATCGTCTCCGATCGATAGCATCGGGACGATCGTTGCATCGAACCATCGTTCCAATCCCAACATCGGACCACAGTCTCCGATCGTAGCATCGGATCAATTCATCGAGCCACCCTGCACTTTTATCCGATTTTAACCGTAAAAACCCCAATAATTTGGATTATTTAAAAATGTTACATAGTTTTGGTGTACTAATATACTAATACACTATATAACATGATCTCAATTAAAGACCTCAACTTCTCCTACAGTAAAAAGGGGAGTCTATTTAATCAGCTCGATCTAGAGTTGTCTCAAGGGAAAATATATGGTCTCTTGGGTAAAAACGGTACTGGAAAATCTTCATTACTTAAATTGATTACGGGTGTCTTATTTCCAAGTAGTGGGAAGATTCATATTGATCAAGTGTTGTCATCGTCAAGAAATCCCCAAATTTTAGAAAAGGTATTTTTCTTGTCTGAAGATTATGACTTGCCCTCTATTTTACCACATCAATTTATTAATGTCTATGCACCTTTCTACTCAAATTTTGATAAGCATCAGTTTGATAGAATATTAGATGAATTTAAAATGCCTTTGGATGTCAAGATCAATAGAATGTCTTTTGGTCAAAAGAAAAAGTTCTTAATTGCTTTTGGAATTGCAAGTAATGCGAAATATCTACTCTTAGATGAACCAACCAATGGGTTAGATATTCCTTCAAAAACACAATTCAGACAAGTAATGGCTTCTGGGTTTTCAGATGATCAATTGGTAGTGATTTCGACGCATCAAATTAGGGACCTGAGTAATCTCATTGAGTCTGTTATTATCATTGAAAACGGCAAGATTATTTTCTCAAAAGATGTTTTTGAACTGGAGAATAAAATTCTATTTCAGAAATCTTATACCAACGAGCCTCATCCTGATATGATTTATGGTGAGATGACCACGAATGGTTATGTCCAACTTTTAGAAAACAAAGCCAATCAGCCTTCACCAATTGAATTAGAAGTTTTCTTCAATGCTGTATTGGAGAATGGCGAAAAAATTAACCAACTATTTTAATCTATTCATTATGAACATTAGTATTCCAAGAATATTTCAATTAGTTAAAAGGGAGTATGTTGTCTTCAGAAAGCCCTTGGCGCTGATGTCGATAGTACTTTTCTTTTTTGCAGGCTTAATCATGTTTGCAGTTTCAGATGAACATGATGCGGATAAAAATATACCTGAAGATGCTGGAGAGATTGTGTTCGTCAGTATGTTGATTTTTATTGGAGGTATTTACACAATCAATACTTTTCGAGAATACCAAAATCATAGTAGACGAATTCAATATTTGATGATTCCGGCTAGTCATTTAGAGAAATTGATTTCTAAATGGTTAATAACGCTGCCTTTATTTATACTTCAATCATTAATCGTATTTGTTTTAGCCTATTCGATATTTGGATGGCTTATTCAAGCGCAGTGGGAATTGAATTTTGTTTCCTTGTCTGAATTGAATTGGAAATACGTATTGAGATTCACGCTATTGTATTACTGGTTTCATGCAGCTTATCTTTTACTGGCAACAATGTTTAATAAACACCCACTTTTAAAGTCTATAGTCTTTGGCTCAATCATGTTTGCCCTAGGTACTTTCATAGTGATGTTGATTTTTAGATTGTTTATGTGGGAATATTTTGAAGGCTTTTTTAAGCCATCTACTACACTTAATTACACGACTAAATGGCCAAATGACGAATGGTTGGAATCCAATGAAATGACGTTTAAATTACTGCTTTCATTTGTGCTAGTGCCATTCTTGTATCTAATCAGCTTTTTTAAAATGAAAGAAAAAGAAGCTTAACATGGAATTCAAAAAAAATCAATCGATATATACACAGATCGCGGATTACGTCTGTGAAAATATCTTAAAATTAAATTGGCCTGTAGAAGAGAAAATTCTTTCGGTCAGAGACTTAGCAGGGGTGCTTCAAGTTAATCCCAATACAGTTATGAGAACGTACACTTATTTGCAAGATAAGGGCATCATTTACAATAAAAGAGGGATAGGTTTTTTTGTATCAACTGATGCACCATCAAAAATTTCAAATATGGAAAAGGACAATTTTATCAATAACGAATTACCAGAGTTGTTTAGAAAAATGGAGTTGTTGAATATCAAGTTTGAAGAATTAGAAACTTATTATCATAAAAATAAAACCAACGCACAATGAAAACATCTAACAAATTAATTGGTCTGTTGATCTTGATTGGGACATTGGTTTGGTGTGGATTCATGATAAAATTTAAAGCAAATGTCACACCTCAGCAAATTACTCTGCTTAGAAGCGATGGTCCTGTCAAGAGTAAAACACTAGGAGAGGTTAAGCATCAAGTATTCAGATTTATGGCACATGATTTTCATTTAGATCCAAATTCAAATGTGATCAGCATAGAGGGACCTCAAGATATTGTCGACTTCATAGAATATGATAAATTGGTTAACGATAACTATTTACATTTTTCAGATGTCTTTAATGTGCCAGTTGGCGATGAAACAAAAAGAGTTAGTATTCAACATCCTTATACTTCAAGATTGAAGTTTACCATAGGCGTCAAAGATTTAACGGATATCAATATTTATCAAAGTGGTAATTCAAACATTACCGTTGGGGATACGATTAGTGTGAATAGCTTTTTAATTGATAATAGCTTTTATAATAAAAAGTCAAAATCCGAACTGCTTGTTGATGCAGATATAATTTCTGTCAAACTGAACAGAAGAGCTGGAGATGTGAGCGTAAAGGGAAATTGTAATTTATTAAATCTAACTCTCGAAGGCAGTTCAATTATTAAAGCATCTGAGTTGATTGCTGAAAGAGCCATCTTAAATATAGGTAGCGGTTGTAAAGCGGATTTAAATGTTGATGGCCAATTAATCGGCATTGGGTCGTATCAATCAACTATAATTAATAAAGGTGTCGAACTCAATCAAGAGAATAAGCCCGATTTTAATTTCATCTATTAAGCTACAATTATGAAAGACCAAATAATCAGTCAATACGAAAATCTCATATTTCAAGCTCTATTGTTGTTTTTGTTTTTAGGCATGGGATTAAGTTTACGCGCTCAAGCATTTACAGATGATATTCATAATGCACTACGCGATGACAATGCAGAGCAATTAGCAGTCGCCATTGATGATAATCCAATTGATCATTGTTATTCCATCGAAGCCTACTCATATAACCTACTTTCTATAAGTATTAAGTATGGACTCGATAATTGTTTCAATTATCTAATGTCTAAAGATCCCAATGTTGATGCGGACTGCAGTGGGAAATCTATTCTAATGTATGCTGCAAAGTATAAAGAAGTAGATATGTTAAAAGCTTTGGTTAAAGCAGGAGCAGACCCTTCAATATCCTATAAACGAAAAACAGCCTTGGACTATGCTCGAAAGTATGGGTGTGAGGAGTGTGTTTTGATTTTGGAAAAAATGAGTGGTAATTAAAAATGAATAATGAATAATTAATAATTATTTTCTCAAGTCAAAATAATATAATTAAGGAACTTAAATTTCGAATCGGTCTATTTCATTGAGTTTGGCTATTTAAATTCCGTCAAAAAACAATGACCTGTTTGAGGAGGGCTTGAACAATTAATAATTATTTCGAGATCCTAAGTTGAGTAAGAATCTTTAAAATAATTATGCCTATTACATAAACTTGGTGGGTGGCCGAAAATCTGGCGGAGCGTTTCAGATTTTCAAGCATTTTTTGGTTCCCTTCGGCGAAGCTCAGAGCAGGCTAATTTTGCGATTGAAAAAAATGAACAAGTTCGTTAATGAGAACATTTATAAATATTAAAAAAATAGAATCAATCAAACATCATGAAAACACTAAAAACAACTTTTATTATCCTTCTACTCAATGCAATTTATTTATCCTTATCAGGTCAAATAGATCAAGCAGCATTCGATGTTATCGTTAACGACTATTTAAAAGAAAATGATGGTCCTGGTTTTAGTTATATAATTACTAAAGAAGGAGAGCCAGTTTATAAAGGTGCTAAAGGTATGGCTGAAATTGAATTGGGTGTACCATTAAATGCCGATCATATTTTTAGAATAGGTTCTATTACCAAGCAATTTACTGCAGCTGCTATTTTAAAACTTCAAGAAGAAGGTAAGTTAAATGTCTCTGATAATTTCACTAAGTATCTCAAAGACTATCCATTAGGGGGTAGAGTCGTCACGATTGAACAATTGCTCAACCATACATCGGGGATTAGAAGTTATACAGATATGCCTGCTTTTCGCGAGACCTTGATGAGAAAAGATTTATCTCCTTCCGAATTGATTGATGTTTTCAAAAATGAACCTTTCGATTTTGAACCAGGAGAGCAATACAGCTATAATAATTCAGGATACATTCTGTTAGGTTCAATTATTGAATCCATCACTAGTCAATCATATGAACAATATATAGAGGACAACCTTTTTAAAGCCTTAGGAATGGATAATTCTTTCTATGGGAAACATGCTGAAGTCATTAAAAATCGAGTCTCAGGTTATGATACTGATGGGGGCGAATTAGTAAATGCAGGATATTTAAGTATGACCTTGCCGTACGCCGCAGGTTCTTTACTTTCTACGGTTGATGATTTAGCGATTTGGTATGATGCAGTTATGACGGGTAAGGTGCTTTCTCAAGAAAGTTTAACAGTGGCCCATTCCCCAAGTAAATTAAATTCTGGTAAAGAAATAGATTATGGATATGGTTGGAGCTTTAATGATGTTCAAGGTTCTCCTACTATTGGACATGGTGGAGGAATCAATGGATTTTCTACTGAATCATTATACTTTCCCAATGAAAAAATCTTTGTCGCTGTCTTCGCTAATTGTAATTGCCTCAACCCAGGTATATTGGCCATGAAATTATCCGCTCAAGCCATAGGTAAACCGCTTGTAAAAAAGGAAGCTGTCGCTGTCGATGATGCGTGGACTAAAAAATATATAGGCATTTATGAAATCTTCCCTGGTTTAATGCTCAATGTCAGAGAGGAAAACGGCCGATTTTTGGTAACGCCTACAGGACAAAGTGAAGCAGAAATCACACCAGTGGGTGAGCACAAATTTTTTGTAGAAGTAATCCAATCTGATTTAGAATTTGTCCCAGAATCTGATGGTTCTATTGAATCACTTATCCTGTATCAAGGCGGTGCACATAAAGCTCCAAAATTACATACGCAATCATACGGTGAAGAAGTCAAACAATTTGTAGGTAAATATGAATTGGAAATTGGTGAGAAGGTAGATGTGGTTTTTGAAGATGGCGTTTTAATCGCCAAAGGATTTAATGAAGTACATCAGTTAGAAGGTATAAACGAAAACACTTTTTTAGTGAGATCCGAAGTTGTGAAGTTAGAATTTACCAAAGGAGAGGCGGGTGATGTCGATGGATTGGTCTTGTATATGGGACAACCGATGAAAGGACGTTTGGTAGAGTAGTGATTTGTAGAGTGGTGAGCTATTAAGTCCCTGATTCCGATCGAAGCATCGGATGGTTCGTCAAAACAAAATATTTGCTTTCATTCGAAATTTTGACTGAAGTTATAACCCACAAAGTCAAATAGCAGATTATTATTGCTTGAATTAAAGACCATAGCTTTTTATCTAATCAATCGATTTCAAAATCCAAAATCCAAAATCAAGTATCTAGTTAGTTTAGAAAGAGAGTTCTATTGTAGGCTCTCTTTTTTCTTTATAAAGCTCCTTGGTTGATTTACGATTTACGATTTACGATTTGCGAATTACGATTTACGATTTACGATTTTCCAATTTCTAATTTCCATTTTCCATTTTCCAATCTCCTAATTCCTTGTACTGACCCCCATAAAACTGGACTATTTTTTCTGTCTTTTGATTATGAATAAA